>CAJMAC010000001.1 GCA_905211265.1 uncultured Eubacteriales bacterium
AATATTTCTTTTAAATGACTAATATTTTAGGCATTTAAAACCTTGGAATAACTTTTTTAAGTTATGGAAAGGAAAAAATAACTAGATTACTCTAATTATTTTAATTCAACAAAATATTTTTTATACCATATTAAGAATATATATATATTATATATTTTTCTACCATTATTCATTTTATTATTATAGTGGTCTTCAAGTAATTTATTAATAACTTCTTTATCAAAAAATTTACTAACAAAGTTTTCATTAAACATACTCTTAACCATATTATAATACTTATCTTCTCTAATCCATATTGAAAATGGTACAGGAAATCCAAGTTTTCTTCTCTTAGCCCAATCGTTAGGTATATTTTTATTAGCTAAATCTCTAAATATATATTTAGTAAGTTTTCCTTTAATTAAATATTTAGTAGGTATTTTTCTAGCATACTCAAATACTTCTTTATCTAAGAAAGGTACTCTTAACTCTAATGAATTAGCCATAGACATTTTATCTGCTTTAAGTAGTATATCATTAGGTAACCAGAAATTCATATCAATATACATTTTCTTAGTAACATCATCCATATCTTTTACCTTTTCATAATATGGATAAATATAATCTTTAATTTTAGTATTATCTTTTAATTTATCATTTAATATTTCATTTGCTTCATCTTCATCCATTACAAAGGCATGACCTATATATCTTTCACAAAATTCTTTAGAATATTTATTTATAAAATGTTTACCCTTAAAATAAGGTAATTTGTTTGCAACACTAGCATTAAATTTTCTTATAAAACTTGGTAAGCATAAATAAGCTTTAGCAATACCAGGTTCAATATACTCATTATATCCCCCGAACATTTCATCTGCACCTTCGCCAGATAAAACTACTTTGACCTGTTTACTCGCCTCTTTAGATAAGAAATATAATGGTACAGTAGATAAATTAGCATGTGGTTCATCAGTATGATATTCTATTTCAGGAAGAATATCAAAAAATTCATCACTACCAATATGAGTACTATAATTTTTAATACCTAACATATCAGATAATTCTTTAGCATATACTGTTTCATCAAATCCTTTATTATTAAATCCTACAGTAAAACTTTTATCAGGTTTAGCAATACTTACAACATAAGAAGAATCTACTCCCCCAGATAAATAACTACCTACTTCAACATCACTTATTTTATGATATTTAACAGATTCTGCAATTACTTCTTCCAAAGTATCTTTCATTTTATCATAACTATCTTCTCGCTTATCATATAAAATATCATAATATTTTTCTATTTCTATTTTACCATCCCTATATTTAAAATAATATCCTGGTAATAATTTATAAGTATTTTTAAAGAATGTATCACTACCTATACTATATTGAAATATTAAATACATTTTTAAATTCTTAGTATTTACTTCTTTCTTAAAATTCTTATTAGGTAAGAAACTCTTTATTTCTGAACCAAACATAAAATTATCTTTATCAATATAATAATACATTGGTTTAATACCAAAATAATCTCTTGCACCCACTACTTCTTTTGTTTTTTTATTATATATTATAAAACTAAACATACCCCTTAATTTAGGAAATAACTCAGTATTATATTCTTCATATCCATGTAATATTACTTCAGTATCACTTTTAGTAGTAAATTTATGACCTTTTTTTATTAAATCTTCTTTTAATTCCCTATAATTATATATTTCACCATTAAATACAATTACCATACTTTTATCTTCGTTATAGATAGGCTGATCTCCACCCTTTAAATCTATAATAGATAATCTACGAAATCCTAAAGCAATATCACTATCAGTATAATATCCTTCAGAGTCTGGTCCACGATGTATTATCATGTCATTCATTAATTTAATTGTTTTAGTTTTGTCTTTTTCTTTATTTACATATCCTACAAATCCACACATATTATTTCCTTTCTTTATTAAAGTATTTTAATACTATTGATACTTCGACTTCTAAAGGATCTATAAATTTATCTTCTAATTTTAATTCTTTTTTTAAAACAGATAATTCAGTACATCCTAAAATATAAGCATCTGCTTTTACATCACTGATAATATTATCAAATTGTTTTTTATCTACTTTTTTATTTGCTTTAACATAATTATATATTATATCCATTGTTTTAGTAGTATCTGCAATTACATATTCTATATTATATTTATCTAACTCATTTTGATATAATTTAGATTCTATTGTACCAAGTGTAGCCATAATACATACTTTTTTATACTTCTTATTTTTTATATATTCTACAGTATCCCTAACCATATTTCTTATAGTAATACTAGTTTCACTTTGTAATTTATCATGAAAATAGCAACAAGTATTGCAAGGTATTACTATCATTTTTACTCCTAATAATTCTAATAATTTAACATCATTAATCAATTTAGGATAAGGGTTCTCTTTTGTATTATCTAATATATAACTAGTTCTATCAGGAATTGAAGCATGACTTAAAATAATTGTATTTATATGTTCTTGGTCTATTAAAGCATTAGTATTATCTGTTAATAATTCATAAAAATAACTACTTGCTTTTGGTCCTAAGCCTCCTAAAACACCTAATTGATATTCACTATTATTACTTTCTTCTTTTTTATCATATACTGGAGGATATTTCTTAACTACTTTATAATCTTTTCCATATATAATATTGTTCCATATTATTCTTTTAATACTATTATCTTTATTATATTTTAAAGTATAAGTATATTTCTTTTCTTTAATTAATTCTCTAACTTCTTTATATAAACTACTAGGTAAATATTTCTTTAATAAACCTTTCGGAGTAACTAACCATAAATGTTTATTTTTATTATATACTGTTTCATTATCTAAATTATATATATAGTCTTCAACTAAATACTTAGCTAAATTACAACCACATGCAGTTACAAAGAAACTACTTCTACCTTGTCTTAAATTCATTTCAAAGAATTTATATTTTTTATCCCTATAATCATATTTTATATCAAAATTAGAATAACCTACATAATTAATATCTTCCAAAAATTCTTTTACTTTTTTATAAATTTCATCATTATATGTACTAATAATAGCCTTATAATTACCTACACCATATGGAGTATGTTCTTCCATAATACATCTACCTAAACACATCATTTTTACTTTTCCTAAATGATTTGAATAACAATTAAGTACATACATTGAATCATCTGATCCAGGTATATAATCCTGTACTATAATATTACCATTATATCCTGACTTAAATATTAATTTAGATATATCTCTTACTTCTTTAACACTATTTAATTTATAGCTTTTTTCTTTACCTACAAAAATAACCTTAGAATATTCTGTCGAAGAAGATGGCTTTAAAGCATAATAATTATATTTAGGAATATCTATACTTTTATAATTAGATTTAGTAATTATTGTAGTCTCAGGATAATCTAATTTATATTTATCACATATTTTATAAAAAGATTCTTTATCTTCAATCATTGGTTTTAACTTCTTATCCATAAATGGTAATATATACATTTTTGATAATTTTTCTCTATTATCTAATATCAAATCTGTATACCATTCTGCACATGAAAGTAATATTAATTTATCATATTTATCTTTATTCTCTTCATAAATATCAGTCATTATTTTGACAAAATCTTGATATAAATTTTCATATATTTTAACATCTACTATTTTACTATTCCTAGTTTCTCTAAGAGCAAATGTTCCTACTGCCAAAGATTTAATATTATATTCTTCATGAAATGATCTTGCAATTCCATAACAATTAGCATCTGTTCCTAATATCACTGGTAAAAATGTTTTATTCATTGTAATCACCCTTATAAAAATTATATAACAAATAAGATTAATTGTCTATAAATTAAAAAAATGTTTACAAAAAAATAAGTAAAATTATTACTTATCTTAAAATAAACCACCTTGCTTAATACCAAAATGTTTATATGCTTTTTCTGTTACTATTCTACCACGAGTAGTTCTTTTTAAATATCCTTGTTGTAATAAATAAGGTTCATAAACATCTTCGATTGTACCAGCTTCTTCTCCAATAGAACTTGCTATTGCTTCAATACCTACCGGTCCTCCATTAAATTTTTCAATAATTGCCTTAAGTAAATTATAGTCTGTTTCATCAAGTCCTACTTTATCTACTTTTAATCTATCAAGTGCTAACTCTACAATATCTTTACTTATATGACCTTCACCTTCAACTAAAGCAAAATCTCTTACTCTTTTAAATAATCTATTACAAATTCTTGGTGTACCTCTACTTCTTCTAGCAAGTTCATACGCTGCTTCATCATCAATATCAATATTTAATACTCTACTTGTTCTTTTTACAATATCAAATAGTTCATCTTCAGTATAATAATTCAATCTTGATATAATACCAAATCTATCTCTAAGAGGACTAGATAAATCACCTGCTCTAGTAGTAGCACCCACTAAAGTAAATTTAGGTAAATTAATAGTAACACTACGATTACTTCCTTCTCCACCAATAACTATATCTAATTTAAAGTCTTCCATCGCTGAATATAATATTTCCTCAATAAATCTAGGTATTCTATGTATCTCATCAATAAATAAAACATCATTTGGTTCTAATGTAGAAAGTATTGCAACTAAATCTCCTGATTTTTCAATTGCTGGACCAGATGCAGTTTTTATATTTGTACCCATTTCGTTTGCAATAATATATGCTAATGTTGTTTTACCAAGTCCTGGTGGACCATATAAAAGCACATGATCTAATGGTTCATTCCTCATTAAAGCAGACTTAATAAATACTTTAATATTCTCTTTTACCTCGCTTTGACCTATATAGTCATCAAGCGTTTCTGGTCTAATATTTTCATCATCTGCAAATTTATCTGGTGACATAATTCTATCTTCCATAAATACCTCCTTGTTAAATAAACATTAGTCTTTATTTAATTTTTTCTATCTTTTTTATTATCTCATTTGATTTTCTTTCTTGTTCTAATCTTTATATAGTTTCAATAATATATAATATGTTTTTACATAAGTTCTCGTAGAAAAGAAAGTAAACTATATTGTTTATTTTCTACCATCTTCATTATAATATAATTCCTTATAATTTTCAATATATTTTACACTTACATTTAGATTTTCATATATATCAAAAGTAATATAAATATACAAAACAAAATCAAATATGTCAATATAATTTTAATATTATTTTTAACAACTTTATTTTTATTTAAAATATTATATTTAAAAAGTTTTTTTAATACTTTTATAGGTAGTAAAAATAAAAAACACTTAAAATTATCAATATAACTTTAAGTATATAAATATTATTCTTTTATATCATAACCTAATTTCTTTAATTCTAATAACGCAATTAATGATAAATCATTAACAGTTAATTTATTTATATCATAGAAATCTGCTCCTAAAGAGTCATCATTAACTTCATCAATATTAATATTTTTCATAATTTCATTTGAATAACTATTTACACTATAAAATATTCCTACATGATGACATTTATACATACCATCTTCACGTAACCAAGTTGCTACTACTGAATCAGTATCAAATAATTCACATTTCTTTACTATTATTCCTGTTTCTTCCTCTAATTCTCTTTTTAATGTTTCTATTGGACGTTCTCCAAACTCTAAACTACCTCCTGGTAAATCTAATAATCCATCATATGGACCAGATACTTTTTTAATTAATAAAATCTTATTATCTTTAACAATTAATCCATATACTCCTAAATGTCTATGTTCTTTCATATTACCTCCTACACTAATATTATATATTATAATAAAAGCAATATCAACTAAATATTAAATTTTAAAAAAAGTCAAAAATAAAAACCCTTATAAAACAAGGGTTACATTACAAGTGGCGTCCCCAGAAGGATTCGAACCTTCGACCGCTCGCTTAGAAGGCGAGTGCTCTATCCAGCTGAGCTATGAGGACAGCAATCTCAAACAGATACACTGATTATACACCACTTTTTAAAATTATTCAATACTTTTTAGTGAAAAATTATAAATTTCTTCATTATTTACCATAAAAATAACATCTTTTACAGGAAAATTATCTCCAATAGATAATCCTATTGTATAAATTACCTCTTCTAAAACATTATTTGTAGTTAAATCATTTAATAACATATTATTAAAATTTAACTTTAATACTTCATCCTTTAATTCATAATTTAATAATTTAGCATTAACATTTAAAAAACTCATTAAATTACTTTCATATACTGGCGAGGTAGATAATTGTTCTATTATTACCTTTATTTTATCTTGATTAGTATTATTTATATATTTAGTTACAGGTACATAATAATAATTATCATTATAACTATTTACATAATAAGTAGTATATGAATCTATATTACTCATACTTACTAATTCATAATTTTTATTTATTCCATAATCTCTATCTAACATTGTAGGAAGTATTTTTTTACTATGAGGTAATCTATCTAAAACATTACCTTCTACTTTAATTATAACTTTATCTATACCATCAATATTAGTTAAAGTATAAATAATTGACTCAATCATTTTTTCTTCATAATCACCATTTATTTCTAATAATTCCTTAGAAAAATCAATTGTAAGTACACCTTTATCTAATTCAATATTTTTTACACTTGTTCCACTTGGTATAATACTTCTAAATCCATTTGGTATAATATTACTTTTTTTTCCATCAATTGTTAATCCTTCTAGTAAATCCATTGCTTTATCTACTTCACTACAATTACAACTAGTAATTAATGTTCTAGCAACATAATCATTACTATCAAGTAAATAAATAACCGCTAAATTATTTGGATATACATATTCAATATTATCATGTTTCAATTCTAATTCCTTTTCTTCATTCCCAGGTATTAAATATAAAATAACTAACATAATAAGTGCAAGTGAAGCCACAATTATTTTTCTAATACTAAATTTCTTTAACATATAATTCACCCTAGTAAAATATATTCTTTTAATTTATATTTATGAAAAAAAGCCATTAACTGGCTTATAAAGTTATTTCATTTAACCTAAGTAGTTCCACTACTGCTTGAGCACGACCCTTCACAGATAGTTTTTGCATTGCATTAGATATATGATTCCTTACTGTCTTTTCACTTATATTCAATTGTTCAGCAATTTCTTTGGTAGTTTTATTAGCAATAAGTAATGTAAATACTTCTTTTTCTCTTTTAGTTAATATACTTTTATTCATACATACCTCACTTTTCTTATAGGGTGGAGTTAACTTATCTCATAATATTGTATGAAGTATTTAACTAAAAGACACAGTATTTTAACCTATTTATGCTTGAAATTCAACAGAAATATACATTTTTTTATCAAATTCCCCTTGTACTAATCTCATTATATTGTTTGCTAACTCCACATTATGTTCTTTTGCACCTACTACTACTCTTATTTGATCACTATTTATTTTAACAAAATTATCATAATTATAAGTTGCTTTAATCTTACTTTCTATTGTTTCTTCTAAGGAAGAATTTTTATTAATAGATTTTAATTCTTCAAAAACTAAATTCTTTTCTTCAGTACTTATATCTTTACTAGTAAGCTTTTCCTTTAAACTATTAATATTATTTAATACATTATTATTATCTTCTACTTTTAACGCAGATATTATATCACTTTCCATAATATCAACTTTCTTATCATTATCCTCATTCTTATTAACATCACTATTTTTTATTATACTATCATTATTAGTAATTAGTAATTCATTTGGCATAGTAATATAATAAATACTAAGTACTAATATTAAACTAAACAATGTTAAAAACCATAAATTTTTCTTCTTAATCATATATATTCCTCTTTTCTAATTAATAATATTATCTACAATAAAAAAATATACCTTAAAACTAAGATATATTTATTCATTATTTTCTTTATAAAAAGTTGTATTAATTATCATACCCAGTACAAACATAAAACTCATTGAATATAACCAAATAAGAAGTATTATAATACTAGATAAATTACCATATAAAATATCATATCTTGCAAAATACTCTATATAATATCCAAATATTACTGAAAATAACATCCATGATATAGTAGTAATTAATGCCCCCATAGTAGTATTTCTACTAGAAATTTGTTTACTCGGAGATATCGTATATATAAGTTTTATATTAATTAATATAATAAAGAATGTTAATGGCCATTTAATTATATTAATTACAAATATTAATTCATCAGTTATACCAGAAAATACTTCCGTAGATTTAATAAATAATAGAATTTTTTCACCAAATATTGGTACTAACATCATAAATATAAATAGTAATAATATATCTATTAATATAATAACAGATTTAATTCTATCTTTTACTATATCACTATTTTTTACATTATATAAATTGTTCGCAGACTTTATAATAGCATATGTACCATTCGTAGATACAATAAATGCAATTAAGTTAAACATTCCTACATTAGTATCAAAACCACGACCATTAATTATTTCTAATATAAATTCCGCTACTTTTTGAGGTAACATATCATTTATAATAACTGCAAATCTATCTAAAGAAATATTAAAGGAAGATGCAATTAATACAATTATAGTAAGAATAGGAATAATTGCCAAAAACAAGTAATACGCTAAGGATGCTGGCAATATTCCAAGTTCTGCTCTACTAAAAATATTTACTATTTTCTTTAGTTGCCTCTTCATTAGTTTTCCTTTTCTTTTTCCTTATTCTTTCTCATTTCTAAAGTTGCTTCATTAATTGCATCATCAACAGTTTTAATATCATCTAATATCATACTATATCCAATACTTGCACCATATCCGTAAGGTAATTCCTTTAATTCCTTATATATTTTTCTAGTATAACTTACTACATCCTTTTCAGAATATCCAACCATATATACTAAGAATTCATTACCATCAGTACGCATAATATCAGTATTTTCTAATTGATTAATTATCAAAATACTTGCAGCTTTCTTAATAACATTGTCTCCCTCTTCATGTCCATGACTATCATTAATATCTTTAATATTATTTAAATCTATTACCACAAAACATTGAGGATATATAACATTACTATCCCATTTTTCCATATTATAATTCAAGTAATTTCTATTTTTCAAAGAAGTCATAACATCAATAAATTTCATTTTTTCTTCTTTTTTAATTGTTTTTTCTTTATTTCTTTTACTCTTAATGCCAAGTATTATTAATGTTAAAATAAGTAATATTCCAAGTGCTATACCAACATATTTTAATATATTAGTAATATTACCACTTAAATAAGTTTCATTAATATTATAACTATATTTAATCTCATTATAGTTTATCATTGATACATAAAAACTAAATAAATTAATAAATGTACTGTTTTTATTAACATCTCTTATTACAAAACTATAATCAGTATTAATCGTATCATTATATATAATATTATAACTAGATAACTTTTGATTCTTATAATAATTATATGTATCTAAATCAAGTATTATAATACTATTACCATCAATATTTCTAATTAACTCATCAGTATTATCATATCCTTTAGGTACTATACCATTCTTACTTAAATAATCAAATAAATAACTATTACTAACAGTATATACTTCCTTATCCTTTAAACTTCTTATAGTACTTAAATAAGTAGTATCTTTAGATAAAATAACATATTCTTCTTTAAAAGGACTAACAGTATAATATCTATCAACATTAGTATTATTAGTACTAAAATTACCAAATACTAAATCAATTTCTCCACTTGATAAAGCATTCTTTAAATCATTAATATTATCATATCTAATAGTTTTAAAATCTACATCAAATAAATCTTCAAAACCACTTAAATAATTAGATAAAGTTCCCACAAATTCTTCATTTTCCTTCTTTTCATATGGAGTATATGTAACATAACCAAAAACATAAGAATTAGCATTATAACTCATCTTTTCTTCATCACTAATATTCTTAGCCTTAAAAAATAAATTAATAAAATTTTCTTTATATACATCATCAAAATATTCATTCTTATATTTCATTGTATATTTTTTCATTATATTTAATAATGTACTATTATCTTTAATAGATAAAACATACTTTTTATTAATATCACTTACATGACATATTATATTTAATTCATTTTCAACAATTTGTTCTAAATATTGATTCATTGGCACAAGCAAGTGAGTAATTTCTTCATTTTTTAATCCAAGTAACATTGAATCAATATCATTATATGTTTTATAAGATATCCCTTTAATACTAGATAAATAATAACTAGCTAGAGAAATATCATTAGATAGTACTCCCAAAGATATATTACTAATATCAGATATCTTATCATATTTAGTTTTATCTTTTGATACAATTACATATTTATCTTCATATATCAAAATATCATTATCACTAATTTTTTCATCACTTTTTAATATTTTAAAAGCAACATTCTTATAATTATTTGAATTAGATAAATAAGATACCTTATTAAAATTAACACCATATTCCTCAGTAAATTTACTTAAATAATCAAATATTACACCATTACCACTACTACCAAAAATAGATACATCATTATATACACTAACATCTACTACATTACTTTGATTATCATTAATCCACTTCTTTTCTAATAATGATAAACTAGCATCATCTTTACTATAATTTAGTATAAATATAAGTAATGCTACTACAAATATAACCGCAGTTATTGATAATATTATTATTTTATTAGTTTTCTTTTTCATACTTTCACACTATCCCTTTGTCCATGATATAACAGTTTTATTATGATGTTTATACCCTTCAATCGCTGTAGTTTTTTCACCATCATCTGTTTCATTAACCCATTTAACTATAAAACTAAAGTCATAAAATTTCAATTCATCTTCACTAAATTTCTCTAATACTTCATCACTAATACTTTTAACCGCATCAGTATTAACACCACTTTTAGCTTGAAATCCAATATAAACAATCTTACCTTGAAGTCTAACGTTAGCACTTTCTATATTATCATTTTCCTCTAAAGAGGTTTTAACTTCATTTAAAAATGAATCTGATAACTTAACATCTTCTATTCCGTCTAATCTATCTCCATATGTACCCTTACCAGTAGTAATAAATAAACTTATTAATATTATAAATACAATAATAAATAATATTAAAGCAAGACCACATACAATTGATAACCCCTTATGTTTGTTAATAAAATTTAACATTTTCTCACTTCCCTTTTACATAATTATACTATATATCATTTACTAAATCAATATTTAAAAGGAAAAAAGAATACTATTTAGTATACTCAAATTCATAATCAAGTATTCTAATAATATCCCCTTCCTGTACTCCCATTTTTTCTAATTCATCATCAATTCCTAAGTTTCTTAACTTCTTACTAAATCTACTTATTGCTTCTTCAGTATTAAAGTTAGTCATCTTAAACATCTTTTCTACAATATCACCTTTAATTATATAAGTATTATTTTCTTTAATAATTGTATATGGCTTTTCATACTTAAATTTATATAATACATGACTTTCTATACTGTCTTTATCATATAAATCTTCTTCCTTAGTATTTTTAACTAGAGTTTCTAATTCATCAATAACCTTATCTAATCCAATATTATTTGTTGCAGATATTTCAAATATTTTTTTATCTACCTTTGTTTTAAATACTTCAAGATTTTCTTTTGATCCTTCAATATCCATTTTATTAGCAATAATAATTTCTTCCTTATTCATTAATTTATCACTAAATTCTTTTAATTCATTTCTTATAACTAAATAATCTTCATAAGGATCCCTGCCTTCACTACCAGACATATCAATAACATGAGCAATAATTTTAGTTCTTTCAATATGTTTTAAAAACTTATGTCCAAGTCCTACACCATTACTTGCTCCTTCGATTAAACCAGGTAAATCTGCTACAGTATAACTATATCCAGTCTTAGTTTTAACAACTCCTAAATTTGGAGATAAAGTTGTAAAATGATATGAAGCAATTTTAGGATTAGCATTACTAATCATTGAAAGTATTGTACTTTTACCAACACTAGGAAGCCCCACTAAACCAACATCTGCAAGCATTCTAAGTTCAACTTTAATTTGTCTAACTTCACCAGGTTCGCCACGCTCAGCATAAGATGGACAAGGATTACTTCTAGTAGCTAAACTAACATTACCTCTACCGCCTCTACCACCATAACATACAATTACTTTGTCATCTTTTTTAGTTAAATCTGCAATAACAACACCAGTATTATTATCCTTTATTGTAGTGCCTAATGGCACACTTATTATAGTATCTTCTGCAGCCTTACCATTTTTATTTTTACCTTCACCATTTAATCCAGGATTTCCTTTAAATACTTTTTTATATTTTAAATCAATTAAAGTTCTAAGTCCTTCATTAACAGTAAATATTATGTCGCCACCTTTACCACCATTTCCTCCGAATGGTCCTCCCATAGCAACAAATTTTTCGCGGTGAAAAGCCATACAACCATCTCCACCACGACCTGCTTCTAAATTAAGTACTACCTCATCAACAAACATAACTTTCACATCCTTTCTACTTTTTTCTTACATAAATCATAGCATCTTTCATATTATCTGAATAATTTTTATTATCAAAAAAATCAAAATAACATAACTCTTCATTAGTTAAATCATTATATTTAACATTTGATCCTGCTATTAATGTACCCTTAACCTTATTATCTTCCATAATACATTTGAATAAATAATGAATTAATATAACACCATCATTATTTAATATAGGATTCATCTTATTAATTTCTTCCTTTAAACAAGAATAATTCCATCCAAATTTAAATCTAGAATCTAAATAATCAAAAATATTAGATAATAATATAAAATCATATTTATTATTAAATTTATTACTTATATCTAATATGTCTAGACAAGAAAAATTAATCTTACTATTTAATAAATTATCTTTTAATATTTCATAATCTTCATTACTAAATAAATAATTATTATATAATTTTATTCTATCTTTCATAATAAATCTTTTAGTAACTATATCACTAATTAATAATCTCTTATCAGAATTATTACTTTGTAAATCATAATTAAATTTAACTAAATCATTCCAAAACATAGCATATTTATTATCCATATATGGTAATAATTTCTCTATAAATATACTTTCTTTATATATTGAATAATACCCTAATAATAAATCTAAATATTTATGTAAAAAATCTTTATAATCATATTTTAATATCATTGCTTTTTTTATACCAAGTGAATAAAACTCAGTCAAATAATTACTATCAAAAGCATCTATATTTGTTATACCATTATGTATTAAATTAAATACTTGATCTCCACTTGATAACACACTAAGAGCACTATTCTTATCATTAAAATCAAAATTATTTAAATAACTCTTAATATTTTCATTAGTATAAGAATATACCCTATTACTAAAAGCATTATGATATTTAATATAATTTTCTATTAGTTCTTTTGTTTTATATAATTCTTCCATTTTATAACCCCCACACCTAAATAAAAAGGAGGTATTACCCCCAAATTGATATAGCCATGCATAATACAAAGAATATTAATCCTAATGCAAATGTTAATCTACTTATAAATAATTCTACTCCTCTTTCTTTTCTATTAGAAAACAAATCTGAGTTACCACCTTGAATTACTTGTGAAGCAGCTTCAGCTTTACCACTTTGCAATAATACGATTGCTATTAATAAAATTGATACTATTAGTAATGCAATTTCCATTTATATCTTCCTTCCTCGTGCTATATTATAGCAAATATTTTTATTTTTGTAAAGGACTAATATTGTATACCCCAAATAACCATTTCTTTAGCATCCTTACCACAACAAACACATTTATCAGAAATATGTTCTTGTTCAAAAGGTATACATCTAGATTTAGTACCCTTAATTTCTTTTATTTTATCTTCACATTCTTTATTTCCACACCACATTGCTTTAACAAATCCAGGATGATTACTAATTATCTCTTTCATTTCATCCATAGACTTAGCAGCATAAGTCATTTCATTTCTTCTTTCTAATGCTCTATTATATAAATTATTTTGAATATCATTTAATAAAGTTTTAACATTACTTACAACATCATCATTAATAAATACATTAGTCTTTTCTCTTGTATCTCTTCTTACCAAAGTAATAAATCCATCACTTAAATCTCTTGGACCTATTTCAATTCTAATAGGAATACCATTAACTTCAGCTTCTGCAAATTTAAATCCTGCACTCTTATTTGAATAATCAACATAAGTAGCAATATTATTATCATTTAACTTATTACATAAATCTTCCGCTAAAGTATTAACATTAACATCATCCTTAACAGGAACTATAACTACTTGTCTTGGTGCAATTTTCGGAGGCAATACTAATCCATAATCATCCGAATGAACCATTATTAAAGCCCCAATCATTCTAGTAGTACTTCCCCATGAAGTTTGATATACATAATCTAATTTATTTTCTCTATTAGAAAATTTAATATCATAAGCTTTAGAAAACTTTTGACCAAAATAATGACTTGTCGCAGATTGTAAACATACACCATTATACATTAAAGCCTCAACAGTATAAGTATATTCTGCACCAGCAAATTTTTCCTTATCAGTCTTTTTACCAATTAATGATGGTATAGCTAAATAATCATGAAAGAAATCATTATAAACATTAAGCATTCTTAAAGTTTCTTCTTCTGCTTCTTCCCTAGTTTCATGAATAGTATGCCCCTCTTGCCATAAAAATTCTCTACTTCTTAAAAATGGTCTAGTTTCTTTTTCCCATCTCATTACATTACACCATTGATTATACTTCATTGGTAAATCTCTATAACTATTAACTACCTTTGAATAATAATCTGAAAATAATGTTTCTGAAGTTGGTCTAATACAAAGCCTTTCTTCTAAAGTTTTTTGACCACCATTAGTAACCCATGCAACTTCTGGAGCAAATCCATTAATTAATTCTCCTTCTTTTTTCATTAAGTTTTCAGGAATAAGTAATGGCATATATACATTTTTATGTCCTGTTTCTTTAAATTTTGTGTCTAACACTTCTTGCATTTTCTCCCATATTGCATATCCATTAGGTTCAATTACTAAACAACCTTTTACTGCAGAATAATTAGCTAATCTAGCAGCCATAACAACATCAGTATACCATTTAGCAAAATCAATATCTCTACTAGTAATATTTTTATTTTTTATATCCATAATACGCCTTCTTTCATAAACATGTACTAATTATAGCATAATTTTATTAAAATATATAGTAATTTAACATTTTTTATATTTTTTTTATTATTTGTATTGACAATTAAATTATTAACTGATATAATTTAACTTGTCCGTGGGGAATTAGCTCAGTTGGCTAGAGCATCTGCCTTGCACGCAGAGGGTCAAGGGTTCGAGTCCCTCATTCTCCACCAGATCGGGAAGTGGCTCAACTTGGCAGAGCATTTGGTTTGGGACCAAGGGGTTGCAGGTTCAAATCCTGTCTTCCCGACCAGTTGAAATTAAAGTCTTGTATTTCAAGACTTTTTATTTTTTATCTATCTTCATCTAATTCATCATCATCATTTTCTTCTGCTTCAATATAATCCGAAGGATTCATTCCCTCTTCCTTAGCAATTCTTTTATCTTCCTTAGATAATCCTAAAATATTTGCTTCTTTCTCAAATTCATCTTCTTTCCAAGATGTTTTTTTATTATTATTAAAATTAACATTAAACTTCTTCGGAGCACCTACCTTCTTACCTGTTATCATACTAATAATTAAACTAACTACTAAATAACAAATATAATACATTAAATATAAAACAAATAATATACAATAAAACATAATTTTAATCATCCATATAAAAATATTAATTAAAAATCCCATACAATTCACCTACAATAATTATATCATCTTTTAATAAATAATAAACATATTTCGACAAATTTATTGCATATAATGTTATATAATAAGGAATGAAAACGCTCAAATACAACATATGTTTGACAAAACAATAAAAACGTGTTATGATATGTAGGCTTTAAAAAAGGAGGAATAATATGGAAAGTTGTACAAATTATGAATTACAATTATTAGTAAACAAACTAAATAGTAGTAATATACCTGCAAAAGGTACTGGATATAATGAACTAGAAATATTTTATAACGAAAGTAATAAGGACATAGTATTAAGTTTATTAAGTACAATTAAAAATAGTAAAACAGGTTATAAATTTAAAAAAATAAAAGATAATAAATCTGTTACTATAAATTTCGGTAGTAGAATTAATATAAATGTAGAATATTTAACAAAATTATTAAATACCACTATACCTACTGATACAACTAACTATACTATTATTGATAACATCCTTGATAATTATTCAGTAGATAATATAGATTTGTCTATTCAAGAAAATATGGAATATAAAAATAATTATTTAGTTACAATTAGTGAAATATTAGATAAAGAAGATATAGAAAATAACAACACATATGTTGTAAATAATAATTTAACTAACAATATTATACATACAATAATAAGACCAGAACCAAATAATAAATATAAAATTACATATAGACTACTATATAGTGATATTAATACTCTATCTAGTTTATTAACTTATGATGTAAAAATAAAAAGACTCTATAATGATCAAGTAAAATCATTATAGAGTTTTCTAATGCTTTTCAATATGTATTAAATTATCATATACTTCTTCAAGAGCTCTACCAATATTCTTTTTACATTTATATTCACTTAATGGTTTTTGAAAATAATTGGTTTTAGTCATTTGTTTACTCCTTGAAGAAACAATATAAACTAATGCATATTTTGAATCTACGATATTAAGTATTTTATCAATTGATGGATATATCATTGTATCACACTCCCTACTTTAAGGATATAATAATTTCAAATAAATTACAATACTCTTTACATAAACTATACATTTTTTTATTCATTTTCTTTTTTAAATCTTAAAATATATTTTTTATTCTTATCTATAACACTATCATTAATACAATTAATAACTAATTGTCTACTTATTCTATTATCACTATATTTACTATTATATTCATCATTATTAAATAATTTTAATAAATTTTCTTTTGTTGAATTAATTGAATTACTATCTACAAATAACAATAACGATTTAATAAACATTTGATATATTAACGAAGAAGTTTCAAAATTAATATCACTATAATAATCACTATCTTTAATTATAGAAAGATCATATATTAATCCTGTAGCATAATAAATAGATAATATATTTATAATATTTATATCATTCTTTTCATATATATTATATAAATCTAAATACATAAAAGAGCCAATATAATTATCACCAACTATATCAAATTTATTATTTAATAAAGTATTTTCTAAATCTTCTTTAACAAAAGATAACATATATTTAGAATAAATTAATTTATTATTTAAATGTGAATAATTATCATTATCAATAACATCCTGTAAATAAGATAAATAATTACTATCTACTTCATTTAGTATATATTTATCTAAATTATTACATCCTTTCAAACATTTAAATATATTATCAAAAGAAATATTATTTTTTGATAAATTATTAATAAAATTAAAACTTATATCATAATATCCTAAATTCATAGTATTTAATATATTTTTAAGTCTTTCCTTAATCCTACATATAACAATATTCTTATAATCTAAACTAGATAAAACTTCCAAATAATTATCTTTTATATCAATATTTTTATCAATATAATAATACCATTTACAAATCTTATTATAAGTAAATTTACTTTTTTTATAATAATCATTTTCAATATTTTTCATCGTAATTAAATATCCTAAACATTTGTCATATTCTTCACTATCTTTCATATCACATATTTCTAATTCATATAATTTCTTATAAATTTCTAAAATAGAAAAAGTTATTTTATCTAATTTATCTAACTCATTTTTATCATCATTATTAAATTCAAGATTATTCATAATATCACTCCTGATAACATGTATTTTATCATTTATTTATAATATTGTCTAGAAAAAGAATAGATTTCTCTATTCTAATGTTTTTATTATTCCCTTATAATATTGATATAACTTAGCAATATCATTTATTTCAATTACACCATCATAAGTTACATCTCCTGCTATTTTATATGGTTCTTCTAAAGTAATTAATCCTTTATAATATCTATATAACTTAGAAATATCACCGATAAATATATTACCACTACCTGTAATATCCCCCATAATAACAATTATATATTCATAACTAGTATTAAATAATTTAATACTAATTTTACAATTAGTCTTTAAATAATCATTATCAGCTAATATATTATTATCTTTATCAGTTACTGTAATAATGTATTTACTATTTAGTTTACTCTTTAAATCACTAACCTTAGATATACTAGATATTATATATTTATTATTCTTTATATTTAACTTAGATAAATCTATAACATCACTTACAATATTATAATTAAATATTTCTTCATCATTATAATATATTTTTAAATTCATTCCTGATAATATATCACCATCATTTATTTCATTATTATTATTAAATACTTTATAATTACCATTTATAACATTAAATTTATTAATAAAATCATTATATTTTAAATTACTATCAATAACTATCTCATTATCTTTTATTACTAAACCATTTGAATTAATTCTTACCAAAGGATATGTTTTTAAAGTTTGACTATTATATTTAACATATAAAATATTATTAATAATTTCAAAATTAGCATAATCTGTAGTAATATTATTTTTTATTTCTTCATCACTATCATTACCTACAAATAAATAATCTTTCTTTAAATCATATCTTTCACTAGATATTTTAACAGTATCAATAAAATACATAAGTTTATAATTAATATCCATATCATTTTCATTTTTAAACTTATTAATATCAATCGTAGCCTTACCACCATTAATAATTCTAATAACATTATTACTTATATTTAAATTATTACTTAAAGTAATATTACTACTTAAATTTGTTATACTACTAGGTAATTTAACCATCTCATCTAATTCATTAACATTAATTAAACTATTAATTAATAATGGTTCCATATTTTTAGAAAAATTATTATCTTTTAAATTAATATAAGTCAATTTATTATTATTAGTTAAATCAATACTTGATAATTTATTATTTTCTAATGATAATTTTGTTAAAAGAACATTATTACTTAAATCAATACTAGATAACTCACTATTATTTATAATTAAACTATCAAGTAAAGTATTTTTACTTAAATCAATATTATTTATTTTACTCTTTTCAATATTTATATTTTTAACATTAATACCAAGAGTAATATAACTTAAATTGTTATTTCCCATTATAGAAATAGATTCTAATGAAAATATATTAGCATTTATTTTTTCTAAACTATTTATATCATCAAGTTTCAAAGTTTTAATTAAATTATTATCAATATTCAAATCAGTTAATTTATTATTGCCACTTATTTCAAATGAATTAATAGAATTCAAATTACTAATATCTAAATTAGCTAAATTATTATCATTTAAATATAAAAGATTAAGCTGTCTATTATTACCAAACTTTATATTTGATAACTTATTGTTACCTAAATATAAATATCTTAATTTAGTATTATTACTTATATCAATATAATCAATATTATTTGATGATATTTGTAATGTATCTAAATATATATTTTTACTTACATCTATACTATCTAACTTGTTATTATTAATATATATCATACTTAAATTAGTATTATTAGTTAAATCTATACTGCTCAAATTATTATTTCCTAAATCAATATAACTCAAATATGGACTATCACTTAAATTAATACCAGTTATTTTATTATTTGTTAATACTAAATTAGTAAGAACATTATTATTACTAATATTTATATCTGATATATTATTATTCATAGCGTATATTGTTCCAAGATTTTTATTACAAGAAGTATCTAATTTATTTATTTTGTTTCCTTCGATAAAAATTTTAGTTAAATTAGTATTATTACTTATATCAAAATCAGTAATATTATTATATTTTAAATTTAAAGAATTAAGATTAGTTAATTTTTCTATTCCTTTAACACTTTTAATTTTCTCAGTTTCACTCTTATCTTTTCCATTACAATTTAAACTAGTAACCTTAGATAATTCTTCATCAGATAAAACTGTATCATAACTAACACTTAAACTATTATTTCTATTATAAGAATCTATTACACACTTATAAAAGTTATCATCTTCAAAAGCATTATTTAATGATTCAGAATAGTTTTTTCTTTCAACTTGATAATTTATAACATTAACATTATTATTAAATAACATTAACAAAACAAATAATACATATATACTATACTTCTTCATTAACATCACTCTTCTTTTTTCTTAAAACTAAGAATAATATTATTCCAATAATAACAACAGTTTCTATAATTACAGTAATAAGCAAATAATTAATACTCTTTTCTTTTGAAACAGTAATACTATAAGTACTAACAGATTTATCCTCTGCAGTAACAATTATTTTAATAACATTATTATTATTTAAATTATTATTACCAACTATCCTAACTTTAGCAGTCGCGTCTTCAGTAATTGCATTTATATTTAAAGTTTCTTCATTTTTTATTTTTAAAGTATAGTTATAAACATTTTTATTAAAATCAATATTATATCCATCAATTGTTATAGATTTTAAATAACTATTATTAGATAATACTTGATCTTTATCTTTTTTAGTTACAATAATTTTATATTCTCTAACAGAATTATCCTTTGCAGTAACCTTAATAATTATTGTATTTTCTCCAACTTTTAAGTTTTCATTACCAATTATCTCAAATTTTGATTTTCCTGAAGAAAGTTTAGGATTTATATCAAGGGAATCAGTATCATAATCAACTATAATTTCATAATTAGTTTTATCTTTAGAAAAATCTATATCGTTATCCTTAATATCTATATCCTTTAAATAATTGTCATCACTTTTATTATCTGGATCCTCTTTTCTATTTATATTTATAGTATAAGTCCTAGTTACACCATTTTCTGATAATATTCTAAGTTCTATTTTATTATTTCCTTCGTTTAAATTAACTATTCTAGGTCCATATCCATTTACAAATGAAGAACTAGAGTCTTTTAAAGAAGCTGTTATTTTAGCAGTACTAACACCATATTCAACATTTATACTATATTCAAATTTATCTTCATTAAAGTTTATATTTTTACCATTTACTCCAATTGATGAAAGCCTATTTTCAGTATTTCTATTATCTATTTTAGTAACATTTAATATATAAGTTCTAACTTCATTACTTTCACTTATTACATT
Source organism: uncultured Eubacteriales bacterium (assembly GCA_905211265.1). GTDB lineage: Bacteria > Bacillota_I > Bacilli_A > RF39 > UBA660 > HGM10818. Next base: position 21,440 of record CAJMAC010000001.1, read on the forward strand.
TATTTTGAATGTATTTTTTCCATAATTAAGATTTCTATTCCCAATATCACCAGATATAGTCGAATTAGAATCTTCCTTTTCACAAAGTATTTCTATTGTTGAAGAATCCAAAGTTACATCATAAGTTAAAGTATTCTTATTAAAATTAATACTCCCTGGATTTATAGATAGACTTTTCAAATAGTTATTTAAAGAAGCAATTCTAATATTTTTACTAATATCAGAAATATTTACTTTATTAAATTCACTATCTGAATATATAACATTACTTAAAGATATAGATTCTGTTCCTTCGACTGCAGTAGATTTAACTCTTACTTTTAATACTCCAACATTAAAATTATCTTTTTTATTTGTATCAGTATATAAACCAATTTTATTACCTGATGCATCACCTTGCCAAGCGCTATCAGTAGTAAAACTAACTATTTCTAAATTACTAGATAATACAATATCTGCACTTAACCCAGTAACTTCACTATCTGCATAAGCAGTAATATTACAAGTAACCTCATCATTTGCAACAGCTTTATAACTATTACATTCCATGTTTATTTCACCACTTAAAGCCTTAACTTTAAAAGGAATTAAACAAAGAATAAATAAACATACCTTTAATACTCTTTTCATAATAACACCCTTATTCACTTGTTTCTAAATTATCTTTTTTGTCTAATAACTTAATATATTCTTCCACTTGACCTTCTTCTGGTTTGTATTTACCAGCAATAAACCCTTCAATATCATTAGAAGTCTTAATCTTATACCAAGTATAATAATTATCTTCTTTTGTTTCAAGAATAGTATATATTTCCCCTTTAGATACTTTACCTACTTTCTCACTCTTAGTATCTGCTTCCATTCTAATATTTATTGTATCATTTGTAACTTCTAATTGTTCTAAATTTTCATCTCTAGCATTAGATTGAACTATTTCTTCTTTATTATTTTTATTATTACTATTTAATTTTTTATTTACTAATAATCCTCCTAAAATTAGTGCAATAACAAATAATATAACAATTAATATAATTTTTTTCTTATCCATTACTATCTCTCCTTTATATTTAATAACATTATATCTAATATTTCATTTATACTTAATTTAGTAGTATCTATTTCAATTGCATTTTTAGGCTTTATAAAATTACCATCATTTATATCTTTTCTATCTCTAGCATCTATATCATTATAAATACCTTCATATGTAACATTTTCTTTATCTTTCTTTTCATTATAAATTCTTCTAGCGCGTTCCTCTAACGAACAATATAAATAAAACTTATAATTTGCATTCGGAGCAATTCTAGTTCCAATATCTCTTCCTTCAATAACAACATCACCATTATCTACAAATTTCTTTTGAATAACCCTAATGGCACTTTTAATATTAAGATTATTAGCAAAACTTGGAGTAAAAATTGATACCTCTTCTTTTCTAATTAAATCTGTAACATCCTTTTTATCTAAATAAATCCTTTGCATTCCATTAATTATTTTAAAATCTATATCTAAATTTATTACCTTATCATAAATATCTTTATCATTAACACTAAATTCATTATTCATTATTTTTAAAGCAATACATCTATATATAGAACCTGAATTTAAATATCTTAAATTTAATTTATCTGCTAACATAAATGCTATAGTAGACTTACCTGTCGCAGAAAATCCATCAATTGAAATTACCACATAATCACATCCTACATTAATTTTATCATAAATAGCGAAAAAAATAAAGAAAGAATTAACTTTCTCTATTTATTATTTTGTTTTTTGTATCTATAAAAACTATATCCAGAATAGAACAATGAACTAAATCCTATTAAATAAGCAATATATAACATTACATCACCAGTATTTGGATTACTTGGAATGTCTTCAGCATGACATTGTTCTTGCGTTCTAGCTGTTCCCCTCCATGTACCACTACAAGAACTACTTATACTTGAAGGTACAGGATAAATTCCCCAATAAAATTTATTATCATCAGTTGAACATACATAACAATATGAATTAGGTGTAGAACTTGGTGATGGACTAACAGATGGTTTCTCAGATGGTGATGGACTAATAGGTGGCTTCTCAGATGGTGATGGAGTTACATACCAATTATTACATCTACTTTCATCCAAATTCGCAATTGTCCACGAACCACTACAATATCCTAATTCCTCACGATATCCAAAATGATATATATTATCTCTTTCACAATAATAGCAAGCATTGTATCTAGTAGTAGGAATAGATGGCTTTTTAGATGGAGATGGACTTGTAGGTGGTTTCTTAGACGGACTTGGAGATGGTTTGGATGTACAATAACTATCTGCAACAGGTGTACAATTCTCTGCACCAACTGGTGCATAAACATAGCTATTATCACACTTTGAACACACCTCATCACCACCAAGTGGTACAATTTTACCACCACCAGTGTTTTCCATAGTTAATGGATAAGCATAGGTACCTTTAATTATAGTTATCGAAATAATAGAGCAAATAAATACAGTTAATCCTAATAATATTTTTTTATCACGATTCATTTTAATTACCTTCTTTCTTTTTTATTTTATTTGTATAATAAACTGTATATCCAAATGTTACAATTCCAATTATTACTGATAAATATAACAATGAATTACCAGTATTTGGATTACTTTCAGGATCGGATGAATTACTACCAGATGAATTATTATTTTTTTTACTTCCTTTTATAAAGCAACCATTTGAATCTTGAATACAATTATATCCACTATAAGCTGATTCACAACTATTTTTATTATAATATACACAATCTATATTATCATCTTGTTTTTTATCTCCCTTTACATAGCAATTATTTTCATCTTTTACACAATTATACCCATCATTTGCAACTTCACATGAATCTTTATATATATATTCACATTGTGTTTCATCACCAATATCAGGATTTGGTGAAGGAGTAGTACCACCAGAATTATTACTTTGCCATTGCGCTGTTAAAGTACTACCATTATCCGACTTATCAATATATCTATTAAATACATCACCACTATTATTTTTCCAACCTAAAAATTTATAACCATTTCTTGTAACAACAATATCATTATCAGTAAAATATTTTTTATCAGTATATTTTATAGTTTTAGTACTTGTTGTACCATCACTAAACTTTCCACCATTAGGATTAAATTTAGCACTATAAGTTGTAGTACCAGGTGTTGAAGTACCAGGACTTGAAGGCGTCCCATCCTTATTATAACAAGCATAAAAAGTATAAGTATTATTAATCAAATATTTAGTTAATAATGCATCACAACTTTTTGTTAAACTCCATCCCTTAAATGTATATCCACTAGCCTTTGCACTATATTCAGTTAAATCAATATAATTATTCTTTTTTACAGTAGTTTCATATTTGTTTGCCTTAGTTGAAGTTCCATTTTTATATACTATTCCTGAATCATTATTAGCATCTAAAAACACACCAACATTATAATCTTCAATTACTTTAACGAAACAAGCATAAACAGTCATATCACTCTTAACATTTACTATACCACTATCTTTAGTAGAAGTGCATGCACTACTAGTTGACCAACCTTTAAAAGTATAATCATCTTTTGTAGCAGTATATAAAGCATAATTTAATTCAGAAATTTTAAATACATTCCTACTTTGTAATTTACCATTTAAATATAGTTTTCCACCAGCAACATTAAAAGTTACTTCATAATTTTGCGTAGGCGTTACACATCTATCACTACTTGTTATATTTTCTTGAGGTATCCAACTACCACCATTACAAGTTACACTTGGTGTACCCGAACTCCATAAATAATTTGATCCAGTAACTGAATTACCAGTACAATAATAACAAGCACTATTGTCTATTTCTCCCAAATTTGCAATACAATTACCTTCATTATAAACAGTATACCCAGCAGGGCAACTTCCATTAACAGTATAAGAAAAGCATTTATTTCCATTGCCTAATGATCCTATTTTGGCAGTATCGCTAACAGGGCAACACCCATACTGATCATTTGTAGCATTAGATACATATTTATATTCTATACCATTTAATGATTTACATTTAGGAGTTGTACTACTATCAGTTGAATATGTATCATTAATATTAATTACCCATATTGTTAAAGCCATTACCATCACTAAGCATCCAGCAACAATACCTTTAGATATTTTATTTTCTTTTTCCATAATTCACTTCCCGACTCTCTATTTCTAAATAAATTTTATCATACAACTCTAAATAAATCAATCATAATTAAAATTTTTTAACATATTTTTTAATTGGTGATACTATTGAATATATATTTAATTACAGAATATGTAAAAAGAATTAAAAAAGAAGATGTTTATAATTATGCTTTAAAAGAAGGAGTAACATTAGAAGATTATGAATTAGATATAATATATGATTATATAAAAAAAGATTATAAAACAATTATTTATGGCAATGTCCGTGGAGTATTAGATGAAATAAAAACAAAAGTTAAACTAAATACCTATAATAAAATAGAAAACTTATATTTAAGATTTAAAAATTATTTAAATTAATTTACACATTTGACATATAATAATAAATAAATTCCTTGATAAAAGCAAATAATAAAGGTATAATTTACTTATATATCAAGGAGGAATAAATGAAAAAATCAAACTTCTTAGAAGGTGCTTTTATAGCAACTTCTGCAATAATATTAACAAAAATACTTGGAGTAATATATGTAATACCTTTTTATAGCATAATTGGAGAACAAGGTGGTGCATTATATGGATATTCTTATACAATATATAATTTCTTTTTATCTTTATCCACCGTTGGTTTCCCACTTGCAATAAGTAAACTAACTAGCGAATATAATACCTTAGGAATGAATGCTGAAAAAGTAAGATTATATAAAATATCTAAAATATTTATTCTTATATTTTCTCTAATATGTTTTCTAATATGTTTTATCTTTGCACCACAAGTAGCTAACTTAATCATAGGAAATATTGAAAATGGTAATACCATTGAAGATGTATCATTTACTATAAGAATGGTATCATTTGCCCTATTGGTTATTCCACTTCTAAGTATAATGCGAGGATACTTACAAGGACATAAATATATTAAAGAGCCATCATTAAGCCAAGTAATTGAACAAGTAGTAAGAGTAATAGTAATACTTTTAGGTAGTTATCTAACATTAAAAGTATTTCACTTATCTTTAAGAACTACCATCGGAGTAGCAGTCTTTGCTTCTTGTGCTGGTGGAATATTTGCTTATATCTATTTAACAGTAATAATGAAAAAAAACAAAGATAAATTATTACAAAAAGAAAATAAAGCAAGCAAAATAAAAGATAAAGAAATAATAAAAAAAATAATTACTTATAGTATTCCTTTTATAATAATAAGTTGTGCAAATCAAATATATAACTCTACAGATATGATTTTAATGTTAAGAACTCTTCCTAACTTTAATTATGAAGGAAAAGATATCGAAACAATAAGTAGTGTCTTTACAACATGGGGACCTAAAATTAACTCCATAGTAGTAGCAATAGCAAATGGATTAATAATTAGTTTAATACCTCATATAGTTAGTTTATATGTAAAAAAAGACAACGTTGGAGTTAATAAATTATTTAATAGATGCCTAAAAATAATAATCTTTATAATTATACCATTATCAGTATTTTTAAGCATTAACTCATATTCAATATGGACTATATTTTATGGGCAAAATAAATATGGATATTTAATAATAAGATGTAATATCTTACTAACAATATTAGATAGTATGTACATAATAGTAAATAGCCTACTACAAAGTTTAAGCAAATATAAAGTATTATTTATAACAGTAATACTAGGTATAGTAATAAACTTAGCATTAGATATACCTATGATGTATCTATTCAACAGTTTAAATACTCATGCTTTCTATGGAGCAATATTTGCAACATTCCTAGGACTATCTACTTCAATTATTATACCAATAGTATATCTAAAAAAGAAATTAGATTTCAGTTACACTGAAACAATAAAAGTATTACCTAAATCATTATTAAATTTAGTAATACTAATTGTATTAGACTTACTAATAAGTTTAATTCTACCAATTAACTCAACATCAAGATTCTTACAAATTATAAATATATGTGTACTAGGAATTATATTATTACCAGTATACTTAAAATTAAATAAAAAATATTTAAGTGATATCTTACCAAATAAAATACTTAAAATATTAACTAAATTACATATATAAGTCCTAAAAGGGACTTTTTTAATAAAAATATTGCTTTACACTCAAAAAAATAAATGATATAATGTTCCTGTAAAGAAGAAAAAATTAAAATTTTCCTAATGGGAAGAACAAGTAAATAATATATAAATAGAATGTATCATATATAAAACGCATGAAAAACAAAGATTACTATGGAAGGAGGAATAATCTTAATTTTAAAGCATTTTATTTATTAAAAAGGAGTAAAAAAATGGAAGTAAAAAGAAAAATAAAAAAGTTTTTTAAAAACAAAATAGTACGCATTGTAGCATTAGCATTAATTGTATTAGCAATTATATTTCTAATAACATATAATCCAAAAGAAGATTTAGACACAACTTATATAATAGCGAAATTAGAAAAAGCAAGTGAATTAACAACTGCTAAATTAACTTATAATGGTTTTAGTAAATATACTGATAATGGAATTACAATAATAAATAAAGCAGATTTTCTAATGGTATATACTGCAACAGCACGCGCAGGTATAGACATTAAAGAAGTCAAAGTAACTTCAAATAACATTACAAAAACAGTATTAATATCTATACCAAAAGCCAAAATACTTGAAGTAAAAGTTGACCCTAAATCTATTAAATATTATGATGAAAAGTTTTCTTTATTTAATTTTGATGCCAAAGAAGATGCTAATAAAGCACAAGCGATGGCCGAAGATAAAGCCAAAGAAGATTTAAAAAGTATGGGAATTTTAGAAATGGCAGATAGCCAATCAGAAGCTTTAATCAAAGGCATAATCCAAGATTTAATTCCCGAAGGTTATAAATTAAAAACAGAAAAACAATAAAAGCCCTAATTTCTAGGACTTTTAATTTTTAAAACATTTCACCATGACTCCCCGTATCAACCAATAAAAGAATTAATTTTTCATTATTGTATTTATAAATCAATAACCAATCAGGCTCGATATGACATTCATAACAATCAACATAGTATTTATTTTTAATAAGTTTATGATTTCTTAAACTAGGTTCTAATTCTTCACAATTTGCAATTTTATCAACTATATCAAGTAATTTTTCTATGTCTTTACCTTGTTTAAGTACCTTTTTTAAACTTTTTTTGAACCGACTAGAATATTGAACATTTAATTTATAATTAGTCATCTTTTAATAATGCTTTCTTTAAGTCTTCTCTATTAGTATAACTAGGATAATTTTGTGGATTATTAATCATATCTCTGATTTCTTCAATTGCATCCAATAAATCATCATTTGAATTATTATTAACTTCAAATGGTAACCCATCTTTTTTTATTACTTGTCTTAAAAATATATTAATAGCAGTACTCATACTTAACCCCAAATTGTTTAATATATCAGTAGCTTTTCTTTTAGTTTCACTATCAATTTGAATATTTATAGCACTTGTTAAACTTGCCATAAAATCATCTCCTTTCACATAAATAGATAATAACATATTTTTATTAAATTGTCAATATTTTTATACAATAATTATACAATTATTATATAATTTTACAACACATCTACTACATTATATGTTATAAACTTAAATTTATTACTAATAATTATCAACTTCCTTATTAATCGCATTATTAATTGAATTAGATATAACATTAGCTAACTTCTCAATAATAAAATCTATTTCTTTCGGAGTAACAATCAAATTATAATTAATATTATTTAATACTTCACTAATTAAATTCTTCTTTTTCTCTTCATCCAAACTACCAATTATACCTCCAAGTATCTCCTTATCCTCATTACTTACCTTACTAGATTTAATTTTATCTAAATAATTATTATTTCTTTTTACTACAAGTTTACTAGTTTCATAATTATTTTTCAAATAATTTAAATGCATAAACATATATTCTAATGTATCATTAACAATAGTAACACTTTCTACTACCGTAGGTACTCCAATAGCAATAACAGGTATACCTAATGTATCTTTACTTATTTCTTTTCTCATATTACCTATACCACTACCAGGATGTATTCCTGTATCAGTTAACTGAATTGTTTTATTTAATCTTTCTATTGAACTAGCACAAAGTGAATCAATTACAATAATAAATTTAGGTTTAACATTATCTACAATACCCTTAATTATATCAATAGTCTCAATCCCAGTATTACCCATAACTCCAGGAATAATTGCACTTACCTTCCTAATGCCTTTTTTAACATCAACATTAAGTTCAAATAAATGCCTTGTAACAAGAATATTATCTATTACCATTGGTCCTAAAGCATCTGGTGTACTTTTTTTATTACCTAATCCTATTACTAAACATTCATAATTATCCTTAATATTATTTTTATTTAATATATCTTTAATCTCCTTAACTAAAACTTTTCCTACATTTTCCCTATCTTCATAATTAGTAATATCAGTTAATTCAATAGTAATATAATTCCCCTCTTTTTTATTAAGTAAATTATTTTTATCCATTACTACTCTACTTATTTTAATATTATTTATTACTTCTTCCTTAATTAAATTCTTATCATTTATTTGTTCAATTACTAAATCAGTATGAATATTTACATTTTTTAAATCAATTCTATGCATAAAATCTCCTTTCTATATATATTTTTAACAAAAATATATTGCATTATTTACTTTTTTTTGATAAAATTATAAGTAGTTCTTGAAGAAAGGAGTCTTATATATGGCAAACGTTAAAAATGCAGTTAAAAAAATTAAACAAATTAACAAAACTACATTAGCAAATCAATGCTTAAAATCAACTGTAAAAAATTCAATTAAAAACACTGATAAAGCAGTTGAAGCAGGAAATCTTGAAGAAGCTAAAAAACAATTAAATCTTGCTATTAAAAGTTTAGATAATGCTAAGGTTAAAGGTTTAGTACATAAAAACAAAGTTAATAGAGAAAAATCAAGATTAACTAAAAAAGTAAATGCTATGGCATCAAAGTAAAAAGAAATGATTAAACATTAAAGTCTAATCATTTTTTATTTATCCGTACATGTACTAAAACTTGTTTGTTCTAATCCTTGTTTATTAGTTTCATTAACATTAATTATTTTAGAATTATTAAATATAACATCAGGATTATCTTTTAAATACTCTTTATCTATTTCAAATACAAATTCATAATTCTTACCCTTTTCCAAATCATCTGAAATACTCTTAGGTAATTTTATTGTATATACTCCCTCAGTTTGAAATTTCTTTAAAGACACATATAAATAATTTTCATCATTACTTAAATTAATATTATCAATGTTATATATTTCAGTTAAAGTACAATCACAACTCTTACTACCATTCATTATCTCTTTATTCTTATTCATATTTATTATAATAACCAATATAATAGAAATAACTATTAAACAAATACCAATAATAATTACAATCTTATTACCTTTAACATCTTTATTATTATCTTCCTCACCATTTAATAATTCACTTGTACTAATACCAAGAATATCACCTAATGACTTTAATATCCCAATATCAGGTAATGAATTACCAGTTTCCCATTTACTAATAGCTTTATCACTAACTCCTAATTTATCTCCTAATTCTATTTGAGTTAAACCAATTTCTTTTCTTTTTTTCTTAATAAATTTACCAATTATTCTATTATCCATATTACCTCCTATAATTATATAAATACTTACATTTATATTTTAATATAATTAGTTAAATAATACTACCTACTATTACTAGAATAACTCTACTTTAAGTAGAATTATACTTAAATATATTATTATTATAAATTAAACTAAAATAAAATACAACATAATTTTGAAACTATACCTAGGTTCAAAATTACTTTTTAATGACTAATTTTTAGGCATTAAAAACCTTGGAATAACTAAAAGTTATGTAAAGGATAAATAAATTAATAAATAATATTTTAATATTTTATTTACTTTAAAAATACTTTTTGCTATAATTAAGTAAAGGGAGGCTGTGATATGAAATATGTATACATTTTCTTAGCAATAATAATTATATTTATACTATCTATTTTTACATTTAAGGAGGATGAAATATACTATTATTATGCCAAATATACCACAGAAAGTAACGAAGAATTAAATAATAACAATTATTTTTATATAGATAATTTCATGTATTTAGATGATTATACAAATACAGAAATACATTCCAAAGAAGAATTATATAACACAATATATTACCTAGTTAATTCAGGAATAACACACACTAAAAGATACTTTGATATTAACTACACTAATTATGAAGAAGATTATAGTAACTTATTTGAAAATGTTGACGAATTAAATATTATAAATAACTTTGTTCATCCATATAACTCATTTAGTTCAATCGAAGCAAGTCTAAAAGGCTATGTATTAGATATAACAATAAAATATAATGATTACTACTCTGATACATATAAACAAAAAATAGATAACGAAGTAAGCAAAGTAATAAATGAATTAATAACAAATAATATGACAGACAAAGAAAAGGTAAAAGTAATACACGATTACATAGTAAATAATACAACTTATGATGAAAACTTCTGTGTAGAAAAAACTAATTGCACTACTACTTCACCATATGCTTCAGATACAGCTTATGGAGTATTATTTGAACACTATGGAATCTGCTCAGGATATACAGATCTCATGGCAATATTCTTAAATAAATTAAATATAATTAATTATAGAGTTACCAATGATACTCATACATGGAATGCCGTAAAAATAAATAATACTTGGTACCATTTAGATGCAACATGGGATGACCCAATAAATGATACACCAGTATTATCACATACATACTTTTTGATTACCACAAGCGAAGACGAAAAATTAAAAGAACCACATATCTTTAATAAAGAAATATTTATGGAATTAAGTTAACAATTTATATTGTTTTCTTTTTTTTAACATATAATTTACTAAGGTGAACTTATGAAAAGTAAATTTATAAAATCTACTATAATATTAATAATCGGTGGATTAATTACAAAATTATTAGGAATGTTTATAAAAATAGTATTAACTAGAACAATCAAAGAAGAAGGAATAAGCTTGTATATGTTAATACTGCCTACATTTAATTTATTTATAACTCTGTGTACATTAGGATTAAGTCCTGCGATAAGTAAACTAATTAGTGAAAGAAAAAGAAAAAGTAAAAACATAATACTTTCTCTAATACCTCTTGTTATAATCTATAACCTAATTTTAATAATATTAATTATTATTATATCTCCATTACTATCTAATGTATTATTACAAAACTCTAATACTTATTACCCAATAATAGCAATTGGATTAACCCTACCTTTTATATGTATATCAAGTATAATCAAAGGATATTACTTTGGCAAAGAAAGAATGTTTCCACATACCCTATCTAATATAATTGAACAATTAACTAGATTATTACTTACTATAACATATATACCTAAATTATTAAATTATGGCATAGTATATTCTGTAACCGGCGTAGTATTAATTAATATAATAAGTGAATTCATAAGTATAATAATATTACTCTTATTCTTACCCAAAAATGAAATAATAACTATCGAAGACTATAAAATAGATAAAATAATTCTAAAAGATATTCTAAGTATCAGTATACCTTCCACAGGAAGCAGATTAATTGGCAGTATAGTTTATTTCTTTGAACCAATAATACTAACATTTATCTTAAAATATGTTGGATATGATTACAATTATATAACATTAGAATATGGAATAATTAATGGTTATGTCTATCCCCTTTTACTAATGCCATCATTCTTTACCCTTGCCATATCTAATGCCCTACTACCAGTAATATCAAATAACTATGCTAATAATAGAAAAGAATACTCTAAAAATAAGTTAAAACAAGCAATAATATTTTCACTTATTATAGGTATTCCATTTACATTAATATTTATTTTCATTCCAAATATTCCCCTAAACTTAATATATAAAACAACATCAGGATTAAACTATATACCATATCTTGCACCATTCTTCTTACTTTATTATGTTCAATCCCCACTTACTTCAACACTCCAAGGAATGGGGAAAGCTAAAGAAGCTATGTATGGTACATTAATAGGATCATTAATTAAAACAATATCATTAATAATCTTATCTTTTCTTAAAATAGGTTTGTGGAGTCTACTTATATCAAATATCTTAAATATTTTATACGTAACAATACAACATTACTATGTAGTACATAAATATCTAAATTAAAATCCCTTAATCTTATAAGTACTATATTTAACACTATCTAATGAACTATTAAATAAATAATTAGATATATCACTCTTATTATATTTTAAATATATACCATCACTATTAAAATATAAATATATATACTTATCAAAATTATCAATAATCTTACTAGAATAACTATCTGCTTCCTTAGTTAATTCATCCTTATTATCTTTTCCTTCGATTACTAAATCAAAAACCCTTCTACTTATACCTTCCTTAGATAAACCATATTTACTAAGTACTTCCTCACTAGATAATAAATTTTTACTTACAGTATCTACAAATAAATTAGCGATATAATTATTTACTTTCTTATAATCTACTTCATCTTCAATTAAATATAATACTGATAATATATTATTATTAATATTAGTTAATATAATAGATTCTAACTTACTTGTACTCTTATATCCCGTAACATTATGTTCCTTATTGTATTCATTAACAAATTCTTTATTTACACTAATTGAGTCTTCCAACGACTTAATTATTTCATCTTGTTTATCTGTAAATTCTTTTGTAGATTCATTAGTTAAATTCTTAAAACTAATTTTCTTTAAATTAACACTACTATATAAATCCATATATTTAGTAGTATCTACTTCCTCCATCAATACATAATTCGTAGCATCTAAATTATTATTAGGAACTTCTACTACAGTATTATCTTTCTTATTAGCAATAACAAATATAACTACAAATACAAATAATAGTATAAAGATAACAAGTAACCCTATCATTATTTTTTCCATCGTAGTCTTCATATAATCAACCTCTTTCTATTTAAATAAATTATAACACATTATTTAGTATTTTTAAATAGATTTTAACAAATTTATGATATACTATATATATGGAGGTAATCATGAATAATAAAACAATCGTAGCAATGATATATGACTTTGATAAAACACTATGTGATAAAGATATGCAAGAATATTCTTTTATTCCTAATTTAGGACTAGATATCAAAGAATTTTGGAATAGAACTACTGAAATTACAATGAATAATAAAATGGATAAAATATTAGCATATATGTATATGATGGTAAATGAATCAAAGAAAAATCATCAATTTATAACTAAAGAATACTTAAATAGTCTAGGTAAAGATATTAACTTCTTTCCTGGTATTACTTCTTGGTTTACTAGAATCAATGAATACGGTAAAAGTCTAGGATTAGAAATAGAACATTATATCGTATCATCAGGCTTAAAAGAAATAATCGAAGGAACAGAAATAGCAAAATACTTTAAAGTAATATATGGATGTGAATTCTTATATGATGAGAATAATAATGCAGTATGGCCTAAAATGAGTATTAATTATACTACTAAAACACAATTTATAAGTAGAATTAATAAAGGAGTATTGGATATTTGCGAAGATAATGCCTTAAATAAAAAAATGTTATCAGAAAACAGGAGAATATCTACTAGAAATATGATATATTTTGGTGATGGATTAACAGACATTCCATCCATGCGAATGATTAGAGAATCAAATGGTTATGCCATCGCAGTATATCAAAATGATGATAAAAAAGTAGTATCTAATCTAATCAAAGATAACAGAATTGATTTTTATGCCAAAGCCAATTATGAAGAAAACTCTGATATGGACAAGCTAATCAAAGATGTATTAAATGAAATTGCTATAAAAAATAAACTTAATAATTTACACAAATCACAAATAAAAGAAGTTGAATAACTAACATTCTAACTTCTTTTTAATATACTCTCTTACTTCTTCAATAGTCATATTTAAAGCAATAGACATTTCACTATATAAATATTTTTCTGCTAACAAGAAATAATATTCATCCTTATCGCTAATTTTCTTCTTATTATTTAATCTATTCATATTTCTTAAATAAGTAGTCTTAATAATTCTAATTAAATCTTCATAACTATTATTACTTAATAATTCCTTATATTTACTATCAAGATTCTTATTTAAATCATTAATTTCTAAAATATTAGGAATATCATTAACTAAACTATCTATTTTCTCTTTAGAAATAATTCTCTTAATATTTTTATTATCACATGGAATACTTATCTTTAAACTATTATCATTAATTGGTTTTAAAACATAATACTTCTTATCCTTAATATTTTTTACTTCTAATATCTTACAAGTCTCATGCATATATACAACATAATCATTAACATTATACATATTTACCTCCTAAAAAAGCCATATAACTGATTTTACTCCAAATATATAGCTACACATTACAATATAATTATAACATTTTTAATTTTTTTTCGTAAGTAAAAAATGCTTTTATTTATTAAATTTACTTATATTAAGTAATATTCCCATCGATATTAAAGTAATCATTAAAGAAGAACCACCATAAGATAAAAATGGTAATGTAACCCCCGTAACAGGAATTAATCCCACTACTACCATTAAATTAAGTAATGCTTGAAAAGCAAGAGAAAATATTATACCAAAAGATAAATATTTACCAAATAATTCCTCACAATTAATACTTATTTTAATTCCTTGATATATTATCATTACAAATAAACTTGCTACAATTAATATACCCATAAATCCAAATTCTTCACTTATTATAGAAAAGATAAAATCAGTCTGAGGTTCAGGTAAATAAAAATGTTTTTGAATAGAATTACCTAATCCTAACCCTAATAATCCTCCTGGACCAATCGCATACATTGATTGAATTATTTGAAACCCACTACCTAGTGGATCTGACCAAGGATTTAAAAAAGATAAAATTCTTTGCATTCTATAAGGTGCAACAATTATTAATCCCACTACTCCAATTAATCCAAGTATACCTATTTTAACAAAGAAATTCATTTTAACACCACTAACAAAAAATAATACAATAATACTAACTACAATAATTACACCTGTTCCAAAATCAGGTTGCAACATAATAAGCCCAAATACTAAAAACAATATAATTAAAATAGGAAATACTCCTTTTTTAATATCCTTAACTACTCTTTTATTTCTTTCTAGATATTTAGATACAAATATAATTAATCCTAGTTTAGTAAATTCACTAGGTTGAATACCAAATCCTCCAATACCAAACCAACTCCTAGAACCATTTCTAATAGTACCTATCCCTGGAATTAATACCAAAACAAGTAAACTTAAACATACAATAAATATAGTATTAGAATATTTTTTATATTTATGATAATCAACATTTGAAGTTATAAACATAAGAATATATCCAATTATTAAAAATATAGCCTGTGATTTTAAAAATTTATATGAATCATCAAACTTATATTCAGCCCATACATAACTAGAAGAATATATCATTAAAAGCCCAAATAAACTAATAACAATTACACTTATAAGTAATAGCAAATTAGACTTTTTCATAATATCACCTATTTAATTATATGTTAAAAGTATATAAAAATAAGTACTATTTTACAAGTACTCAAAAGAATTGCATTTAGATTTAAATCATTTAGAAGATTCAAAGTTAGAATTATTATATGTAAAAATCTATTACACTTGAAAAAAGCCAGTGCCTTTTAAGCACTAGCTTTATCAAATTTCTTTATCAAAATTTTTGGTCACACCCACTATTTGACAAAGAACCATTTATTTCTTTATAACCAAACTCCATATATTAAAGCAAGTAATCCTAAAATTAAACCTACTATCCAAAATAATTTTACAATATCATTTTCCTGCCAACCAAGTCTTTCAAAATGATGATGTATTGGAGTCATTAAAAATACTCTTCTTTTTAATACAACAACTGAAAATATTTGAATAATAACACTAAGAGTTTCAATAACAAATACTCCCCCAATTACTGCAAGTGATATTTCATGGGCAGTTAATATTGCTATTGTTGCAAGTGTTGCTCCTAAAGTTAAACT
Source organism: uncultured Eubacteriales bacterium (assembly GCA_905211265.1). Classification (GTDB taxonomy): domain Bacteria; phylum Bacillota_I; class Bacilli_A; order RF39; family UBA660; genus HGM10818. The sequence continues at coordinate 37,828 of CAJMAC010000001.1, forward strand.
ACCAGTATCTCCCATAAATACTTTTGCTGGATGTGTATTATAAACTAGAAATCCTAATACTGAACCTACTAATATAAAACAAAATATACCTAAGTCCTTATAACCTTCAATCCACCAACTGCCCCACGCAATAAGTCCAAAAGCAAGGAAGGCAATTACAGAAAGTCCTCCAGCAAGTCCATCTAATCCATCAGTTAAATTAACAGCATTAGAACTTCCTACTAAAAGAAATAATATAAAGACACCATAAAACCATTTTAAATTTAAACTAATACCAAGTAAACTTATTCTAAGATAAGAATCTGCTTCAGTAAACTGACTATATAATACATAGAAAACTAATGCTACAATAAATTGTAAAAATAATTTTTGCCATTGTGTTAAACCTTTATTAGTTTTTCTTTTTATACTTAAATAATCATCTAAAAATCCTATAAATCCATAACTTACAAATACAAATAATACTATCATTAAATTAACTGAATATTCAATTTTATTAGTAAATAGTAAAAATAGTGTTGTAAGTAAAGTTGGAATTATAAAGATTATTCCTCCCATTGTAGGAGTACCTGCTTTTGACTTATGCGCTTCAACATATACATTAATATTTTGACCTAATTTAATCTTCTTTAAAAAAGGTATTACAATTAATCCAAAAAATGTTGCAGCAATAAAACCAATCATTAAGGCAAATAACGACTTAGTTAATGTTAACATTATAACACTTCCTTTTTCCTATATAATATTATAGCATAAATATAGCAATTTATTTTTAACAAAAAATATACTTTACACTTATTTGTCATTAGTTATCAGATAAAAGTAATCTAACAACACTATTTTCCGAAACTCTACTACCTACACTTGGTGATTGTGATAAAACAATATTTCCTGTTCCAGTGTATTCTATTTGAAAGTTTTTTAATTCTTTTTTAGCATCACTTACAGTTTTACCTACTACATTAGGAACAGTATAATATTTTGTATCATACCATTGATATTTTTTAGGAATTGTATCTAAACTAGGACTAATATTAAGTGCACTAATTGCATCAGTTAAAATATTTTTAGCTATTGGTGCTGCTATTGTTCCACCATATTGAGTAACACCCTTAGGATTATCAATTGCAACATAAGCAATTACTTTTGGATTATCCGCAGGTAAAAATCCTACAAAAGATAAAATATAATTACCTACCATATAACTACCTTTATTAACTTTTTGTGCTGTTCCTGTTTTTCCTCCTACTCTATAATTTTCAATATAAGCATTTCTTCCTGTTCCAAGTGCTACAACACTTTCTAAGGCATATCTTACTTGTTCACTTGCTTCCTCACTTATAACTTTTCTAACAAATGTAGGTTTATGTTCTTCGATTATTTCTCCTGTTTCATGTTCAGTAATTCTTTTTACTATATATGGTCTATATAGTGTTCCTCCGTTAATTGCTGCACTTACCGCAGTTATTTGTTGTATTGCAGTTACACTTACTCCTTGGCCAAAAGCAGTAGTAGCAAGTTCAACTGGACCTACTTTATCTAAATTAAATAAGATACCTGAGGCTTCACCATTTAAATCTATTCCTGTTTTTTTACCAAATCCAAAATTATTAATATATTCAAATAATTTTTCTTTACCTAATCTATTTCCTAATTCTACAAATCCAGGATTGCAAGAGTTTTGAACTACTTCAAGAAAAGTTTGTGCACCATGTCCTCCTCTTTTCCAACATTTTATTCTTGCACCATCAACATTAACACTACCTGAATCATAAAAAGTATCTTTAACTAAATCTACTGTTTTTTCATTAACTGATGTAGCAAGAGTAACAATTTTAAAAGTTGAACCAGGTTCATAACTAGCCCATATAGCATAATTTCTATTAAGTTCTTCAGTAGTATAATCTTGATAATGATTTGGATTAAAATTAGGTCTTGAACTCATCGCAAGTATTTCACCACTATTTGGATCCATTACAATACTCCATGCCCCATCAGCATTATATTTAGTCATTGCGTTATCTAGTTCTCTTTCAACTGCAGCTTGTATTTCATAATTTACAGTTAAATATATATCCATACCATCTTCCGGTTCAACATATACTTCACTTCTTTCTAATCTATTTCCCTTAGCATCAGAAAAATATTGTATTGCACCACTTGCACCAGTTAAATAAGTATCATATTGTAACTCTAATCCACTTAATCCTTGATTATCTATTCCAACAAATCCTAAAATATGACTCATTAAATTATTATATGGATAATATCTCTTACTTTCCTTAACTAAATAAACACCATCATAATTTAAAGAATTAATTTTATCTGCTATTTCATAAGATAATCTTCTACCTTCTGGATGTACTCTTTCTATTGAAGACTTTTTATATAAATGTTCTTCAATTACTTTTTTATCTACATTTAATATATTAGCAATATCAGTAGCAACTTTGTCTTTATCCTTTACTTGATTAGGAATAAATACTAAACTAACTGTAGTTAAATTATCTGCAATCACTGTGCCATCATTTGTATATATTCTTCCTCTATCTGGTTCAATAGGTAAATTTCTACTCCACAAACTACTTGCTAAATTACTAAGTTTATTATAGTCAATAACTTGAATGTAAAATACTTTACCAATAATAATAATAAAACATAATATAACTATCAATAATACTATTCTTTCTCTTTTATGAATATTTTTAAAAAACATAAGTATCTCCCTTATTAATACTTATGCTGTTAATTTTAAAATATAATAATTTTATTGTACTGCAAGAAAATATTTTGTTACAATTTTACTTATTTTTTTGCAACATTTTATAAAACTTATATTTATCAATTTTAAAATATAATAAAGTTATAGAAATAAATCATAAAATATAGTATAATTATTAAAGGTGGTACAATGAAAAAATTTATTAAAGAAAACAAATTATTTATAAAGTCAATTATAATTACTTTACTATTACAAGCAATAAATTACTTTTTAATAGGTAATTTAGTTAGTGATTATAAAATATTAGAAACAAATATAAACTTTCCTTTAATTAAATGGTTCATATATATTTATAATAGTTGGTATCCATTTGTAATATTAACTAGTTATTTAATATATAAAAATAATGTAGATTTATACAAGAAATTAATATTTACAATGTTACTTAGTTTTTTACTTGCAGATTTAACTTTTATTATTTTTCCAACTGGAGTAATTAGACCAGAGTTTCCTACATTAACAATAACAGATTTTGTAATAAATACAACATATTATTTAGATAATCCACCAATTAATTGCTTACCTTCATTACATGCATTAGTATGTTATTTATTAATATATTATATTAGTAAAACAAAATATAAAACTATATCAAAAATATCTATAATAATTTATTTAATCTTAATTATATTATCTACTTTATTTACACATCAACATATATTAATAGATTTAATATTTGCATTAATTTATTTAATAATTGCTATGATAATAATTAAATTATTATATCCAAAATTAAAAGAAACACTTAAATTTATATTTTAAATGTTTCTTTTTTATTAAATATTTTCTTCTCTAATGGCATCAAGTATATTATCTTTTTTAACTTTCTTAGTTGCATACATCATTGAAATAGCTACAATAACAAATATACCAATTATTGCTAATATTATACTTTTCCAAGGAATTAAAATATGTTCAAATTCCACAGTATTCTTCATTGCTAAATGTATTAAATAAATTATTCCAAAAGATACAGGAAGTGCATAGAATAATGATTTAATACCAAAGAATAAACTTTCAAATCTAAGCATTTTATTAAATCCACTAGGTGTAAGCCCAATACTTCTTAAAACTGCAAATTCTTTTCTTCTCAAAGCAATACTTGTATTAATAGTATTAAATACACTTGTTACTCCAATTAAAGTAACCAAAGTAATAAAGCCATATACTAATATTTTAATAACTAATACTAAATTATATATATCTTTTAATTGTTCATGAATATTTGTATAATATATTCCATTTAGTTTATTATCTTTATCATAATTTTTTACAAGATTATCTAATTCATTATAACTTGGTGCTTTAATATATGTAGTATAATAAACAGGCTTAATAACATTATCAACTTTATAAGTATCTATCATATCTTCACTTATAATAATTACTGGTGAAGCATTATATTCTACTAATTCTACTCCTACAAAAGATTCATTAGTAACATAATATTTATCTATATTAGAAAAACATTCCCTTTTAATTTCATCTGAATCTTCTTCAAAATCAGTATCACAAATACTTATATTTGTAACTTTATTATTATATCTATCTAAATTATAACTTTTTCTTGTATTTTTAGTATATACTATATTACTATAACCATTATATAAAATTGGTAATTTTTCTGTTTTACCTATTTTCTTTAAATAATTATTATAACTATTATTATCAAATACTATAATATTAATATTATCTTGAATACCATAATCATTATCTTTTAAAAATTCTTTATATTTATCTGAATAAATATTAGATAAATCACTATCTGTATACAGTATAATACTTCTAAAACTTGTATAGTCTTTAACTTCATTATGATTAATAATACTATTAACTATTTCTTTATCTGCATTTGAAGAATAAACTAACATAATATCTAAATCAGGTACATTAACATAATCAGTTGTACTATTAACAATATATTCCATATATGCTGAAGATGATATAAATAATACTACACTTATAAATAATGAAACAACAGTAATACGATATTTCTTTTTATTTCTTTTCATATTTTTATAAGCAATATCTCCTTCAACACCAAATAATTTTCTTATTATTTTAGGACTTCTTACTTTTTTACCTTTTATTTTTATATCATCATTTAATCTAATTGCTTCAATTGGAGATATCTTACTAGCTTTTTTTGCAGGTATAATTGCACTTATAAATATTGTTACTAACATAAATATTATTGGTATTATTATAAATAATGGATATGTTACTAATTTAAAATTCATATTTATTGTATTTTTTAATAAATTATCCATAATTGCTACTACTACACCAATACCTATATAAGAACATATTATACCAATAGGTATACCTATTATACTAACAATAAATGCTTCATATAAAACAGTATGTCTTATTTGACTTTTAGTAGCACCTATACTACTCATAAGACCAAATTGTTTCTTTCTTTCCATAACGGATATAGCAAATGAATTATAAATAACAATAACACAAGCAACACTTACTAATCCTAACATAATAGCAAGCATACCAGACATACTACTTAACATATTTGCATATTTACTTGTACCATATAAGGATAATAAACTATCATTATATGATACTCTATCATAATATTCATTTGATTCATAAACAATACCAAGTGAAGTAACTAAACCTTTACTTAATTCAAATGTTTTATTAGGCTTTTTAAAAGTAATAAATACTTCCATATCATGAGTATCTTCTAAAGTATAAATAAAACATCCAGGTTCACTATCCTCATAGTAATCTTTTTTTATTATACCTACTACTTGATAAGTCTTCTTTATAGGATTATTAATATATTCTCCATCATAATAAAGATCATTTTGTACTACTTTTTCACCTTCAAAATATCTATCTCCTACATTAATAGTAATACTATTTCCAACATTTAATATATCAGAATATTTTTCAGATAAATAACTAGGCACAACAATTTCATTATTATTTTTAGGTAATCTTCCCGTGGTTAACTCTAAATGTTTACTATAATTATCATTAATACCAAATATTTTATAATAATTATTACTTCCATTTACTTCTTCATTGATTAATGCATAACCAATATATGATCTAGTAATATACTTATCAATATCAAGATTATTTTTTATCATATCTATATTATTACTATTTACATCATTTATTCTAACATTGTAATCGCCATTACTTAAAATAATTTCTTCAATTAACGCTTCCCTAAAAGTAGATAGTAATAATCCAATACCTACCATTAATGCTGTAGATAAAATTATTCCTATTATAGTTACTATTGTTCTTTTTTTGTTCATTTTTAAATGTTTAATAGTAAGTTTATTTAAGATATTCATAATTATCTTACCCTCTCATCACTAACTATTTTTCCGTCATCAATAGTAATAATTCTATCAGCATTAAGTGCTAATTCATGATCATGAGTAATCATTATAATAGTTTGTTTATATTTCTTGTTAGATAATTTTAGTAATTCAATAATATCCTTACTTGCTTTACTATCTAAGTTTCCTGTTGGCTCATCTGCTAAAAGTAGGGCAGGTCTATTCATTAATGCTCTACCTATTGAAACTCTTTGTTGTTGTCCTCCAGATAATTCATTAGGTAAATGATTTACTCTATTAGATAATCCTAATGTTTCAATAAGTTCTTTTAAATATGTTTCATCTGGTTTTTTACCATCTAATAAAATAGGCAATGTCATATTTTCTTTTACATTAAGTATTGGTATTAAATTATAAAATTGATAAATAAGTCCTACTTGCCTTCTTCTAAATATTGCCAAATTAGTTTCATTAAGATTATAAATATCTTCCCCATCAATAATAATTTTTCCACTAGTAGGTTTATCTACTCCACCAAGTAAATGAAGTAATGTACTTTTACCAGAACCTGAAGCCCCTACTACTGCAACAAATTCTCCTTTTTCTACACTAAAACTTACATCATCTAGTGCTTTTACTAAGGTATTACCTTTACCATAGTTCTTTTTTAAATGTTCAACTTTAAGTATTTCCATAATTTTCTTCCTTTCAATAAATAATTATATAATATCAATATGACTATAAAGTGAATTTTAAGTGACAATTTAGTCACATAACTAATAATTATTCTTAAATAACTTAATTATAAAAGTAGTACCTTCATTTTCCTTAGATTTAACACTTATATTACCATTTTCATTTTCAATTATTTTCTTAGACATATTAAGTCCTATACCAATACTTTCTTTATTACTCATTCCTTTATAGAATCTTTCAAATATATGAGGTAAATCTTTCTTAGATATTCCACATCCATCATCACTAATACTAATCATTGTATAAAGTGGATTATCACTACAAACTATATTAATATTACCATTTTCCAAAGTATGTTCCATTGCATTTTTTAATATATTAATCAAAGCTTCCGTAGTCCAATTAACATCAACATTAACTTTAATATCATTACTACATGATACATTTAAATTGATATTTTTAAGTTCAAGAGGTATTTTTATAGGTTCAATAGTTTTATTAATAATATTAATTAATTTTACTCTTTCTAAAATTAATTTTTCACTACCACTATCCAATCTAGACATTTTAAGTAAAGACGTAATTAACCATTCTATTCTTTCTAATCCTTTTTTACTCTTATTTAATAATTCTTTCTTTAAAGATTTATCTAACTTATCATCATATAATAACTCATTAATAACATACATACTTGTTAAAGGTGTTTTAAGTTGATGAGATATATCAGATAAAGTATCTTGCAAATATATTTTATCTTTTAAAGATAATTCATTTTGTTCTTTTAATTTTATTGTCATTTTATATAAATCATTCTTTAAATTACTAATATCTCCTTCAGAATATTCTCTAATATCCATATTATATTTATTATTTAAAATATCATTAGTATATATTGATAATTTTCTTATTTTATTATAAATTTTATTAATATAAATAATTAAAATACTAAATACAATAATTATTAATATAGAAATATAAATAATATTATATTTTCTAATAGTTTTATTAATATAACTATTATCATTTAAGTAATCTACTGTATCTAGTCTATCTAATCCATATTTATTTAATATTTCATAAGACTCACTTTTACTTATATCATGATTAATAATACCATCAATTACTTCATTTTCAAGTTCAGGATGTTTACTAATAATAGAATCTATTATATATAAATTATTTTCTATAATTGCTTCTTTATAAGTTTCATAACTATATTTATTAAGTAACAATATAGAAACAATACCTATAATTAATACAATTATTTCTATTAATATTAATTCTCTTACTTCCTTATTCTTTAACATAATTATTCTCCTACTACATAACCAATACCACGAACTGTTTTTAATATTTTAGGATTAGTAGGATCATCCTCTATCTTCTCTCTAATTCTTTTAATATAAACAGTTAAAGTATTATCATTAACATAATCACTATTAATATCCCATATATCTGCTAATATCTTTTCTCTTGTTATAACAGTATTTTGATTCAAAGCAAAAGTTAAAAATATTTTATACTCTAACGCAGTAAACATCATATCTTTATTATTCTTAAATACCTTAGCCTGTTTTAAATCAATAATAATATCTTGTATTTTAATAATATTAGAATTATTATTACCATATCTTCTTAAAGTAGCATTAATTCTAGCAAGCAATTCTCTAGCTTTAAATGGTTTAGTAATATAGTCATCTGCTCCCATATCTATTCCCATTACTATTGAAGTTTCTAAATCATTCGCAGTTAAAAATATAATTGGATAATTATTTATCTTTTTTATTTCTTTAAATAAATCAAATCCATTATAATCAGGTAAATTAACATCTAATAAAATTAAATCAATATTCTTATCTAATTTTATTTTATCTAATGCCTCACTACCTGTTGTAGTTAACTTCACTATAAAATTTTCTTGTTCTAAATAATACTTTAATCCAATACCAATTGCATCATCGTCTTCAATTATAAATATCTTTTTCATTATTTACCTCTATTTTACTTAATATTTTTTCTATTTTATTTTTTATTTCATCATTATATTTCTTACTGTTTAATATTTTATCTTTATAATAACTAATCTTAGATAAATTATCCTTATTTTTATCTTCTAAATACTTATCTATATAAATATTTAATAACTCTATACTAGACTCTATTACACCATGATTACTAGATTCATCGTATAATGTTATTGCTTTTTCTATGTCTTTTTCTATACCTAATTCATAATTACCGCATTGATAAAAATATTTAGCTAAATTATATTTACTATAATACTCTAATAAATAAACAGGTACATTTGTAGATAAATTATAATAATCAAATGCTAATTTCATATTCTTTTCTACATATATTCCCTTACGATATAATTCTCCTAATTTATTACAAGCCCAACTTTCTTCCTTTAAAGCACTTTTCATATAATAATCAAATGCTTTCTTATAATCTTTCATATCTTCATATATTTTACCTAAGTTATTATATGAATATACATAGTCTTCCTTAATAGCTATATTAAAATATTCTATTGCTTTAGATTTATCAATATTTAAATAATATAATCCTAATTTATTTAACGCTGCAACACTACCAAGTTCGCTTGCTTTAGTTAAATATTTTAATGCTACTAATTTATCTTCTTCACTACCATTACCTATTTTATTAGTAAGTAACATTTCTCCAATTAATAAACACGCTCTTGGATGATTATTTAATGAAGAAATCAATAAATACTCATATGCTTTATTATATCTAGGTATACCTGTTATTTCACCCTTATATTCCATATAACCCATTTCAAAACAAGCATAAGCATTTTTTTCTTTTACTAACCTTTTCAATTCATATATATAATTAACACCATCTTTAAAATTAAGCATTAAAAATTTTTCTAAATCATTAATAGATATATTAGTTTTATTTAAAATATTTTCAATTGTATCTTTAATAATATCATCTTCATTTATAGGTTGCTTATTATCTAAAATAATATAGAAAAGCATTTGAATAATACATTCAAAATATTTATTATTTTTTATATAATTATTTAATTTAATAGTAAACTCCCCATTAATATTTTTATCATTCTTAGCAATATTATATAATTTCTTACATAATTTAATTAATAATTCATCTTTATTTATATCTTCATAAGAATATAAATTATCAATACTACCATGTAATAAGTTGATAAGTTCATTAATTAAATTAATTAAATATAATTTATCTTTCTTATATTTATCTTTATATTCTAAATATTTATTTTTATATTTCATATTTATACTTCGATAACCTACACAATAATTATTAATTAAAGTATCTGATAATGTATCATCACTAAATAATATCATACATATATTAGTTTGATTAGTAAAAACTTTATTATAAGAAATATTTTTAAACACTCTACAAAAATTACCTAAAGATAAATAATTATCATTATCATTCATTTTAATATACTTTTTCATTATTCCTCCATGAATTTGATTATATTATAATATAATTTATTATTTTCTTCAATATTTTAGATACTTCTTTACATTTCACTTACATTAACTAATCTAGATATATAAACAACTTGCAAATTATCATTAAAATTACTGCAAGTAACAAGAACAAGTGAAGTAATATTATTAATATTATGTAAAGTAATACTACCTGTTTTTTCTACTTCGTATATATCAATTAATTTATATAAATATTTCGACTTATTATAAATAATTTCTATTTCATCATCAATATTTAACTTATATAATTTATTAAAATAAGATACCCTATCATTACCAGAATGCGCTGCTAGAATTAATGTTCCATTTTCTACATCAGGCATATTTGAATTACTAATTAATTCTATATTCTTATCTACATTGTTCATTGGATTATCTATACCATAAAATCCTTGTTCTAAATTAATCTTAGGTATAGAAATAATCCCTAAATAATTATTTGCTTCTTCATTATCAATAGTATTTTCATTATCAATAGATACTATATTTACTTTAATCTTACTATTACTAATATAATTATCAACTTTATTTTTATCTAACATGTTTAAATAATAATCATAAACACTATTATAAGTAAATAATGTAATACCAATTACTAAATTAATAACACTAATTATAAATAATTTATTACTTTTTCTGTGTCTTATCATATATAATACCTCCAATACTTAAAATAATAATTATTAAACCAATTAACTCTATAAACTTATAATCAAATAAAAAAGTATTAGGTACTTCAATTATCATATCATTAGTCATAGATAATTTAATATATTGTTTATCTTTATCAATTTTAAAATTAATTACTTCATTATTATTTATATATCCATTAGAACTTTCTACTTCTTTTAGATAATAAGTTCCAAGTGGTATATCATTTAATATAATCTTACCTAATTCATCAGTACATCCTTTATAAAATAAATTATCATTATAATATACTTCAATTAAAGTATCTTTAATAGGTTTATTAGTATTACTATCTAATTTAATAAATTCTAAGTTACCCTTAGGCAAATAATTATTAAAACTTAACTCTTTTAAAATAGTTTTAGTATACTTATCTTTATATTTAATTTCAAATTCATAAATATTCTTATCAATAATATTATCATTACTACTAGATAATTCCTTTATATAATATCTTCCTATTTCTAAATTATCTAAAATACCTTGTCCATTACTATCAGTAATAATATTACCTACTAAATTATTCTTTTTATATTTAATAGAGTCTCCAACCGAAATATCATCATTTGCATATACACCATACTTAACATCTTTTAAATGTATCTTATCATAAGTATAATCATCATTTAATTTTTCCCCAATCTTATTAATAATTATCTTACCCTTAACTCTTTCATTAGTAAAATTAACTGAATATATATTATCAGAATTAACTACTGTATCTTTTGTAATACTTATATCTAATTTATTTTTATTCCATAAATAATTATCTAACATTTGATTTTCTACTTCATAAATAGAATAATTACCCAATAAATATTTATTTAATATAAAATATCCTTCATCATTAGTTTCAAATATACATTTACTATTTTCACATAAATATTCATCATTATCATTATTTTTAATTTTAAACTTAATTCCTTTTTTCTTTATAATTTGGTTAGTTTCACTATCTATTTTATTTACTTTTATTCTAGCACCATAAGTATTAATATTTATTATACTTTCTATTAAATCATTATTTCTTAATATAGCTTGTTTCTGACTATAATTATCATTACCCTTAAAAATCATTGTCGTTTTATTATCATATTTTTTCTTTTCTAAAATTATTTTAGATTTACCTATTTTTTTAGAATTAATATGTAATTCATTATCAACAATATTTACTTCATTTCCATCATTATCTTTAACTATATACATATCTAATACATTAGAATTATCCTTTATAACAAGTTCATTATCATATAATATATCATAACTATTATTATCAAAAGATGGCTTAGTATAATGATTATTAACAAGTCTCATTATTTCATTCTTTTCTTTTTCTATATCTATTAAATTACCATATCCATATTGTTGATTTCTTAATTCAACAGTTTTATCCGTAGTAAGATACCACATTAACATTTGTGTAGCCATATGATATAAATTAGTATTATGCCCTGGATAAAGATAGCCATATCTACTTATTAATTCTAACTTTTTAATTATTTCTTCGCTAAATGGTAGATTAGCATCTTCAAGATAACCCCATGTAGTAATTTGTTTACCAGGTTCAATACAATATGCAACTTCTCCATCAATATAATAATAAGGAAATCTATTAGACATATAAACTCCATTACCAGATATTGAAAAAAAATAATTATCTTCATGACTTATACTAAGTGTATAACTACTTCCTTTAACTTTATTACTAAATAAAATAATAAATATAACTAACAATATCATACATTTCTTTTTCATTTTATTCCCTTCCTTTCTATAATTATTCCTTTTAATTCTTTCTAGTTAAAAATAATTTAATTCATATTACACCTCTTTTCTCTTTACTTTTTATCCCTTCATATGAATTATTATAAAAAAAATTGCAAAGTACTTCTTTTTTTATAAAAAAAATACATTTTGGTACAAATATTACCAACAATGCATTAATTTTAAGCATATTATTTAAATAAAATAATTATTATGTGGATTTGCTGTGGAAATATAATTATTAGTGTGGATTGCATAGGTTATTAAAATTTAAGTATTTATAATATAATATTACTAGGAGGATGAAATGAAAAAAATATTTAAAAATTACAAACAAACAATTATACTATTAACATCTATTATTATCGGAGGAATACTAGGATTAATATTTAAAGAAGACATAAAAATATTAAGTCCATTCGGAGACTTATTCTTAAATCTTTTACTAATAAGTGTTGTACCATTAATTTTCTTAACAATAACTACTTCAATATATAAAATGAATAGTCCAAAAAGATTAACTAAAATATTACTTAGTACAATACTAGTATTTATATTCACTTCATTAGTCGCAGTCTTATTAGCATTCGTTACTACTAAAAATATTAGATTAGTAGAAACAAATAATACTAATATAATGGAAACATTAGATAAAGAAAATGCAAATGAAGAAGAAATAAATACCAACATATTAGAAAAAACAGTAAATGCCATAAGTGTAAATGATTTTAACAAACTATTATCTAAAGATAATATGCTTGCTTTAATAATAGCTTCTATCTTAGTTGGACTTGCAATGAATAAAAGCAAAGAAAAAGCAAAGCCACTATATAATGTACTAGAGTCTGCGACTGAAGTAATAATAAGTTTCATTAATATTATTATGTATTATGCTCCAATTGGATTAGGATGTTACTTTGCAGTTTTAATTGGAACACTAGGTAGTACAATTGCCTTAGGATACTTAAAAACATTTATTATTTATTTAGTTTTATCTTTATTTACTTATTTTATAATTTATTCATTATATGCATATATTGCCAAAGGTAAAAAAGGAATAAAACTATTTTGGAAAAATATCTTACCTGCTTCCCTTACTGCAATATCTACTTGTTCTTCTGCAGCATCAATGCCAGTAAATATAGAATATACTAAAAAAATGGAAGTAAGCGAAGATGTTGCAGAAACAGCAATATCACTTGGTACAACATTCCATAAAGATGGTTCCGTTATAGGAAGTGTATTTAAAATAATGTTTTTAGTATATTTATTTCAAACAGATATAAGTAGCATAAAAATATTATCAGTAGCACTTATAGCAACATTATTAGTAACTGCAGTACCAATTGGCGGAGGAACAATTTCAGAAATGTTAATAATAACAAGTTTAGGTTTTCCAATATATGCTCTACCTATACTTACAATAATTGCTACAATAATTGATGCACCTGCAACATTATTAAATGTAGTCGGAGATGCACCATCAGCAATGTTAATAGATAAAATAGTAAAGAAAAAAAGTAACTAACCATTACTTTTTCTTATTTCTTCAATCATATTTTTATCAAAAACTTTGTTCTTAATCATATCTATTTCATACTTATATGGAGGATATAATCTTTCCTTTGATGTATCATCCTTACTAACATAAGGAGTTTCTAATATCTTAGGAATATCTTTAATTCTAGGATTATATATAATATTAATTAATTTATCAAAACCGATATATCCAAAACCAATATTTTCATGTCTATCCTTATGACTACCTATTTCATTCTTACTATCATTTACGTGAATGCATTTTAAATATTTTAATCCAATAACCTTATCAAATAAATCAAGTATCTTATCAAAATCACTTACGTCATACCCTGCATCATTTATATGACAAGTATCTAGACAAACTCCTATCTTATCTTTATTATCAATATTATCAATAATTTCCTTTAACTCTTCAAACCTTTTACCAAGTTCACTACCCTTACCAGCCATAGTTTCAAGTAATATCATAACATTATTATCATTATCCAATACATAATTTAATCCCTTATATATATTATAAATAGATTCTTCATAACTTTGACCTACACTTGCCCCTGGATGAAGTACCATGTACTTAACTCCAAGTAAATTACATCTTTCTACTTCCTCACGTAAAAAAGATACCGAAAAATCAAAATTTTTGCTATTAGCTAAGTTAACAATATATGGAGCATGAACAATAACATTCTCTAACATAATATCATTTTCCTTCATTAATTTATATGCTTCCATAGTTAAACTATCATTTATTTCACTTCTTCTAGTATTTTGTGGTGCACCAGTATAAAACATAAATGCATTCTCTCCATAACTAATTGCTTCTTTTACACTTCCTAATAATTGACTAGCATTATTAAAAGAAACATGACTACCTATTATTAAATCCATACTTATCACTTCCTAATAATATTGTATCATAATAACAAGTATTTTTGTACAAAAAGATAACTAATATATTCTTTATGTCAATAAAAAACAAGTTATATAACCATAACTTGTTTTATTTTTATTTTATAATTACTAGCAAGCAGTACTTGATTTAGTATATTTACTAGCATCTTTTGCTAATGAATCAAAATCTCCACCAGTAGCAGCATTTAATACTATACATGCTCTACCATTAGTAATTAAAATACTAACATAACTATAATTTTTTTCACTAACACCTGCTGCTTTTAACATTGCTTTAGCATTTGTATCAGTTATCACTGCTCTAGTTGTTTGAGCACCAGGCTCGTTAGTACCAACTGTTTTTGCAGTACCAACACATCCTGAACCAGTAACACCACAAACATCAGTAAATGCCGCATCAGCATTTCCAATTTGAGCCATAGTATATTCTTTCTCAATCCAATCAGCAATTGTATTAGCACTATTTTGGAATGTTGTTTCTCTAGCATTCCCCATTGAACTTAATACTGTTGGTATTGTAACTACCATTATAATTGCAAGTATAACGATAATTGCTAATAATTCTATTAATGTAAATCCTTTCCTATTTAATTTTTTCATTTAATTTCCTCCTCTATCTTTAACTTATACTTAAATTATACATAAAAAAAAATACAAAGTCAATAAGTTGACAAAATATTTTTTAGTAGTTAACACTTTTTATAAATATATACATATCTCCATCCATACTTTTTATCTTTAATTAAGTTTAATTTTCCATAACTATTATCTAATTTTTCTTTTTCGAATTCTACTACTACAATACCATTATCATTTAATATATCATATTTATCTATTAAAGCAAGAATCTTTTCTATAATATGATAATCATACGGAGGATCTGCCAAAATAACATCAAACTTAATATTTCTTTCACTAAAATATTTAATACTCTTTTTATAATCAAAATTAAGCACTTTACTTTTATCTTTAATATTGAAATTATTTATATTTTCATTAACAATATTTATTGCTTTGGGATTATTATCAATAAAATAACATAACTTACAACCATTACTAATTGCTTCAATACCTAAGTTACCACTTCCACAAAATAAATCTAAAACTATACTATCTTTTATTTCATTTTGAATCGTAGAAAATATACTTTCTTTAACTCTATCCATCGTAGGTCTAGTACCTTCAATATCATAACCTTTAATATTTCTTCCTTTAAGTATACCACTTATAACTTTCATAACATCACCAACAATGTTATTTTATCACATTACAAAATAATTAACAAGTTATTTTAATACCTCAATAAATTTTTGTAACATATTAATATCATCGATCATCTTATTAATTCTATCACTTGGTTTTAATTTATATTTATCTTTTGCAGCATCTTCAAAATTTTTAAATTCCATTGGATCTCTATTTAATATTTTATACCATATAGAGTTTTCTCTAATAAATCTAATATAATTAGGATTACTATTTATTTTAAACTGTGTTTCTAATGTCATTAATCTTCAAAACTCCTATAAATTGGTCTTGGAGTATATGCAGTAGTTTTTGTTTTAGCACCATCTTTTATAAATAATCCTGAGAATAAATCAACTGCTTTTTGTAATGAAGTAATACCTTCTTGTACTTTATCTACATCCATATTTTTAACCATTTTAACAATATCTCTCACTGAACTTATTGAACTTTTTTTAGTTTCTGTTACTTCTTCATCTGTATTAGATAAATATTTACTCCAAGCATT
Organism: uncultured Eubacteriales bacterium; assembly: GCA_905211265.1. Classification (GTDB taxonomy): domain Bacteria; phylum Bacillota_I; class Bacilli_A; order RF39; family UBA660; genus HGM10818. The sequence continues at coordinate 54,793 of CAJMAC010000001.1, forward strand.
ATTATCTTCACCATATAAATCATATATTTCATAAAATCCTTGCCATGTCATACTACCATCTTTTACATAATTAATTAATTTAGGATTCTTTTTTACATACATTTTAAATTCATCAATCTTAGCCATATAACCACCTATTAAATTATATGCAAAAGAAAAAAGAAAACTACCTATAAGTTCTTAATAATAGTTTCCTTTTTAAATTTATTTTAGCATTTAATATTTCATGTAATTCTAATAACTTCTTTAAATTATTTATAGTAATAAACCTACCATCTATTTCATTAGAAAATTTTATTGGTATTCCATCTTCATATTTCCATAGTATTAAATTCTTTGAATAATCATCTACTAAAACAGAATTAAGTGGATTAACTATATTACATTTAGCTATTTCTATTGGCGTAGGCATTACATTAACACTAGGTAAAATGTTAGATAAATAATTTATTTTTTCTATTCCCTCTTCTTTTGAATTAACATGAGTTAATATTTCTATATCATATAATCCACTATTTAATAATAAATTAATATTATTAAAACTATCATTTATTTCAGGAGTACTCCTTAATAATTTATACCAATCAATATTTTTATAAAATTCTCTTATTATTTCTTGATCATCAGGTATATTTAAATCTTCCATCATTTTCTTAGTAACATTCATAGTATCTAATATTACACCATCAAAATCTAAATATAATTTAATTTTATTTGTCATAATACCCCCTTAATATTTTATTGTTCTAAATAACTAACTATACTACCTTTTGTTTCATAATAAGAAACTATTTCATCATTAGTAATCTTAATTAACGTAGGATTAATAACTTTTAATTCTTCCAAAGATGTAGCATTACTATTTCCATTTTCAGTAGATACATAATTTGAATTAAAGGCATCTGAAGTATCAACTTTATATACTTTATCAGTAATCTTTGAACTAATTAAATTAGTAATAGTACTATCCTCTTTATTAAAATCATAATAATATACATAATATGTTTCATCTTTTTGTTTAAATGTTTCACTTGCTAATATAGCATTTTTAACAGTATTTTCTGTTGTATTAGTATTATTTTTACTACCAAACCAATCTATTTCTTTAGTAATTAATACTGCGATTAAAAAATATATTACAAGTATTACTCCAAGTATTATACCAAAAGTCTTTAACATCTTATATACATCATTATATGAATCTTCTTTTACTTTATTAACACTCTTTTCTTTTAATGACTTTCCTTGTCTTTTAGCTTCTTTTCTTCTTAATTCTCTTCCCATAAATAACATCCTTTCAACATATAAATTATATCAAAAAAACAAATACTAGTAAAGTACTTGTTTAATTTTTAAGTAATATTCTTTTATTATTAATAATATCATAAAATATTTTAATAATAACAAATAAATAAAGTAATGATAATATTCTAAAATCAATAATAGTAATATCAAATAAATATTTAATATATGTACTAAAAGATACTAAACAAATACTAATAGGTACATATAAATACTTTTTATTCTTATTAGATATATACCATATAACACTAAGAATATCTCCCATAAATAAATATCTATCATGCATATATGGTAAGAAATATGTAGCAATAACTACTGATATCATTGATAAGAATAATATACTATTACTGTTCAAAGTAATTTTCTTTTTTAATATATAGTATAGAATTAAACCAAATATTAAGATAGTAATTAATATACCTAATTTATCTAAATTATCATATTGTCCAATGAATTGATACATATTAGGAAAATTTAAAACATAATTACTATATGAAGTTGTTTGATTAAAATATATCATAATTATTTCTTTAAAACTACGACCCATAACTAACGAAGGTACTGAACATATAATATTAACCAAAGGAATAATTAAAAAATATAATATAGAATATCTTTTCTTTACAATATAATAAATTATATATACCGGTAATATAAATACAACTTGTAATTTAAAAGCAAAAGAAATACCTACAAAAACAAATGATAATAAATATTTTTCTTTTATTAAAAAATATATTCCAAATAATGCAAAAAATGTATATATTGCATCACATTGTCCCCATAAACTAGAATTAAATAATACTGTTGGAATAAATAATATAATACTATAAGTTATATAAGATAAAGTTTTATTATTAGTAATTTCTTTAACTATTTTGTATCCTAATATTCCACATCCAAAATCAAATATAAGAGAAAACATTTTTATTATATATAATGATTTTATAGGTATATAAGAAAATAATGCTAAAAAAGTATTATAAATACAATTATAGTCTCCAATTGCATATTTTAATCCTGATATACCATAACTTTTATAAATATCACTCCAAGGTTCTAAAAAATATACATAGTCCCCAGATATAAAATCCAAAAAAGATATTCTTATTTGTAAAGCAATAAAAGTTAATATTAATATAAATAAATAATCTTTATATTTAATACAAAAATCAATTATACTTTTTTCTATTTTTGACATTTTCATAATATCACTACTTTCTATACTCTTTAATATTATATCTTGGTCGATTCTTTACTTCAATGTAAGTTTTACCAATGTAAATACCAATTATACCAATAAATAATACTTGTAATCCACTAAATAATCCAATAACACAAAGTATAATTATAAGATTACTAATAAAATTAAATATTAAAGAACATAGTATAGTTATAATACTAAGTAACATTATAATAATACCAGTATTAAATATCATCATCATAGGTTTAATACTAAATGAAGTAATACCATCAATTGCTAAATTAAGCATTTTTTTAAGGGGATATTTACTAACTCCCATTAATCTTTTATTTCTAGCATAATAAACAGTATCAGTATTATATCCAATCAAAGGAATAATACCTCTTAGAAACAAATTCTTTTCTTTATATTTACTAAGTTCTTCCATTGCTCTTTTACTTAATAATCTATAATCAGCATGGTTATAAATAGTTTTAACACCCATATGATTCATAAATTTATAAAAAGTTTGGGCAGTAAATCTTTTAAAGAAACTGTCACTAGTTCTATCATTTCTAACCCCATATACTATATCTATACCATTATTATATTTATCTATCATTTCTTCCATAACAAAAATATCATCTTGTAAATCAGCATCAATTGATATAGAAATATCTACAATATCTTTAAGTGTGTTTAATCCTGATAATAAAGCATTTTGATGACCAACATTCTTAGCTAAACATAATCCCTGTACATATTTATTTTTATCTACTTCATTACTTATTTTATCCCAAGTACTATCTTTACTTCCATCATTAACATATAAAATAAAACTATTACTAGCAATTTTTTTCTTTTTAATTAAAGATTTAATTAATTTAGTTAATTTTAAATTAGTATCATCAAATACTTCTTCCTCGTTATAACAAGGTACAATAATTCCTAATCTATTCATAAAAACTCCTTATATCCCTAAGTATTCTTATAAATTTATTTTATCAAAAAAACAAATACTAGTAAAGTACTTGTTTAATTTTTTATAGTTTTATTTACTAACTGGAAGAACATTTATACTTCTTGCTACATCAAGTAATTCATTTTTACTAATTACATCACTTATTACATAATATTCTACACCATTACTTATCCAATTAACAGAGTTATCATTAACTACTGCGATTGAATCAGACATTAATTCAAGTTCACCATAAGTAGGAATAATTTCATGTTCGCTTGGCATACTAACAGTTTCTTCGATTAACATAAATGATGAATCTCCATCAAAAGTAAGTATCATTCTTTCTCCATCATTTTTATCTACTTTTTCTTTATTAGTAAGATATGTATTACTAGGTAAATACATTGGATATATTATATCTTCTAATTTAGCAGTCTCCTTTGTTTTTTCTTCATTTATTTCATTATTCTTAACTTCTTCTTTAGTTTCAGTAATTAAAGTATTTAATTTAAAATAATCATCTTTAAATTCACTATTTAAGTCAATCTTATTAAATTCCATTTTTATTTGTACATTATTATTAGTATCTAATACTTCAACTTTCTTAATATCAATATTCTTATCAATATATATTTTTTGATTAACTAATTTTTGATTGTTTGGATAATTAACTTTGGTAGTTATAACATATCCATCATTAACTTCTTCATAAATCTTATTAGTATCTTCCTTAATATCTTCGAGCAATGAACTAACTAAATAACTTTGAGAATTATTATATGGCCAATCACTTTGAAATTTAAAACTTTTATTTAAACTTGGAGTAACAACATAAACTATCAAAGGTTTAATTTTTTTCTATTTTTAATAACCATTTTCAAATGGTTTAAACTTATAATATATATCTACATTTTTATTTTCATCTATAACTATCTTATCTATGATACTAGATAATAATTGTACACTAGGCTTTTTCATAGATAAGTATTCCTTTATAATATTATCATATTTCTTGTTATTATCAGTTATATTATTCTTTATATTATATATTTTAGTTTTTATTTCTGCTATCTCGTTTTGTTTAGTGATTGTTTCTTCAGTTATTCTATTACACATTCTTTTATACATTTCTAAATCAATAATACCCTCTAATTTATCATTGTATAAGTCTTCTTTCTTCTTACTACTACATTCAACATCATTTAATAACTTTTTCAATCTTATTTCTAACTCATTTAATATTTTTTTAGTTTTATCACTATTGGCTAATACATTTTTTAAATCACTAGCCTTTAAATATTTTTTACACATTTTCTTTATCTCTTTTAAAACTAAATCTTCTAACTCATAATATTTAGTATTATGTGGAGTGCATAAATCATATTTTTTATGTTTAGCCCAATAATTACAATTACCATAACATCTTGTAACTTCACCTTTCTTTTTGGTATTAACTTTTTGAAGTCTAAAACCTATTGTATGTCCACACTCTTTGCAATACACAAAACCTTTTAACAATATATCTTGTGTATTTTTACCTTGATTTTTGTTCCTATTATATATGTCTTGTGCTAAATTAAAAGTCTCTCTATCAATAATAGCAGGACATTTACCCTCACAAATTATCCAATCTTCTTTTTTGGGTCTTATTCTTTTTTTTGACTTATAACTAGGTTTCTTTGACCTACCTTGTGTCAAATCACCAACATATGTAGGTAAAGTCAACATATCACTTATAGTCCTATTATTCCATATACCATAAGCAGTTGACTTCATACCAACATTAAGTCCTTTGTATTCGCTAGGAATAGGAATTTTTTCATCAGTTAGAATTCTAGATATCTCACATATTCCTTTGCCACTAACAAATAAATCAAATATTTTTTTAACAATTTGTGAAGCCTTTTCATCAACAATTAATTTGTATTTATTATTAGGGTCTTTTTTATAACCAAATGGAGCAGTTTTTCCTAAAAAATTGCCTTGACTTCTTTTATTATATACACTTGCTTTCATCTTTTTAGATGTATCTCTTACGTGTTTTTCATTAAAGAAACATTGTATAGGTATCATTTCATTAGATGTATTATACTCATCAAATGTATCAACATTATCAAGTATAGCAACATACCTTATTCCATTTTCATAGAAATAATCTAAATATCTTAATTGTTGTCCCTCATTTCTACCAAATCTCGATAAATCTTTAGTAATTACCATATTAATACGTTTAGCCTCAATATCTTCAATTAATCTATTCCAACCAACCCTATCAAATTGTGTACCACTAACACCATCATCTACATACTCATCTATATATAATAAATTATTATCCCTTATATATTTATGTATGATGTCCCTTTGATTAGAAATACTACCACTTTCACCTTTTAACTCATCTTCACGAGATAATCTTAAATAAATACCTACTTTGTATGTTTCACTACCTACCATAATTACCTCCTTTTTTAGTGGTAGCAAAACCATTTCAATACACTTATATTATACCATTTTTAGCCTTGTTTTACTAGAGTTTCATTGTAGTAAAGCACTAGAAATTGTTCTATAATTTCTTGAAATGATTTGCCTTTTTCATCAAAATAACTTGTCACTTTCATATAACAATCACCTACTAAAACATATGAATTACACATTGAATTCTTGCTTAATAATTTTGTCGTTTTCGGTTTGCAATTGAATTCTTATATTTTTAGACTTTTCTAAAGCATTAATTACTCTTTCATCTACTTGCATAAATCTTTTGCCACCAATAGTAACCTCATAAATAGCATTAAATGGCTCAAAATTTTTCATCAATGAATTATATTCATCATAATTGAAATTTAGAGTTTTCATAATTTTATTTATTGTTGCCCTAGTTCTGTGTTTATCCCACAAACGTAAAATTCCATCATTATAATCAAAAGTACATAATATTTTTAGAAATAGTATCAATGAATGATTATAAGTATACGTTCTTTTACTCATATCTATTCACCTCACTTTCTACATTGCAACTTTGTACATTGCTATCTAGTGGGCTACTTAAAGCCCAATATGTTCTGCTATTTTTTTTGATTTGATGTATTTTATTATTTTTATTTAAAATACTTCTTGCTCCATCAAAAGTACGTTTACTAAAACCACCTATTTTACATAAATCTTGAAGTTCATTTGCAGTTATTTCTTTTTTACTAGCAATACACCCTAATATAAAGTTTTTTGCATTTTCAAATTTTGTATTAATATCTTGGCTTATTAACTCATCTGCATTAACTTCTCCTCTATCCTCAAGCCATTCAAGACCATTTTTACTTATTTTATAACTCAAACAATGCCCCTCTTTTGCAACATTACTTGTTGTATGTATAAATAACCTTTCATCGTTTCCAGTATCTTTTACTACCATTAACATAGACCTTGCAAAGCCTACAAAGTCTATAGAGCCAGCACCTTTATATATTGCTTTCGTTTCATTGCCCTTTTTTAAATGTTGTACAAGAACAATAGCAACATTATATTGTTCTGCAAGTATTTTTAGAGGTGCTAAAGCATTTCTAACTTGTACCATAGAATTACTATCACCATCACCCATATAGGCTTGTATAGGGTCTATAACAACTAATACAGGCTTTTGTTCTTCGATTAATTTTTCTAATTTTTCTAAACTATTAAAGTAAAGTTTTTCTTGCTTTTCATCTACACAAAATACTCTTGTAGTATCTGCTTTTTGCTTTTCAAAACGTTCTTTTAATGAATATTCTATAGGGTCATCACTATTTTGAAATATGACGTTACCTACATCAAATTTTTCACAACTTAAAGGCTTATAATCTCCCCTAGTTATTCTAGAAATAATATCTATTAACATAAATGTCTTACCACACTTTGGGTCACCTTGAACAATAGATACCATTCCTTTTGGTAGATATGGAAACCATAACCAATCAATTTGTTTAGTCTCCACATCTGAATACTTAATAAAGTATTTATTTTCATTTATTTGTTTTTCTTTCATTTTATCTCTCTCCTTTTTTAGAGGACTAGTCCTTTTCTTTGTCGACATATACACTATAACACGAGGTTTTTATTATCTTCCGAAACTATGATATAATATAGGTGAGGTGAATAAAATGATTGATTATAAAAGTGAAGAATTTAGAAAATTTAAATTAGCAAATTTACGTCGTTACAATATTTGGGAAGAAGATATAAAAAAAACACCTATGCTTTCAATAAAAGAATTTAATAAATATATGGAAAATGAAGAATATATTGATGAAGAAATTCTTGATGATGGTACGGCTCGTCCTACTATTTTAATCAAATATAAAAACAATTTAACTAAATTAATTAAGTTATTAGAAAAAGAATTTAATATTAAACATTCAAAAGGTGGAAGAAAACCTAAATTAACTATTGAAGATAAGTTAAGAGCAACTGTTGAATATTTAAGTACTAACAAATCTTTTTTCGAAATAGCCAAAGAATATAATATACACGAAAGTAATATGTATGAAGCAATATTATGGGTTATAGATACACTTACCAAACAAAAAATAATTATTAGTGAAAAAGATGAAAATAACAGAATAATTGCTTTTGTTAATTGCAAAAAATTATATTTTTTAGATATTAAAAAGATGTAACATAAAAAACGCTACATCTTTTTAAATAAAATCATTAGTAAATTTATTTATAACAATTATTTAAATAATCTTTGTATTTATTCGTTTTACATTCTACATTTACAATAATGACATTAACTTTTTTTCTTACTATTCCAAATTTTAAATCTAATATCGTGTAGTATTTGTATTATTTCTGCTAGTGCAAATATTCCTAGTGAAACACCATCATATGTTAGCCAAATTGTCATCAAAGAACTGAATTCTATCTCATCATATTCATTTTGCCCTAGTATAAAACCTAATATAAAACCTAACACAATTATTATCCAAGCAATTACTTTTAATATACTAGAGATAGTATTTTTTTCTTGCATTATTTTTTCTAATCTCATATCAAGATTTTCTGTATTGTATTCTTTTAAATTATTACAATATGGACAGCCTTTTTCTAAATCTTTTACTTCTCTACCACAATTAACACATTTAATCTTTTTACCATTTTTATAATCTTCTAAATTATCAAAAAAATCATCTTTCATTTTTTACCTCCAATTTCTTTAGTTTGTTAAGTCCATATAACCTAAAATATAATATTACTGGTATATAATATATTGTTTCTATAATACATTTAATTACTACATCAAACTTAATTATTCCATAAGTTGACTTATTAATAATAGAACCAATTAAGCATATAAAGTATACTAGTATGCTTACTATACACATTATATTAGGCTTAATAATACTTTTATTTTTAGAATAGAATGTCATTCCTAAACTAATAATCAATGTAACAAACAATGGTATATAGTTAGATAATATTAGCCTAATACTAATAAAATTACCACTAATAAATAATTTTCCAACATATGTACATCTTATTAATAATACAACTATAAAGTTTATAAATACTATTGTATTCAATACATTTAATTTTATATGACTTTTAGAAATTACCAAAATGTAATATAAAAGTAATATTAAACAACCACTAGTAGCAAAATCAAATAAATTTACAACTATGGTATAAGTTTTAAAAGTACTAATAAAAGATACAACAAGTAGTATTATGGAGATTATAACCAGTAATTTTGGGTTATCAAAAATTTTTTTCATTGTTTACGTACTCCTTTCTAATATTTATTATAACATAAATTCTAACTACTGGCGCATATAATTCTAACTGATAGTTGTATAAAATAATATTAGGTGGTGTAAATGGAAAATAAAAGCCACTTCCACGACAACTACTATTATTATGACATTGTTAGGAAAAACATTAAAAAGTACAGAAAAACGGCTAATCTTACACAACAAGAGTTAGCCGATAAAATAGAAGTATCTATGCATTATATTTCACAAATTGAAAGTGCAAATCCTAATAAATACTTTACTCTAGTAGTTATTGGAAGAATTGCCGACGCATTAAATATTGATATTAGACAATTATTTGATGATGTCGACACTACAAAATAGTATAATTGCCGTTATGCTATTTTTTTTGATACTTCTCCATAAATATACCATAATACTAAGAAACAATGAACCTATGAGTGAATTTTTTATTTAAAAAACTTTCTCTTTTTTATACCTTACAAAAAAATAAGGAGTTTATTTGCTTTTTAATGCTATATCACTAATTATAATATAAACAAAAATAGTAGTTGTAAAATACCCTACTATCTTGTATTTATTTCATAAACATTATTTTTATCATACTATCTTACTTAAATAAAAAATTAATATAATTATTAACAAGTCGCAAAGTGCAAAGTTGCAAACTAAAGTTTTGGTTGCATTAGTTATTTGATGATATGATATCAAACTTTCTTTCTTTTGTATTTCTAGTAAACATTTCTTGTAGTTCTGTTTCATCGATTATTGATTGACAAAAATATATTGCATTTAATAATCTTAATACTTCAACTTTTTTATTTAAATACCTTACTCCATGTGAATTTAAATGCCTAGATAAAGTTTTTGTTTTTGACATTTTAAAATTTTTTTCATTAGCGTATAGTTTTAAATAAAAATTATTTAAAATATCTACCTTTATATACATTTCATAACTAAATTCATCAGGTGGGCAACTATTTATATAATTCAACATACTTTCAATAATTTTATACGATAAGTGTTGATTTTCACTATTTGGTTCTAATAATTGTAACGTTAAACCATCCAACATTGTTATTAATGATGTGATACAAATTGCATAATCTTCTCTAAAATATGCATTTTCTACTTGTTTTACTAATTCTTTTTTATCCTTACTTTTGCATTGTTTTTTTATCTTACTAAATAATCTTTTTGTTCTATTCACATTAAAATATTTTAAAATATACTCATCAAATTCTTTCTGTGTAGTATATTTAGACAATTTTTGAATATTATTATATTCATATTCAAATGGTATTACCCAATAGAATTGGTCTAGTATCTTACTATCTAATCCACTTAGCCTAGGTAAACTCTTGAAATCAATAGTTTCAAATATTTTTCCAATAGAATTTAAAGAACTACTAACGTTTTTAAAAACACTATTTATATCTAAAGCATCAATAATGCTCTTAACACTATTTTCTAAATTATAAGCAGTATTTATATTAGCAAAAATGTTCAACTTGTTCATAAATTCAAAATTTATATCTTTAATAGTATTATAAAGTTCAGTATTATATAGAGGATTATTTATTGTTTTTATTTGTTCACTTAAAAAATTGGTTTTCTTAATAATATTTTGAGTATAATTAAATTGACTTTTATAATTTTTTATAAATTGCTCCAAGGGTGATTGGTATTTTAAAACATCAAAACTTTTAAAAAGTTCACTCTTTAAAGGATTATCAAAAGGAAAAAGATTAGCAGATAATTTTACTTGTTTGGCAACTAAATTAGTTAAATTATTTTTTGGTAAATCTTCTTTAACTTCAATTGAAGTTTTTAAATCGTTATTATCTTTATTACACATAATAAATTTATACCCTATTTTACTCCTAAAAACAAAGGCAATAATGCTGTTGCCACATCTACACCTTTATCAGCAACCCAAGTCAAAAAAGTTTTCAATTTTTTCCATTTATTTCTCTTTGTGTCTTTTGATTTTACTATCGTCTCTATTTCATCAATTTTTGATAATATTTCTTCTAACTCATTATCATTAAGATTATCCATATTTTGTATTGTTTTTCTTGCTTCTTCAAACGACATATTTATATTTGTAATATTTGTATTAGTGTTTGTATTAGTGTTTGTCATATTATTATTAAAAATTGGTTGGCTATTTTTTCTATCTTCAAAATTTTTAAAACCATTTGCTTTAAAGGAAATTAATAATGATTTAATTCTCTTAAAATTAATATCAATAGAGCTTTGCCCAATATCTTCATCATAAAAATCTCTGTTTTTATAATATCCATATAATCCATTACCAAAATTATTAATCATATTATTATATTTTGAAGTTAACTCAATATAGAAATCCTTCTTTTCTTCATAAGTCATAGACATAGTATTATCCAGTTTTTCTAAGTCATCATTAATCATTTGCTCAATGCTTTTTGTTACAACCATTTTTTCACTCTCCTTGTTATAAAATTTAATACCATTATCATTAATTCTATACACATAATCTTTAATGTCACCGTTTTTTACCAAAGTTATTTTAACTAACTTTCTGTCACACAAACTTGCTAAGGCAATTTTAACCTCTTCCTTAGAATGATTATTAATGTTACGATAAATTTTATGGCTCGACCAACCATTATTCTTTATTATTTTTTCTTGATTATCAATTAAAACTTTTAAAATTTCTAATTCTAATTCCATAATAACACCACCATTGAATTAATAATATTATACCATAAAATAATTAAAAAAAATTTCTATCTTTCATCATAGATAGAAAATCTTATATTAAAATGGCTTGCTCCACATTTTCAAAAAAGTTATACCTTTGTGTGTCTAGACATATACACCTTCATCATTTCTTAAAATTACTTGTTCATGATTATTTTTAGTATTAGTTAAATCAACTTTATAAAAATCTCCTTTTTTATAAGAAACTTTTACATCATATTCATATATATCTTCATTATTCATAAGTTCCATTTTTCCTTCAATATAATATGATGTAGATTTCTCTATTTTTTTAGATAATTCATTAATTACATAACTCTCACCCTTTTTACCACAACCAGTTAATAATAAAGTTAAAACTAATAATATAGAAAGTAAAACTTTTTTCATAATTCACCCCATTTTGTTCTTTCTACCTAATTATATTTTTTAAACTTAAAAATATGATGAATATTTTATTATTTTTTGTTAAAGATAATATTAGATAAAGGAGGAAATATGAATACATTATTTAAAATATTTTTAGTAATAAGTATAATAGGTTGTTTAAATTGGGGATTAGTAGGATTATTTAATTTTAATCTTGTTGAATACTTATTTGGAGATGGTTCAATACTTACTAAAATAGTTTATGTACTTGTTATGATATCTGGTCTTGTAGATATTGGTATTTTAACAAAAGATTTAGACAAATAGAAAAAAAGTTCACAATTTAAAATTGTTGAACTTATTTTTTTACTTTTTAAATATTTTTACAGTTATCTTCGTAGGTTTTGCAGTATAAGTTGCCCTTAAATCCTCACCAGTTACTATTACATCTACAACATGATCTCCTTCACCTAAGCCAGATAAATCTACTGTTGCTTTAATTGTCGAAGCATCAATCGAAGCAAGTACACTTTCTGTTCCTTTTACAATAACCGAAGTAACACTAGAATTCTTACCTAACGATTGTGGAGAATAATTACTATCTAAGTTAATTGGGTCTATCTTAATATCATCAATTACTTTTTCTTTAACTTCTCCTAAACTAACTGTTACATTAACATTTGATATAGATATATCCCTAATACCTGTAGGTTTTTCAATAACAATATTAAATGTTTTTGTTTTAGATAATTTTGTTACATCTACTTCCACTGGAATATATTGTAAATCTTTAATTACAGTTTCTTCACCATAAACAGTAACTTGACCTACTGATGAAGTCATTGAACTAATTGCTTTTCCGAATTCTACTTCTCCTTTTGGAATAATTTTAAGTGGTACAGTAGTTTTTGGAGATACTATACTAACTGTGGCACTAACTTTACTTGGAACCATTTCAACATCAACAACATTACCTTTTGCATCATATGCCACAAGTGAAACATCATCTATTTTTGAAATACCTTCACTTGGATCAACAATATTATTAATATCTACTAAAGCTTTAACCGAAGCAACTTCATTTAAAGTATGCTCTGCACCTTTAACAATTATTTCATCTTGATCAATTACAACATTTTGAATAGATAATTTAGTTTCTAATTTATCTTGATTAACTACATCAACTTGTGCAATCTTAGTCGCAGACATCTTTGGATAAATTACTACAGTTACTGAAGATGGATTCAAATTATAATCAACTGATTTAATTGAACTATCATAATTTAAATCTACTTTATGAGTACCAGGTTTTAAATTAGATATATCAACCGTAACATTACCACTAGATAATTGTTTTGCTAAATATAAATCTACTCTACGACCAATTAAAGTAACATCTGCTTCTTCAGGAAGTCCTTCGACTACATAAGCTTCTTTATTATATGTAGCAATAACTTTTTGATTACGAAGTACTTCGGCAGATGAATCTACTAAAACACTACTTTTAGAGTCTACATAGAAAAATATAATTATAGCAATAATTAATGATAGAAATATCATAGTATTTTTCTTAACTAGAAATCTTTCTAACTTATTACCATTTTTATTAAATTTACAACTTATCTTATCAAAAAACTTACTAATAGGCATTACAATAGACTTATCTATTAACTTAATAATATTTTTTATAAAAATTACAAATATACTTTTCTTTTTAGGTTTTGTAGTCTTAACTTTATTTTTCATTAATATCTACCTCCCCATCATCATCAAATTCTTCATCTAATAATAATTCTTTTTTAGGTTTTAATTCCTCAATTAAAATCATTCTAGCATCATCTAATGATAAATTATAGTTAAGTACTCCACCAATAGCAATAGATATCTTGCCAGTTTCCTCACTTATAACAAGAGCAATAGCATCAGATTCTTCACTTATACCAAGTGCTGCCCTATGTCTAGTGCCTAATCTTTTATTAATTCTAGAATTTACACTAATAGGAAATACTGCTCCTGCTGATGTAATTCTATTACCTTGAATTATAACACCACCATCATGTAAAGGATTTCTAGGAAAAAAGATACTTATAAGTAAATCAGATGAAATATCTGCATATAATGGTTTACTTCTTGTTATATATTCATTTAAACTAACATCACGTTCAATAACAATTAATCCACCAATTCTAGATTTTCTCATATAATCAGTTGCATTCATTATCTCATATACTAATTTTTCTCTTTCATCAAGAGATAATACTTTATGTCTACCTAATAATTGTTTTCTACCTAAATTCTCTAACATAGTTCTAATTTCAGGTTGAAATATTATAATTAATGCAAGTGGTCCCCACATAATAACATACTCTAAAAATAATCCAATTGTTGTTAAATTTAAAGCATCACTTAATACTTTAATTAAAAATATAATTAGAATTCCTTTGAATAAAAGAACCATTTTCATATTATTTTTAATATTTTTTAATATAAAATAGACAAACATCCATACTAAGGAAATATCTATTACTTTTTGTAATATTGTTAATACACTATTCAATGTCATTTAAAATTACACCTTACCTTCTAATTAATTGTATCATAAAACAAGAAAAAAATCATCTATATTTTAGAAAAAAAGATTAGAATTTTATCTAATCCTCATATTTACTAGTAATTCCAAAGTATTCTTCCAAGGTGACCCAATCTCCATCATTATATAATTTTTTGGCTAAATCCTTACCTACATATCTTAAATGCCATGATTCATACATATATCCAGTAATGTCTTCTTTACCCTTAGGATATCTTAAAATAAAGCCATATAAATAAGCATTATCATGTATCCATTTAGCTTCTGGTGTACTATCAAAAGCACTACCAGCATAATTAACATCAAAACATAATCCAGTTTGATGTTCTGAAAATCCTGCCCTAGCAGAGTATGTATCTGCGGCATCCTTACCATCTCTATTTACATAACTATTATATAAATACTTTTGAGTATTATAACTTCTATAACCACTTACAATTCTTAAACTCATACCTAAACTAGATATATCACTTTTCATTTCATTAAAAGCACTCATTACATCTTTATTTATACAAGTAGTACAATTATCAGTAATATTTGAATTATATGAATCAGTAGGTTTATAATTTTCAGGTAAATAATATGTTTTATTAGCAATTAAAACTCCATCAACATATGCTACACCATTTTTAATTTTTAAAGTATATCCCTTACTAGTTTTAATAGTTTTATCAGGCATCTTTTTATATTTAGGTTGCTCTACTACCAAAGTAAACTCTTTAACAGTTTCATTATTACTTGAATCAGTAGCAACATAACTTAACTTATATTCACCACCCTTAGTATTATCATAACTGCCTTCTACTTTAACCTTAACATCATTATCATAATTATCACTAACAGTAACATAATCTAATAAATCAACTTCATCATTAGTATATATAGTTATCTTATCATCGCTGTTAATAATAGGCTTTTCATTATCTATAACATTAATATTAAATTTATAATTAACTTCCTTATTATTATTATTTATAATAACAACTTCCACTACTTTATTACCTATATTACTTGTATCAATAACCAAATCATTATCTTTTAATTTTCCATTAGATATATCAGTAATAAAATCACTTACCTTAACATTAGAATTAACTAATACATCTAAATTATCTTTTAACTTAACATCAACTTTATCTTTTTTTTTATTAATTAATATTATTATAAAACTAAATACAATAACTACAATTAATAATATAAAAAATAATAATACTTTTCTTTTTTTCTTTCTTCTTTTCATATAACCACCTTATATCCTTAATATAATTATAAAACAATAAGCTTTAAAAGTAAATAAAAAGAGTACTTTTTTCAAATACTCTTAATATTTTATTTCATTTTTCTAATTAGTAAACCTATGATTGCTACTAGTAATAAACTTAATATATTTGTATTATTTGATTCAATCATAATACCAGTTTTTGGAGGTAATTCTTTTAATTTATAAACATAAATTACTTCTTTATCTTCTAAAGCAAATTCTCCTTCAACTTCTCCAATTGTTTCAACTAAAATATAATTGTCAAATGTTTTTTCATTAGTAACATATGTTGTACCAACAAGTCCATTTAATGTAATGTCATCAATTAAATTTTCATAACTATTATCTTTAACAGTAACATATTTAACTACTACATTACCTTCATTAACTTTTGTAAATACTCCATTGTCACTATCTTTAGTTACTTCACCATATGTAAGATTAGATATTACTCCATTATATACTTCATTTGTATCAATGCCAATATAATATAAACTTAATTCTTCGTTAAAATCAATAACTAATTTTTCAGTAACATTATATTTCTTAGTATATGTTAAAGTTAATGTTTCTTCATCATAAGTCCATACATTTTTATTAAATACTGATTTACTTAAATCTAACTTGTAAGGTAATTCATCTATAATAGTAATAGTAGCATCCCCAACATAGTCAGTAATTACTGCATTATATTTAATAGTATAATTAAATTCACTATTAATTCCTTCAACTTCATAATTACCTTCTTTAATTAAATCTTCTTCAGAACCGCCAATATTCTTAGTATAAATATAGTATACTACTAATGTATTATTAGCAACATATTCACCACTTACACTAGCACCTTTATTTTCTTTAAATGTATATCCATAGAAAGATTCTTTAACTGTACTATATTTAGTTCCAGCAAGTTCAGTAGTTTCAGATAATTCTTTTAATACTACATTATCAGTAGTTTTATAAATTACTTTTAAACTTCCCTTTTCTATTTCAGTTTCTTTTTCTGTTTCTTCACTTGGATTATTATTTCCATCTAAATCAATGATAGTTTTTGCTTTATTTACAATAGTATCTTTATCAATACCAATAAATATTAATTCTAAATTAAATTCTTCATTTATTTTATATTCTCCATCGATATAATCAGTATCTTTAATATTATATTCTTTTGTACAAGTAATTGTATAATTACCATCATAAGAACACATATTATCTAATTTACTATTATTTTCATCTATTTTATATGGAAGTGTATCTACTACTTTTAATGTAGCTTTTCCAACATAATCTCTTACTATTGCACTACCTTTTAAAGTATAGTTAAATGTACCATTAATACTAGATACTTTATCTGGTCCTTCTTTTACTGTTTCTATTTCAGTTATTTCACCATTATTTTTAGTATAAATATAGTTAACATATAATGTTTCTTTTCCTACATATTTACCTGCTTCATCTGCACCAGTAACACTCTTTAATGTATAACCAATAAATTCTAATTCATTAATTACATAATCAGTTCCTGCTAAACCAGTTGTAGTAATATTTTCATGTAATTCTTCGCCAGTCTCTGTTTTGTAAGTAGCAATAACTGTACCATTAAAAATTACATCTTTAACTTCATCATTATCAGTTACATTGTTTGAGCCATAAGTTAATTTAGATTGAACTTTATTTATAACTTCTGCTCCAACATTTGTATATCTTAATTTAATTTCAAAGTTTGCATTAATTGTATTATTATTTTCAGTAATATTATAAGTATCACTGCAAATAATAGTTTTACCATTAATATTACATCTGTTATCCATTGAAATAATTTCTGCATTATAAGGTAGAGTATCAATTAATTCTAATGTAGCTTCTCCTACATAATCTTTAACTTTACCATTATAACTTAATACATAATTATATTCTGAATTAATATCAATTATTTGATTATTTTGAACCTTAGTTACTTTATTTTCAGTAACTTCACCATTATTCTTAGTATAAATATAGTATACTACTAATGTATTATTAGCAACATATTCACCACTTACACTAGCACCTTTATTTTCTTTAAATGTATATCCATAGAAAGATTCTTTAACTGTACTATATTTAGTTCCAGCAAGTTCAGTAGTTTCAGATAATTCTTTTAATACTACATTATCAGTAGTTTTATAAATTACTTTTAAACTTCCCTTTTCTATTTCAGTTTCTTTTTCTGTTTCTTCACTTGGATTATTATTTCCATCTAAATCAATGATAGTTTTTGCTTTATTTACAATAGTATCTTTATCAATACCAATAAATATTAATTCTAAATTAAATTCTTCATTTATTTTATATTCTCCATCGATATAATCAGTATCTTTAATATTATATTCTTTTGTACAAGTAATTGTATAATTACCATCATAAGAACACATATTATCTAATTTACTATTATTTTCATCTATTTTATATGGAAGTGTATCTACTACTTTTAATGTAGCTTTTCCAACATAATCTCTTACTATTGCACTACCTTTTAAAGTATAGTTAAATGTACCATTAATACTAGATACTTTATCTGGTCCTTCTTTTACTGTTTCTATTTCAGTTATTTCACCATTATTTTTAGTATAATAATATATAACAGTAGTATCATTAACACTATATTTACCATTTTCATTACCGTTAACACTATCATAGTTATAACCAAATATTTCTTCAGCATTAGTACTATAATTTGTACCAACTTTATCAATACTTATTTTTTCATTTAATAATTCTTTATTTGTATCTTTTTCAAGATATTTAACTATTAATTTACCTTTAACTTCTACTAAAACTGTTGCTTCAGCAGTAACACCATTAGATAAACTACTATTATTAACGCTAGTTATACCTATTACAGTGTTTGTTAAAGTATTGTCTTCTTTTGAAGATACTTCTTCAAAGTTTGTATATACTACTTGATATTTAATAGTTTTATTAACTATATATTCATCATAATATTTATCAGATGTAGTAGTAAATGTCCATGTAACAGTTTTAGAATCTTTATCATAAATACCAGTATTACCATTATATGTTAAATTAGATTTACTTAAATCTATTTCATAAGGTAATGTATCTATAATTTTAGTTTCTATTACAGAACCTTTATTAACATTTTTAATTGTTGCTTTATAGTTAACTTCATAATTAACTACTTGATTAGAACTTGTAATCTTATTATTTAAAGTATCAGCAGTCTTAGTAATTTTTTCACTATTATTTACTAAGTGTGTATTAACATAATATACATTAATAACATTATTATTTTTATCTACTTCAATTGTAATTTCATCTGGATTATAAGGTCTATTTGGATTTAAGAAGTAATCTCCTCTTCCTTTATTAATAAGTTCTTCAATAGATAAATTAAAATCTCTAGCATATAACTTATCACCATATAATGCTTCATTTGTTTTAGTAAATGTATTATCATAAACATCATTAAAATAATAATTTACTGTATAAGCATATATATTTTTCTTATAGTATATTTTTATTACAATATTATTATCTGTTATAGTATATGTAGTATTATCACTCTTATCAGTATCTAAGATATATCCAGTTGGAATATTTTCTTCACTTAGATAATATTTAGTGGAATCAACAGTTGTATTATATGGAATATTACTTTCTAATTTACTATCAAATAAAATATTATCTTTGTAATATTCTACTCTATAACTAAATTTTTTAATTGTATATAACACATTTATTTCATTATGAGTACCATCATTAGTAATAACAATACTTGTTTCTCCATTATTACCAAACTCAATTTTATTATATTCATAACCAGTAGGCATATATAAAGATTTATCTACATTATTTTCAGTTATTTCAGTACCTTTAACTGCTTTATAAGTTTCACTACCTAAATAGTTACTATCATTTTTATTAGTAATTTCATCTTTATAATAATTTACTACATAATTATATTCAGTTTGTTTCCAATATACCTCTGGATCCTTAGTTGAAGATATTATTTTTGCTTCATTATTAGAATCAGTATAAACTAAATTAAAACCTTCATTAGTTTTATGCCATCCAGTTTCAGTATCAGGATTAATTTGAATATCAAATGATAAGATAGTAGTTTCATCTTCAGTAATTTCAGTTAAAACATCACTAGTCATTACTTTACCATCTTTATCAACAACATTAAATTTACCTCCAACATTATCAGTAACTGTAGCATTAGTTCCTGCGCTTGATTTAGATATAGTTTTTGCTAAATCTGCAAATATTGCTGCAACATCAGCATCACCTGCTAAAACTGAGTGTTTAACTTTTACTTCACCAGTTTCTTCATTTACTACATCTTCTGATGCAATTTCTCTTAATATTCTTTGAGCCTCTGCATCATTTGCAATATCATAACCAATAGAGAATATTTCAACACCAGCATTTTTTAAAGCAGTGGCTTTTTTACTAGCATATTCTTCACTCGAACCATCAGAATCTGAACTACCTTCACCTTGTGTCATACCATTTGCATCTGAATAATATGTTGGTCTTCCATCACCAATTACAACAACATATTTTTTAGCGCCTTCTGGAAGTGGATTAGAATTATCAGTAAATAATCCTAATGCTTTGTTTAATCCTTCGCCTAGGTTAGTACCACCATCAGCACTACCAAAATTAACATCAGAAAAATCAGCAGTAGCAAATCCTCTTTCAACACTAGCATCATTCCAAGCAGTATCTCTATAATAGCCTCCAAATAGTCCTGGTACCCATGTACCTTCTGAACCTGAAAATTGTACTAATGCAATATTAGCATATTTAGTTTCACCACTATTTAAACTTTTATTAAGTGAACTAGCAAAATCTTTTGCACCTTTAACAGCATTGTCCCATTTCTTTACTTCAACATTTTCTTTTCTTATACATTTTCCCCATTGATTGTATTTAACACAAACTTCTTTAGTATAATTCTCCATACTACCAGATTTATCAAATACTACTACGGCATAAATTGGATTTAATGAAGTATTTTCTTTATCCTTTCCTTTTATTTTAAATGTTACATTGTATTTACCTTCTGCAGCATTTAATGTAGTAACTGTCTTTGTTATCTGAACATCACCTTCATGTTCTAATGAACCTTCTGTTACAGTAACACTTCCAGTTTCACTTATTTTACCATCTAATCTGATTGCACCAACTGATGGTTCAGTTTCATTAGATAAAGTATCTGCAAAAACTTTAATTGGACTTGCTAAATCAGATATAATGATAGCAATAAGTAAGAAAATTTTAGCAAATTTATTGCTTACTTTTTTCATTTTTTTCATTTCCTTTCCCCCATTCCAAGCGAAAAAAGTCAAATACTCTCCTCACTGTTGACTTACTATTATACATTAAATTATTCTTTTGTCAAGCACTTTATAGGAAAATCATACACTTGTATTATAAAAATAAATAAAAAAATATTACTTAAAAAAGTAATATTTATCTATAAAAGAATTCTTTACTATCATAATAAACTACCGGAAATTTTAATATATTTCTTGCATCAATGGCATTATCATTAAATTCATCAGTAGATATATAATATCCTTCACTTACTCCAAAATGTAAATGTTCCCCTTTACTACATCTATCATAACCACCAAATAATGTTGAGGTACTTTTTCCTCCCATTAAACCAATAATAGTATTTTCATCTACAACTTGTCCTAATTTAACTTTTATTTCAAGCAAATGCATATAAACAGTAGTATACTTTTTACCATTTACATTATGATAAATATAAATGGTATTACCTCCACATCTATATTTAGCAAGTAATGCCACTACTCCTTTTGAAGCAGCATAAACATTATCTCCTTCACTTCCACAGTCTAAATCTATTCCATAATGCCCGCCAAGTTCTTCATAATCACTTCTTACTTTATTACCAGTAAAATCGCTAGTAACACATCCCTTTTCCAATGGATAATACCATAAAGAAGTTAAAGGAATATTTTCACATGAATTAATATCTTGATATAATCCACATCCAATACTTTTATAATATTTTATTTTTTCTTTTAGACTTAAAATATCTTCTTCAATACTAGCACCTTCAATATTATTATTATTTACTCTATAAATATTATATTTTTCTATATATAATTTACGTTGTTTATCTAATTCATCATACTTATTAACTAATTCTTGTGTATCATTATTTAACTTATCAATTAATTCTAGTGTATCATTAATTAAATTACTATTATATTCACTTAATTGATTAATAATACCATATTTATAAATAAATTCAGTAACAGTATTTGAGTCAAATATATATTCTAAATAAGCATTAGATAATCCTGATAATTGTAAAAATTTTAAATATTCATTTGTTTCTAATTTCTTTTGTTCTAATAAATCTTGATAACTATTAATTAATTCTTCTTTTTCTTTAATTTTATTTTTAATATCATTTTTTATTATATCAATATCCATTATTTCATAAGTTAAATTAGATAATTCACTACTAGATAATTTATTACTATTTAAACTTTCTAAATATCTTAATTTTTCTTCTAAATCATTAATAGTAACTCCATATACATTATTAGGTATAAATAAAATTAATAGTATTAATATTTTAAATAACTTCTTATACATAATTCCCCCATAATACCTTTTTATACCTTTTGTAATTAATATTTATTATAAAATAAATAGAATAAAAAGTCTACAAAAAAAGTATCAAAAGATACTATTTTTTTAAAATTCTAAGAGCATTAAGAATAGCAAGCACAGATACTCCAACATCAGAAAATACTGCTGACCACATTGTAACAATACCTAACATAGATAATATTAATACAATAATCTTAACACTTATAGCAAATAAAATATTTTCTTTTACTATTTTCATAGTTTTCTTAGATATGTCTATAGCATCAGCAATTTTTGATATTTCGTCAGTCATAATAACAACATCTGCAGCTTCAATAGCAGCATCACTTCCAATTCCTCCCATTGCTACACCAATATCAGATAATGCAAGTACTGGAGCATCATTTATTCCATCTCCAATAAATAATAATTTATCTTCATTACTTTTTTCTTTTATTAAATCTTCAACAATTTTAACTTTATCTTGTGGTAATAACTCTGAATAATAACCATCAAGTTTTAATTCATTATAAACATTTTTACTTATTTCATCTTTATCACCAGTTAACATAATAATTTTATTTATATTATTAATTTTAAATAATTTTATTGCTTTATAAGAATCATCTTTAATTTTATCAGATATACCAATATATCCAGAATATTTATTGTCAATTGCAACATATATAATTGTACCAATAAAACTACTCTTTTTAAATTTAATTTTATATTCATTCATTAATTTTTCATTACCTACTAAAATATCTTTACCTTCTATTTTAGCATATACACCTTTACCAGATATTTCTTTAGTATCAGTAATTTTCTTAGTATTAATTTTTTTATCATAACTATTCTTTAAAGATAAAGATATTGGATGATTAGAAAAACTTTCAGCATAAGTAGCATACTTTAATAACTCATCTTTTGATATATCTACCGGGCTTATTTCTTGGACTTCAAATACCCCTTCAGTTAAAGTACCTGTTTTATCACATACAATAACATTTACATTACTTAAAGCTTCTAAATAATTACTTCCTTTTACTAATACACCAATTTGACTAGAAGATCCAAGTCCAGCAAAAAAACTTAAAGGAATAGAAACAACTAAAGCACAAGGACAAGAAACTACTAAAAATGATAATGCTCTATATATCCATATACTAAAACTTTGATTTAATATTAACGATGGAAATATTGCTAATATTACTGCAATTATTACTACTGTCGGAGTATAATATTTAGCAAACTTAGAAATAAAATTTTCTGAATTAGATTTTCTACTACTAGCATTTTCTACTAAATCTAATATTTTACTAACCGTAGAATTATTAAAGTTTTTAGTAACTTTAATTTTAAGTATACCATCATTATTTATACATCCACTTAATACTTCGTCATTAACACTAACTCTTCTTGGAACTGATTCACCAGTTAAAGCAAGAGTATTTAACATTGAAGTTCCTTCAACCACTATTCCATCAAGAGGTATTTTTTCTCCAGGTTTAACTAAAATTATTTCACCAACTTTAACTAAAGTAGGATTAATTTTAATATGTTTATCTTCCCTAATAACATTAGCATAATCAGGCCTAATATCCATTAACTCTATAATTGACTTTCTCGATTTATTAACAGCATAATCTTGAAATAATTCACCAATTTGATAAAACAACATAACAGTTACAGCTTCAGCAAGTTCATTAATACATATCGCACCAATGGTAGCAAATGCCATAAGAAAATTTTCATCAAATATTCTACCTCTTTTAATATTTTTTATTGCTTTTAAAAGTATATCATAACCTATTACTAAATAAGATACACCAAATAATATAATACTAACAATATTATTAACATTTTTAAGTATTACTGCAATAATTAGTAAAATACTAGACCATATTATTCTATATAATTTTTCTTTCATCTTCTTATTCATTATAATTCCTCTATACTAGCATCAGGTTCATTATTACTAACAGTTTTATTAATCATATTAACAGCATTATTATAATCACTTTCCATACATTCAAAATTTATTTTTTGTGTCATAAAGTTAACACTAACATTACTAATAATATCAATTTTATTTAAGTTTCTTTCTAACTCTAATGCACAATTAGCACAATCTAATCCAACAATTTTTAACTTATAACTATTCATAAATATCCTTCTTTCTATCTTTTATGATTAATATGTTCTAATCCTACTTCAAATAATTTAACTATATGTTCATCATCCAAAGTATAATATACTTCTTTACCTATTTTTTCACATTTTACTACACCACTTCTTCTTAAAGTAGCAAGTTGATGAGATACTGCAGACTTAGTCATATTAAGTACATTAGCAATATCACATACACACAATTTTCTTTTATCTAAAGCAAATAATATCTTACATCTTGTAGTATCACCGATTAATTTAAATAAATCTGCTAAATTATTAAATATAAAATTATCAGGCATATCTTTAATTACATCTTTTACCATATCTTCATGTATAATATTACAATCACATATAAATTCATTCTTAGACATATTAACCTCCATAGTTGAGTATTTATTCAACTATATTCATTATATAAAATATTATGCTATTTGTCAATATTTTTTATACAAAATAAAAGCACCATATGATGCTTTTATCTACCTAAAATTACAACAACTTCCACATTGTACATTACTAACAACATTCTCTTCACTGCAAGTATATCTTGGTTGATAAGTATGTCTATAAATATGGTTATTGATAATCTTAGTATTTATTGGACAAACATGTGGTACTTCATGATAAATATTTCTATAAACACATCTTTCTCTTGGAGTTTCAATAATAGGACTAGACATCATTCCCATTGAACTACCTCCCATATTATTATCCATTACATTAGTATTTGTGTTTGTATTAGTATTAACATTTTGATTAATAATATTGATATCAATATCATTATCCAAAGGCATTTGTCTTAAATTATCATTGTTACAAAACATTTTTAATCCCCCTATCTGTTTTATAATATGAATTATTTAAAGATATTGATAGTGTTAAAGTCTAATCTTATAAATTATACTTTAAATAAATATTCTTTGTTTTATTTCATTAATTAATTTTCTATTAAAAGAAATAATATATAAAATTAAACCAATAATTGTAATAGGTAAAATAGCATATATAGACCAATTTATAACAACTTTTTCATATTTAAACATATCTATACATGCTTCAATTATTAAAAGTATTATAGAAATAAACGAAAATGCAATAGAAAATCTTCTTAATAAATTATACTTCTTTTTTTCTAATACAAACACACATAATACAATATATATCCATATTATAAATATAAAAGGACAAACTAAATATAAAAACCAATGTAATCCATTATTTAAATATGCAATTACAAAAATTAATGTTTCAGTAGTAAGTAAATCAATAAACAATGGTATAAATTTATTTTTAAATAAAATAAATGATAGTTTAGAATTTAATGACAAACTAGAAACAATTACATAAATACTCCATGTAATATCTCCAGTAAATACTATATCACATAAAACAGTAATAATAGTAGCACATAATAAAACTGTTGTTATTAATTCACATAAAAATTTTTTATTTATTTCTTTATGCTTTTCTACTACTTGACTATATACAGGAATAAAATCATTATTTAAATTATTAGGATTTATTACCATTGTATTACATAAAGGGCAAACCTTTTCAGATTGTTTTAATTTAACACCACAATTAACACAATAACTCATTATAACCTCCGATTACTTTCTATTAAAACAGGTACACCCATTTTAATTAAATTAGTAAATAATATTCTTTCAAAATCTGCTTCTTTTATTTTTCTTGTTATAGTTAAATATACATTACCATTATAACCTATCATTGCCGAAGAAGAAGGTTTCCCTCTAGATTTACCAATTAAAAATCCTACTTCTAAAACATACTTACTAACTTCTTTAGGTAAATCAATATTACCCAAATTAGATAAAGTACAAGAACAATATCTATCACCCATCATTTTTTCAGTAAATGACATTATATATTTTTTTATAAACATAGGCAATAATCTAATAAAATAATTTCTAGTTATTTTTACATTAGCACTTATCTTAGAATTTAAAACCTTTTCTGTTAAATTAAGTTCCATAGAATTTTTTATTATTTTTATTATTTCTTCTAAAGAATAATTACCATATATTGGTTTTATCCCAATATTTATATAAGAAGAAAAATTTCTCATAGTTTTACTTTCATAATAATTTCTTAAATTAACTGGAATAGATACTTTTATTTGTTTATTATTTTTTTTACTATCCATATTATATAACTCTTGAATAGCTAAAATATGTAAAGACGCAATCAAACAAGTAATAGTACAATTATATTTCTTTGTAATTTTTTTTAAATCCTCTATATTTATTATACCAGTAATAACATTTAGTTCATCATCATTAATTAGTGTTCCTTTATAATGATATGCAGGTTTTTCATGGAGTAATTTACCTATTCCTCTTGCATATTTTTTAAAATCATCATTATATTCATCATTAGTTACTTTATCTTTTGGATTTAAAACATAATTATTATATGTTATATTAATCTTATATTTTAATTTAATATACTCTCCCACTAATGTTGATAAAAATTTAATCGCACCAGTACCATCAGTCAATGCATGAAAGAATTCAACTGATATTCTATTTTCGTAATACCTAACTCTAAATAAATAATTTCTATGGTTTTTAAATTTAATTCTTAACATAGGATTATTATAATCTTTTTCTATTAATGGATTTTCATTTATTCGTTTAAAATAACACCAAAAAAGTCCTTGTTTTAATTTATATTTAAAAGAAGGAAATCGATTTATTACATTGTTTAAAGCTATTTGCAATATATCACAATCAATTTTATCATTTAAACTCATAGTAACACGAAACATTGCAGCATATTTTCTTGATAAAGTTGAAGGATATATAGTTCCCGCATTATCCAATTTTAACCAATCAGGTGTTTTTTCTTTCATATTAAAACTCTCCTTAATTTATATCAAATCCTCTAATATTTTCATAATTAGTTATTATTAATTCTTCAACCTTACCTCTTTTTTTACCATTAGCGTTAATATTTCTTTTAGCCTCAATTGTATAAATATGATAACCTTTATATAGTTCATTAACTAAAATAGTACTATGATTAGATAACATAACATATACACCTTTTTTATCTAATTCCTTAAATACTCTTGCTAATCTAGTTTGTTCACTTTTATCAAATCCCGTTTCAGTATAACTAGTAAATGATTTAGTGTCAGAGTCATATGGAGGATCAAAATATACAAAATCTCCCTTTTTAGCATCCTTAACTGCTTCTTCAAAATCAACACTTAATATCTTAACATCATTCATTGTTAAATAATTACTTACAGTTATTAAATTACTACCTTCATAAGTATTTACATGTGTTTTTTTACCAAAAGGTACATTAAATTCATTTTTACTATTTACCCTATAAAGACCATTAAAACAAGCCTTATTTAAATATATAGTTCTAGCAGCCCTAGTATAATCAGATAATCTATTAAAAGCTGTTTTACTCCTATCTTTATTTCTAATATTATAATAGAATTCTTCACTATGTTTAGTTTCATAACTATTTAATAAATTACACATTTTCTTAAATTTTTCTTCATTACATAAAACATTATATACATTCATTAATTCTTCATTTGAATCATTAATTACTGCTTTTTTTGGTGAAAGTTCAAAAAGTAAAGCTCCTCCTCCTACAAAAGGTTCATAATATGTATCAAATTCATCAGGTACATATTTTAATAATTCATTAATTACTTGTCTTTTACCTCCAGCCCATTTAACAAATGGTTTACCTTTTATCATTATTTCACTTCCTTAAACATCATAACATAATAAAATTATACCAAATTATAAAGAAAAAGAAAATACTATTTAATACTTTCTTTAAGTTCATTTAATTTATTTAAAGCTTCAAGTGGAGTCAATTCTAAAATATTAATACTCTTTAACTTCTCTTTTAATTCATCTTTTGGTTCTTCAAAATTTAATGGTAAAGTAGTTTGAATAGTAATGTCTCTTTTCTTTTCTTTATTTTCATATATCTTTAATATATCATCTGCCCTTGTAATAACTTCATTAGGTAATCCTGCTAATTTAGCAACATTTATACCATAACTCTTATCAACACTACCATCTTTTACTTTATGTAAAAATATTATATTGCCATCTTTTTCTTCTGCTGAAACATGTTTATTTTTAAGTTTTTTAAGATTTTTCTCTAAATCAGTTAATTCATGATAATGTGTAGAAAATAAAGTCTTACAACCAATATGATCATGAATATATTCAAGTATTGCTTGTGCTAAACTCATTCCATCAAATGTTGCAGTACCTCTACCTAATTCATCAAATAATATTAAACTATTTTCTGTAGCATTTTTTATTGCATTAGAAGCCTCAATCATTTCAACCATAAAAGTAGATTCTCCACTTACCAAGTCATCACTTGCACCAATTCTAGTAAATATCTTATCAAATATAGGCAAATTAGCCTCTTTCGCAGGAACAAAGCAACCGATCTGAGCCATTATAGTAATAATACCAAGTTGTCTCATATATGTTGATTTACCTGCCATATTAGGACCTGTAATAAGAAGTATATTAGTATTCTTATCCATTATAATATCATTTTCTACATAAGAATCTTTTATAACTTTTTCTACAACTGGATGTCTTGAATCAATTACTTTTATTTCATGTTTATTATTTAATTTAGGTCTAACATAATTATATTTTTCACTAATAAATGCAAAACTTTGAATAACATCAATCTCACTTATAACCTTACTTATTTCTTGTAAATTAGGTATATATTCTTTTACTTTATCTCTTATTTCAATAAATAAATTATACTCAAGTTCAATAATTTTTTCTTCACTAGTTAAAATTAAATCTTCTTTTTCTTTAAGTAATGGTGTTATAAATCTTTCGCCATTAGCAATAGTTTGTTTTCTAATATATCCCATTTCTGGAGTAATTAAATTTAAATTACTTTTAGATACTTCAATAAAATAACCAAATACTTTATTAAATCCTATCTTTAAATTTTTTATACCAGTTCTTTCTTTTTCTTCAAGTTCAAATTTAGATATAAAGTCCTTACCACCACTTCTTAGACTTTTTAATTCTTCTAATTCACTATTATAACCATCTTTAATTAAATAACCTTCTTTTAATCCTACCGGTGGAGTTTCATTTAAACTATTATTTAATAATTCATATAAACTATCCAATGTTTCTATTTGTTTATAGAAATTAATTTTAGTTAATATTTCCTTTATATTTGGTAAAACTCTCAAAGAATTTTTAAGTTGTACTAAATCCCTAGCATTAGCATTACCCAATGATATTCTACCACATAATCTTTCTAAGTCATATACCTCATATAAATATTTTCTAAGTTCATCACTAAGTAAAAATTCATTTAATAATTTATCTATAATATCATATCTTTGATTTAATATATCTTTATCAATAATAGGATTTTCTATCCATTGTTTTAACTTTCTACCACCCATCGCAGTTTTAGTATTATCCATAAGCCATAATAAAGAATATTGTCTTTCCTTTAATCTTAAACTTTCAGTTAATTCAAGATTCCTTTTAGTATGAACATCCATCTTTAAATAATTATCTTGTTTTTTTTCAATAACAAGTCTAATATGAGATAAATTTCTTCGTTGTTCTACTACTAAATAATATAATAAATGTTTAATAGCAATTTGATAATTAACATCAAAATTATTATATAAATAACTATAATTATCAAGTTCATATAATTTATCAGTAATAGTAACAGTAAGTTTATATTGACTTTTTAAAATATTAATAATATAAGGATCTAACTTAGAATTACAAATAACTTCTTTTAATCCCAAAGAAATTACTTCACTTAAAACTTTATCTTTATCATGATCCAATTTTTCAATATAATATTCACCAGTAGTAATATCAGAATAACTTATTACATACATATAATCAAAATCATAAATATTACCAATAAAATTATTTTCTTTTTCATTTAAACTACTTTCACTTATAACAGTACCAGAACTAATTACCTCAGTAATATCTCTTTTTACAATTCCTTTAGCAGTTTTAGGATCTTCCATTTGTTCACATATAGCAACTTTATATCCTTTTTTAATTAATTTATCTATATAAACATTAACCGCATGATATGGTACTCCACACATAGGAACTCTCTCTTCAAGTCCTGCTGCTCTACCTGTTAATGTTAATTCTAATTCATGAGATACAGTAACTGCATCTTCAAAAAACATTTCATAAAAATCTCCTAATCTATAAAATAACAAAACATCTTTATAATTATCTTTCATTTCTACATAATGCTTCATCATCGGAGCAAGTTTACTTCTATCTACTTCACTTAATTTCATGTACTTCACCTTCAAACTATATATATTATAACAAAATTAACAAAAAATTCCAAGTACCTTTACAAGAGTATTAATCTATAAATTCTTTACTTTTTTATTATGAATTAAATAATAATCTCCCTCGATAATAGTATAATTATCATCAACTATTCTAATACCAGTATCATTAGGTAAACCATATATTTTAATATTATTAGATAGTGGATATAATTCTTCATTAAGTAAACTAAGATTATTTATATCAAAATGAGGTTCAATAGTATAATTTATTCTACCTATACCATTATAGATAGTAGTTTCTTCTACACCATCAAGTAAATCCTTTGAACATAGTGAAATACTACCTAAATTAATTGCACCTGCACTAATACCTATTACTACCTTTTTAAAATTCTTTATTATTTCTTTTAAATTATATTTATCTAAAAATATATTTTGTTTTCTAGTATCTCCACCCATTATAAAGATAATATCTGTATTATTAATTGCATTTATCATATCATCTTTAGTCATACTTGAAGTTAAAATATCAACCTTTTTTATATCAATACCAATTTCCTTAAACCAAGAAACATCAGTTAATACATATCTTTTTACTTTATCAATATCATCAAATTCTCCTGGTATAAATACAATTTTTTCATAATTTTTCATATCTTTTTGAAAAAGTTCACTTACCCTCTTACCAAAATGTTTCTTTATATCAAATCCGTTAAATATATAAGTTATCATTATATCCTCCATTTTATAATCTAATAGGATCAACATCAATTTCAACATTAACCTTATTATTAGTTTTATATATATTATCAATATTAATTAAAGTATCTTTTAGCTTTAAATCTTTTTTATATTTAATAATACATTGATAATTATAAATATTATTAATCTTAAACATACTAGCCATTGTAGGACCTAATAATATAGTATCACTACTTAAATTTTTTTCTAAATAATCTTTTATCTTATTCGCATGTTTAAATCCTTCTTCATAGTCCTTACAACTAATTCTAACTAAAGTAATAAAATAATATGGTGAATAATTAAGTTGCTTTCTAATAGCCATTTCTTCTTTATAAAAATTTAAATAATCATGATTTTTAGCATATCTAATACTATAATGTTCAGGATTAAATGTTTGAATAATTACTTCACCAGGATATTTACCTCTACCTGCTCTACCTGAAACTTGTGATAATAATTGAAATGTTCTTTCACTACTTCTAAAATCAGGTACACATAAACTCATATCAGCATTTATTACTCCAACTAATGTAACTTTAGGAAAATCAAGTCCTTTTGCTATCATTTGAGTACCAAGTAAAATATCATATTTACCTAAACCAAATTCTTTAATTATTTTTTCATGCATACCTTTTTTACTTGTAGTATCAGCATCCATTCTTATAACTCTAGCCTTAAATTTATCTATTATTTCTTGTTCTAATTTTTCAGTACCAAGTCCTATTCCTTTAATATCAGTGCTTCCACATTTCATACATTTACTTGGACATTTTTTAGTATAATTACAATAATGACATCTTAAACTATCACTGGATTTATGATAAGTTAAACTAATATCACAATTAGGACATTTCTCTACTTCACCACATTTACTACATTTAATTAATGGTGAATATCCTCTTCGATTAAGAAGTAAAATAACTTGTTCACCTTTACTTATTTTTTCATTTATTTTATCAATTAATAATTTAGAAAAAGTATAATTACCTCTTTTTATTTCCTCTTTCATATCTACAATATGAACATCTGGTAATACCATATTATTAGCTCTTTTTTTCATAACTAGAAGTTCATAATTTTTATTCATTGCCCTAGCAAAAGATTCTAATGAAGGTGTAGCACTACCTAAAACAATTGGACAATTATGATATTTACTTCTTAAAATAGCAATATCCCTAGCATGATATCTTGGATGATTTTCTTGTTTATATGTTGCAGTATGTTCTTCATCAATAATAATAACACCAATATTAGTTAATGGTGCAAATATAGCACTTCTAGCACCTACTACAATTCTAACTTTACCCATAGTTATTTTTCTATATTCATCATACTTTTCAGCATCACTTAATCCAGAATGCAATATTGCTATATTATCTCCAAATCTTAAAGTAAATCTTTCTACAATTTGTGGAGTTAAACTAATCTCGGGTACTAACATAATCGCAGACATTCCTTTATTAATTGCTTTTTCTATTATATTCATATATACTTCTGTTTTACCAGACCCAGTAACACCATATAATAAAAATGTTTTACTAATACCAAAACTATTCGTTACTTTATTAACACAAACTTCTTGTTCATTATTTAAAATAACTCTAGTATCACTATTATTAGTATTAAATTTATATCTATAATCTTCTTCATATATAAATTTAATTAAACCATTTTTTTCTAATGTATTAAGATAACTTTCTAATTTATCAACTTTAATTTTCTTTTCTACAATTAATTTCTTTAAAAATTCTCTTTGTTTTTCATACTTAGTATTTTCAATATAAGTAATAAGTTCCATATCTTTTTTATTACTAACTGCATACCTAATCAACTTAGTATTAATATTAGTTTTAATACTAGCCTTTAATGCCTTAGGTAACATTACTTGATAAGCACTAATTAAACTACATAAAGTTATCTCTTGTATCTTTTTCCCTAATTCTAACATTTCTTTATTTAATATAGGTATTTTATCTACTAATTCAATAATTTCTTTTAATTCATAATCTACTTTATCAATAGTATTAGTTAATTCTAAAACAAAACCTTCTAATACCATACTACCAAATTTAACTTTTACTCTACATCCTACCTTAATATCTTCTTTCATATTATCTGGTACAACATAAGTAAACATCTTATCTACATTTTTAACACCTATTTCAATAATTACCTTTGCATACATACTTATCACCTTGTAAATTCATAATACAAGACCTAAGAAAAAAAGTCAAGAAAAAAAGACATATTTCTATATCCATTTTGTACTAACAATTTCTCTCAATTGTTTTTGTTCATACTTACTCGTAAAAACAATTATTTTCTTTATTAAATCTTTAATAGATTTTTTATTTTCTAATGTTATATCTTCAATTGTAATATATTTTTTAAATTCATTTTTATACTTATTATCTTTTAAATATAAATATAATCCTTTATCTAATGCTTCCACAACTTTAAGTTGTTTTTCATCAGTACCATTAACAGCAAAAATTAATTCTCTATACCAATCAATAAGTCTTGAAGTAATATTATCTCCATACTCATATTCATAATTAATAATATAATCATAATTAATACAATGAGATAATATTTTATTAACAAAAGTTACATCAATAGTTTCAGTATGAACTAATTCATTTACCATATAATCGCCTATCTTTCTTATTTTTCTAACATAAGTATAGCAATATTTTATTTATTTGTAAATACTAAAATTAAAAAATAACTAGATTACTCTAATTATTTAATTATTTCATATATAAGTTTATCATTATTATTTATACTATCAGATATTGTATAACATAATGTATCAATATGTTCTATTTTTTTATCAGAATATATAGTATATATAGTATCTCCAACATTAACATAATCATTAATATTTTTATTAACTACAATACCACTTGCATAATCAATAACATCATCTATTTTTTTCCTACCACTACCAAGTGATAAACTTATCTTAGCAAGTTTTAAAGCATCAATATTAGTTAAATATCCTTCTTTTTTAGACTTAATTTCACACTTTAAACTAGCTTTAGGTAACTTAGTAATATTACCATGTTGATAATTAACAAATTCTAAAAATTTATTATAAGCACTCATATTATTTAAATTAGTTAATACTTTATTTTCTGCTTCTTCATAACTAATATTAAGACCTAAACTAACCATATGACTAGATAACGCAACACATAAATCATATAAATGACCTTTTTTATTATTCTTAAGTATTTCCATTGCTTCTTCTACTTCAAGAGCATTACCAATATTATTTCCTAATGGAATATCCATATTAGTAAGTAAACATACTACTTTAATTCCATGATTATTACCAATATTAACCATTAATCTAGCAAGTCTCTTAGCATCAGTCATATTTTTTATTAATGCACCAGTTCCCACCTTTAAATCAATAACAAGATTCTTTGAACCACATGCTATTTTCTTACTCATAATAGAACTAGCAATAAGGGGAATAGACTCTACTGTACCAGTTACATCTCTTAAAGCATATATTTTTTTATCTGCAATTACTAAATTATCAGTTTGACTAACTACAGACATTCCAATATCTTTAATTTCTTTAATAAACTCTTCACTAGTTAACTTAACATTAAATCCTGGAATAGATTCTAATTTATCAATTGTTCCACCAGTATATCCTAAACCTCGACCACTCATTTTAGCAACACATACACCACATGAAGACACAATTGGTGCAATAATCATAGTAGTTTTATCACCAACTCCACCAGTTGAATGCTTATCACATACATGTTTAAACATACTTAAATCTATTCTATTTCCACTATCTAACATATATTTTGTTAAA
Organism: uncultured Eubacteriales bacterium; assembly: GCA_905211265.1. Classification (GTDB taxonomy): domain Bacteria; phylum Bacillota_I; class Bacilli_A; order RF39; family UBA660; genus HGM10818. Next base: position 90,693 of record CAJMAC010000001.1, read on the forward strand.
CTATAAACTTCATTATCGGTCATATCATTAATAGTAATAGCCATAAGTAAACTACTCATTTGATAATCTTTAATATTACCATCAACGAAATTATTAACTACATATTTTATTTCTTCATCAGTTAATTCTTCTTTTTTTCTCTTCTTATCAATTATGTCTATTATATTCATGATCTCCCTCCATATTATTGAAACATATTTATGTTATTATTTTGATTATTATTTACACCACTATTAGTATCTGTATTTGTATTAGTATTAACATTATTAGTTTCAGGCATAACTGGTGTAACACTAACTATACCATTAATATCAGTATTAGCTTGCATATTATTCATACCTTGTTCCATAGTTTGATTAACATTATTTACAGTTTGTTCAGTATTTTGATTTACAGTTTGTATATCACTCATTGAATTAAAACTATTAACATCATTATTTACATTATTCATTGTATTATTATTTACTTGTTCAACATTAGTATTCATAATATTAACATTATTCATTTGATTAACATCATTAACCATATTATTAACATCTTGAACATTAGTATTATCAACTGGATTAACATTATTCATAACATTATTATTTGGTATATTGTTATTAACATTATTATTACTTGCATTACCATTTGAACTATTTGTTACTCCTTCATAATTGCATTTACTAAATGCTAAAACAGGAAAACCTACAATTGGAACAAATACGGTTAATACTCCAAATCCTGCACCTTTTCCAAATTTCTTAGCAAGTTCAATGTAAGTTTTAAACATTGCATATATATTAACAATTGGTATTATGTATAAGACTAAATACCACATTGGTAACCCTGATATTTCAAGCATAACAATAACATTGTAAATAGGTACAATTGATTCCCAACCTTGTTTACCTGCTTTCTTAAATATCTTCCACATAGATACAATAATTAAAATTGATAATATTGTTCCTACAAGGAAAAATCCTCCGCCCAATGCTGCAAAACCTCCTAAACTTGTGCTATCATAATCCCCATAATAAGTATAATCATACATCTTTAATTCACTCCTTTTCTACATATTTTGACTTAAATAAGTCTGTTTCATCATTTTCTTCATTAGAATTCACTTCTATTTTAGGTAAATCATCTTTACTAGATAAACCAAAACAATCTAAAAACTCATCAGTAGTTTTATATAAAGTTGGTTTACCAGGAAAATCACTCTTTCCACATTCTTTAATTAATCCTTTTGCTAATAATCTTCTTACTAAATAAGCTGAATCTATTCCTCTTAATTTATCTATTTCAATTCTTGTAATAGGTTCATTATATGCAATAATAGCAAGAACTTCTAATGCAGAATTAGTTAAAACTTGTGTTTTAGAATCAGTAATTAATTTTTGATAATATTCTTTATGTTCTTCCTTAGTAGTTAATTTAAAAGTATTTCCTAAAAAATTTATTCTAAGACCTCTATCAGGACTTTCATAAGAACTTTTTAATTCATATACTAAATTCTTCGCTTCATCACTACTTATATTAAGTATATCCATAACTTGTTCAATAGTAAGACCTAAATCACCTTGAACATACAATAATCCTTCCAAAACTGCTTTCATTAACTTGCTCCCTCTATAAATATATTATCAAAATTTTTATCCTGACTAATTTTAAGTTCATGTTCTTTCGCTAATTCCAAAACTGATAAGAATGTTACCGCAATATAACTTTTGTTATATTCTTCAAATAATTCTGTAAATTCTACTCTTTTTTTATTTCTAATTATATTTCTTATACTATTCTTTCTTTCCTTAACACTATATTCTTTATTAGTAATTTTAGTCTTAAGAGGTTTTTCTAACTCCTTCCTATTTAAGAAATTTTTCATAGCCTCTACTAATTTATCTATTTCAATTTCTTCATTATATATTTCATTATTAACATAATTGTTAATATTTTCTGGTGGTTTAATATATATATTATTTCTATTTATCTCTAATTCTTTAAATACCTCAGTCATCTCTTTATATTTTTTATACTCTACTAATTTATTAATTAAATTTTCTCTACTTACTTCTTCTTCCTCATTATCTTCTTCATTTTCTACCTTAGGAAGTAATGATTTAGATTTAATTTCCATAAGCTCTGCTGCCATAACTAAATAACTTGAAGCAATATTTATATTTAATTCTTCCATTTTATTAATATAATCTAAATAACTTTTAGTAATTTCTTCAATTGAAATATCATATATATCTACATTCTTTTCCTTAATTAAATGTAATAGTAAATCTAATGGTCCTTCAAAAGCATCAATCTTAATATTGTAGTCCACTTCTTACCACCCTCTATTAACATTTTACCACAAAAAAAAACATCTTTCTAGATGTTTTTTATTATTTTTCTTCTTTTTTAGTAGTAGTTTTCTTTGTAGTAGTTTTTTTAACTGGTTTTTCTTCTTTATCCTCTACTTTTTTAGTAGTTTTAGCAGCTGTTTTTTTAGTTTCCTTAACTTCTTTTACTTCTTCAGTTTTTGCTTCCTTTTTTGTAGCTACTTTTTTAGGAGTATATTTTTTTCCTTCTAAAGCATCTTTTGCAACTTTAACTAATTCACTAAAATCACTAGGACTAGCAATTGCAATTTCAGAAAGCATCTTTCTATTTACTTCAACTCCTGCTAATGATAAACCATTAATAAATTTAGAATAACTAATTTCATTTTCTCTACAAGCAGCATTTATTCTTGTAATCCATAATTTTCTGAAATTTCTCTTATTTTGTCTTCTGTCTCTGAATGCATATTGACCTGAATGCATCACTTGTTCATGAGCAGTTTTAAATAATCTATGTTTACTACCAAAGTAACCTTTAGCTTGTTTTAATACTTTTTTTCTTCTAGCACGTGCTACTGTGCCACCTTTAACTCTTGCCATTTCTACATCTCTCCTATCCTAATATTGATTTTACGCGTTTATAGTCTGATTTACTTAATTCGCTACCTTTTCTTTTTTGTCTACTTCTTTTTGAACTATTTTTACCAGTATTGTGATTAATTCCTTGACTAGTAATTTTAATTGAACCGCTTTGTCTCATTTTAAATACTTTTGCAGTTCCTTTATGAGTTTTCATTTTATTTTTCTTAACTTTTGCCATAATTGGTTCCTCCTTCTATTTTTTAGGTGTTAATTGCATAAACATACTTCTACCTTCAATTTTTGGGACAATTTCAACTTCAGCAATATCTTCTAATGCCAAAGCAAACTTATCCAAAACTTCTTTTGCAAGTTCAGGGTGTGCAATTTGACGGCCTTTAAATCTAATACTTGCTTTTACTTTTGATCCTTTTTCAAGATTCTTTCTTGCATTTTTTACTCTTGTATCAAAGTCATGCTTATCAATAGTAACAGATAATCTAAATTCTTTAGTATCTATCATTGTTTCTCTTTGTTTCTTTTGAGTTTCTTTAATTTTTTTCTTTTTTTCATATTTGAATTTATTGTAATCCATAATTTTACATACTGGTGGATTAGCACCTTCACTCATTAAAACTAAATCAAAACCAGCATAACCTGCAAGTGTAAGAGCATCTTGCTTACTTTTAATACCAAGTTGTTCTCCATTTGGACCAATAACCATCATTTCCTACATCTAATTTGTTCATTTATAGGGTTTTCCCTAACATTTGCGATAAATAACACCTCCATTAAATATAAAAATGAATACATAGAAAGTACGTATTCATCTTAAAGCATTATAAAAATTCATAACTTTTATTTGGCTTTTTACCTATTGCTAGTCTGCAATCAGGTGAGATAAATACATCTTCTTTCCGTTTCGATATAGATTATATTATAAATTAATGATTTTGTCAATAAAAATATAACCTTTTTCCTTAATTTATGCTATTTTTTAATATTTTTACTACTTTATTACCTTATATGTAGTACCTTCCCTAGTATCAGTAAGTTCAATACCCATATCTAATAATTCTTTTCTTATTGTATCTGCTAATTCAAAATCTTTATTTTTTTTAGCATTTTTTCTTTCCTCTATTTTATTTAATATAAATTCTTCATTTTCTACCTTTTCATTCTTATTATCACTAATTAAAGATAATGAAAGTACTTTATCAAAATCCTTAACTAAATATAATTTAGTATTATCATTTAATTCACTCTTTAATAAATCAAATAAAACAGTTAACATTGAAGAAGTATTCAAATCATTATTAATTGCATCTTTAAATTTATCTTGATATTCTTTAATTTTATCTTCTTCAAGTTCTCCTTCATTAGTTAATTTACTAATTTTATTTAATACTCTATTATATGCAACTTTTGCACTATCCAAAGCTTCATAACTAAATACTAATTCTTTTCTATAATCAGATCCTAAACAAAAGAATTTATATACCAATGGATCATATCCTTTATTAATTAAAGTATCAATAGTAATAAATTCACCACTACTTTTACTCATCTTACCATTCTTACTAGTTAAATGTAATACATGAAACCAATAATTACACCATTTATGACCTAAAAAACTTTCACTTTGTGCAATTTCATTAGTATGGTGTGGAAACTTATTATCAATTCCCCCACAATGTATATCTAAATATTCTCCCAAATATTTATAACTTATTCCTGAACACTCTATATGCCATCCAGGATATCCTACTCCCCATGGACTATCCCATTTTAATGCTTGATTTTCAAATTTAGATTTTGTAAACCACAAAGCAAAATCATATGGATTCTTCTTACCTAAATCCTCACTAACATTGTCTCTTGCACCTACTATCATATCCTCACTATCTTGATTAGAAAAAACATTATATTTATCTAACTTACTAATATCAAAATAAACATTACCATTAGATTTATAAGCATACCCTTTTTCAAGTAACTTAGTAATCATTTCAATATAAGTATCAATACAAGATGTTGCAGGTACTACAATACTAGGCCATTTTAAATTTAATTTATTAAATCCTTCCTTAAATGCTTCAGTATAAAACTTAGCAATTTCTAATACATCTTTATGTTCACTTTTAGCTTGTTCAACCATTTTATCTTTACCAGTATCAGTATCCCCAGATAAATGTCCAACATCAGTGATATTCATTGCCCTAGTAACATCATAACCAATATATTCTAAAGATTTTACTAAAACATCTTCAAAAATATAACTACGATAATTACCAATATGTGCATAATTATATACAGTTGGACCACAAGTATACATTTTTACCTTACCATCTTCATTAGGAATAAATTCTTCTTTTTTTCTAGTTAACGAATTATATAATAACATAATGACACTCCTTTCAAATATATACTATATTTTATAACAAAATTAAAAATAATTCAATAGTAACAAAATATACTATTTAAAATAAAATATTATAGGTGAAATATATGTTTAATAATTTCTTTAATGTATTTAGAGTATGCTTTGGATGGAAACTATTTTGTTTTATATTTTGTTTTATATTAACTATGTTTATCTTTTATCAATTCTTGATTGCTTTATTTGTACCATGTTTCTTAAATGTATTACTTTTATTTATAGAATTCTGTGCACTTATTTGTTTAATATTTTATACTATTTTTGGTCTTTGTTGATAATAGCTACTGCAGCACTAACTCCATCATATGATGCACTAACTAATTGATAAATATCTTTCTTTATTACATCACCCACTGCATACACATTATTAATATTTGTTTTAAAATGATTATCTACTAATATATAATCATTTTCTTTTTTTAAATTAAATATCTTACTATTAGGAACATACCCAATACATACAAATATACCATCAACTATATACTTATTATTAATATTAAATTTATCATCATTGTATGAAATATTTTTTATTTCTTCATTATTAATAACTTTAATATTATTAGTTTCTTTAACTTTTATTTGTTCTTTTTGTTCTGCTCTTAAATGATTACTTCTATTTAAAATAATAACACTATTTACAATATTAGATAAGTATAAAGCTTCTTCAAAAGCAACATCTCCCCCACCAATAACCATAACATCTTTATTCTTATATAAATTACCATCACATAAAGCGCAATAACTTACACCCTTACCTACATAATCATTTAATATATCTAATTTTCTAGGACTTCTACCAGTAGCAATAACTAAATATTTATATTCAATATTACTATTACTAGTATTAACTATATTTTTATTAAAATCAACACTAGTTACTTCTTCATATAAATACTCTATACCCAAATTATTTACTTGATTATATAAATTATATGCTAAACTAGGTCCATCAATACTAGTATATCCTGGATAATTTTCAATAATACTACTTCTATTTAATTGACCTCCAACTACATTAGATTCAATCATTAATACACTCTTATTACTTCTTTTTAAATATATTGAAGCACTAATTCCTGCTATTCCAGAACCTATTATAATAACATCATACTTTTTCATTGTTATCACCTTTCTTTTCTAGTATTACTATACCTACTATTCCTATAATTATTAAAATAATTGCTACTATTTGACTAACTCTAAAATTAAATATATATAAACTATCAGTTCTAAGTCCTTCGATAAAGAATCTACCTAATGAATATAATATAAAATATAAGCAAACAATAATACCTTCTTTTTTATATTTCAATTTATTTCTAACTATTATTAAAATAATAAATACAATAAAGCACCAAATAGATTCAAATAAAAATGTAGGAATATAATAATTACCATTTATATACATACCTTTAATTATAAAATCAGGTATATGTAAACTTTTTAAATATGATAAACTAGTAACTACACCATGAGCTTCACCATTAAAATAGTTTCCCCATCTACCAATTGCTTGACCCAATACTAAACAAGGAGTTAATATATCTAAAGTAAGTAAAATACTTTGTTTTTTCTTTTTACAGTAATATATTGTAAAAAGTATTCCTGCAATAACTGCACCATATATAGCAAGTCCACCTTCCCATATTTTAAATATATCTATAAAATTATCTTTAAATACTGAATAATTAAATATAACATAATATATTCTTGCACCAACAATAGCAACAGGTATTAAATAAAATATCAAGTCAAAAACAAAATCTTTATCTAATTTTGTTTTAACAACTTCTTTTTTTACAATTAATAATCCAATTAAAATAGATAAAAATATTAAAAATGAATACCAATATATAGTAATTGGACCAATACTAATAAGTACCCTATCCATAGTTATTTACTGTCCTTAGTTATTGGTTTAATAATAAATCCATCCATAAACATATTAAAAATACTAATTAATATTGAAGCAAAAAACGCTGTAAAAAATCCAGTAATATTAAAATTATTACCCATTATAAAACTAGTTAAATATAAAATAATCATATTAACAATTGGATAAGATAATCCTAAAGTAATCGCAGTAAGAGGCATAGTCATAACTACTAATACAGGCTTAATAGTTTTATTTAATATATCTATAATTAATGCTGCAATTACTGCATATAATCCATAATATTTATTATTAATATAAAAATCTTTAAATAACATACTAACTAATATTAATACTAATGCATAACATACTAAACTAATAATAAAATTAACAAACTTATTCTTTACTAAATTATTTTTAGTACTTTCTTCTTCTACAATAATCATTTTTTTCATTCATAATCACCTTCATATATATTGTACCATAAAAAAAGAAAATTTTACCATTAAGATAATATTTTCTCTATATTTTAATTTAATCTTCTTCTGATATCACTAATTAATTTAGTTACTTCTTCCTCATTTTCATCTAATAAATCTACTCTATAATTATATATATGTAAATTCTTATATCTTTCTATATCAAGTATTCTATCAATATTCTTATAATGCATAATACTAGTAATACAATTATTATGTAATATTCTATACATTCTATCTTTATTATCTTTTAAATAATATTTATTATTATCATTCTTACAAATATTACAATGATTCATATTTAATTTTAAAGGACAATACTTAGTAATCATTAATTCTACTTTACCATAAATATATACTTCAACATTATAAACTTTCTTCATAATATCTTTTATTTGCTCATAAGTTAACTCAACAGATAAAGTAATTAAATTAACTTTAAATTTATTTAATAATTCAATAGATTTAGTATTACAAACATTTAAAGTATAATCAGTATTAACATTATTATTTAAACTATATTTATTTATACTACCAAGTTCACTTGCTAAAATATTACCATTCTTAATATCTACAAATTTATTCATAATTCTTGGAGTCTTATAATAAATATTTGCTACTTCCTTATATTTATTATATAGTTCTTTATCTGTAGTATATATATTATCTACATCATTTAACATACAAGTAATTAATTGTTCTTTATTTCTTACAAGTACATTAATATTATATTTCTTTTCTACTTCCTTTATTTTTATAATCTCATTATGCGTATCAATCATTAGTCTTTTATTAAATTTATTTATTCTCTTTTCATCTAAAGCACTTAACATATTTCTTCTTATATCATTTAACTTACTAATAGGAATAAATATATCTTGATTATAATTAATATTTATATTATTTACTTTATATATTGTATCTCCTAATTTAGATAAACTTGTTTTAATATTATCTATACTTGTCGGAGTATTTTTAGCGTCTTCCACTTCATTAATAGTATCTACCATATTACCATCAATATCTATTATAGAAATAGCAATAGTATTATTACTAACTAAAACACTTATATCTATACCTATCTTCTTTTCGTCATATTTCTTTAAACTATCTATTAATTTCTTATCAATAGTTTTAAGAACAGTATCTCCAATATGTACTTTATTAACTTTATTATCTACAATTGCTATCTTACCTTTAAATACACTATTAGTAAGCATCATATTTTCATTATATAGCATATTTACCATCATACCAGTATCAGGTTCCTTAAATCTAATGCCATCTTCCTGATTTAAAGTTTCAGTTAATTTAATATATATTTTATCCTTTAATACATTTATAACGCTACCTATAACAATCCCTTGATGATTTGGAGTCTTAATATTCATAATTTCATTTGATTCAAATAAATAACCATTAGTAAATTCTCTATTAAATAATAATTTTAAATTTCTTATTTCTTCATCAGTTACAATCATTTCTTCTTTATTATAATATGCATCAATTAACTTACGATATAATTTAGTAACATAACCAACATACTCTGGACTTTTCATTCTACCTTCAATTTTAAAACTAGTAATTCCAGATTCTAATAAATCTTTTAAATTAAATAAAGTATTAAGTTCTCTTGTACTAAGTAAATAATCACCTTTAGTGTCTATTTCTTTACCATTTTGATATAAAGTATAAGGTAATCTACAACATTGAGTACATTCACCACGATTACCACTTCTTCCACCATTTAAACTACTAAATAAACAGCATCCAGAATAACTAACACATAGTGCTCCATGAACAAAAACTTCCTTTTCTAATATATCAGGTAATTTCTTAATATCTTCCAAAGACATTTCTCTATCTAATACTATTCTAGATACCCCAAGTGATTTTAAAAATTTAATACCTTCCTCATTATGATTATGACATTGTGTTGAAGCATGTACTTCAATATTAGGAAACTTTTCTTTTACTACTTTAATCATACCAATATCCTGCATAATAAGTGCATCAACATTAATTTTATGCAAATAAAAAATATACTCTAAAAAATCTTTAACTTCATTTTCAAAAATTATTGTATTAACAGTAACATAAACTTTTACTCCATATAAATGTGCATATCTAATTGCTTCCTTTAATTCATCATTAGAAAAATTACTAGAATATTTTCTTGCACCATAATTCTTACCACCTAAATATACTGCATCACAACCATTATGAATTGCTTGATAAAGTGTAGCCATATTACCTACTGGACTTAATAATTCTACTCTCACACTTACACTTCCCTTGTATATATATGATAACATATTTTGTAAATAAAAAAAAGAAGTAATTTTCTACTTCTTAACAATTTTATTATTAAATACTTATATTATAAGGTTTTATTTATTTATATTTTTTATTACTTCCTCATAATCAGATAAATGAATTTTAGTTCTACCTATTATTTGATAATCTTCATGACCTTTACCTAAAATAAGTAGACAATCATTATCTTTTAACATACTAATTCCTTTTTTTATAGCGTCTTTTCTATCATAAATAACTTCATAGTTATCAGTAGTTATACCTTCTAAAATATCTTTCATTATAAGTTTTTCATCTTCTGTACGAGGATTATCATTTGTTAAAATAACATAATCACTTAAACTAGTAGCAATATTACCCATAATAGGTCTTTTCATAGGATCTCTATCTCCTCCACAACCTATTATTGTAATTATCTTACCCTTAGTAACTTCACGAAATAATGGAATAATTTTACTTACAGCATCTGGTTTATGAGCATAGTCTATTACTGCAATGGAAGTACCTACTTTAATAATTTGTGCTCTACCTACTGGAGCATGTATACTATCAGTTACATTAATAATATCATTAACACTAATACCTAAATTATTAATTAATGCTAAACTTGTTAAATAATTATATACATTAAATTTTCCAATTAAGTTAGTTCTTACTTCATAACTATCATTATTAACATTAAATAATATATCAGTATGAGTATTTTCCATATGAAATTCTTTTATTTTATAGTTAGAACCATTTATTCCTAAACTTAAACTTTTATCACAAATAAAATATTTAGAATATTCATCATCAACATTAACTATTATCTTACCATTATCCTTTAAATAATTAATTATTTTTACTTTACATTTACAATATTCTTCCATAGTCTTATGATAATCTAAATGATCTTGACTTAAATTAGTAAAAGCACATACATCAAATTTTAACCCTTTAATTCTCTCTTCTGCTAAAGAATGACTACTTACTTCCATAACTATTACTTTGCAACCTTTTTCTTTGGCAGTAAGTAATAAATTATATAATTCTAAAATATCTGGTGTAGTATTAGATAACTCAACTACATCATTATCAATATAACATCCAATTGTACCAATATAACAAGTTTTAATACCTAATTTATTTAATATTTGATAAGTTAAAAAACAAGTTGTAGTCTTACCACTAGTACCAGTTACTCCGATTAATTTTAAATCTTCAAATTCCTTACTATAATTATTAACTAAATAATTCTTTAAATACTCATGAGTATCACTTACATTAATTGTATCAACATCATATTTACCATGTTCACAAATTATCTTTTCTGCACCATTTTTAATCGCAGAATCAATAAAATCATGTCCATCAACAGTATTACCTTTTAAAGCAATAAATGTATCTCCCTTAACAACTTTTCTTGAATCAGTTTTAATATTTAACATTATTCCTCCTTATAATTTTAAAAAATAAGGAAATACTTCCTTATTAATAATTATCTGCTTTTCTTTCAAAGAAAGATTTTTTATGATTACAAATAGGACATACTTCAGGTGCTTTTTTACCAATAACAACATGACCACAATTTCTACAAATCCAAATTGTATCATTATCACTAGAAAATACTACTTCATCATTAATATTCTTTAATAATTTTCTGTATCTTTCTTCATGTTCTTTTTCTATTTTAGCAACACCTTCGAATAGATTAGCTATTTTTGTAAATCCTTCTTCTCTTGCTACTTCTGCAAATTCTTTATACATATCAGTCCATTCATAATTTTCACCTTCTGCAGCAGCTTCTAAATTATGAATAGTATCGGATATTTCACCACCATTCAATAATTTAAACCATATTTTAGCATGTTCTTTTTCATTATTCGCAGTTTCTTCAAAAATTGCAGCTATTTGTTCATAACCATCTTTTCTAGCTTTACTAGCAAAATATGTATATTTATTTCTTGCTTGACTTTCTCCTGCAAAAGCAGTCATTAAATTTTGTTCAGTTTTACTTCCTTTTAATTCCATAATTTTACCTCCAATTAAATTATATCATAAACTATATTTAATTTCATTCTTTTTACAAATACTTTACAAATTATTTATATGATAATTATATATTAAATTAGATATATCATTAACAATATCCCGATAATTACCTAATCCATGCGTAGTTAATACAATAAGAATATATGGTTCTTTATCAAATATTATTCCACAATCATGATAAATACTATCCCAATAACCATATTTATGCATAACAACATTATCATTTATTTTTAAAGAATTAAAATAATCATTTATAAAATAAGATTTCATCTCATTATACTTATTATCTTTAACCATACTATATAATTTTTTAAATATAACCATTTGATCCATTACATTAGTCATACCAAAATCATCCGGACCAGAAAGAGTATATTTAGTGCCTAAACTATATCCATAATTTCTTAAATTATCCATTCCTACACTATATAACAAATTAAAATATGAATCATTATTACTAACACTAATCATTTTTTCCATATCATATCTATTACTATCATTAACTAAATTATTTTCATACATATAAATAGATAATAAACTTTTAATTAAACTAGCACCATAATATATTTTATTTTCTTTATAATAAAAACTATTACCATTAACTAAATTATAATATCCAATACTAACATTATACCCTTTATCATTTATATATTTAACTATTTCATTATTATTATCATCGTAGCCTTCATCTGTAACAAAAGTATTAACTACCCTATTTATTACATTAACATTTCTTGAAGTACTACTCATATTACCAGAACTATCCACTACACTATATACTAAATTATATTCTCCAACTTTACTTGTATCAACATTATCAGTAATTACTACTTTATTACTTATATCACCATCATAATTATCTATGACAGTTACTCCAAGTTCTTTATATACATCATTAACATATAAAGTAATATCTTTTTCACCATTTAAAGTTATCATAGGTTTTTCATTATCTACAACCTTAACTTTTCTAACTAAATTATATTCTTTATTTAAATAATTCAAATTATAATTAATATTATATTCACCAAGTACACTTACATCTAAATCAGTAGTAACTTCTACTTTATCACTTAAATTATGATTAAACACATTTGCCTCAAAACCAGATTCAAAATATAACTGTCCATAATTAATTAATAAAGTATCTTCCCCATTTAAAGCAAAACTAACCTTAGTATTAAACAAAGTTATGATTATAATTAAAATTAAACTAATTAATAATATAGATAATTTAACATACCACTTCATAATTACTCCTTCAAATATTTATTTAACCTACTTCCCTCCATAGTATAAATATTATTATCTTCTTCAAGTGTTTTCTCTAAAAGAAACTTACTATAATTCAAAATATCTTCCTCAAATTTCGAAGCACTTACACATAATAATCCATTAATTTTATAACCATATTTTTCTTTCTTTAATAAATATTTTTTAATAACATCACTAACTAATTTAATAGTCTTATCATTCTTATAACTATTCTTTATACAAATTGAATTAATATTTATATAATTACCTACTTTTTTACTAAATCTTTTTATATCTTTAATATCAATATCAATGTATTCTTTATTCTTAGTTATTTCATCAAACTTATCAAAAGGTATCCTAATAAAATTAATATATCCAATTAATTCATCATCATCATAAATAAAAATATAATCAGTTTTATTATTTTTAATTATTTCACCCTCCTTAGAAATAGACCAAATATACTCATCATCATAATTATTTTTATCTAATTTATTAAATATTTTAAGCATATTATTAGTAATACTAAACCCCTTTTCTATTCTTAAATTATCACTCTTTAAATAAATACTATAACAGTTAAGTAAAAATAAAGTATTAGATATAATTATAAAAGATTCCGCAACAACAGTACCATAACTACCATAAGATAAATCATAAATAATCCATAAAGAATAAGTAATAATACTATATAAAACAACTTTATTACCTTTATTAGTTAATGCATATCCATCACAAAGTGAAGCAAATATACAAAATAAAGATAATACACTACCATTATAAGTCACAATTGCTATAATCAAATATACAATTATACTAATATAAAATATTTTCTTAGGTTCTTTAACTTTTAAATATAAATAATCCCTAATTATTTCAAATATAACTACTAGTAATCCACTAAAAGCTCCTAATATAGTATAATTTAAAGCAAAAAATATACATGCAGTTATTTGTAAATATAATAATTTCTTACTACCACTTTTCCAATAACTAATAATTAAAATAAACCATGCTATTATACCAAGTAGTTGAGCTATATAATACATCTTGTATCACTATCCTATCAATTATATTTTATCAAAAAATAAAGAAAAAATCTATACTAAAATTATATTTATTAATAACTATAAATTATAAATTAAATATTAATATTATAAAAAACTTGTAATTTAGTAAAAAAATGGTATAATAAGAAACACTTAAAAAGGAGAAAAGTTATGTATAAAAGTAATATTAATTTAAATCTATATAAAACTTTTTATGATGTTGCTAAAAATGGAAGTATATCAAAAGCAGCACAATATAGTTATACTTCACAACCTGCAATAAGTAAATCTATAAAAAGATTGGAAGAAGAATTGGAAGTTCAACTATTTTATAGAAACTTAAATGGTGTTGAATTAACTGAAAAAGGAAAAGAATTATTATACTATGTAGAAAAATCTTACAATAATCTCTTAACTGCTAAAAAAATAATGTTAGAGACAGATGCATTAGAAAGAGGAAACTTATCAATAGGTATGCCATCAAATATAGGTTCATTCTTTTTGTTTGATAAAATAATTGATTTTCACAAAAAATATCCAAAAATTGAAATAACAATAATTACTGGTTCAACATCTAAATTATTAAGTTTACTTAATTCACATAAAGTTGATTTCGTTATTGATACATCACCAATTGAAATTGAATTAGATAATGATGTTAAAATTGCTAAATTAGCAGAAGTACAATATTGTTTTGTTACCAAAAAAAACTTAAATAAAAATTATAAAAATATAACAAAACTTAAAGATTTAGAAAACGAACAATTAATACTACCAATACCAGGTACTGCCAATAGAAATGACTTAGATAAATTACTTATAAAAAACGAAGTAAAATTTAAAGATATTTTAAATATACACACAAGTGAAATGATAATTTCAGCAATAAAAAAAGGATTAGGAATAGGATATCTTATTTATAATCTTGTAGAAAATGACATTGAAAAAAATGATTTAGAAGTACTAAACATTAAAGAAAAATTACCAACAGTAGAAATAAACATTTTATATGATAAAGAACTATTAACAACAACATCAAAAAAATTTATTAAAGATTACATAGAATATAATTTCTAGTTATATGGTACATATATAACAATTATATACATAACAAATAATAATATAATTTATAAAAAAAAGATATTTGTCAAAAAGTATCTTTTATTTTATAATTAAGCATGAAGGGAGGAAAAAATGATAACAAATATTGGAACATTTAAAGATTATAGTGATGAAACAATAAAAACTGTATTTGATGCTGGAGATAAAAAAATAATTGAAATGTCTTTATTATTTAATAAAGAAGATAAAGATGTAATCTGTGTACCAACTCATCATTTTTGTAATTTAGGTTGTAAAATGTGTCATTTAACAAATAAGGGACTAAATAAAAAGATGGTTCCTATAAAATATGAAGATTTTATATACTGTTTAACAGAAACATTAACTAAAAATAATATAAGGAGAACAGATAAAGAAAAATTATTAATTTCTTTTATGGGTGTTGGTGAACCACTACTAAACTTAAAACTAATCGAAGAAATATACCGAAATGAGGAAGTAATAAAAGAAAAGTTAGGATATAAAAATATTGGATATGCATTATCAACAATGATGCCTAATAATAATATAAAAGTATTAAAAGAAATGGTTAATAAATCAAATATGCCACTTAAAGTACATTTCTCATTACATACACCTATAAATGATGAAAGATATGAATTAATACCTAGTACAAAAGTTTCAGTTGAAGAAGCACTTGCATATTTAATTGATTATAAAAATTGTTTACAAAAAAACGAAGTATTAATGAATAAATATCAAGAGTTACATAGTAATAATATACCTGTTGAAATACACTATACTTTAATAAAAAATGTTAATGATAATAAAAAGGAATTAACAAAATTATGTGAACTATTAAAAATATATAATATACCTATAAAATTTATTAGATTTAATCCAATTAATGAATTAGAAAAAAGTACTAATGAACAAATTTGGGTAAACAAAATTTCAGAAGAAATTCCTGAATTAAGGATTAAAACATATACTCCACCAGGAAGAGAAATTGGAAGTTCATGTGGAGAATTTACAAAACATTATTATCACGAAGAAATTGAAACAAAAGAACAAAAAGAAGAATTTGAAAAGTGGAAAACAAAACATTTAATAAAGGAAGGAAATGAATAAATATGAATAAAGAATACATGGAAGTTAGAGAATTTCATAAAGCATTTGGACATCCAGTAGCAAACACTCCAACATTACTATCAAAAGATAGAGCCAAAAGAAGATATGCATGGATTTTAGAAGAAATAAATGAATTTTTAGAGGCAACTGAAAAGCAAGATATAGTTGAGCAAGCTGACGCAATGATAGATACAATTTACTTTGCATTAGGTACACTAGTAGAAATGGGGGTTGAACCTGACCAACTATTTGAAATTGTACAACATGCAAATATGAGTAAATTATTCCCAGATGGAAAACCACATTATAATGAAATGGGAAAAGTAATTAAACCAGATAATTGGGAAAACCCACATAAAAAATTAGCATTAACAATCAACAAAATGAAAAATAAATAAAATTAAAAATCAAGTTCAAAAAATGGATTTGATTTTTTATTAACTATAAATGTACCTAATATGTACCTAATACATAGTAAGCAATAAGAAAACCCTTATAAAATAAGGGTTGATATACATTTGGAGGACCCAGTCGGATTTGAACCAACGATCAGGGAGTTGCAGTCCCATGCCTTACCACTTGGCTATGAGTCCATCGACAATTAACATTATATCAAAAAAATATATAATTTACAATATAATATATGAAAAAAAATAAGAAAATCAACAACTTTCTTATTTTAATTCTCTATTTTGGGAGATAATTTAACCTTCTTCTTTATCATTTCATTATTATTATCATATCTATATTCGTATTCTAACCTTATTTTCTTATTCTTATATTTATCAGGTATAGAATAAGTTAATATATATGTTTTATCAGTATTATATGCAATTTTTTGTCCTTTATAGCCTATTCCATAATTAGAAAAATAACTATAATAACCTCTATTGGCAATAAATTTTTCATTATTTATATATACTAAAAATTTATCTGTATTTAAAGTTATGTTACCATTATAGTTTGAATGAACTGTAAATTTAACAATTAAATATGTATTACCATCTACACTTATCTCTTTTCCTTTTGAATTTTTATTCGTAATATAACTTTCATCAAACTTTAAAGTGTAATAATTATCTAAACTAATTACACTACCTTCTTTATATGTTGGATTAATTTTAATCGAAGTTACTATTTTATAACCAAAAAATACAATAATAACTGCTAAAATAATATTAATAAAATGTTTATTTTCTACATAATAATATTTTAATTCTCTTAAACTTTTTCTTGCTTTTTGTTCTAATTTATTTTTGTCTACTCCTACAGTTAATTCAAATTCTTCATTATCTTCAACTGAAATATTTAATTCTTCTAAATCTTTTTTAAAATCAAATTTCTTTATATCAAATCCAATTGTTCTAATAACATAAGGGATAATTAATATATATTGACCAATTAAACAAAACATAGTTATATCTCTTGCTAAACTTATAGTCTTTCTATCCATTATAGAATATTGTAATGAACTTATAACTGAACTAAAATATATATAGCAACCTAATATACCAATACACCCTGCTATTGTAATAATATAAAATGTAATTGGTTTCTTTTTTTCTTTAAATAGAAAAAGTATTGCTACTGCTGCTACTACAATTACTATTATAGCTAAATACATAAAAATATTAAAATAATCATTAGGTACTACATCAATTAAACTATTAATTAAATACCTTCTGAAAAAGTTTAATATCTTAGTAGTCCTAGTTATTAAAAATACAAATAAAATACTCATAACTAAATGTATTAATTTAAAATTTTTAATTAAAAATGCATACGGCTTTCTAACTATCATTTATGTCACCTCTATTATAATAATTATATCATAAAAAAAAGAAAAATAAATATATTTTTAATTTTTCTTATAAACGATTAATTGTTCTGGTAATAAATACATTTGATTATTTTGATTAACTAAATCAATAACATTACTATTTAATTTGTTTCCTATATCAAGTAAAGTATCTCCTTCTTGAACAATATAATATTTTACACCAACTTTAGGTACAGATATTATTTGATTAGGATAAATATAATCATTTTCATCTAATCCATTAATTAATGCTAATGTTTTATAATCAGTATTATATTTCTCTGCAATTTTATATAAACTATCTCCTTTTTTAATAGTATAATAATCAAAATATGTATTTGCTATTTTAGGAACAATAATATTATTACCAGGTATTAAACTAACATTATTATTAATACCATTTAATTGATACAAAATATATGGAGTAATATTATATTTATTAGCAATACTTTCAATTGTATCTCCTTCTTTTATAGTATAAACATCATACATTTTATCACATCCCATAATATTTTATTATATAAAATTAAAAAGGTGACTATTCATCACCATTCTTTTTCTCTCTTATACCATATTTTTTCTTTTCTTCCATCATGTATTCAGTAATATGAGTTTCAACTTCTGGTAGAGCATTCTTATCAATATTAGATAATCTTATTTCTTCTTTTACAGTATCAATAACTATTCTTCCCCAAAGCATACCTTGTTTAACAGTTAAATCATTAAACATATCTGGAGTTACTGAAGTAAAGAAATAACCAAACATAACTCTTTTTGTAGCAAAAAGTAGTCTCTT
The DNA here is from genome assembly GCA_905211265.1 of uncultured Eubacteriales bacterium. Taxonomy (GTDB): domain Bacteria; phylum Bacillota_I; class Bacilli_A; order RF39; family UBA660; genus HGM10818. Next base: position 109,840 of record CAJMAC010000001.1, read on the forward strand.
ATTAGTTAAGGCAATTACATTAGTATTAGTAAAATCAAATGAACTCTTATTCTTTTGACCTAAGAACACATATAATACTTCTTCACCAGGATTAAGATGTTTTTCTATTACTTTACTATGTGCTTTAATTCTCCATGCAACAGTACTAGGATATTTTCTTTTAAATTCTCTAGCTAATTCATAAACTTTTCCCATATTACCTACCTCTTTTATTCATTACTATCATTTTGTGAAGTAATTACATTTTTATTAATAAATTCAATAAATTTTTCTTTTTCAACATAACCTGAAATACTATCAATAACTTTATTACCGCTTAATAATAATGTAGTTGGAGTACCCCATTGATTTCTTTTTAAATAAGAATTTGAATTATTTAAACTAGTAAATTCATCTTGACTCAAATTATCAGTATTAATGTAATAAACAGGTATTGCTAACTCCTTAGCAGTTTCTTCTACTACAGGCATATATTTAATACAATAAGTGCATCCTGTTCTTTCTATTATAACAATGAAATTATCACCATTTGCAATTTTTTCTTCATAAGTTGAGTAATTAATTTCAGTTAATTCCTTTTCCTCTCCTGATAATGCAAGTGGTCCAGTAGGATTAGCATTTGTTTTTCCTAATGCAAATATTGCTATAATAAATACTAATACAGCACCTGCAATTAATATAATATCTTGTTTCTTCATAATTTACCTCCTACAACAATAATACACTTTTTTCGACTAAAAATCAAGTATATCACTTAAATTAATAGTGTATCTCTTATTTTTTACCTATTTTTCTACCTTGAATTTTAGAATTAATAAATAATATTAAATTAGTAGGACATATTTTAGTTAAAGTATGATTTAACTTCATATTTGGAGGTAATATAATTACTTTATCTTTAAACATATTATCTATTGCATATTTTGAAGCATATTCACTAGATAAAGATTTCAAGTTAAATTTAACATTAGCAACATTATTAAAATTGGTATCTACAGGTCCTGGACAAAAGATTGATATCTTAACATTTGAATTATCTTTCTTTAATTCTTCATATATTGCCAAAGATAAACTAACAACATAATTTTTAGTAGCATAATATGTAGCCATATAAGGTCCAGGCATAAAACCTGCCATTGAAGCAACATTTAATATTCTCCCATAATCTTTTTTTATAAAATCTTTTAAAAATAATTTAGTTAAAATATGATATGCTTTAATATTTAAATCAATCATATTAAGTTCTTTATCTAATGATGTTTCACTAAAATTACCTGCATCGCCAAATCCAGCATTATTAATTAAAATATCAATATTTTCATTTTTTAACATTTTGTGTAAATTAATACAATTATCTGTAATAGATAAATCCATTTCTATTTTCTTAACAGAAACATTTAAGTCATTAAATAATTCATCTAATTTCTTCTTATCTCTACTTACTACAATTAAATCATAACCGAAACTAGCTAAATAATTAGCCATATCCCTCCCCATACCAGAACTTGCCCCAGTTATTAATGCTTTCATATATTCACCCTTTCAATCCAAAAAAAGATAAGCAAATACTTATCTTTATACTAATTCTAAGATAACCATTAAAGCGTTATCTCCTTTTCTTTCTTGAGTTTTTACGATTCTAGTATATCCACCATTTCTATCTTTATATCTTGGTGCTAAATCATAAAATACTTTATCAACACACTTAGCATCATTATGTAAGAAAGCTAATGCTTTTCTTCTTGAAATTAAAGTGCCTTTTTTAGCATATGTTACCATTTTATCAAAACATTTTCTAACTTCTTTTGCTCTTGTTTCAGTTGTAACAATTTTTTCATTTTCAATTAGTTGTTTTGTTAAAGTAGCAAGCATACTTCTTCTATGTTTGTTATCTACGCCTAATTTTCTATAAGCCATGATTAATCCTCCTTATCTTAGTCTTCTTTTCTAAATGAAAGTCCCATATCTTTAACTTTATCTAATACTTCTTTTAATGATTTCTTACCTAAGTTTCTAATTTTCATCATTTCATTTTCTGATTTATCAACTAAATCTGCAAGTGTTAATATATTTGCTCTCTTTAAGCAATTGTAAGCTCTTACAGAAAAATCTAAATCATCAATTGAAGTTTCAAGTATTTTAACACTAGGATCTTCAGTATTAGATATCATAAGACCAGTTTCATCTGCAATTTCATTTAAGTTTGCAAGTACTTCAAAATGTTCAATTAAAATTCTACTTGCAAGTGCTATTGATTCTTCTGGAGATATAGAACCATTAGTCCATACTTCCATAATTAATTTATCATAGTTGTTATTTTGTCCAACACGAGCATTTTCAACTTCATAGTTAATTCTTTCAATTGGAGAATATAAACTATCAATTGCAATAACTCCTGGTTTAGATTTAGTATCTAATATTTTCTTATTATCATCTGCTCTAGTATATCCTCTACCACTTCCGATAGTCATTTCCATATTTAAACTTCCACCTTCAGCTAATGTAGCGATAACTTGTTCAGGATTTAATATTTCAATATCAGCATCCTTTTCAATATCCCCAGCAGTAACAACACCTGGAGTACTAACTGATAATCTTAATTTCTTATTTTCATCAGTTGAATGATTCTTTAAAACAATACTCTTTAAATTAAGTACTATTGCAGTCACATCTTCGATTACACCATCCATTTTTTGGAATTCATGTGCAACTCCATCAATCTTAACACTTGTAATTGCATCTCCTGGTAAACTAGATAACATTACTCTTCTTAATGCATTACCTAATGTTGTACCAAAGCCTCTTTCAAGTGGTTCAATTTCAAATTTTCCATAGTGACTACTTTCAATATATTCTTTTACTTTATAATCTGGTTTTTCAAATTTTAACATTTTTAAACACTCCTTTTCATTTTAACCACGGCGTCTTTTTGGTGGACGACATCCGTTATGTGGAATAGGTGTTACATCTGTTATTGTTTTTACTTCAAGTCCTGCAGTTTGAAGTGATCTAATTGCAGCTTCTCTTCCTTGACCTAAACCTTTTACAAATACATCAACAGTTTTCATTCCCATTGATACTGCTTCTCTACCAGCTTTTTCAGCACTAGCTCCAGCAGCAAATGGTGTAGATTTTTTACTACCCTTAACTCCTTGAGTTCCTGAAGCAGCCCAAGCAATTGTATTACCTTCTTTATCAGTAATAGTAACTATTGTGTTATTAAAAGTTGAACGAACATGTACAACTCCATGTGGTACGTTCTTCTTAACTTTACGTTTTCTTGCTTTATAAGCCATAAAACTTCCTCCTTAATTATTATTTTTTCTTGTTAGCAACAACTTTTCCTTTACCTTTACGAGTTCTTGCATTTCTATTTGTTCTTTGACCTCTTACAGGTAAGTTTTTCTTATGTCTAGTACCTTGATAAGAATTAATTTCCATCTTAGTCTTAATGTTCATATTGATTTCTCTTCTTAAATCACCTTCAACAGTAATTTTATCAACTTCTGCTCTGATTCTTGCAAGTTCATCTTCAGATAAATCCTTAGCTTTCTTATCTAAATCAACATTAGCATTCTTTAAAATTGTTTTTGATAAATTTCTTCCTATACCATAAATGTAAGTTAAAGATATTTCAACTCTTTTATCATTTGGTATATCAACACCTTTAATACGTGCCATATTTTTCTTCCTCCTATTTTAACCTTGTTTTTGTTTGTGTTTTGGATTTTCACAAATTACCATAACTTTACCTTTACGTTTAATTACTTTGCATTTATCACAAATAGGTTTTACTGACGCTCTTACTTTCATTATAATTCCTCCTATTTCTTATTATAAACTATACGCCCATGTGTTAAATCATAAGGTGATAATTCAATAACCACTGTGTCACCTGGTAAGATACGTATATTATTTACGCGCATTTTACCAGAAACATGAGCTTCTACAATGTGTCCACCATCAAGTTCCACTTTAAATTTTCCACCAGGTAAAATATCAACTACCTTACCTTCTGCTTCAATAATATCGTTTTTACTCATACTTATCATCTCCTGTTAGTATTTGATAACCATCTTTTGTAACAACAACTGTATGTTCAAAGTGTGCTGATGGTTTATTATCACCTGTAACTATTGTCCAATCATCATCAAGCATGAATACTTGTCTAGTACCTAAGTTTAACATAGGTTCAACAGCAATTACCATACCTTCTTTTAATACTGGACCAGTACCTTTTTTACCATAATTAGGAACTTCTGGATCTTCATGAATATTGCTTCCAACACCATGACCAACTAGTTCTCTTACAACTCCTAACTTATGACTATTAGCATAAGTTTCAATTGCATTACCTATATCCCCAATTCTAGCACCTGGTTTTATTTGCTCAAGCCCTATATATAGAGCCTTTTCAGTATGCTCAAGCAAATATTTCTTTTTATCAGATATTTTACCAACTGCATAACTCCAAGCAGAATCACCATGATATCCTTTATAACAAGCACCAATATCAATACCTATTATATCTCCTTCATGTAATTTCCTATTTGATGGAATTCCGTGTACAACTTCTTCATTAACTGAAGTACATATACTACCTGGAAATCCATTATAACCTTTAAATGAAGGAGTAGCACCTTGACTAATAATAAAGTCTTCAGCAAGTTTATCTAATTCCTTTGTAGTTATACCTGGTTTAATATAATCCTTTAAATATAAATGTGTAAGATATACAATATGACCAGCATGTCTCAAAAGTTCAATTTCATAATCGCTTTTTATACTAATCATTATCAACAATCTCCTCAACTTTTTTAAATATATCATTTGCAGATAAACCATCTTCAACCTTTACAACCTTTAATACATCTTTATCTTTGTAATAATTAATTAAATCTTGCGTTTTATTAATATATGTATCAAATCTAGTTATAAAAGATTCAGCATTATCATCACTTCTTATATTTAAGCGACTATTACATTTATCACAAATTCCTTCTAATTTTGGTTTAAGTGCAGTAACTTCTAAATTATAACTTGTTCCACATTCAGGACAAACTATTCTACTTAAAGTTCTTCTTTTAGCAAGTTCTTTATCTATATCAAAGAATATTACTATACCTAAATCCTTATTTAAACTTTTTAATAAATCTTCATATATTTTAGCTTGTTCTAAATTTCTAGGATAACCATCAAGTATATAACCATTATTACAATCTTCTTTCATTAGTCTTTTTTCAAGTAATGAAGTAATAATTTGATCACTAACAAATTTACCACTAGAAATTATATCTTTTATCATCATACCTAATTCAGTAGACTTAGCTGCTTCTTCTCTTAACAAATCACCAGTTGAGATATGAGGAATATTATATTTTTCAGATAATATCTTAGCTTGCGTTCCTTTACCTGCAGCAGGTGGTGCAATAAATATAATATTCTTCATTATCTTACTCCTCTATAGTTTCTATTTACTAAACTACTTTCTAATTGTTTATAAGTTTCAAGAGCAACTCCAACAACTATTAATAAACCTGTTCCACCAATACTTACACTAGTAGGTAAATTAGTATTTACAAAACTACTAAATATAATTGGTATTGCAGCAATAATAGCAATGAATGTTGTACCTAATAAGGTAATTCTACCTAATATAGTTTTTATATAATCTTTTGTTTCTTTACCTGGTCTTATTCCTGGAATGTATCCACCTTGTTTATTTAAGTTCTTTGATAATTCATCTGGATTAACTTGTAAGAATGTATAAAAGAATCCAAATACAAAGATACAAACAATGTATATTACAAATCCAACTGGAGTAGTATAATTTAAATATTTAGAAACAAATACTTTAAAACCACTCTCAGATTTAATTAATCCTGCAATAAATGCTGGTATAGAGAATATTACAGATGCAAATATTACTGGCATAACTCCTGCTGAATTTAACTTAAATGGTATATAGTTTTGTCTTGCACCATATGCACTACTTGTCTGGTTAGAATATTGAATTGGTATTCTTCTTTCAGATTCCTCAACAAATATTATTCCGACAATTATTGCAACATATAATAATATGAAGATTACAAAACTAACTATTCCAACAAATCTTGATAATTCACTATTTAAGATAAGTGCATCAAAAGTATCAATCATCATCTTAGGCATAGTAAGTAATATACCAGCCATAATAATTAATGATACACCATTACCCAAACCTTTTTGAGTAATTTGATCTCCTAACCATAATAAGAATGCAGTACCTGCAGTTAATATAGTAGCAATCTTAATATATTGTAATGCAGTACTATTTTGTACGAAAGCAAATGCCATTGCAAAACCTTGAATAAAGGCAAGTACTATACCAATATATCTATTAATTTGATTAATTTTTTGTCTACCAGCTGCACCACTTTCTTTTAATTCCGTGAAATACGGAATTATATCCATTTGTAATAAACCAGTAATTATAGATGCAGAAATGTATGGCATAACACCAAGAGCAAATATTGAAAAGTTCTTTAATGCTCCACCACCAATTGCATTATATAATTCCCATAATCCAAGACCACTTATTGCTCCTTGAGTACCAGGAACAGGTATTGTAGTACCTATACAAAATATCATAAGACCAAATAATGTAAAATATATTCTTTTTCTTAAATCTTTATTTTTTGGATTAAAGATAAGCTTTAGATTTTTAAACATCTAAATCACCTCTGCTTTTCCACCGTTGTTTTCTATCTTTTCTTTAGCAGATCCAGAGAATTTATTTGCTTTAACAACTAATTTCTTAGTTAATTCTCCGTTACCTAAAACTTTAATCCCATCTAATTCTTTCTTAACTAAACCAGTTTCAATTAATAATTCTGGTGTTACTGTAGTTCCATCTTCAAATCTATTTAAATCACTAACATTAACTGTAGCATAAACAGTTCTGAATTCATAATTGTTAAATCCTCTTTTTGATAATCTTCTGAATAGTGGTAATTGTCCTCCTTCGAAGCCAACTCTAACTCCACCACCACTTCTTGCGTTTTGTCCTTTATGTCCTTTTCCACTTGTTTTTCCTAAACCACTTCCAGGTCCACGTCCAACTCTTTTTCTTGAACTAACTGAACCAGGATTTGGACTTAATTCATGTAATTTCATTAGCCTCTAATCTCCTCTATTGTTTTTCCTCTAAGTGCTGCAATATGAGCAGGTGACTTTTGATTTTTTAAAGCATTTAATGTAGCTCTAGCCATATTAATTTTTGTGCTTGATCCAAGTGATTTTGAAAGAACATCTTTAACTCCAGCAAGTTCTAGTACATCTCTAACTGGTCCACCAGCTTTAACTCCAGTACCTTCAGCAGCAGGTTTTAACATTACTCTTGAAGCACCTTCCTTAACTGTGATTTCATGTGAGATTGTACGATTATCAATTAATTCAACATTTATAAGATTTTTACTAGCAGCAAGTGTTGCCTTTTTAACTGCATCTGGCATTTCTTTTGCCTTACCAGTTCCTAAGCCAACCTTTCCTTTTCTATCTCCAACTACTACAGTAGCAGAGAAACGGAATATTCTTCCACCTTTAACAACTTTTGTAACACGATTAATATCAATAACTTTTTCCTCTAATGTTTTTTGAGGTCTATTATTCATATTTCTTCTTGGTTTACGATTTTCTTTGTTTTCTTTATTGTTTTTAGGTGAAACTTTTTCCTTAACGTTTTCTTTTTCTTTAACGTTTTCGTTCATAAGTTTTCCTCCTTATTAGAATTCTAATCCATTTTCACGAGCAGCCTCAGCAAGTGCTTTAACTCTACCGTGATATAAGTATCCACCTCTATCGAATACTACTTTATTAATTTTAGCTTTTTTTGCTCTTTTAGCAATTTCTGCACCAATAATTTTTGCAGCTTCAACATTTCCACCGTTCTTAATATTAAGTTCTTTTTCAAGTGTTGAAGCACTTACTAATGTTATACCTTTAGTATCATCAATAATTTGTGCAGTAATATTAGCGTTTGCTCTAAACACATTTAATCTTGGTCTTTCAGGAGTACCTGATAAGTTTTTTCTTATTCTATTGTGTCTTTCTAAACGCATTTCATTTCTTGAAACTTTCTTTATCATAAGTCTTATCTCCTTTACTTATTATTTAGAAGCTTTTTTACCTTCTTTACGACGAACATATTCACCTTTAAATCTAATACCTTTACCTTTATATGGCTCAGGAGATCTTACTTTTCTAATGTTTGCCGCAAATTCACCAAGTGCAACTTTATCAATTCCAGAAAGTTCTATTTCAGTATTACTGATTGCTTTTACTGTAATTCCAGTAGGTACTTCCATTTTTACAGGATGAGAATATCCAGCATTAATAGTTAAAGTATTACCAGAAACTGCAAAACGATAACCAACACCGATAATTTCTAATCCTTTAGTATAACCTTCACTAACACCGATAATCATATTATTGATATTAGCATTTGTTGTACCATGCATTTGGTTAGTAAATTTATCATCTTTTAATTTTTCAACAGTTACTTCATTACCATTAACATTAACTCCAATTGTTTTAATTAAATCTAATGATAATTCACCCTTAGGTCCTTTAACTGTAACTTTTTGTCCATCAACTGTAACATTAACTCCAGCAGGTATTACTAGTACTCTTTTACCAATTCTACTCATAATTTCCTCCTACCAAACATAAGCAATTACTTCTCCACCAACATTTTCCTTACGAGCTTTTTTATCAGTCATAATTCCTTTTGGTGTAGATATAATAGCAATTCCTAATCCATTTAATACTTTTGGTAAGTCTTCTGCTTTTGAATAAACTCTAAGACCTGGTTTAGAAACTCTCTTAAGTCCTGTAATTACTCTTTCTTTCTTTTGACCATATTTTAATGTTAATGTTAATGTATTTTGAACATCATTTTCTTCTATACTAAATTCTTCAACAAAACCTTCGTCCTTTAAAATTTTAGCAATTTCTTCTTTCATTTTTGAAGATGGCATACTAACAGTTTTAGCACGATTTTGGTTTGCATTACGAATTCTTGTAAGCATATCTGCGATTGGATCTGTCATTAAAATCCCTCCTTCTTATTTTAAGGTATTTCTACCAACTTGATTTTTTTACGCCAGGTATTTGTCCCTTATAAGCTAATTCTCTGAAACAAATACGGCAAACGCCAAATTTACTCATAACTGCATGTGGTCTTCCACATCTTTTACAACGAGTATATTCTCTTACTTTGTATTTTGGCTTTCTTTGTGATTTTACAACCATTGATTTTCTTGCCATTGTTTTCCTCCTTATTTCCTAAAAGGAACTCCAAGTTCTTTTAATAAATCAAAAGCTTCTTCATTAGTCTTAGCACTTGTTACAATAACAATATCCATTCCTCTAACTTTAACAACTTCATCAAAGTTAATTTCTGGGAATATTAATTGTTCTTTAATTCCTAATGTATAATTTCCTCTTCCATCAAAACTCTTTGAAGATACTCCTCTAAAATCTCTAACACGTGGAAGTGCAATAGATATTAATTTATCTAAAAATACATACATATTTTCTCCTCTTAAAGTAACTTTACATCCAATTTTATGTCCTTCTCTTACTTTAAAAGATGCTATAGATTTTTTTGCTTTTGTTTCAATAGGTTTTTGACCTGTAATTTTTTCCAAATCAGAAAGTGCAGCTTCTAACATTTTAGAATTTGCAACTGCATCTCCAACACCAATATTAACAACTACCTTTTCAATTTTAGGTACTAACATAGGTGTTTTATAACCATGTTTTTCTATTAAACTTGGAACAACTTCATTTCTATATTTTTCTTCTAGGCGGTTCATATAGACGCCCTCCTTCCAAATTAGTCAATCTTTTGATTAGATTTTTTTGATATTCTAATTTTTTTACCTTTTTCATCTCTCTCGATTTTAACTCTAGTTGGTTTTTTAGTTTTTGGATCTAATAACATAACATTAGATGCATGAATAGGTGCTTCAACTTCAACAATTTCACCTGTTCCACCATTGTTTTTAGGCTTTAAGTGTTTTTTTCTTAAATTAACACCATTAACAACTACTCTATTTTCTTCTCTTAAAACCTTAGCAATTGTACCTTCTTTACCTTTATTTGATCCAGAAATAACTACAACTTTATCACCTGTTTTTAGTTTCATGATATTTCCTCCTTATTAGTTATAGGATTATAGCACATCTTTAGCTAAACTTACTATCTTAGTAAAATCTTTATCCCTAAGTTCACGTGCTACTGGTCCCAAAACACGAGTTCCTACTGGGCTCTTATCATCTTTGATAATTACACATGCATTATCATCGAATTTGATATAGCTTCCGTCTTCTCTTCTTACACCAAACTTACTTCTAACGATTACGGCTTTTACAACCTTACCTTTTTTAATATTACCATTAGGAGTAGCTTTTTTTACTGTACCAACAACTATATCTCCAATATTTCCCGTTTTAACTTTGCTTCCACCAAGAACTCTAATTACTAATAATTCACGAGCTCCACAGTTATCTGCTACTTTTAATATACTTTCTTGTTGTACCATTTTTATTTCCTCCTTCCAACTAAATTATAGAACTACAGCTTTTTCAATTACTTCTTTTAGTTCATATCTTTTAGTTTTAGATAATGGTCTAGTCGCAACTAAACGAACTTTGTCACCAATTTTAGCAACATTTTCTTCGTCATGAGCTGTATATTTCTTAGAATATTTAATTCTTTTTCCATATTTTGGGTCTTTTTTGTAAGTTTCAACTTTAACTGTAATAGTTTTATTAGCTTTATCACTCACAACAACTCCAACTAATTCACGTTTTAATTGTTCATTATTCATAAGGACATTTCCTCCTTTTAACCTTGTATTTCTCTTTCTCTAAGAATAGTTTTTAATCTTGCAACTAACTTTCTTAATTCCTTAATTCTTGAAGGATTTTCCAAAGTTCCAGTTGCTTGTTTCATACGAAGATTAAATAATTCTTCCTTAGATTCATCAATTTTTTTATTGATTTCTTCAGTGGTTAACTTTCTAATTTCACTATTTTTCATTAACTTCACCACTTTCTTCTTTCTTTACAAATTTACATTTGATTGGTAACTTATGAGATGCTAGTCTTAAAGCTTCTCTTGCAGTAGCTTCATCTACTTCACCAATTTCAAACATAATTTTTCCTTCTTTTACTACGGCTACCCAAACTTCTGGATTTCCTTTACCTTTACCTTGTCTAGTTTCCAAAGGTTTTTTAGTTAGTGATAAATCTGGGAATATATTAATCCATACTCTACCACCACGTTTCATATATCTTGTCATTGCAATACGAGCAGCTTCAATTTGTTGTGCAGTTATCCAAGCACCTTCTTTAGCCATTAAACCATATTCACCAAAATGAAGTTCTGTATTACCTTTTGATTTTCCTTCATATCTTCTACGGAAAGTCTTTCTATGCTTTGTTCTTTTTGGCATTAACATTAGAATTACCTCCCTTTTTGTCTTCTAGTATTTCACCTTTATAGATCCATACTTTTACACCTATTTTACCATAAGTTGTATCTGCTTCAGAAGTAGCATAATCAATATCTGCTCTTAAAGTATGTAGTGGAATAGTTCCTTCAGAATATCCTTCACCACGAGCGATATCTGCTCCTCCTAATCTTCCTGATACTAATGTCTTAATTCCCTTAGCACCAGCTTTCATTGTATTTCTAATAGCTTTCTTTTGTGCTACTCTAAATGAAACACGATTTTCTATGTTATGGGCAATATTATCTGCAACTAATTGTGCAACTAAATCTGGGTTTTTAACTTCAACAACTGAAATTTGTACTTCTTCATTTACTAGTTTAGAAACTTCTTTCTTAACTTTTTCAATTTCAACACCGCTTTGTCCAATAATTAATCCTGGTTTTGATGCATGAATAAATACTTCACATCTTTTTTCATTTCTTTCAATAACTATTTGAGAAATACCAGCAAGTTTAAATTTCTTAAATAAATATTTTCTTATTTTAACATCATTATTTAAGTATTTAGCAAAATCTTTCTCAGAATACCATTTACTTTCCCAGTCTTTATTAATACCTATTCTAAGTCCCACTGGACTAACTTTTTGTCCCATTAACATTCCCTCCTTTACTTATTTTTCTCACTTACAATAACTGTAATGTGACTAGTTTTATGATCATTTCTTCCAACATGTCCCCTTGAATCCATTTTAGGTCTTTTTATTACAAGTCCTTCATCAACATAACATGCCTTAACGAAAAGATTTTCTTCTTTTAAATTAAAATTATTAACTGCATTACTAGTAGCAGACATTAATACTTTTTCGATAACTCTTGCAGCTTTTTGTGGTTGATTACTTAAAATTGCAAATGCTTGAGCTACATCTTTACCTCTAATTAAATCAATAATTAGACGAGTTTTTCTTGGAGCTATACGTACTGTCTTTGCTACTGCCTTAGCTTCAGTTCTTTCCATTATAATCCTCCTTATAAGTTATTACTTAGCTTTATCTGCGCCGTGTCCACCAAATTTACGAGTTGGTGCAAATTCACCTAATTTATGACCTACCATATCTTCAGTTACATAAACAGGAATAAATTCTTTACCATTATGTACCGCAAAAGTGTGACCAATAAAATCAGGATAAATAGTTGAACGACGAGACCAAGTTTTTATAACTTCTTTTTTTCCAGATTCATTTAATAATTGTACCTTTTTAAGTAATCTTTCAAATACATAAGGTCCTTTTTTTAAACTTCTTGCCATTTTATTTTCATCCTTTCTTTATTATTTAGTACGACGACTAACAATATATTTATTAGATTGTTTATTATTTTTTCTAGTTTTATATCCAAGAGCTGGTTTACCCCATGGAGTCATTGGTCCACTTCTACCAATTGGAGCACGTCCTTCACCACCACCATGAGGGTGATCATTAGGGTTCATAACAGAACCACGAACTGTAGGTCTAATACCCATATATCTAGTTCTACCTGCTTTACCAATTTTAACTAAACTATAGTCTTCATTTCCAACTACACCGATTGTAGCACGACATGTACCAAGTATTTTTCTAGTTTCTCCACTAGATAATCTAATTAAAACATATTTATCTTCACGACCTAATATTTGTGCTGAACTTCCTGCACCTCTTGCAAGTTGTCCTCCTTTACCAGGTCTAAGTTCAATATTGTGAATTACAGTACCTACAGGAATATTAGCTATTTCCATAGTATTACCAACTTTAACATCAGTCTTTACTCCACTTTCAACAATATCTCCTACTTTTAATCCCTTAGGAGCAATAATATATGATTTAACACCATCTTTATAAGTAATTAAAGCAATATTAGCACTTCTATTTGGATCATATTCAATAGCACTTACCATAGCAGTAATGCCATCTTTATTTCTCTTGAAATCAACCAAACGATATTTTCTTTTAACACCGCCACCACGATGTCTAACAGTAATTTTACCTTGGTTATTACGACCATTAGTTTTTTTCTTAGTTACTATTAAACTTTTCTCAGGAGTTGTTTTGGTAATTTCTTCACTTGTTAAGACACTTCTTTGTCTTGTACCATTTGTCATTGGTTTATATACTCTTATTGCCATTGTCTTTTCCTCCTTTTATTAGTCGAAACTAATAGTACTTCCTTTTGCTAATTTTACAATAGCTTTCTTATATTTGTTAGTCATACCAGTATATTTTCCAACTCTTTTCTTTTTAGGATGAGAGTTCGAAGTATTAACACTTAGTACCTTAACATTAAATATTTTTTCTATTGCTTGTTTTATTTGTACTTTATTTGCTTTTGTATCAACTTTGAATACATACTTTCCTTCTTGTTCAAGTAAAGCACTCTTTTCAGTGATAACAGGTGCAATGATTATATCTCTATAACTATTCATTTCTTAGCACCTCCTCTAATTTATTTAATGCTTCAACTGTAATTAACATATTATCAGCACTAACTACATCAAATGTATTTAATTCTTCAACTGTAGAAATTTTAACATTTCCTAAATTTCTTGAAGCAAGACATACATTCTCATTTAATTCAGTAACTACTATTAAAACTTTTTTATTAGTTAAGTTTAATTTATTTAAAACTTCAACCATAGATTTAGTTTTATTATTTTCTAGTTCTAAATTTTCAATAACAATAATTTCTTTATCTAAGTTTTTATAACTTAAAGCAGAAAGTAATGCTAATCTTCTTTCTTTTCTATTTTGTTTTTTAGAATAATCTCTTGGTTTTGGTCCAAATGCTATTCCACCACCTGGCCATTGAACTGCTCTTATACTTCCTTGACGAGCATTTCCTGTACCTTTTTGTCTCCATGGTTTTCTTCCACCACCAGAAACTTCACTTCTTGTTTTAGTTGAATGAGTACCTTGTCTCATTCCTGCTTGTGCTTTAATGATTGCATTGTGTAATACAGCATCATTAGGTTCTATTCCAAATATGTTATCTTCTAATTTAATGTCCTTAACTTTTTCACCATTTAAGTTTACTATTTCTAATTTAGACATAATATCCTCCTTTACTCACTAACTGGAGTTTCTTCTTCATTAGCCTCAACAACTTCTACTACTTCTTCAGGTTCTTCAATTACATAAGTAATTAAATCTTGTTTTTCATTAACAGTACCTTCATGCTTAACAGAAGCCTTAATTAACACTAATGATTTTTTTGGTCCTGGAACATTTCCTTTTACTAAGATAACATTATTCTCTAAATCAATTTGCACAATTTCCAAGTTTTGAACAGTTACTTGTTCTCCACCCATATGACCTGGCATTTTCTTACCTGGGATTACACGCATTGGAAGTAATGTACCCATAGAACCAACACCTCTGTGATATTGGCTACCATGTCCCATTGGTCCACGAGATTGGTTATGACGTTTAATAACACCTTGGAAACCTTTTCCCTTAGAAGTGCCAGTTACATCAACCATTTCTCCTTCTTCAAATAAATCAGCCTTAATAACTTGACCAAGACTATAATCACTAACATTAACACCTCTAATTTCTTTTAAGAAGCGCTTAGGTGTAGTGTTAGCTTTTTTTAGATGACCTATTTCAGGTTTGTTTGCTAATTTTTCTCTTTTTTCAACAGCAGCAAGTTGTATAGCATCATATCCATCAGTTGCAACAGTCTTAATTTGACTAACAACATTTGGTTCAACTTCAATAACTGTTACTGGAGTTAATTTACCATTCTTAGCAAAAACTTGAGTCATCCCAATCTTACGACCTAAGATTCCTTTCATTTCTCTTTTTCCTCCTATAATTTGATTTGTATATCAACACCACTTGGTAAATCTAAATGTTGAAGTGCTTCAACAGTTTCTTTACTAGGGTTGTTGATGTCAATTAATCTTTTGTGTGTACGCATTTCAAATTGTTCTCTTGAATCTTTGTATTTGTGTACAGCTCTTAAAATTGTATACTTTTGGATTTCAGTAGGTAATGGAACTGGTCCACTAACTTCTCCACCTGTTCTCTTAACAGTAGCAACAATTTTAGCACATGCATTATCAAGTATTTTATGATCATATGCTTTCAATTTGATTCTTACTTTAGTATTTGACATCTTGTATCCTCCCTTCGCCTATATCTATGTATAGACTTGCTCCGAGCAAATTACCTGATAACCTTGTTTTGTTTTAACAACTTAACCTGGTGTATCAGCAACTTTGCACATCTAAGCCAGTCACACTTTTACAATTATACTAAATAATTATATGAAAATCAAGTGTTTTTTGAACTTTTTTATAAAAAAATCATATTTTCTAACTACTTTTAAAAAATATAATTAAATATAAGAAAATAGCACCTAACCTATTTAATAGATTAAGTACTATTTATATATACTAATTAAAATATATTTAGGTAAGGTACAAATAAAATTATTATTATTTTTAATAATTTCTTATATTTTTACAAGTAAATTAACAAAAGAATAATTTTATGCTATAATGATTTAAGGAAAGGATGAATTTATATGACTAAAATACTTGACTATGAACAAATGAATGAAATACTAAATAATTTAGATACAAATATAATAAAAAAAGAAGAGCCAATTGGTTATACAACTTTCAACTACCCTATTAATCATTATACATATGGAAATGGACCTTATCATGTAATATTAATCGCTGGAACTCATGCCTCAGAACTTATAAGTAATGTGTTTTTAATTAATTTTATGAAGGAATTATCAAATGGAAAAATTAATATTGATAAAAATGAATATACAATACATTTTATCCCAATAGTCAATCCAGAAGGAACAATAATAGTAACAAGTGCAATTAGAAATATCATAAAAAATACAGATGATGAATCAAAAGAACAATTAGCCTGTATGACATATTACTTTAATTCAAAATTAGAAGATGATTACGCCGAAAAATATAATGATAAAAGTATTAAGCTACATCAACATATGTTTAGATATGCAACTCCAGATATAATAGATGATAAACACAAAGAATTAAAAGAGCATATAAAATACTTGATAAATAAATATAATATTCCCGACGGTTCGTTAATTAATTGGAGCAGTAATGGTAATGGAATAGATTTAAATGCCAATATTGAATTTGGAGAATATCTAGATAAGATTAATAACGCTAAAAAAAATAATCAAACATTATATAATTCTTCAATAACAAGATTAAATACCATCAGTTGCACTACACCTGGTCCATTAGGATGTCCAACAATAGATTTTCCATTTAAAGAAGAACCTGAAAATACTGCATTATGGAATTTATATAACAATATTAAAAATAATTATAAATTAATTGGAGGAATAATATATCATAGTTGTGGTAATGTTATTTATTATTTAGATGAAATGAAAGAATATAACCCATGGAATAAATTATTTAGCATAGATGATATAGCATACAATAAAGAAGTTGCTAAAAAATATGCTGAAATAACTAATTATAAGTTAGGAACACCAAATACATATACTACAATGGATGCTAAAATAAAATCAATTGTACCAGGTACTTTATTAGTAGAACTTGGAGGTATTAGATCTACACCACTTTCGCAGTTTATTGACTATTACCCTAAAAGCTTTTATACTGAAACAATAGAATTAAATACAAAAGCAATACCAATAGTTATTGAAGAAATGAAAAAGCAATATATAAGGAGAAAATAATATGAATTATGAAGTAATTGTAAACAAAGAAAATCCTATTAATGATTATGATATTCCAACAAACTTAACCGAAATTGGAATGGATAGTGCTAAAATAATAGAAAGAAAAACATTTTTAGAAAATAAAACTGCAATTAATTTTAATAAAATGGTCAAAGAATGTAATAAACATTTTAAAAATAAAATAATTCCAAACTCAGGTTTTAGAACAATTAAAGAACAACAAGAAATATTAGATTTTTATCTTGACCCAAATCAAAGAGGATTAGATGCTTATAACTCAGTTGCTTTACCCAAAACATCAGAACATCATACAGGCTTAGCAATAGATGTTGCAATGATTAAAAATGGTGTATATACTGATGATTTAGAAGATACCGAAGAAGAAATAAAATGGTTACATAATAATTGTTACAAATATGGTTTTATTCTAAGATACCCAAAGGGAAAAGAAAACATAACGGGATATAGCTATGAACCATGGCATTTTAGATATGTTGGAGATATTGCAGAATACTTAACAAAAAATAATTTAACATTAGAAGAATACCAAGAAATGAAAAAGCATAAACATAAATAAAAAATCAATATTTAGATTAATTTCTATCTATTGATTTTTATTATTTTTTAATATTAATAAAACACATTCTTTAAATATAACCCTTCAGGATTAGCAGTCTTACCTGCTTTAGTTCTATCTTCTTCATTTAAGATAGTTATAATTTCTTCACTTTTTCTTTTACCTTCACCTATTTCAATTAGAGTACCTACAATATTTCTTACCATATATCTTAAGAATCCTGTACCTACAAAGGATAAAGTAATTTTATTTAAATCTTTACTATCTCTAATTAAAATAGTTTGAGATATTGTTCTAATATAATCATTTTTTTCTTCATCTGTTTTAGTAAAAGATTTAAAATTATGTGTTCCTTCAATATATTTCATTGCTCGTTCCATTTCTACTACATCTAATTTCTTATTATATTGATATACATAATTTCTTTCTAATGGATTATATTCCCCCATATTAATTATATATATATATTCTTTACCTAAAGCATTAAATCTAGCATGAAAGTCTTCATTTACATTTTCTATTTTTTTTACATAGATATCTTCCGGTAAAAGACTATTAATACCTTTCATTAATTTATCAATTGGAATATTAGTATCCATATCAAAATGAGCTTTCTGATTAATTGCATGTACCTTAGCATCAGTCCTTCCAGTTGCATGAACTTCAACTTTTTTATTATCATTAATTTGTTTTAATACTTTTTCAAGTTCCCCTTGTACAGTTCTTTCTTTTACTTGTTTTTGATAGCCACTAAAATTAGTACCATCATAAGATAAAGTCATTAAATATCTCATAAACTACCTCCATAAACAAAGAATTAAAATAATTATATTTATGCTAAGAAGAAAAGTATCAATGTATTTCCATTTATTTAATCTATAATTAGTTCTACTAATACCATAATTATATAACCTAACTTCCATAATATCTGATAATTCATCTGCTTTTTTTAAAGATAAATATATCATAGGTATAAATATATTAGATAAAGAAATAATCTTTGTTTTTAAATTTTTGTCAAAATCTACCCCTCTTAATCCTTGTGCTTTTATTATTCTTTCAGCCTGCATAGTTAGAATTGGTATAAATCTTAAAGCAAGTGTAATAGTAAGTGCAATATCATTTATAGGAAGAATTTTATTAAAAATAGATAAAACTCTTTCTAATCCATAAGTAATTTCCATTGGTGCAGTAGTTAATGTAAGAATAGCACTTATTAATACTAAATAAACAATTCTAAGTATCATAAATATTGTATTAACTATACCTACTCCAAATATTAAATTAATTATAATTATAAATATAATAAATACTCTTAAAGTATAAATATTTTTTAAATATATTTTAATATCTATCTTACTAAGTAACATAATAATAACTAAATATATAAGTATTATACTAAAATCTATAAAACTATTACTAATAACTACAGATACAATCATTATAAATAAACATATTATTTTAAAAATAGGATTTAATTTATGAATAAGAGAATCTTTTAAATAATAATTACCTATATTATATTTGTTTATCATTTTTTATTTCCTCAACTAATTTATCTATATCCAAAGTCTTAGTAAATTTCTTATTCTTAATTTTATCACATCTATTTATAAAATTAATTATTGGAGGTACTTCCATACCACTTCTTTTTAATTTATCTATGTTATCTAATAATTTATCACTAGTTATATCTAAATTAACTTTGCCTTTCTTTAAAAGTAATATATTACCTTCTAACTTCATAACAAAGTTAATATCATTAGTTATTATTATTATAGTTTTATTATATTTTTCTTTTATTTTTTTAATTAACTCTACCAATTCATATATACTTTTATCATCTAAATATATAGTAGGTTCATCTAAAATAATTACCTTAGGATTTAAAGATAAAGCAATTGCAATAGCAAGTTTTTCTCTTTCACCACCAGATAATGTAAATGGATTTTGTTCTAAATAACTAAGAGGTAAACCAACCATTTTTAATGCTAAAGAAACTTGTTTATCTAATTTATCTAATTTAAATTTATTATTTTTTAATCCAAATTCTATTTCTTCTTTTACACTAGTAGTAAAAAATTCTTCCATTGGTTCTTGAAATACATATCCTACTTGTCTTCTTATATAAGTAAAATCTTTTGTTTCACTATCTATTATATTACCTAAAATACTTAAATTACCTTTAGTAGGAAGAACTAAACCAAGCATTAAATAACTAAGTAAAGTTTTACCAGACCCTGATGATCCAATTAAATAAGTAATCTCACCTTCTTTAAAAGTATAATTAATATCTTTTAATTTATCTAAATAACTAACATTATTAAACTTTATGGCCATAAATCCTCCATCAAATCAATAGTATTAGTATATATTTTATTTATAATATGTTCATTAATTAGTTTATTAGATAATTTAATAACAAAGGGTAAATCTAATTTCAAAGAATTAATTTTATTACTACTATAAACATCTTTAACACTACCATCTAAATATATATTACCATTATTTAATACAACAATTCTATCAGAATATAAAGTATTTTCTAGATTATGAGTAATCATAATAATAGTAAGATTTCTTTCTTTTTGATATTTTTTTAATATCTCTAACACATCTTTTTTATCAGACGGTGTTAATTGATGCAATGCTTCATCTAGTATTAATATCTTTGGATTAAAAATAAGACTACTTGCAATAGCAACTCTTTGTTTTTCAGAATTAGTTAGGTTCCTAGGTTCAGAATATAATATATTTTCTAATTTGAATATTTTTGATACTTCATTAATAGCATTAGTAATATCTTCTTTATCATATTGTAAATTTTCTAAAGAAAAAGCTAAATCATCAATAACAGTTTCACTAACAAAATGATTATCAAGATTATCAAATACTACTCCTATTTTTCTTCTTATATCTTTTAAATAAAATGAATTTAAGTTATAACCATCTATATTTATATATCCATCATATTTAATTAAACCAGTAAGTATTCTTATTAATGTTGTTTTACCACTCCCATTTGGACCAATAACACTAACAAAACTTCCCTTATTTATTTTTAAATCTAAATTACTAAATACTACCTTAGACTTATATCTAAAACATAATTTATCTATTTTAATTATATCTTCCATAAAACCACAACCTAATATTATTATAATAAATAAACATTAAAAAAACAAGTAAAGAACATATATTTTACTTGTTTTTATTAGTTTTTACTTTAACCTTTTCCTTATTACTAGGTATATTCAATATAACTGGAGCATTTATATCTTCGATTAAAGAACTAATTTCATCTTTATGTTGTTCTTCATCTAATAATTTTAATACTTCTGTTTTCATTCCTTCTAGAAATATAGAACAATGTATTCTTGTGTAATCAGGAGTATTTAAAGTTAAATTAATTTCATTTTTCTTACTATTATTTAATGATTCCATATATTTATTTAATTCTCCAATAATTAATGTTTTATATTTCTTTTTATTTTCAACAGATAGTTTATTAATTAATTCATCTAATTCTTTTGCTCTAATAATTATATCTTCATGATATTTATTCTTATTATTCTCGTTAGTTTTTCCTTTACTTTCAGAAATAAGTTTATTATAGTTTTCTTCTTGCAAAAATTTTTCATCAATTTCTTTTAAATATCTATTAGATTTAATTTCTTTACATGTCTTAATTAAAGTACATATATTAAAAAATAAAGTAGATATAATACCAGTATTAGCTAATACCATAAACAATTTAAATATAGGCGAAATATTAAAATTTATGTCAAATATACATGTTAAAAGTATAGATATTATCCCACAATGAAGGCTAACAAAAAACATAAGAACATGCTCATTACCTAAACTAGCCAAATTCTTTTTAAATATATTTTTAAACCCTTTATTCATATTATCTCTTTTTTCTTCAACTTCTTTTATATACTTTTTAGCTATATTAAATAAATTGTCTAGTTCTAAATCTATTTGTTTATTTTTTTCTTGATAGTACAAATAGTTAGAATCATATATAGTATACTTAGTAATAGTAGAGTCTTCATTTAATACACCATAATAATAACTATCATCATCTCTACCACAATATATAATTCTTTTTTTATCTATTAACTTACCCAATTTCTTTAAAAATTCATTTGCAAAAACTTCATGATAGTTAATTATAAATTTACTATTATATTTATCATTTTTTCTATAAATTAGATACTCTTCATTATATTCAAATTCCATAAAATCTTTCTCCTTTTTAAGTAGTTTTTATTTTATCACAATAACATTAAAAAAACAAGCGTGATTTATACTTGTTTCATATCTATATATCATATACATAATTAGTAGTAAAAGTAAGTTCTATTTTAGTAGGATTACCTGCGTCAATTGATAATATCTTCATTTTTATATTTTTATATTGAAATTCAGCATTCTTCTTAATTCTATTACTATCTAATTCCTTTAACCAACCTACAAAAGTTTTAGATTTAATATTAGGTACTTCCATATTTTCTAAATAATTATTAAAGAAATATTTTACTTCAATATTAGGATTAATTTGGAAAGTATGTAAACCTATTTCTACAACATTTTGTGGTAAATCATCATATTCATCATATATTTCTCCGACTAACTCTTCGATTATGTCTTCTAGAGTAACTATACCTAAGAAATTATGATCTTCACTATTATCTACTACTATAGCCATATGCATTCTACTTTTTTGTATTTTATCTAATGCATAAGATAATTTTCTACCAGGGGTAATATATATAACATCTTTAATTAATGATTGAATAGATATTTTTTTATTATTTAAAATATCATCAATTAAATCTCCTTCATGAACTATACCAATTACTTTATTAGTATTTCTACATATAACAGGTATTCTAGAATATTTTTGACTTGATATAATATCTCTAATAGTTTGTTCGCTAGCATCATCATACAAAAATATTACATCTTCTTTTTTTAGCATAACGCTAGATACTCTTTTATCATCAAAACTAACAGCATTTTGAATTAGTTCACTTTCTCCTTGATTAAGTACACCCTCATACTCAATAGTTTGTACTATTTCTAATAATTCATCTTCAGTTGCAGTTATTTTCTTTTCATTCTTATTAAACTTATTTTCAAACTTTTGAACTAGTTTAGTAATAGGAAACATAATATTAACTAATACTGTAAATATTGGAGTAACTTTATACATTATATCTAAAGCATTATTTTTACCAAAAATTTTAGGAGTTATTTCTCCAAACATTAAAATAACAATAGTCATTATAATTGTAGCATATGCTACTCCAGAAGAACCTAAACTTTTAGAAAATATATAAGTAGCAAGTGAAGTAGATAAAATATTAACAATATTATTAAATATAAGTATTGTTGTAACAGTTTCAGAATATTTTTTAACTAACCTATATACTTTAATAGATTTTTTATCTCCTTTTCTTGCTTTCGCTTTAATTCTAATTATACTAACCGAAGATAAAGCAGTTTCAGTCATTGAACATAATGCTGAAATACCAATTAAAATTATTAAAATAAAAATATACACTAACAAGTGGGGATCCACTTAAATCACTTCCTCTAAATTGTTCATTAATGATGTATTATCACATACACCTAATTTTTTTTCATTAAAATTTTCAATTAAATAGTTTCTATTTAATTTTATAAATGTAGATTTATTATAATTATAACTATAATAATTATGATTATAACTTATTAATACAAAGTATTTTTTATTAATACTATTTACATATAAATTATTTATTTCTATATTATCATCAGGATAATATTTATTAAATAATTCTTTATATATTTTTTTGCATATTCTATGGTAACATCTATTTCATCTAAGGTGGAACCACATTACTTGCTTGCTTTATTAATCCTTTTAACTCTGCAACTTGTTCTTGTAATTCCTTTATTCTAGGATCTTCTTGTTTCAAATTTTCCTCCTAATAATCCAACTACTTGAGTATTGCATCGCACTTATTCATCTCTTCTTCATACTTAGCTAAAGCCTCCTTCTTTGCCTTGTATTCATTATAATTATTCTTTACCATTGTTATTATCTATTGTTTATCTGTTGCTATAGTTAAACCTACAGCTCCATCAGTTACAATAGACTTATTATCTTCTACAGATAATTTCTTCTATTCGCCGTCACACCCTATTGTTATATCAACTAGCTTCTTTCTATTCTAATTTGGTAGAGGAAACTATTGAGGAGGAAGGGGTTCATCATAAACCTTGGATACATTCATTACAGTACCTTTATAATAAGTAGTACTTTTCTTAAACGTTCCAGTTATTTCTAATACATGTATAGGATCTCCTATATTTAATTGTGCAAATGTTATCATAATAAGTATTTATTAAAGGGCTCCTAAGAGCCCTTTTTGATTAAAGATTACGCAGTAGCAGTAGTAGGCGGTATAATATGGTTTACAGTTTGAAATATACCATTTGATTTATTATAGTAAATCAGATATCTATTACCAGTGGATATTTCTTCTGTAGCCATTTGATCGCCTGAACCATTTATAAGAGCTCTAGCCCCTGTAGAAGTAGTAGTCGTAGGACTTACTTGATTAGCTGTTCTAGTAGTATCTATACTTACTAAAGAAGCTGCAGTTACTGTTGTAGCAGGAGTATTTACTATATTAAGTAAAAATATTCCCTCACAAGGAAGTTGTCTCCAGATTCTAGGACAGATACCATAAGTAACAGTATTATTGGTAGTATCAGTGGTAACATATATTGTTCTCAATGAAGGTATACCAAAGTTATCTATAGTTCTTACTCTACTTCTATTAAATGTATAAGGATTAAAATTAAAAAACATAATTACCTCCTTTCTTAGCATCCACAGCCACATCCATCACAGTAACCATTGTAACCATAGCCTGTAAAGCCACCATTACATCCATACGGGTTACAAGTCAGATATGCAGGAACCGGAGTAGGTCTTAACTGATTAACAATGTTAGCGGTTTGAGCTTGCTGAGAAGCAGCTAAAGCCAACTGATTGTTTTCTTGACGCAATGAGTCAATCTTGTTCTGCATTTCACGCATTTCAAGTTGACAGAATTTGTCATTAATTATCTGAGTCTAAGCGTCTATTTTAGCACCCAAGATGTTGAACTGAGTATTAGCGTTGCTTGTCAGAGTATTAGTCTGATTTACAATAGCTAATTGGCTCTCATAACCCTGAGTAGTTATAGCGTTACGTACATCACAGCAGCAAGAAGCCAATTGTGATGCAAGACTAGCGTTACCACTCTGTATAGCATTAATTACTTGTGCACCTGTAAGTTTGGTATCGCAAGCTATCTGACTTACACTTGCATTAATAGTATTCAGAGCATTTTGAACTGAATTAATATCACAATTCAAAGTATTAGACAATGTGCTGATAGCTTCTTTGTTACCATTGATTGCTTGCATTAGCAGATTAGTATTGGCATCAGTATTTAATTGAGAAGCAAGCTGTGAAGCTTCACAACTTCTGTTACCGAAGCCATTACCACCCCAACCGCCCCAGCAGAAGAAGATCAGGATAATCCAGATCCACCACCATCCGCCGTTACCGCCGAAACCTCCATTGTTATTCATCATAGCCATCAAAGCAGCAGGGTCCATACCTTTATTTGCGTTCTGCATTAAAGCAGCTAGACCAGCGTCGAAACCGCGGTCTTGAAGGATAATTTTATCTTCTAACATAATTGATTTTATTTAGGATTGATTTAATTTGATTAATATCTAATGTAGCGCACAGAACGACCACGTTTGAATTCTTCTTCCATAGGAAAGGATTTTTCTCTTTCTCTCTCCTTCTCAAAGTCTCTTTCATCGTATTCTCTGTCGTATTCTCTACGTCTACCATATGAAGATCTACCCATTCTACGGTAGTTTCCATAACGTTCCTCTTCGTCATCATCTTCGTACTTGCTGTAATATCTTTCATAAAGATCTTCTTCAGCGTTTCTAATCTTATCACACATGACATAAATATAGTAGAACCACATTTTACCTTCATCTATATCTTTGTCACAGATCCAAGCTTTAGCTAATTCTACGAAGAACTTCGTATTGTTAGTGCCGGTAATGTTAACAATGACACGATAGTAATCAGAGTATACCATATTCAATGCAACGTACCAATCATATTTGTTTATCTTTTCATCTAAACGAATACCATATTGATTAGCTAATGCTGTAGTTTCTTCTAATGACCAATGTTGACCTCTTGTTCCGTCTTCATTTTCCATTTTATTTACAGCTTTACGAGCATGTTCTTCATTGAAATGAGGACCGTGTTCAGCTTCATAAGCTTTTGTACGGATTATTCTATGCATATTATTATTGATTAATTTATGTTTATAATAATAGTTTATTTGATTTCTATTATTCTGGTATCAGTTACTTTGATAAGTTTATTGGAATTATCTATAGTAAATTTGCGAATTTTATCTTTTTTAAAGTCAAAGTGAAAGAACCTGGACAGCCACGATTTGTACTAATTACGATACACTTTTTTTTCTTCTATGAATAATGTCTAAGCATTCTTCAAATCTAATGTGACTGATAAGATTGAATCTTTTCTACTTACTATGATTGTCGTTAATTTATTGAGTTTTAACTCCTTACTAAAATCTGATTCTTTTGTTTGGATTACTGTTTTGATTGAATCCTTTACTTCTGTATTGATTACTTGAGCTTGTACCAGGTTCTTATCTTTAACTTTTAATTTCTTTTTGGTTTCATTAAGCTATTCAATTATACTGTCTTTACTACATTTTAACTAATCTATAGTAAGCTATAATGTTCTATTAGCCTAATCTTTCTTATCAAATAGAGATTCATAGTAACTAGTATTATTAACTAGCCTAGCTATCTCTGCATCCTTTTTTTTCAGTTGGTTGTACATAAAAAAAGCACTTACCGAGAGAATACATATGAAACCTATGGTAAGTGCTTTGAAATTTCCTTTCAACCAATTAACTACTGTGAGTATTGCTGTTATTATCATTATTGGTATTTTTTAAATCATTAATGTCAATATCTACTCCGAGATATTTCTCACCTTTAGATTTGATAACCTTTCCTAAAACTTTTTCTATTACTTTACAAATCTTGCAATCTGGATGTAAATCTTTCATAGACTCAAGCCAAGATATAAACTCTGTTCCGCATATCATACCAGATATAAACTCTACAGCATGCAAATCTATAGAAGTAACTATACTAGTATCTATTACATGTGCTCCTGCTATCAATAGTACAGCCTCAAATAACTTATTTATAGTCTTCCATAATTTGTAGGACTCTAACTACTTATGACCATACTTACGAGAAACTTTATAACCAAGGATTACATCTACAATGATGAATAAACATACGCAAACAACAGTTACTGAAATTGGTGCAAAGTAGCTAGTGATTCCCGCTAGTATTCCAGCAGATATTTTTTGTGCACTGCTGAACATACTTTTTAATAGTGTCATAACCGGATCTCCTATATTGTGAATCATAGCAAGTGTTTTGAAAAGTAAAACCCTAGCTGATAATTAGTCTGCCAGGGCTGATAATATTGTTTTGATATACTTATAAAACGTATATATTTATATACAGTTTCTTAGTCTAATTATTCTTTAATATATTCTAATAGCTCTTTATATTTAGACATTTTATTTAACAAGTTACGTCCATTACAGTATTTAATCCAACCTATATAGCTACATATTTTTTGCTTATACGTATCTTTATCTAGGTTCTATTTTTTATTTAACTTGTTTATCTTTTTGCAGAATTTCTTTTTTATACGCTTTCTTAATAGTGTATGAGTATGAAATACTCTATATCCTACAAAATCTATACCTCTCGAATCTACCTTAAATATCTACCAATTATCCTTAAAGTTTAACTTTAATTTATTATTAAGATAATCCTGTATATTATAGAATAAATCTCGTAACTACTACTTATCTCCACCTAATATTACAATATCATCTGCATATCTAAAGTAGTATCTAACTTTCTTTTGTTCTTTAATCCAGTGATCTAAATAAGTAAGATATAAATTAGCAAAGAACTAGGATAAGTAATTACCAATAGGTACTCCCTAAGCTGATTCTATTATTTCATCTAGCAGACTTAATAGTCTTTTGTCTTTTATTTTTTTCCTTATTATTGTTTTTAATATATCGTGATCTATAGAATGATAGAACTTTCTGATATCTAACTTTAAACAGTACTGCGTATTTATTTCATCCTTTAAAGCAAATTTAACATCTTTTAAAGCTTTGTGTATACCGCGCTTTCTAATGCAACTATAAGTTCCTTTTACAAATGCAGATACCCATATAGGCTCCATTATATTCATAATTGCGTGATGTACAATTCTGTCAGGATAGTATGGTAGCTTAAATATTTCTCTTTCTTTTGGTTCATATATTTTGAAAACATAATATTCGGAAGTTTCGTATTCCCCATTTATTAGTTTTCTCTGTAGATCTAAAAGTAACTTGTCTTTGTTCTTATCAAATAACATTACTTCAGGTCTATGTGATTTCTATCTTCTAGCTCTTTTATCAGCCTCATATAAGTTATCTAAACTTACTATTTTATCAAATAAATTATTGTATCTTTTCATCTGAAATCCTATTTCGAGTTTTCACAAAGTTACTAACACGAAGATTTTAATTAGTCATTTTTTACCTAGTGGTAAAGTCTCCTCTAACAGTTTTTTCATCTTATTATTCAGATATGTTTTGTTAAGATTTCAGTGTACTGACATTGGCATTAGCATTGCTAAGTGTATTGTTAGAATTCAAATTGAGTAAACTGGAATTCGTACTATTACTAGTGTTACTGCTTAATGACAGAGGACAACTTTATCTATATTTAAATTACGGTATATAGATTAACCGAGTACCGACAGCGGCAGAAGCATAGCCAAGCGTAAGGTAAGAAAGCAAAGTGAGCAAACCGGAATACGCACCATCACCAGCGTGACCGCCTACAAATAAGGTTCTATTTGAAGTGCTATTATTAGTATAGTTATAATCACACCAGTATGTAGTAGCACTTCCTCCATATGCCTCATCAATTGGTGGAAACAAATCAAATGATTCATTATAGATGAGTCTATTCTTATAACCGTCATTAGTTACAGTACTACATTGTAAGTTATAATCTGAAATGTTAGTCGAACCAAATTTGCTTACATCGGTAGTAACATAAACGTCATTTTTCGTAGAAGTTGCATTATAATGTATAAGTATGTCTATACAATTTTTCCATACATGACCAAATGGATTCTCTATTCCTCTGTAAGTAGGAACATTGTAGGTCTTCTGAGTAACAACACCTTCTGTGTCAGTACTATCAACAGTAACGGAAGTTATACCAGTAGAGTTTCCATGTTCGTCTGTACTTCCACAAGGTATAAAACTATATGTATCAACTCCATTTACTTTAATACTACCTGTAGTAACTCCATCTCCTAAGCCTCCTTGATGATATCCCTCTGCAGTTAATTCAGCATTAAATGCTTTTTGAGAATTAGTACAGGCATATTCTACTAAATATAGTATAGTAAGTACCTTGTGTGCATTATAGGTATATATATTCCAATTGGTACTACCGGCCTTATTAGCCCTAGCTCTTTGTTGCATTGTGGTTCCTGCAATATTAACTGAAGGAGTAATATTATCACCTTTAATAGACTTGTATACATTTTCAACATTAGATGCTTCGTATGCTGAAATATAGAATTTCTCTACATGCTCTACTCCAGGTATCATAGGATCTGCAGGATACAAATTTAGATATACCGTATTGTCATCCTTCATACACTTATACCAAAACTCAGGTATTTCTACCATAGTATTTAAAGTCATATCTCTATCAGAACCATCTTCATATTTAGTTCTATCGTCTGCTTTAAGATATTTAACCACACCATCAGCAGTAAGTGTACATGATTTCATTTTAGATTGAATCGGTAATTCTTTATGCCAAGGCATATAACCAATTCTAGTCAAAG
Organism: uncultured Eubacteriales bacterium; assembly: GCA_905211265.1. Lineage (GTDB taxonomy): Bacteria > Bacillota_I > Bacilli_A > RF39 > UBA660 > HGM10818. The sequence goes on from CAJMAC010000001.1 coordinate 139,728, forward strand.
TAGTACTTTGAGGTTCTATAGGGAAACTAACCCCATAATAATTAGTAAATACGTTAGCGTTTCCTAAACGGACAGCTACAATATTTTTATCTCCGAGTTCCATAATTATTCGTAAATTAAGTATAGTGTTTTAGAATTTTTATTAGGTAATGCGTTATATTCTGCTTGAGTCATAGTAACTATGTTGTTAACAACCTCTGATGATATACAATTAGTTAAATCTACAGTTTCTGATAATTTATCCCATTCTGCTGGATCAGCATTAATGCATACGTAATTAGCCCCTGTATCGTCCACGTTGTATACATCTCCGACTACAGATACCTCAGGTAAAGAATCAAAGTCTGCTACAGTACCTTTCACTCTATATACAGATGCTACCTTAGCGTCTACCTATTCCTTATTATAGGTATCAGACTTATCTGCTTTGTTATCGATCTTCTCTTCTAGTTGTTCTATTACTTCTGTGTCTCCACTGATAGGAGCCCAACCAGAATTCTTATAAACTTTAATTACAGCACCTGTTG
>CAJMAC010000002.1 GCA_905211265.1 uncultured Eubacteriales bacterium
GTAATAGTTGGAAATGAATAAAAGTATTTGTTTCTAGATTGGTTTTATAAAAAAAAGTTATTTTAATACAAATTAGATACGTTTTAGATACTCTTTAAAAATGTTGTAAAGCCTTATAATATAAGAGTTAAATGTATATTGAAACATAATTTTCAAATTGAATACAAAACGTATCTAAAAATCATTTTTATAATAAAATTTGAAAAATTAAAACAAATATGTCTTATTTTAATGATATAATATAACTAGGGGAGGATATTTATGGATATAAATAGTTTGCAAGTTAATACAAATATTATTGGTGGATATTTTAGTGCGGAACAAATTGACCTACTATCTATAATACAATGTAAAGATAGTAGTGAACTAATCGACTTTATTATTCGCTGTGACCAAATAAAACATAATTATAGCAAAGAAGATTTAGAAAACTTGATTACTTTACCTTTGGATGATTTTAAGCAAAGCGTTTTTAAGAGTTATCAAGATACTATGGTATTTCATGATGCAGATAGAGAAACTAGGATAGAAAATAAACTTAGACATTGTGGTATTCAAGAAAATGATATAGATATAATCAAAAATGCAGTATCAAATAATTCACCTAAAATTATGTCTTGGTTAAGAGAGTTTATTAAAAATAAATATCCTAACAATTATGAAGAAATATTTGATATGAGTCATCATTTTGTTTCTGCAGAAAGAGATCAACTTAAAACAGATGATTTATATGAAGAAATGGTTTTGCTAAATAGTAACTTAGATAGTTTTAATAGTATGTTAATAGGATCTGGAAGAATATATAATGTAGTAAATGATTTATATGATGAGAATAATCCTGATAAGAGATTTGATTTTTATTTTGCAAAAAGAGATTTAGATTTTGCATATCGAAATGGCAAACAAGTTAGATATCATTCATTGTTAGTAAAAGATGGTATGGAAAGTCTATTTGTTGGAAAATCTAAAGAAGAAATATTAGAAATTATAAAAGATTATGTTAAAGAAAGTATTAATTTTATAAATGACTATAATCAAAATCATAGGCTTAATGTTAATGGACAAGATATACCATTAATAAATGCAGTAGATTTATTTAATGAAATTGTTAGTTTTGAAAAAAATGCTAATGGAGAATATTATAATATATGGGAAAGTAAATATAGTATAACCATGGATGAACTTCTACTAGCTTTTGATTATGCTTTACAACATAAACCTGATGGCATAAGTTTCTTATATAACGAACCATTCTTAGAAGATGATGAAAGAAGAAGAAAAGTATTTGAAGTGTTAGGTGAAATCGATTCTAAACGTCCTGGACTTATTGATACTTTGGGTTCGCAGATGCACATAACAATCGATGAAGATGAAAATAAGATTAGACGTTGTTTTGAAGATTTTAGAATTTTGCAAGAAAGAACAGGAAAGAAAATTCAAATTACTGAATTTGATATGTCGTTAGGTAGAACTCAAATACCAAGATTATTTGGCAATAATCCTGATGTTACACTTGAGCAAGTTTATTCATATAAACATCAAAAAATTGTAGAAATATCAGATATTATTAGAGAATCAGGCGTACAACTTGATGGTATATCATATTGGTCATTGACTGATGGTATAGATTGCAATCTAGAAAGAGTTAGAACAAATTATTTGTCAGATGGAAGTATTACTAATATTCATCAAATCTCAACAGTCTGTGGTGGATTATTTCCAACACACAAAAAACTCGTTAAACAACAAGAATATGCTTCATCCGAAACTCAAAATTTAGAAAATTTTAAAATTTCACATAAGCATAGATAAATTATATAAAAGTTGTAATTTATTCAAATTCTTTATTTTTTAGATACGTTTTTAGATACGTTCTGCTAGTTTTGCCGAGTGCTACGGAGTGCTTAAGGGGTGCAACCAAACGCCGAATTAATGAGTCTAGTGCTTCCAAAAACTACCAAAATCCCCAATACAAAAGGCCTTGCGGCAGTGGAAAGAAATATAAACAATGTTGTGGTAGATAGTTTGTTTTATAAAAAAATAGGGTGGTGAAAAGATGAAAATACTTTTAGGTTCTACGAATGTTTCTAAACAAAGGTCAATTTTAATTGCAATGAATGAATTAGGATTTGATGATATTTCTATTATTCCTGTTAATGTTAATTCATTAGTAAGTTCTAAACCTATTAATAATGAAACCTTAATAGGTGCTAAAAATAGAAATCATAGTTTATATGATTATTGTATGGAAAAAGATATTTCATTTGATTTACTAATTAGTATTGAAGGTGGATATGAACAGATAGATAATACATATTTTATTGTTACTTATGCATCATTATTGGACCAAGATGGTAATGAATTTGTAGGAAAATCAAGTGGACTTCAAATTACTGAAAGAATGTTTAACTATGTAAAAGATGGAAAATCTTTGAATAAAGTTATTGAAAGTATTCTTGGTAATAGTAGTAATAAAAAAGATAATGGAATAACAGGATATCTAACAAATGGATATTATAGAAGAGATATATTTGAATCCTCTGCTGTTATAAGTGCTATGCAAACTTTTCTAAACTTTAAATCAAATTATAGAAAATTAGAGAAAAAAATATAGTGAAAATGTATCATTTATGCTGAAACTTTCTTTATGGAAAAAGACAAGCGTATGTAGGTGGCAAGAAATATGTGGTAAATAATCCTAATTTCTTATAAAATAAGTAATGTGATTAAATTTAATGGGTGGTTTTCTTATGAGTATGGAAAGTAATTTAATAGTAAAAAAGATTTCTTTAGAAAAAGATAAAATTGATTCTTTTGATAGATATCCTTTTAATATAGATATTGTTAAAAATTTTGATGAATTAAATTTTGATTCACAAGTAACATTTTTTGTTGGAGAAAATGGTGTTGGGAAATCAACCTTCATTGAAGCAATTGCTGTGGCTTTGGGATTACCTGCTGAAGGTGGAACAGAAAATTTTAGATATGAAACAAGAAATACTACATCTGAGTTATCTAACTATTTGAATGTTTGGACATACAATAAGCCAAAGATGAAGTTTTTTCTAAGAGCAGAGAGTTTTTATAATTTTTCTTCTGAAGTTCAGCGATTAGTAGAAGAGGATGATTTTTGTAGTTTATATAATTCTTATGGTGGAAATTTACATGAATGTTCTCATGGTGAATCTTTTATAAAACTTGTACAAAATAGATTTACTGACCATGGATTATATATTTTAGATGAGCCAGAAGCTGCTTTATCTCCACAAAGACAATTATCATTATTGTGTCTTATTGATCAACTTGCTAAAGAAGGTAGTCAATTTATAATAGCTACTCATTCACCAATTTTAATAAGTTATAGAAATGGTAAGATATTAGATTTAAGTAATAATTTCAAAGAAGTTAAATATAAAGATACAAATATTTATTCATTATATAAAATGTATTTGGATGAACCAGATACTATGCAACATAGATTGTTTGATTAATAAAATTATTTATTTTGAGTTTAATTGATTTTTGGTGATTATTTAATATTTTGAAAAATGTATTATGAAAGTGGTAAATAAATTATAATGTTTTAGGGTGGTGTAGGTTATGTATAGTAATGAAGAATATTTAAAAAAAGAAATAATGAATCAAAGTAGGCATCTATTTATATTTGGATATAATAATCAAGAAAGAAGTGACTTTTTACAAAGTCTTGAAAATGATTATCCTTTTACAAATGAATTGTCTAATCCAATTGCATTATATTTTGATTCATTTGGATTACCTAGAATAGAGAATGATTTAAAAAATAGAGATAGTTATATGTTTCAGGCTATGAGTCGTGAATATTTGTCATTCTTGATTGCTAGTAAAATTTTAGAGAAAACTATTGAATATAATTATGATAATTTAGATGATAAATTGTCATGGTTAATTAATTTAACAAATATGAATAAAAACCAAAATTATGGTGAAATAGTTTGTGTAAAAGATTTATTGAACGAATTTAAGATTTCTAGAGATTTTTATTATGATAGTTATATTAATTATGTTAAGGGTTTAATTGAAAATATTTCTATTGATGATATTGCTATTCCTTTTTTGGACTTAGAAATGTTTGTTAATCAATATAAAATGTGTATGGATATGCAATCATATTTTGGAATAATATTAGATAAGAAAAATAATATATCTACTTTATCAGTTCAAGCAATTAATAATTTTATTGGTGCAAGAATAAATGGTGATATATCAATAAAAGTTGCAATAGAGCCTGATGATTGGGAAACATATTGTGGTACAAATGGACAATATATAGAAGCAATACATGATTATGGTACTATTGATTTAGATGATTCATATACTAAAAGATTATCAAAGAGTAAAAAGTGGTAAAAATAATAAAATTGTTCCAAGAGCAAAGAAATTCTAAATATATAAATATATTTACTCTCTTTCGAGACACCTGCTTTAATCCTCCACAGGCAAGCAACTATAATTAATATACTAAATAATGTTGATATTGTTAATTTTATTTTGTTTAATAGTAAAGTGTAAAATTTTATAAGTTATTGTGCTATAATTGTATATAGAAGGGAGTTATATTTTATGAATAATTATTTAAATAAAAAGGTTGCAATACGTGAAAAACTTTTTGAATATTCAAGTACTAATATACCATTAAATAATAAATATAATACTACTATTGGGGTAATAACTAATATTTATGATAATAAATTTATTGAGTTAGATAATAAGATATTAATTGCAATTGATTATATATATAAAATAGAAATACTTGATAAATAATTGTGAGGTAATATATGAAAAAAGATAGAGAAAAATTTTTGTCTTCAATTTATATAATAATAAAGAATGAAGATAATAAAATATTATTGCAAAGAAGACAAGGTACTAAATTTTGTTCTGGATATTTAGCACTTCCTGCGGGACATTTGGATGTTGGAGAAAATGTTTATGATGCGTTAATTAGGGAAGCAAAAGAGGAACTTGATATTGATATATCTATAAATGATATTGTTGATACTTTTGTGGTTAATCGTAGAAATAAAACTTTATCGCCTTATTTTGATGTTTATTTTGAAATTGCTAAGTATAAAGGTGATATTAAGATAAATGAACCTAATAAATGTTCTGAATTAATATGGGCTAGTTTAGATAAGTTACCTAGTGATATGATTGATTTTGAAAAAGAGGCTATTAATAATAATTTAAAGGGTATAAAATTTAGTGTAATTGATGTTGATAATAAATAGGAGGGTTTTATGAATAATGAACAAGTAAAAGAAGAATTAATGAAAAGATATATGTATTTATATCAAAATAAAGAGTTAATTTTATCTTTATGTATTCATCGTGGTATTGAAAAAAAGAAAATAGTAAAAAAGATAAAAGAATTTAAAAATATATTAAAAAATTGTAAAGATGATGAAATGGTTAGCAATACAATTAAAAAAATTATTAATGATTATAAAGTGGAATTAAATACTGAAAAATATTATTTAATGTCTAATGTTAATGATAATGTTGTTTCTATGTTTGAAGATTTTTTATTTAGTGATTTTGATATGGAAGAACTTGATTTATATAAACATATTGAAGCAGTTAAGAGTGATGAAAAATATTTAGGAGCTTTTAATTATTTAATTGAACAATTAGAAGATAGAAGAAATTGCAATGCTAGTTTAAGTAATATACCTACTTTTACTGTATGGAAAATATTATCTTATGTTAGAAGAAAAAATAGTAATAATAAGATATTATTAGATGCATTAGATAAATATTATAATATTGATAGATTTGTTATTACTGATAGTAATTGTATTAGTGGATATAAATTTCTTGAAAGTGATTATGATAATTTAAATGAAGAAGTTTTAAATAAATATCCAAATGTTTTTATAAATAATTGGAATAAATTTGGTGGAATAGTTGTATTACCTAATAAAAATTGTTTTGAAGAAGAGGATGAATATTTTGATGATATATCAGAAAAAAATATAACTTATGATAATAATGCTAAATCTTGTTTTATGTTAGATTTAGCTAATATGTCTAATTTAGATATTGAATCAAAAGAATATATTAGAAATAATTTAATTATTGATAAAAAGAAATTGGTTAAAAATTAGATATATTTTTATATCTTTTTTTATGGTATAATATTTATAGTAGAGGTAGTATGAAGAAGAAGTATTATAAAAAGAAAAGAAAAAATAAGTATTATAAATATATAGATATAATTAGGGTAATTTTATTAATTAGTGTGTTATTGTACCATTTAAACATATTAAAAGGTGGTTATTTAGCAGTTTGTTCTTTTTTTGTATTGAGTGGATATTTATCTATAGTTAGTTTGTTTAATAAGAAGAAAATTAATTTTAAGGAATATTATGTTAATAAATTTTTAAAATTATATTTACCATTAATTATTGTTACTTTTATTAGTGTTAGTGTTATATCTTTGATGCCTAATATATTATGGTTGAGTTTAAAACCAGAGGTTAATTCTGTTATACTAGGATATAATAATTTTTGGCAGATTGGTGTTAATTTAGATTATTTTGCTAGACATATTGATTCTCCTTTTATGCATTTATGGTATATTAGTATTTTGTTACAGTTTGAAATAATATTTCCTTTGTTATTTATATTATTTAAGAAGACAGGAGATAAATTAAATAAATGTATACCTTGTATTATTAGTTTTATATTATGTATTATAAGTATTATTTATATGTATAGTGTTAGAGATAATATTAATATTATGTATTATAGTACTTTTAGTAGGATATTTTCTTTATTTATGGGAGTATTTATTGGATTAATTCATAGTTATTATAAAGCATTAGTTCCTAATAATAAAATAGTTAGAAAGATTATATTTTATTTATATTTATTTATTTTAATATTAATGTTTATATTTATTGATAGTAATTCTTATTTATTTATTAGTATGCTCATCGTATCTTTTATTACTTGCAGGTTAATTAGTTGTGGTATTATGATAGATAATAAGTTAAATAGTAAATTTTATAAAGTTATTAAGAGTATATCTAATATTAGTTATTATGTTTATTTAGTTCAATATCCTGTTATATATATATTTCAATATATTAATATTGCTAGTTATTTAAAGATTATATTTATACTTATACTAATATTTGGTATATCATATATTTTATATTTTTGTTTAAATTATAAGAATAAAAATTATAAAGTAATTAGATATATGTTAGGGTTTATATTATTAATTATTTCAATGTTTGGTATTTATAAGTATTTTATTACAATGGATCATACTGAAGAATTAAAAAAATTGGAAGAACAACTTAATGCTAATAGTGTGATGCTTGAAGATAATAAGAAAGCATACGAATTAAATAGTAAGGATGAAAAAAATAGTTGGGAAGAAAAATTAAAGGAATTAGAGAACAATGAGAGTAATTTAGGTAGTGTTGTTAAAAATCTTAATGTTGTTGGTATTGGAGACTCTGTTATGCTTGGTGCGATTGATGAATTATATAATGAATTTCCTAATAGTTATTTTGATGCAAAGATATCTAGAACGGCTTGGGAAGCTGGAGGTATATTAGATAATTTATTAAATGATAATATGCTTGGAGATATTATTATATTTAATTTGGGTACTAATGGAGATTGTAGTTATGAATGTAAAGTTAATATTGTTAATAAGTGTGGTAATAGAGAAATATTTTGGTTAAATACTGTTAATTATCCTTATGTTAATGATAATTTGAATTATTTAGCTAGTAATTATTCTGATTTACATATTATTGATTGGAAGAGTATATCTAATGGTCATAGTGAATATTTTGGAGTAGATGGAATTCATTTAACTAATGCTGGTAAGAAGGCTTTTGCTAATGCTATATATGAATCAATATATAATGTTTATTTAGATAAGTATAATAAGGAAAAGGAAGAAGTTATTAATAAACATAATGATGAATTAAAGAATAAATATAGTTTTTATGGTAATGATTTACTTATTAATTCATATGAGGACATTAAAGATAAATATAGTGATGCAGAATATAATATTAATAAAAATTATAATTATGAAATGTTATATAATGATATTAGTAATTCAATTAATAATGATATTTTAAATTATAATGTTGTATTTGCTTTTGATAAGACTATTAATTTCAGTTATGAGAATTATTTATCTTTGATTAGTTTGTGTAAAGATTATAATATTTATATTTTATTATTTGATAATAAGTATGATTTTAGTAATTATAATAATGTTAATGTTATTATGTTTGATTTGTATGATGAATATTTAATGGTAGATAGAGTTCATTTAAATAATGAAGGTAATAGGAAGTTGGTTGAAGTTACAGATAATTATATGAAGAAAAAAGATTGATTTTGTGTCAATCTTTTAGTTTTTATCTTTTTTTAGGAAATATATACATGCACCACTTAGTAATATTATTATAATTAATCCAATTGTTTTAAATGTACTCCATGAAAAGTTGAAATTTGATTTATTAGTTTTATCTATTGTTATAAAGAAATAAATATTATCTTTATTGTTTTCATCAATTGTCCAAGTATAGGTATTATTTTTTATTGTTTGTGCATTATTTGCTGTTACATTATAATCTGTTGTTATGTTAATATTTGTTGTTTCAGAGTAATTACAATTGAATTTACCTGAGACTACTAGATAGTAGGTATTATCTTTATATTCATAGATATGATTATCAAAACATTCATTTATTATTCTTGAATTGTTAAAATTATATTCGTTAAATGTATAACTATAATCAAAATCTATACCATTTGTGGTATTGTTAGTTGTTTTGTTAAAAAATATATTATCATTTTTATAGAATGCTGGTTGGTCACCATTTATTAAGTAAGTAAACATATTTATATCTGTATTATCATTATTATTTAATTCTGTATTTAGAACGTTTCCTGTTAATGTTTCTTTAAAATTATTATCATTTATATCTAGATTATAATTAACTGTACATCCAGTTAAAAGTAGGCATATAAGTAATAAAAATATTATTTTTTTCATTAATCCTCCTTATTTATACCATGAACCATAACCCATAATTGATGCAGAATTTAATGGATAACTTGATGTGTATACTGTATCTTGTCCTGAATTTCCTTCGATTGTATGTATGTATCCATTTTCAACATGACTTACTATTCCAACGTGTCCACCATTTAGCAGGTGCATATTACTATATATTTTTTTATCCCAGTTTTTTAACCAGTCAAAATAGATATAGTCTCCTTTTTTAGGAGTATAGTTTCCACCATAATGTTTTGAATAATAGAATGATAAATTACTATTTGTATGGAATGTATATATTGAATTGGTTGCGGAAGCAATGTTTAGAATTGGTTTTTCCTTTTGAATTACATCATCAAATAGATTAGTATTTTGTGCTTCAGTGTGTTTTGCTACCCAGGTTACAAATAATGCACACCATGGTTGATTGTTTTGATTTAGTTCTTGACCATATTTATTGTTGTCCCCATTTGCTTTATATCCTACTTCTTGTGAAGCAATATTTATCATTTTGGTTGCCAGTTGTTGATATAGGTTGCCTGATGCTTCTTCCCCTGAACCTCCGTCAGAATCATTGTTGTTAGAACTTCCGCCGTTAAATCCTCCGGAAGAATTACCTCCAAATCCTGAGAAGGCCTTTTGGTCTTTATAATCTTCAAGTAATTTTTGCTTTCTTTCTTTTTCTTTTAATTCATCTTCATAGTCTTGCTGTATTCTTGCTTGTCCAATTGTCTTTTTATTTGCGTTTGCTATACATTGTTTATAATCTGTTCCTAGTCCTACGATAGATAATGAATTCATTACTACACTTACTATAGTTGGTGCAAAGAATATAAGAACAGAATATACTAATCTTTTAATGATTAATTTTTGGTTTTCTTTGACTGTTTTGTCACTATCTGAACCTATAACTATTTTAAATATATCTATTGTTATAAATAATATTACTCCGATTGGTATTAATGTTGTTGCAAGATTTAATATTTTTTTTGCTAAATATATTATGCTTAGTACATCTGGATTTTGACATCCACTTAAAAGAAAATACATATTGTCACCTCTTTAATTATTATATCGTATTTTTATTATTTTTACAATAAAAAAATAAGATACAAGTGTATCTTAAAACTTTTATCCAGAATGAGAAAATCCGTTTTTTCTTTCATCCTCTTTTTTCTTTTCTTCGGCATCATAAATTTTTTGATATTCTGCGATTTTCTCTTTTGTGGCATTATCAATACATTTTTTATATTCAGAATTTAATCCTACTAATGAAAGGGCATTCATTACTAATGATACAATCATTGGAGTGAAAAAAATTAATATTGCGTAAACTATTCTTTTTATTATTGATTTATTATTGGTTTTGACATTTTTTTCATTATCTGCTTCAACTACATTTTTAAATACATCAATTATTACGAATATTATTAATGCAATTGGTATTAAAATAAATGCAAGATTTAATATTTTTTTTGCTAAATAAATAAGTCTTAATATATCTGGATTTTCACATGTGGTTAATAATATATTCATTTTTTACACCTCTAATGTAATTATAACTTATTTTATTTTTTTTTACAATTATTATTTACAAAAATTATTCTATTTGTTATAATACCATAAAGTAAAAAAGGAAGAGGGAATATTATGGATAAAATTTATATATTTGGTCATAGGAATCCGGATACTGATAGTGTGTGTGCAGCGATTAGTTTATCATATTTAAAGAATAAGATGGGATATAATACTATTCCTGTTGTTCTTAGTTCAATTAATTTAGAATCAAAATATGCTTTAAATTATTTTAATGTTAAAGAACCTGTATTTTTTAATGATGTTAAAATTAAAATTAAAGATATTGATTATTCTAAAAAATTTACTGTTTTGGATACTGATAGTATAAAAGATGCTTTTGTAAAAATGAATAACAATGATGTAGGTAAGATACCTGTTATAGATAGTAATAAAAAGATGATGGGTATTGTTAGTATGAAGGATATTGCTAAGGAACAATTAAGTTCTAATTATGAAAAAGTTAATAGTAGTTATGATAAAATATTAGATGTTATTGATGGTACTGAAATACTTAGATTTGATAATGAAATTGTTGGTAATTTGCTTGTTGCAGGTTATAAGAGTACTACTTTTATTGAAGAAATGAATTTAACTAATAATGATATTTTAATTGTTGGAGATAGACATAGTATTATTGAATATGCAGTTAAAAGTGGGGTTAAATTAATTGTAGTTACTGGGGAACATAATATTAAGGATGAACATTTAGAACTTGCTAGAAAAAATAAGGTTAATATTATTATGTCTGCATATAATACTTTATATACTAGTAGGGTATTTAATTTATGTAATTATACTAAGACAATTATGAATACTAATAGTATTTTATGTGTTAATGAAAATGATAATTTGAGTGATTTTATTGAGATGGCTAATAAGAAAAAATATAGTTATTATCCTGTTTTAGATAATAAGGGTAGATGTTTAGGTATTATTAGATTAAGTGATGTTGTTAGTAATAAGAAGAAAAAGGTTATATTAGTAGATCATAATTCTTATGAACAAAGTGCAATAGGACTTGAAGAAACAGAAATACTTGAGGTAATAGATCATCATAATATTGGTAATGTTGCTACAAATATGCCGATTAATTTTAGAAATATGCCAGTAGGTAGTACAAATACTATTATTTATACGATGTTTAGAGATAATAATATTGAAATACCTAGTGATATAGCAGGTATTATGTTATCTGGTATTATATCTGATACTTTATTATTTAAGAGTCCTACTACTACAAATATGGATATAGATGCTGCGATAGTATTAAGTCATATTGCTAAGGTTAATTATAATGAATATGGTATGGCTATGTTAAAGGCAGGTAGTACATTAAAAGGTAGAACTAAGGAAGAAATATTATATGCTGATTATAAGTCATATCCAGTTAGTAGTAAAAAAATTGGTCTTAGTCAAATATTTACTATGAATATTGATGAAGTATTAGAAGAAGTAGAAGATTATGTTAATTTGATGAATGATATATGTAAAAAGAGTAATTATTATTTTATATGTTTATTTGTTACTGATATTATTAATAATGGTAGTTATGTTATATATAGTGATAATGCTAAGGATATTATTAAGGAATCATTTAATTTATCTAGTATATATCAAGGTATATTTATTAAAGATATTTTATCTAGAAAGAAACAAGTTGTTCCTATAATTATGGATTATATGGAAAATAATTAATTAAAATTATAAAAAAAACTTGGTTTAAGATGTAAGATTTGGTATAATATAAAAGAAAGAGGTGTAATATGAAAATTTTAGCGGTTAATGCAGGAAGTTCTTCACTTAAATTTACTGCATACGAAATGCCTGAGGAAACAAATTTAATTTCAGGTGTATTTGAAAGAATAGGAATGGAGGATAGTTTTTATACTATTAAGTTTAATGGTGAAAAAATAAAGAAAGAGATTGATTTACCTAATCATGAAGTTGCTTTTAAAACTTTAATGGATGAACTTATTGATAATGATGTTGTTAAAAATTATGATGAGATTAAAGGTATAGGTCATAGAATAGTTCAAGGTGGTAGTTACTTTGATAAGACTGTTGTTGTTGATGAAGAAGTTGTTAGTAAGATAGATGAACTTGCTGCGCTTGCTCCATTACACAATCCAGCAGCAATTGTTGGTATTAGAGCTGCTCAAGCGGTTGTACCTAATGCTACTCAAACTGTAGTTTTTGATACTGCGTTTCATCAAACTATGCCAGAAGAAAACTATATGTATGCACTACCTTATGAATGGTGCGAAGAATATCAAATAAGAAAATATGGTGCACATGGAACAAGCCATAAGTATGTAGCTGCAAGAATGAATGAGATTTTAGGTAGATATAATACTAAACTTATTACTTGTCATATAGGTAATGGTGCTTCAATTTCTGCAGTAAAAGAAGGAAGATGTGTTGATACTTCAATGGGACTTACTCCAAATGCAGGTCTTATTATGGGGACTCGTTGTGGTGATATTGATGCTACTATTGTTCCTTATATGATGGATAAACTTAAAATTAATTCTAAGAAAATGGATGAAATTTTAAATAAAAAGAGTGGATTACTTGGTATAAGTGGAGAAAGTAGCGACTCAAGAGATATTGAAGATGGTATCAATAGAGGTAATGAAAGATGTATTCTTGCTCAAAAAATGTATGTAAGAAGAATAATTGATTACATTGCTAAATATTATGTAGAACTAGGTGGATGTGATGCAATAGTATTTACTGCAGGTGTTGGAGAAAATTCAATTCATACAAGACATGAGGTATTAGATGGTCTTAAAGTTTTAGGTATCGAAATTGATGATGAAGCAAATAATGTTCGTGGTGAAGAAAGATTAATTACTACTGAAAATTCTTCAATTCCATGTTATATTATTCCTACTAACGAAGAATTAATGATAGCAAGAGATACATACGATTTATCAAAATAGAAAGAGTGGTAGTGTGACTATCTTATTAAAACAAATAAAAAAAGAAATAAAGAAATATAATGATATTGTAATAGTTAGACATATTGGGGCAGATCCTGATGCTTTGTGTAGTCAGTTTGCTTTAAAGGAGATTATTAAACTTAATTTTCCTAATAAGAAAGTTGTAGCATTGGGTAATCCTGCATCTAGATTTAAGTATTTAGGAACTTTAGATAAAGATGTTGATATGGATTATTCTAAGGCATTACTTATTGTGCTTGATACTCCAGATATTAAAAGAATAGATATTAATGTTGATATAAATAAATTTGCTTATATAATTAAAATAGATCATCATCCTATTGTAGATAAATATGCTAATATTGAATTAGTAAGTGAGGTATCTAGTACTTGTCAATTAATTACATCATTTGTAAAAGAAAATAAGTTAAAGTTTAATACTGAAATTAGTAAATATTTATATACTGGTATTGTTAGTGATACTGATAGATTTTTACATGATTATACTAGTAAAGAAACTTTTGAACTTGTAAATTATTTGCTTGATAATTATAATTTTAATTTAAAAGAAATATATGAGCCACTTTATATGAGACCTTTGGAAGAAATAAGATTTCAAGGTTATGTATATGAAAATATGACTATTACTGATAATGGACTTGCTTATATAAAGATTACTGATCAAGATATGAAAGATTATAAGGTTGATTCTGCTTCGGCAGGTAATATGATTAATGAACTTAAATATATTAATAAAATTAAGGTATGGGTATTCTTTTCTGAGGATGTTAAGAGTAATTTAATTAGAGCAAATATTAGATCTCGTGGTCCATATATTAATGAAATAGCTACTATATATGGTGGTGGAGGGCATAAATATGCTTCTGGTGCTAGATTAGTTAGTTGGCAACAAGTTGATAATTTAATAAGTGATTTAGATAAAATATTAGAGAAATATAATGAAGATGAGAATAAATAATTCTTGTCTTTTTCTCTTTTCTTATTTGTTAATTTTTGATATAATATAGATACTTGGATGTGGTAGTAATGAACAAGTTTAAGTTTGTTGGTTTTATATTTTTATTTATTTTACTTTTTTGTGTTATTGGTAGTTTTTTTATCAATAATGGTGAAGAAATAGTACTTAATGAAGATATAATTAATATACAAAATAAGATTAATGATAAAATAAATATTTATGGTTATACTTTTGATAATATGAATGTTATTGTTAATCCTTATGATATGAATTATAATACTGCTTTAATTATGTTTGAAACTGATGATGAGGTTAGTATAAATGTAAATGTAAATAATCTATATAGTTATAGTAGTAAAGTTACTAATAGACATTATATTGGGGTATATGATTTAAATGTTGGAGATAATGTTATTACTTTAAAGTATGGTAATAATACTAAGAAAATTAATATAAATATTCCTGAATTAGGAGATATAATAGACAAAAATAATATGACAATATTAAATAATAATCATTTAATTATACCTACTTATGAATATATAAGAGATAATGTTTATACTGGATTTAGAGAAGTTGATATTTTGGGTAAGATATACTTTGAATATATAATTGATACTGGTTATAAAGGATTAAGTGTACAAGTTGATTATGATAAGCTTGCAGTATTAAGTGATAAACTATTAATTATAGATCTACAAAATGGTAATGTAATTCAATCATTTGATATAGATAATTATGATTATAATAGTATAACTTATAAAGATAATAGAATAGTTTTGTCTAGTTTAGATAATGAATTTTCTATTGATTATGTTGGTAATATAGATAGTAAAGAATACTTTGAAGGAGATATTAATTATAAGTTAGGTAATGCTGTTAGATTTTATAAAGAAAAAGAAACTGAAGTGAGTAAGGAAAATATTTTATTACTTAGTTATGAAAAGGATTTTGATAAAGATATAAAGATAGAAAAAGAATTTAATAGGATTATTATTAATTATGATGAAGTAGATAATTGTAATACTTATTTAATATTAGATAAGTTTATGGATAAGAGAATATATAATTTATGTGATAAAGTAAATTATATATATACTAAGAATTTAAGCGGTAAGTATTCAATTTATTTTAAGATAGATGATAAGATATATAAAACAGGTAAGTATTTAAATTTTAATTAGGGAGGTTTTATGGAATATATAAAGAAGTTATTTTTTTCAATTATACCTATTATAAAATATATGATATTAAATTATATTGTTATATTTGTTTTCTATTTTATATATAGTTTATTTGGTAATAGTGATATGATAGAATATATTAATAATTATTCTATATATGTTGTGTTAATATTTAATATTATTTATTTATTTGTACTTATAAAGAAATATAGACTACATTTTAGTAAGAGTAAGAATATAATTGAATTATTGTTACTTGGAGTTAGTTTCTCTTTATTTTGTAATATGATTATATTAAATATTAATAGTAGTAAAGATGTAGTAGAGGTTAATAAAATAATTCTTATTATATCTTCGGTTATTGTAGGTCCTTTTATTGAAGAAATATTATTTAGATATATATTACTTGGTAATTTAAAGAAATTTAATAGTAAGATAATTAGTATAATATTAGGTAGTTTGATATTTGGCTTAATGCATAATGGTATTATTAATATTGTATATACATTTTTACTTGGTTTAATACTTGGAGTAATATATTTGAAGAAAGGTAAAATAACTGATTCAATTATAGTACATAGTGCTGCAAATTTTGTAAGTATATTTTTAACTGGATTTAATAATTATATTTTATTACTTAGTTTTATATTACTTGTAGAAGTTGTTTGTATTTTGAAAAGAAGTTATTTTAAGTGTTAATTTACAAATAAATAAATAATAAAATTGATTATTAAAAATATGGACATTGTTAATTAATTTTGATACAATTATATAAAGGAGGGTTAGTTATGGAGAGATATAATATATTACCTGCGGATACTTATATTGTAATTAATAAAAGTATTTTAAATAATGAAGATAGAACTATTTTAAATATGTTATATCAACCTATAATTGGTCCACTTCCTATTATGTTATATTTTTCTTTATGGTCTGATTTGGATAAGATGAATATTATGAGTGATGAACTTACACATCATCATTTGGTTAGTAATATGCATTTATCTTTGGATGAAATTGTTTTAGCAAGAAAGAAACTTGAAGCAATAGGATTAGTTAAGACTTATTACAAAGATGGTAGTGTTAATAATTATGTATATGAGTTATATTCTCCACTTAGTGCACATGAATTTTTAACTCATCCTATTTTAAATATTGTTTTATATAATAATACTGGTAAGAAAGAATATGAAAGTATTATTAATTATTTTAAATTTCCTAAGATTAATTTAAGTAGTTATACTGATATTACTTCTAGTTTTAGTGATATATTTACTAGTGTTCCTTTAACTTCTTATGAGGTAATTAATGATGATATTAGGAAAGAAAATAAACTTAAACTTAATATAAATAGTAATTTTGATTTTAATTTTCTTAGTTCTTCATTTCCTAAGGGAATAGATGCTAATAAGGTTTTAAATAAAGATAATAGAGAACTTATATTAAATTTATCTTGTATATATGATATAGATGCAATGAAGATGCAAAATATTATAAAGGGATGTTTTAATGAAAGAGGTACAATAAGTAAGGATGAATTAAGAAAAGCTTGTAGGAATTTTTATCAATTTGATCATGGTGGTGTGTTACCTACGGTTGTAGATAATGTTCAACCTGAATATTTGAGAAAACCTATTGGGGAAGATTCTAAGAGAGCAAAAATGATTTATACTTTTGAAACTACAACTCCATATGAATTATTATGTAGTAAGAATGGTGGTGCAGAACCTACGAAAAGAGATTTAAGATTAATTGAAGATTTAATGATAGATTATTCTTTGAAAGCTGGAGTTGTAAATGTTTTAATTGATTATGTTCTTAAAACAAATAATAATAAATTAAGTAGAAATTTAGTTGAAACTGTTGCAGGTCAATGGCAAAGATTAAAGATAGAAACTGTGGAAGATGCAATGAGTTTGGCAGAAAAAGAGCATAAGAAATATAATAAAGTTAAGGATAAAAAAGTTAGTATTCAGGAAGAAAAGATACCTGAATGGTTTGATAAAAAAATAGAAAAGAAAGAAGTAAATACTATTAACAAGAGTAAAATTGATGAATTATTAAAGGAGTATAGATAATGGAGAGTCTTGGGGAATATATTAAAAGAAATTATAAAGATAATAGTGATATGCTTAATAAGAAATTTGATGAATTATATGAAGATAATCCTTTATTTAAAAAGATTGTTAATTCATTAGATGTTGAGAAAAGTAAACTTGTTAATAATGCTTCAAAAATTATGGATTCTGTTAATGAATTAGAAAGATGTATGAAATGTAAAAACATTTTAGAATGTAAAAATGAAGTTAAAGGATATGTATATTATCCTAGTATAGAAAATGATGATATTGTATTTAGTTATATAATGTGTAAACACAAGAAAAAGTTAGATGAAAAGAATGCTTATTTAAAAAATATTATTTCTTATGATATGCCTAAGGAATTATTAAATGCTAGTATGAAGGATATTGATACTGATGATGAGGCAAGGTATGAAGTAATTTTATGGTTAAAAAATTTTATTGATAATTATAAAAAAAATGATTTAAAAAAGGGTTTATACTTGACAGGAAACTTTGGATGTGGTAAAACATATTTAGTATGTGCTATGCTAAATGAGATGGCTAAGAAAGGTCATAAAATTGGTGTAGTTTATTATCCTGATTATTTAAGAAGTTTAAAGGAATCTTTTTCTGATGATTATTCACATAAATTTAATGCTATAAAGAATTGTGAATTATTACTCATAGATGATATTGGAGCAGAAACTACCACTAGTTGGGGTAGAGATGAGGTTCTTGGTACAATACTTCAATATAGGATGCAAGAGGGATTGGTTACATTTTTTACTTCAAACTTTACAATGGATGAATTAGAAGAACATTTTAGTGTTAGTAAAGGTAGTAATGATAGAGTTAAAGCAAGAAGAATAATGGAGAGAATAAAACAACTTACTGAGTGTAAGTCTATGATAAGTTTTAATAGGAGAAAGTGAGGATATTATGAAGGAAATTGATAAGGATTTTATTGATGAGAAAGGAAATAAAAATACATTACAAATTGAGTCTGAAAATGATTTTGATTTAAAATTACCTGGTAAGTATAAATTATGTAATTTTAATAGAAAAGATGATAAGAAGAAAAATATATTTACTAAAGATATTAATTTAAATTTATTTGGTAAAAAGAATAAGGAAAAAGGTAATAATATTTTTACTAAAGATATTGGCGTAGGTAGTAGTGGTTTTACACAAGTAGCATCTTTATCTGTTATTATTGCTATTGCTATGCTTATTGTAATGTATGTTTTATTTAAATTCTAGGTGATAAGATGAAGAATTATATATTAGATTATGTTAATGAGAATGAGTATAAGAAAAAAGAAAAGGCAATAAAGAAATATAATATGCTTGCTTATAAGAAGTTAATATTTGAGTATTATAATGCTTTAAGGGAAGGTAATTTTTTAGGAGTTTGTGTTGAAACTGATAAAAAAAATGGTATTAGTAAGTATGAATTAAAATTACCTACGGATAATATGTTTGCTAAGGTACATGGTCCACTTATGTTACATTATTCTGTATATGATGCTCAACATATTGTTATGCTTAATACTTTAACTCCAGAAGATGTATTAACTGAAGGACATATGGAAGAATTATCTACATATAAGGGTGTTATGGTTACTAATTCACATAAAGAGAAAGACATGTTTAAAATTAATTTATTTAATGCAATGAAAAGGGATGATGGCTTTACTAAGTTAGCAGGACTTTCATTATTAATTATTATAGCACTTGTTATTATTTTAATAATAGCATTATAAAAGGAGGTGTATTTATGGATTACACTGCTTTACAAGTGAAAACTAGTTATTCTATATTAGAGAGTTTGAATAGTATCAGTAAACTAGTTAGTAGAGCTAGTAGTCTAGGATACACCTCTTTATCTATTACTGATACAAATAATTTATTTGGGGTAATTGAGTTTTATTTGGAATGTAAGAAATATAATATTAAACCTATTATTGGTATTGAGGTTAGATATTTTGATACTGTATTTTTATTATATGCAATGAATGAATTAGGATACAAGAAAATCATTAATATTTCTTTAAAAATATCTGAGAAATCTTTAACTATTAATGATTTAGAAGACAATAATAATATTATTATTGTATATCCATATAGTTCTTTTAATAAAGAGATATTCGATAAATTTAAATATAAATATGTTGGATATAGTAATAGTATTGAAAGAGATAATATTGATAATAGTTATAAAAAGGTATTTATAAATAATGTTAGTTATATTGATAAAGATGATTATAAATATTTAGATTATTTATTTATGATTAAAGAAGGTAAGGTACTTGGAGAATATGAATTAAATACGCATATTAATAAATATTTACTTAGTTATGATGAGGTATTAAAAGTAAGCAATAAAGAGGATATTCTTAATACTAAGGAAATTAGTGATATGTGTAATTTAACTATAGGTTATAAAGAAGGATTACTTCCTGTATATGATGAGAATATTAATTCTTTTGAGTATTTATCTATGTTATGTAATAAGGGATTAAAGAGAAGACTTAATGATGATGTTAGTGAATTATATCAAAATAGGTTAGATTATGAACTTTCTATTATTAAGCAAATGGGATTTTGTGATTATTTTTTAGTTGTATGGGATTATGTAAAGTATGCTAAATTTCATGATATTTTGGTAGGGCCTGGTAGAGGTAGTGCTGCAGGTAGTTTGGTTAGTTATACTTTGGGGATTACAGATATTGATCCTATTAAGTATGATTTGTTATTTGAAAGATTTCTTAATCCTGAGAGAGTTACTATGCCTGATATTGATATTGATTTTGATAATGAGAAAATTGATGAAGTAATTAATTATGTTATAAATAAATATGGTAAAAAGAAAGTAGCGGGTATTATTACTTTTATGAGAATGTCTGCGAAACAGGTTATTAGGGATGTTGGTAGAGTTCTTAAGATTAATTTACCTATAATTGATGCAGTTAGTAAACAGATAATTTATCCAACATTGGTAGAAAATATGGATAAGAATGTATCTTTTAAGAGAATTATTAATTCCAGTGAGGAATTAAAGAGATTATATAACATTTCTTTGAAATTAGAAGGATTAATTAGAAATCCTAGTATTCATGCTGCAGGTATTGTAATGAGTAGATATAGTATTGATGAGACTATTCCTTTATATAAGAGTGATTCTGGGATGTATTTGACTGCTTTCACTAAAGATTATTTGGAACCTTTGGGATTATTAAAGATGGATTTTCTTAGACTTGCTACTTTAAGTTTTATTGATGATGTAATTAAGAATATTAGAAAACAAAAGGGTATTGATATTACTTTTAGTAAGATACCACTTGATGATAAGAAAACTTTAAAGATATTTTATGATGTTAAGACTGATGGCATATTTCAATTTGAATCTGATGGTATGAAGAATTTTTTATCTAAACTTAAGGTAAGTAGTTTTGATGATATTGTAGCAGCATTAGCTTTATTTAGACCTGGCCCAATGGATAATATTGATACATATATAAGAAGAAAAGAAGGTAAGGAGAAAATAGACTATATTGATAGTTCATTAGAACCTATTTTGAAATCTACTTATGGTATTATTATTTATCAGGAACAAATTATGGAAATTGCTAAGGTTATGGCAGGTTATACTTATGGGGAAGCTGATGTTTTAAGAAGAGCGATGAGTAAGAAGGATGAGAGTAAACTTCTTAAAGAAAGACCTAAATTTATTGAAGGTGCTGTTAGTAAGGGATATTCATTAGATAAGGCTAATTATGTTTTTGATTTGATATTAAAGTTTGCAGATTATGGTTTTAATAAATCTCATTCAGTTGCTTATGCAATTATAGGATACAAGATGGCATTTCTTAAAACTTATTTTCCTATGTATTTTCTTGCTAGTTCACTAACTAATGTTATTGGTAATGAATATAAAACTAAGATGTATTTACAAGAAGCAAGAAGTAATAATATAAAGATATTATGTCCTAATATTAATTATAGTAGTTATAAATATGAAGTAGTAGATAATTCTATTAGATGTCCTATATCTATTATTAAGAATATTGGTAAGGTTGGATATAATGAAATAGAAAAGGAAAAGAAGAATTGTGAGTTTGTAGATTTTACTGATTTTGTTGTTAGATGTTATTCACAAAGTTTGAATAAAAAAAGTATTATTTCTCTTGTTTTAGCAGGTTGTTTTGATGAGTTTGGTTATAATAAAAAAACTTTAGTTAATAATTTAGATAATATTATTAATTATGCTGAACTTGTTAATGATGGTGGTATGATTGAATTAGAGAAACCTGAACTTGAATATTATGAAGAGTATTCTAAGGAAGAATTAGTTAATTATGAATATAATGTATATGGATTTTATTTATTATCTCATCCTACTTTAATATATAAAAATAATAATGATGTTGATTTAGTTAATATTGATAAATATTATGATAAAAAGATTAATATTGTTGTAGTTATTGATAGGGTTAAGGAAATATTAACTAAGAAGAATGATGCAATGTTATTTGTATATGGTAGTGATAACACTGGTAGTATTGATATTACTTTGTTTCCTAATGTATATTTGGAAAATAAAGATATTAATAAGAAGGATGTTATTCGTGTATTTGGTAGGGTAGAAAAAAGATATGATAGATACCAAATTATTGCAGATAAGGTTAGTAAGTTAAATTAAAAGATACCTATTTAAAAAGTGTAAATGGGTATCTTTTTGGTAAATTTATTTCAAATGTTAATAATTCATTTGTAGTTGGATGATAAAATGATAATTTTTTAGCAAATAATGCTATTTGTGTATTAGGCTTTGCATTTTTATTATATTTTTGATCTCCATATAGGGGATTATTTCTTGAAGAAAATTGTACTCTTATTTGATGTGAACGACCTGTTTGCAAATTTATTTTTACTAAATTTAAGTTGCCTACTGTTTTAATTAATTCATAATCTAGTATGGATAGTTTTCCTTTTTCTTTGGTTGTTGTTTTAGATATATTAGTTTTATTGTCTTTGATTAGATAATCTTTTAAAGTTCCTTTTTTGTCTATTTTATTTTCTACAACGGCATAGTATGTTTTTTTTAATTTGTTTTCCCTTACTTGATTACTTAGTCTTGAAGCTGCTTTGGAAGTTTTGGCAAATACCATTACTCCACCGACTGGTCTATCTAATCTATGTACCAATCCTAAGTAAACGTTACCGGGTTTATTATATTTTTCTTTTAAATAATTTTTTAATATTGTTAGTAAATCTATATCATTAGTAATATCTTCGCATACTGGTATATTTATTGGTTTTTCTACTACTAAAAGATGATTGTCTTCGTAGATTATATTAATTTTTGGTAATTTTTCCATATATACCACATGGTAATATTAATTTTTCTGTTGTAGGTAATCCAATTTCTCCAGTTTCAATATTACTATTTTTAAATGTTTGATTTAAAATATTACTTAATGATGTTGGAGATACTCCAGTTGTATAGGAATTAATTAATACAAATAAATAATCTTTATCTAAGATATCATATACTTTGCTAAGTAATTCTTTTAGGTTATCTTCGAATTTCCATACTTCTTTGTTTGGTCCTCTGCCATAACTTGGGGGATCCATAATTACAGCATGATATGTTCTTCCTCTTCGTTTTTCTCTTTCTAGGAATTTAATTGCATCTTCGACGATGAATCTTATACATTTATTATCTAGGTTACATAGATGCATATTTTCTTTTGCCCAGTCGTTTATACTTTTTGATGCATCAACATGAACTACTTCGCTTACATTATCAGAGCTTGCTGCGGCCATGGTAGCACAACCAGTATAGGCAAATAGGTTTAATACTCTTAGATTTTTTTGATTAGAATTATTTAATTTATCCATTATATAATCCCAGTTTGTTGCTTGCTCTGGGAATATTCCTGTGTGTTTAAAGTTTGTTGGACTTACTTTAAATTTTAGATGTTTATAGTTAATGGTCCAATATTCTGGTAATTTTTTTCTAAATTCCCACGAACCTCCACCTTGACTACTTCGATGATAATATCCATCCCAAGTATTCCATATTTTATTTGTTTTATCTTTATTCCATATTATTTGTGGGTCAGGTCTATTTAAAATAATATTGCCCCATCTTTCTATTTTTTCTCCTTCGCCTGTTGCTATACATTCATAATCTATCCAATTTTTACTTAAATTTATCATAGTATTCCTCCGTAAAGTATTATAGCAAAAAAAATATCACTATTCAATTAATAGCGATTAGTTTTTTCCTTTTTTTACATATTCTTCTTTCATAATTGTAATTACTCTTACTAGAAAATCTAAATCTGTTTCAAGTAACATTTTACAGTTTTCTGTTACATATTTGATTTTATCTTCATATACTTCGTTGTTTTCTTCTATGTCTAATAGGGAAGATATGCTTACTCCGAATAGTGATGATACTCCTTTGATGACTGAGGCAGTTGCTTCGGTTTTGTCATTTTCTATTCTTGATAAACTATTTCTATTTATTTTTAGTTTGTTTGCTAGGTCTTCTTGTGACATATTTTGATTTCTTCTTAATACTTTGATTTTTTCTCCTAAATTCATGTTACTTCACACCCTCATATAAAATTATATATATTTGTTAGAAAATAGTAATATTTTGATAAAAATTTAAGCAATGTTGCATAATATTTCAACAATAATACTAAAATATATTAATAATTATATATAAATAATAGGTATTTTCTTAGTCTTGTAGTGTTTTGTCGAAAAAAAATTAAAAAAATTAAAAAAAAGTATTGCATTATTTTTTAATATAGTTTATAATAAAGTAGTCTTTTGAAAGAAAAGTGCCGATATTGCCTAATTAGCTCAGTCGGTAGAGCACTCGGCTGTTAACCGATAGGTCGTAGGTTCGAGTCCTACATTAGGCGCCATTTGAAAATTAAGTAAGTTTAATACTTACTTTTTTTTGTGCGTTTTAATTTTCTTTTTATTTCATCTTTCATATATTATAATGGAAGTGATAGTATGGAATATATTACTAAATATTTGGTAGAGATATTATTTTCTTTTGTTAGTTTCTTATTTGTGTATTTATACAAAAAAGTTAAAAGTGTTATTAGTACTATGGATTCTACTAAAAAGAGTTTACTTGCTTTAACTAAAAATTTATTTATTCAAAAGTATTATTTTTATAAGAGACAAAATTCTATTAGTTTATATGAAAAAGAGGCTTTAACTAATTTATATGCTGAATATAAGAAACTAGGAGGTAATGGTGTTGTAGAAAATATGTTTGAAGAAATAGATTTAATTCCTCTAGATAGGTGTGATTAGTTATGGATATATTAATTACTAATGAATTAATTAATTGTTTGCTTATTTCTGTAATTGTTAGTGTAATTAATATGATTATGGTGCAAAAGTTTAAAGAGTTATCTTGTATAAAAAATAGTGATCAAGTATTTATATTAAATTTAATATTATCTTTTGTTATTGGTATACCTTTTTCTATTATTTTTTATGGGAAAGAATTTTATTATAGTGTATGGGTTTCTATATTTTCTTTTGTAGGTGCTTCAAATATTTATGAATTATTAAAAAAGCAAACTTTAATTGATTATACTCCATTTAAAATTTCTGATAAGTATGAAAAAAAGAGCAATAGTTAAACTATTACTCTTTGTTTATGTACCATGTTTTTACTATGTCACAGTTATTACTTAATGGTTCAGGATTTGGCATATCCATATTCACTATTACTGGTAATTTAAAGGCGTTTCCAAATATCATACATGTTCCTGGATGTAATGATTTTATTTTATTTATTGTATTTTCATCGATGTTTTGTACCATACTTTTTATAAAGTTTAAATCTTTTGGATGGTACATTTTGAAGATTAAGAAGTTACTACATTGTGATATTGATGTTTCTGATATTTCTGATGGTCTTTGAGAGATTAATCCTAAAAGTATACCAAATTTTCTTCCTTCTTTGGTAATTCTATCAAAGATATTATATCCTAATATTTCAGTATCAGTATCATTTTGTACATATCTGTGTGCTTCTTCTAATATTATATGAAATGGAATTGATGCTCTATTTTCTAGTGTTGTAATATAATCAAATAATATTTTTGAGTATATTTTTACTAATGTTTTAGCTAATCTATCATCTACATAATTTATGTTAAAGTTTATTACTTGAGCCTTTCTATTATTATTTGTAGTAAGTAGTGATTTTATAAATTGTTCTCTTGTTATGTATGTGCTATATTTAAAATAGTTTACATAATTACTATTTATAAGAGAGTTTAATCTTATTTTTAAGATGTTTGCATAATCAAATATTTTATCACTATTGAATACTCCTTCGCTTATTAAAGCAAATTCTAAGGCATCATAATAATTATAAATATTATATTCTATTTCTCCATCTGGTAGTGTTAGTTCTAGGCTGTTATTTGTAAATTTTTCTAAATAATTTATTACTAGTTCTATGTCTGCAAATTTATTATCTGGTTCAATAAAAATACATTGTCTTATACTTCTTGTCCATCCCCCTTTGGTTAGGTTTATTTCTAGATTAATATCTTTTGTATTAAATTTAGAAGTTATAGATACTATTTTATTTCTTACCTCTGATACATTTTTACCACTAAATATTATGTCTAATAAGCATCTTGCAATAATATCATTTTTTTGTTCTAATAATTTGTCATTGTCATCTTTGAAAAATTTAACTAATTTTAAGGCTTTTTCTATTATTTGTATTTGCTTAGTGCTCTCTACATTTAATAATAATGCTATGTCATCTGCTTTTAAAAGATAAAATGGTATTGTTAAGATATCAATATTTTTTTCTTTTAAATTTGTTGTATATAATTTTGTGTTAATATTAGGATTATTATTACCTATATTTGTAAATGCTTGTTGATATTCTCCATAGGCATCGAATAAGAATATATTACTTCTAAATGGAATTTTATTTGAATCTTCATATATACTTTGTATTATTCTTGCTACTGAGTAACTTTTTCCTGAACCTGTATTACCTAAAATTGCAAAGTGATTAGAAAAGAATGGATTAATTGCTAGGTTAATATTATAGTTTTTGTATAATACTGATGTTCCTATTTTTATGTTATCTGGTGTATTTGAAGAGAATATTATGTCTAAATCTTCTTTGTTTATTAATCTACATTTGCTATTAAATGATGGCTTATTGATATCACTATATATAAATGAATTGTTAATTATTTCTCCGATTATTTTAATTTCCATATATTCATTTATATTAATTATTTCTCCGATTAGTTTTTGATTTCCTTCGAATACAACATGTTTATTAATCATATTACCATATTCATATATATTTATACTTGGTTTTAAATATATTAAATTATTTTCTATTTTTATTATTGTTCCTATCATAGTTCACCTCTAGTATAATTATAACTTATATTTTGTTTTATTACTAGTGGGAGTTGATATTTTTTTTGTTTTATGATAAAATATGATAAGTCTATTGGAAAAGGCTTATAATTTGATTGACAAAAATTGTTTTTTTTGAGATAATTTTATTGTAGAGGTGATGTATTATGTATCATGATAGAATTGCTTTAACGATTAAAGATATTTTGGAAAAAGAATTCAAAATAGATGCTAGAGGATATAGATTGCAGGAAGTTGATAAGTTCTTAGATATTATTATTAAAGATTATAATGAATATAATAATATTATAAAAGAACTAGATAAGGAAAGAAAAAGTTTGATACAAGAAAATCAAGATTTAAAACAAGAAGTTAGGAATTTGAAATCTAGTATTGAAGCAGTAAAATTAGATGAAAAAGAGATAACAAACGTTGATTTAATTAGAAGAATTTCTCAATTAGAAAAAATAGTTTTAGGAAAAGAACAATAATATCTGGGCAAATGCTGCATTTTATGTAGAGGAAAGTCCACGCTTACACTGTCTGTGATGATAGTAGTGTTTGTGCTTAGGGAAAAAATAACCTAAGGCAAGTTTAACTTGACGGCATCATCTTATCTAAGGAAAACTATGAGAAAGATGATATAAAGTGCCACAGAGACGAGTTTATTTAGAAATAAATAAAATGAAACGAGGTAAACCCCACAAGTAAGAAACTCAAATTTTGGTAGAGGAACTATTCTTAAGGAATAAAAACTGAGGAATGGATGAATTTCATAGATAAATATTTGCCACCCTTTTGGGTACAGAACGTGGCTTATAAGATATTATTATTTTAATTGGAAGGATAACATGAAAAATATAGGAATTAAACTGAAAGAAAAAAGGGAAGAAAATGGTGTCTCGATTGAAGAGGCAGCTGAAGATTTGAAGTTAAGACCTAGTCAAATAAAAAGTATTGAGGAAGGTAAAAGAGAGGACTTTAAGGATGTTTTTTATTTGAAACAATTTATTAAAGAATATGCTAAATATTTAGGACTTGATGGAGAAGAATTGGTTGATGAATTTAATGAATACTTATTTGATTATACTTCAAAGATACCTATTGATGTTATAGAAAAAGCAAAAAATGAAAAAAAAGAAGAAAAGAAAAGGTTTTCTTCACCATATACTTTAAATAATAAAAGTAAATTTTCTATACCTAAGTATATATTTTTAATTATTGGTATTGTTGCTTTAATATTAATAGTTTATTTTTGTGTTAGTAGAGTACAAAAAAATGAATTTTCTGATAGTAATATAACTTATGTTATTAGGAGGTAGTTATGAATATAGCAAATAAAATTACTATTTCAAGGGTTATAATGTCATTTATTATAATGATTTTATTACTTTTTCCATTTGAGTTATTAAATATTAAGTTACCTACTTATGTATTTAATGGTAATATATATATTGAATTAAAATATATAATTGCTGGTATTTTATTTGTTATTGCATCATTAACTGATTTTCTTGATGGTTATGTTGCTAGAAAATATAATATGGTTACTGATTTTGGTAAAATGGTAGATGCAGTAAGTGATAAATTATTAACTAATACTGTTTTAGTAATATTAGCGTGTGATGGTATGGTTAGTCCAGTAATAGCAGTTGTTATTATTGCAAGGGATATATTTGTTGATTCAATAAAAATGGTTATGGGAAATAAAGGTAAAGCAGTTGCAGCGATTAAAGTTGCTAAGTTTAAGACAGCTTCACTTATGTTAGGTATTATTCTTACTTTGTTTTATAATATACCATTTGAACTTATTAATTTAAGAGTATCAGATTTTATGCTTGTACTTGCTGCAATTTTATCTGTTATATCAGGAGTTAAATATTATATGATGGCAAGAGTTTATTTTATTGATAAATAAGATTTGTTTGACACAAATCTTTTTTTATGATATTATATGAGTGCTTTTGAAAGGGGAGTTTATATGGCTTATTATCAATGTATAGATTGTAAATATTATGATGAAAATGATTTAAATAGATATGGAGAAGGTTATTGCACTGAAAGATGTCAATATTATCCTAAATCTGATAAAGCATGTTCTAGATTTGATAGAAGAAGTGATTATCAAAGTTCAGGATGTTTCTTAACTACTACAATATGTAATATTTTTGGATTTGAAGATAATTGTATTGGGCTTGAAACTTTAAGATATTTTAGAGATACTGTTTTAGTTAATGATGTTAGATATCATAAATTATTAGCAGAATATGAAGTAATTGGTCCAGTAATTAGTGAAAAAATGTATAAAGATAATAATAGAATGGAAGTTGCAGAATATTATTTTGAGAACTATTTATATGATATTATTACTGATTTTGTTCCAAATGGTAAGAGTGAGGATGCAATTAACTCTTATGTTAATATGACTAATGATTTAAAGAGAATGTATGGCATTACTAATGAAGTATCTAATAATGATATTAACAGTATAACAAATATGATAAAAAGTAAGAATTATAAAGTAAAGAAAAAGACTAAATAATAAGTTTTTTTCTTTTTTGTCAAAATATACCAAACAAATGTATGAAAAAGTATTGACAAAGGTAAAAAAATATTATACAATTGGTTTGTACTGTGATGGAAGGGAGAATTATGAGTAAAATAGTTGAGAAAGATAAAGCTTTATCACAAGTTTTGGCTGATATTGAAAAACAATTTGGAAAAGGGGCAATAATGAAATTGGGTGAACAAGAAAACATGGAGGTTGATGTTTCTCCATCTGGTTCAATTTCATTAGATATAGCACTAGGTGCAGGTGGTTATCCAAAGGGTAGGATAATTGAGATTTATGGACCTGAATCATCTGGTAAAACTACTTTTGCTTTGCATGCAATTGCAGAAGTTCAAAAAAATGGTGGAAGAGCCGCTTTTATTGATGCAGAGCACTCACTTGATCCTGTTTATGCATCTAATCTTGGAGTAGATATTAATGAATTATTATTATCTCAACCGGATACTGGAGAACAAGCGTTAGAAATATGTGATGCTTTAGTTAAGAGTGAAGCAGTTAGTATTATTGTAATTGACTCTGTTGCAGCATTAGTTCCTCAAGCAGAAATTGATGGTGAGATGGGGGATTCACATGTTGGACTTCAAGCAAGACTTATGAGTCAAGCTTTAAGAAAATTATCTGGTTCAATAAATAAAACAAATACTATTGTTATATTTATAAATCAATTAAGGGAGAAAGTTGGAGTTATGTTTGGCAATCCTGAGACTACTCCTGGTGGTAAAGCATTAAAGTATTATGCTTCAGTTAGACTTGATATTAGAAGAGGAGAACAAATTAAACAAGGTAGTGATGTTGTTGGTAATAGAACTAATATTAAGGTTGTTAAAAATAAGGTTGCACCACCATTTAAAACTGCGACAGTAGATATTATGTATGGCGAAGGTGTCTCTTATGAGGGAGAATTAGTAGATTTAGCAAGTGATGCTAATATTATTGAAAAAAGTGGTGCTTGGTATTCTTATAATGGTAATAAGATTGGACAAGGTAAGGAAAATGTTAAATTATTACTTAAAGATAATGTTCAATTGAGAGATGAAATTGATAAAAAAGTTAGAGAACATTATGGTATTTATAAGAAAGAAAAAAAGAAAAATAAAGAGGTTAAAGAGGAAGTCACTAAGTAGTGACTTCTTTAATTTTGACTTGACAATATTTTAAATTAAAGATACAATGGTATTGTATAGTTTAAATTAATAATAATTTTTTCTATAAAAAATAAATAAAATGGAATGGAGGTGTTCATGTGGATGGAACAATATTCTCCATTTTGATGTTTGTTCTTGGATTAATTGTTGGTGCTGGTGTTTTAATTTTTATAAATTATTTAAAAATAAAAAATAGTGGTAATAAAGCAGAATTGATTATTGAAAAAGCTAAAAAAGATTCTGAAAAAATAAAAAGAGATTATTTGTTTGAGGCTAAGGAAGAAGCTCATAAATTAAAATTAGAAATTGAAAAAGAAGTAAAAGAAAAGAAAAATGAAATTAAAGAATCAGAAGATAGATTACTTCAAAGAGAGAATAACATTGATAGAAGAGATTTAGCTCTACAAAATAGAGAAAATTCTTTAGAGGAAAGAGAAAACAATTTAATTGATAAACAAAAGAAAATTCAAGAAGCAACAGATGAAATGGAGAACATAAAAAAAGAACAACTAGAAAAATTAGAAAATATTAGTAAGTTTACAAAAGAACAAGCAAAAGATGCTATAATGAAAGATGTTGAAGAAAAAATGGATAAGGAGATTGCTTTATATATTAAAGAAAGGGAAGCAGATGCTAAACTTGAAGTTGATGATAAAGCAAGAGAGTTACTTGTTAATTCTATGCAGAAATATGCAGCAGATATTACAAATGAACAAACAGTTTCTGTTATATCTTTACCTAGTGATGAGATGAAAGGTCGTATCATTGGTAGAGAAGGTAGAAATATTAGAACTATTGAATCTGTTACAGGTGTTGATTTAATTATTGATGATACTCCTGAAGCTATTGTTATATCTAGTTTCGATCCATTAAGAAGAGAGATTGCTAGACTTACACTTGAAACTTTAATTAAAGATGGTAGAATACATCCTGCTAGAATTGAAGAATTATATGATAAGATGTGTAATGAAGTAGGTCAACAAATTAAGGAATATGGTAAGAAAGCAATATATGAGTTAGGATTATCTAGAATGGATCCTGAACTTGTTGAAATTATTGGTAAATTACATTTTAGAAGTAGTTATGGTCAAAATGCTTTAAAACACTCAATTGAAGTTGCTAGAATTTCTGGTATTATTGCTGGAGAACTTGGAGTAAATGTTAATCTTGCTAAAAGAGCAGGTTTGCTTCATGATATTGGTAAGGCAATTGATTTTGAAATGGAAGGTAGTCATGTTCAAATAGGAATGGACTTAGCTAAAAAGTATAATGAAGATGAAGTTGTAATTAATTCAATTGGATCACATCATGGTGATATGGAACCTACTAGTGTTATTGCAGTAATTGTTGCAATTGCAGATACTATTTCTGCTTCTAGACCAGGTGCAAGAAATGATTCATCTGAAAATTATTTCCAAAGATTAGAACAATTAGAGAAAATTGGTAATGAAATTAAAGGCGTTGAAAAAACATTTGCAGTTCAAGCAGGTCGTGAACTTAGAGTTATGGTTAAACCTGATGAGGTTGATGATTTGAGATCATTTGCTATAGCTAGAGAAATAAAAGACAGAATCGAAAATGAAATGCAATATCCTGGTACTATAAAAGTAACAGTTATTAGAGAAACAAGAGCAACTGAAGAAGCTAAATAGGCTTCTTTTTTATTGACTTAAAAATTTAATTATGATATATTTAGGTTATAATGGAGGATAAAAATGTTAGAGAATTTAACTATTGAAGAAAAAATTGGCCAAATGTTAATGTTTGGTACTAATAGTAGTAATATTGAACCTATATGTAATCTTATTAAGAATTATAAAATAGGTGGAGTTATACTATATAAGAAAAATTATTCTTCTTATAAGGAAATGTTAGAAGTAATAAAAAAGTTAAAAGATGCTAATAAAGATAATAAATTGCCTTTATTTATTGCTATTGATCAAGAAGGTGGAGTAGTAAATAGATTACCTAATGATATAGAAAATATTAAAAATATATATGATGTATCTAAAAAAGATAATATTGATTTAATTAAAGAACATGCTGATATAATATCTAATATTTTATACAATAGTGGAATTAATATGAATTTTTCTCCTGTTCTTGATATTTATAATAATAGTAATAGTAGTGTTTTAAACAAAAGATGTTTTAGTGATGATGTAGAGAAAGTTTCTTCGTATGGCAGTATTTATATGAATGAAATTAAAAAGAATGGTATTATTCCTGTTGTTAAACATTTTCCTGGTCATGGTATTACTAAGTTAGATTCTCATTATTTTTTACCTTATGTTTTTAACTATGAAAAAGTATTAAATAGAGAAATTATTCCTTTTGAAAAAGTAATTAGCGAAGGATGTGATGCAATAATGATAAGTCATTTAATAATAAGAAAATTAAGTGGATTACTTCCATGTTCTATATCTAAGAAATTTATTACTAAGTATTTAAGGGAAAGATATAATTATAATGGTCTTGTTATTACTGATGATTTAAGAATGAAATTAGTTGATTTAATATATGGTAGATTATCTTTAAAAAAAGCACTTTTATCTGGTTGTGACGTTATTTTAATGAAATATAAAGAAAATGATGAAGAATTATTTGATGTTTTATATAAATATGTTACTAATAAAGATGTTATTGAGAATATTAATAAGTCAGTTGGTAGAATTATTGATATTAAGAAAAAATATAAGATAAATGATGATTTTAGTTGCTTTGATAATTTAAACATAAATACTTCTAATTTTTTTATAAATGATCTTAACAAATCTTTTGATTTGTAAAATTTTTGTAAAAAAACGTAAAATTGCTTTACTTTGTTAATATTTGCTGATATAATTTATTTGTAAGTGTAGAGAATAATGGAGGTGATGTGATGAGTGCAAAAGGTATGAGTTCCTCAGCAATATTAAATGAAATTAAACGTTTAACTGAAAAAAAAGAAGAAAGAGTAAAAAAGTTAGATGAAATAACGAAAGCGATGGATGAGGTCACGGAAGCATGGGCTGGTGTTGGTGATACTGGATATGAAAATTCTTTTAATTATATAAAAAATAATTCTAATAACTATTGGAATGTTGTTGATAAGTCTGGAAGTCCTTGTGGCGATGTTGTTAGTTTTTGCGATTCATTAGATACGATAAGTGATGAGATTTCAAATGGCGATGTTTCTGTTGCTATGAATGAAGTAATGGAAGCCGCTACTGAAAAGGTTGCTGAATTGAAAGCCGAGATTGAAAGTATTGACGCAGAGATAGAAAGTTTAAATGCGCGATATGAGGCGGCACTTGCTAGTGAGCAAGAAGCTCAAAATTCAGAAAGTACTACTCAGAATTAATAGTTTATTTGTTTTTTGAGAGGAGGAAAAGAAATGAGTAAAGTAAATAGTAGAGAATATGATAATATTGATCCTGGATTTTTATCTGGTGGAGCATCACATGCTAGTTATGAATTAGGTGGTAGTTCTTCAGCAGCAAATAGTAACAATTATGGTTTTACTACTCTTAGACCAGAAGATGCTAATAATAATAATGGTTATAGAGGTGTTGATGGTGATATGTTTGTTTCACCTGGAGGTAATGGAAATTTTGGAAGTACGACTTTTCCTAGTTTTCCTAATTATCGTGGAACGCCAGCTCATGGTTCTCAAGGCAGTTCAGGAGTAGTGTCTATGAACCCTAAGGCATTATATAATACTGCTTTAAATGGAGTTGATTTAGAAAGTAGAGTTAATGCTAATTTTCAACATTTAGATGATGTTTTTGAAGAGTTAATTCAGTCTGTTCAAACCCCAGAGCTGAATAGTAGATTAAAATCTTTGTATGAAACATTTAGAAAAGTTGAAAATGATTTTGATAAAAATAATCAAGTTATTAATAAATTCTTTGAAGGTCAGTTACAAAGTTATAGTGAACATGCAGAAAAAATCAGTGAAGCTGTAGGTAATTTATCACAAAATAGTGGTAGTAGTAATAGTTCTAATTCTAAGGTGATGCCTATATCTGGTAATGTTGGTCATCTTACTAAAGATATTTGGCCTACTGATCCTGGTGCTTATAGAGGTTCAGACAAGATAGGTAACTCATTAGGTGATGTTAATAGTGACAAATCTGGAATTGTTGATATTCAACCAGTTAAACCAGGTGTTGAGGTTCAAGGTTCTAGTGATTCATCAAATTCGGGGCCTACGAAAGTTTATACATATGATGAAACAAGTGGCTTGAGAGAAGCTACTAATGTTGGTCATAAATCTGATTATGATTTAAAGTATGATACTGCATTTGGAGTAAATCCTAATGGTTTTAGTGGTACTTCTAGTAATGATTCTAGTGATTCAAGTTCATGGACTGCATATGATGGAAATAAAAGGGCTACATATGATAAATAATTGATAATAGAGAAAATTAGTTTTCTGTATTATATATAACATTTTGTTATAGTTGAAAGGAGGTGAATGTATGGGAGATACATTTAGTGTTGATTTAACTAGATTAGCAAGTAGTATTGAGGAATTAACTAAATATAAAGGTGATTTAGAAAATAACTCACAAGAATTTGAAGATATTTTAAGAGAAATTAATGCAAATTGGACTAGTGATGTTGGTACTGACTTAGAGGATCTAAAAAATGGTCTTAATGACTGTATTTCATGTTTAAATGGATTGGTAATTCCAGTATTAGGCGATATTATTACAATTATGACTGCGTTAGGTGATGGTACAAAAGATATTGCTTCATCAAGTATTGGATAAAATATAGGAAAGGAGATGTATTAAATGGGTAGTCTTTCACTATCTCTTGATAAATTACGTGAATTAAATACTAGAAGTGAAGATTCTAAAAATAGTTTACTTAGAACTGCTGATTCTTTAACTTCTGAATTAGAAGAAATATTAACTTTTGTTGATATTACTGATTTAAATTCAAAGGTATTACAACTAAGAGATAATACAGCTCAACTTACTGGAATGGTAAGTAAGAATTTTGGAACATTAAATGAATTCTTAAATACTCAAATTACAAATTATAACAAGTTGGGCGAAGAAGCTGCAGAAGCTGCTGGTAATGTTAGTTCTAATATTGGCTAGTAACATTATTTAATATTTGAAGTGAACTTATAAGATGTTCACTTTTTGGGTTCTTTGTCAAATAGTGTGGGTGAATAAAAATTCACTATGTCAAAGTAACTGTTCTAAGAAGTTGAAGTTATAAAATTTCAACTTCTTTTTCTTTTGAATTAATAAGTACTTTACATATCATTATTTTTGCTTTAAATCTCGTAAATAATCTAAAACCAAAAGCTATT
The DNA here is from genome assembly GCA_905211265.1 of uncultured Eubacteriales bacterium. Taxonomy (GTDB): domain Bacteria; phylum Bacillota_I; class Bacilli_A; order RF39; family UBA660; genus HGM10818. The sequence goes on from CAJMAC010000002.1 coordinate 36,298, forward strand.
CTTTTTAATACTTTAATAAAATTATTATTTCCTTTTGCATATCCATTATGATATCCAGTATTAAATGTATTTTTTATATATTCAGTATATACTTTAAGTGTTTTTATTGATGTTTTTATGTATTCAGATAAATTGTTAAACTTTTTATTTAATGTTACATCCAGAACATTAAAATTATTATTTTGAAAAACATACAATAAATCTTGATATACTTGATATGTTTCTTCTAATTCACTATCTAATGATACTAGATAATCAACATTATCTTGTTCAGTAGTTAAGTCATTGAAACAAGGATATTTTTTCCAAGTTGAACAATTTAATTCAAATCTAGATTTCAAAATATTTTTCCAGTATCTTTTAAGTTTATTGTAATTATCTTTATTTTTCTTCATAGTTTTAATTCTTGCTTTATTTAGTAATTTTGAAATTAATTCAATTAAATGAAATTTATCAATAACTATTAAGGCATTTGGAAACATTGCCTTAATTAAAGAAATATAGGGCACATACATATCAATAATAACAACTTCTACATTCATTCTTGAACTTCTTGAATATCTAGAAAAATACTTCATTAAATTATTTAATTTTCTATCTTCAACAATATCAATGATTTTTCCAGTTTTTTCGTTACATACTTGAAAACTCATTGCACCATCGGCAGATTTTACTGATTTAAATTCATCAAATGATAAAACTTTTGGTAAATATTTTTATACACTTTATCATCAAGTTGATAGTAAGAATCAATGATTTTTTCAACAGTGTTGGGAGATACATTATTATCTATAGCAATATCTTTTTCAGATCTTTTTTTAATTAAATCAACAGCAATTGAATGTTTTGTATTATTAGAGATATTGCATCCATAGTTAACGATTTTTGTAGTACAGGTAAATGTTCTATTGCAATTATTGCAATAATATCTTTGTTTATCTAATGATAAATAAGTATTAAGTTTTGATACAGAAGGTATTTTAATTAATGAGTTTTTAAATCCATGTTTTTCTATTTTTTCATCATAATATGTTCCACATTTTGGACAACATTCTAGAATATATGTAAGAAATCCTTGATAAACTAAACTTCTTTTACCTTTAATATTTTCTTCTTTTACAAATTCTTTGTAAAAATGTATGTTTTCCTATTCCATATTTAGCACTTTTAATATATAATAATCTTAAGATATTTAAATCAATTTCTTTCAGTGTTTGTTTTTGTTAATTACATTGTATCATAGGAATCTGAAGGTGTCTCTTTTTTTTATAAAAAATTGGTGAGAGTAATTTTAGTTATCCATACCAAATATTATATAACCTGTTATAAGACAAGAGTCACTTTTTTATACAGAAATGTATCACATCAATTGTGGCACAATACTACTTTTTTTGTATTAATTTTTATTTTTCTTTACTTTTGCTTATTTTTTTGATATAATTTTTTTATGATATGGGTGGTGATAAAATGAGCGAAATTAGTGCTTCTAATAGTTCTAGTAGTTCTTCTTCAAAATCTAATAATAATGCAGCAATTTTGGAACAAATAAAGGGAATACAAAAAACTATTGATACCTTAAATAATCAAATTAAACAAATTGAAGATGCGATGGAAAAGGTTAGTAGTTGTCCAAGAGATGGAATTTCACAGGCAAATTCTTCTTTTAAATGGATTGTTAATAATATGGATAATTATTGGAGTGCTACAAATAGTGTTTCTATTGCTAAAGTTAAAGATATTTTAACTAAGGTTGGTGAACAATGTGGTTCTGGTGGTAAAATTTTATCACAAGAAGGTGCTGTTATGGCTGCTGCTGAAGCTAAAATTGCTGAATATAAAGCAAGGATAACTTTACTAGAAAATGAAATTGAAACTTTAGAAGCTTTATTAGAATAAAGGATGTGATATTTATGCCGAAAGAATATAATTATATTAATACAGATTATGATTCTGATGCAAGTACTGATGATATTGATGTTTCTTATAATGATTTAGGTACTGATATATTTCATGCTGATATTGATAATTCAACTTTATCTTTTTATAACTTAGGTAATGTTCATGTTGATTACATTGAAATGAAAAGAGAAACTGAAAGAATTGATGTTATTGGTAGAAGTGCTGTTGATCAACTTTGCTTGTTAGCAAGTGCATTATGTAATCTTGCTAGTTTGGTTGGTTATTCAATTGATACTAGTGGTTTTGATGCAGAATCTTTAGGACTAGATTCTTTTCCTTTGGCTATTGAAGAGGGAAATTATAGTGGTATGTCTGAGATGTTGGCTGCTTCAACTGAATATGCTTTATCACTTTATGATAATATTTCAAATGTTATTCATATTATGAATAGTCAAATAAATATGTATCAGGAACAGGCTAATATTACTAAGGAACAATTACTTAAATTAAATAATATGGTTAATCAGGTGTTGAAAAATCCTGAACTTACTTATAGAAATGTTGATGGTGTTTTATGTCACATTTATTATAATGATTTATTACTTGAATATAAGAAGGCTCAACTTGTTGCTGATTATGGAATAGCTAACTTTGATGACTTGCTTGTATCTTGTGATAATAATAATGAGGTTAACTTATATAGTTATATTGAAAATAATTTACAAGATGAAATGAGATTAGTTGGTGTTTCTACTGGAAAAGAGTATTTGAGATATATACTTGATTCTGCTGAGAAGGGTGCTTTAACAAATAGAGAAAAGGCTGTAAGGGGAGCAATTGCTTTGAATAATTTTTTGGGTGACAATAATATTACATTGAGATATTCTTATGGTGGCGGTCATACTAATTTTGATTTAAATGATTTGTCAACTGCAACTGATTGTAGTTCATATGTATCAATTTTAGTTAAAGAAGGAAATCCTAATTTTAATAGTGGTTCTACAGGAACTTTTTTGGCTGATAAAGATAATATTACTACTGTTGATATTAATAATATTTTACCTGGTGATATTCTTACATCTTATGGTCATGCTAGATATGTTCTTTACGTTGATAAAGATAATGATTTTGTTATAACTACGGAAAATCTTAATTCTGGTATTGGTTCTGCTGTTAGAAAATATTCAATAAGTGACTTGATTAATACAGGATATTTTACTTATCATGTTAAATATGATGAGTAAAGTAAAAATTTGATTTACAATAAATAATTTATGGAGGTGTTTTATGAGCAATAGTAGTTCTGATAATAACATTGTATATATTAAGCCTACAATTATATATCAAAATGAAATTAATGATAAGAGGGAGAATCCAACTTCATATGTTGATCAGTATTTATACTCTGATATTGGTTCGGATATATTTGATGCTTCTATTCCTGATGGCGCATTATCATTTTATAATTTAGGTATTGTTCATGTTGACTATATTGAGATGTCAAGAGAGGCACAAAGAATTACTGAAATTTCTACATCTGCTATGTCGCAACTTGGTGTTCTTGCTGGGGCAATATCTGCACTTGCTAGTTTGGTCGGTTATTCACTTGATTTAAGTGGTTTTGATATGCAATCGTTAGGATTGGATAGTTTTCCCAATGTAAGTGAAGAAGATAACTATAGCAATATGTCTTTGGCTGATGCTACTTCAAGTTCTTATATGATGGGGCTTGCGGATAATATTTCTTATGCTGTTCATATTATGAATACTCAAATGCAGCAATACAAAGATTTATCTGGTATGACATCTGATGAAATTACAAAGTTAGATTCATTAGTCAATCAGGTTCTTACTAATCCAAACTTGCTTTATACGGATAATTCTGGCGAAAGGCGATATATTTCTTATAATAGTTTGCTTAATGCTTATAAAGCAAAAGAACGTCAAATGTATCAAATAGATAATATAAATTTATATAATGCTGATGGTTCAGTTAATCAGGATGCTTTGGATAGTTTACGTTCATTGTTGGCAGATGAAGTTGCAAATAGAAGTGGTAAATTTATGACTTCTGAAGAAGGTAATAGTTTAGGATATTTACAATGTACTTGGTGGGCAAATGCAAGAGCTAGCCAATTTTTGGGAGAAAATTATCCTACTCTTCTAGGTAATGGCGGTGATTATTACTTTATAAATCAAGAAAATAATTGGTTTGAATATGGTACTGAGCCTCGTCCTAATTCTCTTGTTGTTTATCCGTTCGGTGAATATGGTCACGTAGCTTATGTTGAGGCTGTTGATGAAGTTAATGGTAAGATATATATAAGTGATGCGGATAGTGGTAAGGTTTTTAGAGGAGTTGAGGAACTAGGGAAGAATGGTGAATGGTTAGGTTATTCTCCTATTGGTTATATTTATTTAGATAGTCCAATAAATAATAGTAGTACAACTGACACAAATGGCGAAAGTAAATAAAAATGGGAATTTTATTCTCATTTTTCTTTTAAATTATATAAAATTGTTGTATAATATATTTATGTTACAGGAGGATTTATATGGGACTATTTGATAAAATAAAAAAAGTTTTTGTTTCTAAAGAAAAAGAAGATAAAGTATATGACGAAGGATTAAAAAAATCTAGAAATGAATTTGTTTCTCAGTTAAGTAATTTGAGTAAAAAATATAAAAATATATCTGAAGATTATTTTGAAGAGTTAGAAAATATTTTAATTATGGCAGATATTGGTGTTAATACTGTTATGAATTTTGTTGATAAATTAAGAGATAGAGTAAAGAAAGAACATATTATCGATAGTGAAATTTTAAAAGAAATAATTGTTGATGAGTTACTTATTATGTATGTTGATAATGGTGTTGTTAGTACTAAAATTAATATAAATAGTAATCCTTCGGTTATTTTATTTGTTGGAGTTAATGGAGTAGGTAAGACTACTACGATTGGTAAAATGGCTTCGAAATATCGAAAAGAAGGAAAAAAAGTTATGCTTATTGCAGGTGATACTTTTAGAGCAGGTGCAGTAGAGCAAATTGTAGAATGGGGAAAAAGAACTGATTGTTATGTTGAATATTCTACGAATAAAGATCCTTCTTCGGTTATTTATGATGGATTAGTTAAGGCTACTAATGAAAATTATGATATTGTTTTAGTGGATACTGCAGGTAGACTTCAAAATAAGGTTAATTTAATGAATGAACTTGAAAAAATAAATAAAGTTATTAAGAAAGTTATTCCAGATGCTCCCCATGAAACATTACTTGTAATTGATGCTACTACTGGTCAAAATGGTATTAGTCAAGCTAAGTCATTTAAAGAGATTACAGATATAACTGGTATTGTATTAACTAAATTAGATGGAACTGCTAAGGGTGGTATAGTTATTGCTATAAAAGAAGAGGTTGGAATACCTGTTAAATTAATCGGTTTAGGTGAAAAAGAAGAAGATTTAAAAGTATTTGATATTGAAAAATATATATATGGATTATTTAAAGATTTATAGAAAGGGTGAAAAGTATGGGTTTTAATTTAAAAAATATTAAGAAAGGTAAGAAAAGTATAGATAATAAGAAAAAAGCAAGCGCAAAAGATTATGAAAGATATGCTTGTTATGTTGTAGGATTATTAATTATATTGCTATTTGGTGCAGTTATTAAAAATGCAATATTTGTACCAGCATTATTAATTACTATTGGATTAGAGTTATTTTGTATTGCTTATTATTTTATTGATGATAAATCAAAAAAGAAAACAGTTTATGGATTATTTATATTTGGTGTTGCTTTAGTACTTTTTGCAGTTATCTATACGATTGTTAAAGTTGTTTAATATGGAAGAAAGAGATTATTACATTATTTTATATGATTTATATTCATCATTATTTTCTGCAAAACAAAAAGGGTATTTTGAAGATTATTATTTTAATAATTTGTCATTATCTGAGATTAGTGAAAATGTTGGTGTAAGTAGAAATGCAATACATAAAAGTATTAAATCTATTGAGAAAAAGTTATTATTTTATGAAGATAATTTAAAGTTATATAAAAAGAATTTAGAGGTAAATAACATTATTAAGAATATTAGTGATAAGAATATTAGAAAAAAGTTAGAAGGTATATTTTATGAATGATGGATTAAATTTTAAAATAGAAGATAAGAAAATGCCTATTGATGAATTGCCTATGGTTGATTTTGATAATAATAGAAAAATGAGTTATGGTTTTGTTAATATTATTTTTCTTAGTGCAGGTATATTTACTTTTGCTATGTGGATAATGTTATTATTTTTTAGGAGGTAATTTATGGATAATAAATTATATGATACAAGTTTACCAATTAATGGTGATGTTTATAATTTAAATAATAGTGTTATAAATGATAATAATGTTACTAATAGTCAATCTATGTTAAGTAGATATGCTGATGAATTAACTAGTGTTACATATATTACTAATCCTGCGATTGCAAGAGATGAGGAAATAAAAAAAGCAATATTAATATTACTTACTCCTGAAAAATCTGCAGTTTTAGTAGGTAAGCCTGGTATTGGTAAAACTGCCATAGTTGAGGGTATTGCATATAAGATACAAAGAAATGATATACCTGATGCTTTAAAAGGGTATAAAATATATAGAGTTAATACTACTGCTTTATTAGGTGAAGATAATGGTGAAAATAGAGTTTTAAAACTTGTTAATGAACTTAAGACAATGGATAAAATTATTTTATTTATAGATGAAATTCATACTTTAATTGGAAATGATGGAGCATTAGATTTAGCAAATATGTTTAAGGAAGGATTAAGTAGAGGTAGTATTAAGATGATTGGTGCTACTACTACTGATGAGTATAATAGATATATTCTTAGAGATAAGGCTTTTTTAAGAAGATTTGAAAAAGTTGATGTTTCTGAACCTACTGAAGAAATGTGTGTACAAATATTATTGCAAACATTACCTAAGATAGAGAAACAAACTGGTGTTATATTACCTTATACTGATTTTATTAAAGAAAATATTATGAAATTTATTGTGGAAACTACTAAGGAATATAATAGAGTATATGAAAATGCATCTAGATATCCTGATGTTGCTTTGGTATTATTACGACAAGCATTTTCTAATGCAATATATGAAAATAAAAAAGAAGTTGGATTTAAAAATATATATGATGCAATTAGATTTAGTAAGGCTGTATATCCTGATGTTATAAAGAAACAATTAGTTAAATTTATGGAAATATTTAAGGATGAATTACTTAGTGAAAGAGTGGTAGTAAATCCTGATAATTATCTTGAATGATTTAAAAAAATACTAGTTTTTAATTAGTATTTTTTCTATATAACTAACAATTAAATACATAAGATATGATACTATCATTAAGATTATTATGCCGCTTATTACAAGATTTAAATTAAATACTTGTGAACCATACATTATTAAATATCCAATTCCTTCTTTACTTACGAGTAATTCACCCATGATTACACCTATTAGTGACATGGATACATTAACTTTAAGACTACTTATTATTGTTGAATAACTATTAGGTAATATTAAATACTTATATATTTGTGCTTTTGTTGCTTTAAATGATTTTAGTAAATTTATTTTATTTGTATCTGTTTCACTAAAGCCATTATAAACAGTTATTGTGGTTATTATAACAGATATTAGTAATGCCATAATTATTATGGAATTTATATTTGCTCCAAAAATTATTATTATAATAGGTCCTAAACTTACTTTTGGTAAACTATTTATTACTGTAAGATATGGGTCTATTACTTTGTATAAGAATTTACTATACCATAATATTGTTGCAATTATAATCCCTAAGAATGTACCTAGTGAGAAACTTATTATTGTTTCATACAAAGTTATCCAAATATGATGATATAAATTATTTGTTTTATGTAGATTTATTATTGTTTTTACTATTCTTGATGGTGATGAATAGATAAATGTATTGATTATTTCTTTTTTAGCTAAATATTCCCAAATAAATATAAATAAAATTAATATTAATAATTGAGATAATTTAACTAAAATTTTATTTAGTTTAATCTTTTTTAAGTACTTTTTATATTCATTAGACATTGAAATCAATTTCTTTCCATATTTCATCATAATATTTATCAAATTCAATACATTTTCTATTATTTATTGGTGTAGTTTTATTTGTAAGATTTATATCTATAACTTTCTTTATTGTTGAAGGCCTATCAGATAAGATAATTACTTTATTTGCCATTGTTATTGATTCAGAGATATTGTGTGTTACCATTATTGCAGTTTTATTTTCTTTTTTTATTATTTTATAGACATCATCTGAGACAATTAATCTTGATTGTGCGTCTAGTGCACTAAATGGTTCATCTAGTAATATTATATCTGGTTTTATTGCTAATGTTCTAATTAATGCTACTCTTTGTCGCATACCTCCGGATAAGTTTTTTGGATATTTATTTATAAATTCTTTTAATCCATAAGTATTTAGTAAGTTAATTACATATGATTTATCATGTTTGTTTATTTTGCCTCTTATTTTTAATCCTAAGAGACAATTTTCTAATATTGTTAAATGATCAAAGAGACAATCTTGTTGAAACATGTAACCTATTTTTATATCTTTATTATTATATTTTATTAATCCTGATGTTTTGTTTTCAAGATTTGCTAGAATTGATAATAATGTAGATTTTCCACATCCAGAAGGTCCGACAATGGCAATAAAATCTTTTTCATATACTTCGAATGAGATATCTTTTATTGCATTAACTATACCTTCTTTGGATAAGTAGTTTTTACTTAGATTTTTTATTTCAAGTATTTTATTCATAATCTTTGAAGAATTCATTAAATATTAATTTGTCATATTCTACATAATTATCTAATTCATTTGATGCTTTCATGATATCTTGGATATGTTTAAATTCTTCATCATTAATAGTTATATTTTCTTTCCATGCGTTACCATCTTTATATCTTTTTACTATTTTAATTAAATCATTCATTGAGGTATCTGGGAAGAAATCTATAATACATTCGGCAATTTTTTCTTCGGAATTATTTTTTACAAATTCTAATCCTTTATTAATTGCTTTAGTAAATTTTTTAATTATATCTTTATTGTTTTCAATATAACTTGTTCTTGCATTATATGCTGTATATGGAACATTACCTCCGAGTTCTCCAATGTATGCAACTACATAACCATAACCATTTTTTTCTACAGATAGGGCATTTGGTTCAAATAAGGTTACAAAGTCACCAGTTCCTCCGATAAAAGCACCTTCCATAGCAGAAAAGGCAATTGATGTATCTATATTAACATCTTTCTTTGGATCAATATTATTTTGTCTTAATGCCCATTCAAAAGTCATTTCTGGCATACCGCCAATTCTACCTCCGATTATTGTTTTTCCTTTTAAGTCTTTAAGGGTAAAATTGTCATATTTTTTTCTTGATACTAAAAATGATCCATCTTTTTGGGTAAGCCCTGCGAATGTTTTTATGTAGTCTTTTTCACCACCATTATAAACATATATTGTTGCTTCGGTTCCTGAGAAACCAATATCAGCATCCCCTGATAATACTGCAGACATTACGGCATCCGCGCCACTTGTTAAGATTAAATTAATTTTTAATCCTTCTTCTTCAAAATAGCCATTATTTATTGCTAAATATTGTGGAGCATAGAATATTGTATGTGCAACTTCTGCCAATGTAATTTGTGTTAAATTATTGTCCTCTTTATCTTTTTTACTAATAGTAAATACTGTAATTATAACTGCTAATAGAAGTATAATTACAATAGTTAAAAATTTTTTCATATAACCTCCTTAATCATTTTATTATATTCTTAATATGTAAAAGTGTTAATTTTATAAAACATTAATAAATACTTTGAAATATTAAAAAAGTATGTTATTATTAGAATAGAAAGGAGTGGAAGAATGAAGAAAGTAATTAAAATGTTTTCTAATTCTTCAAAATAATCTTCAGATATATTAACTGATGTTAGTATTTCTAGTAGTAATAAAACTATTCCATATGATGCATTAGTAAATGTTCGTAAGATTACTGATGGTGAAACTTATAAGAAAATATTAGATATTTTAAAACTTACTAATAGTGAAATGTATGATTTAAAATTATTTTCTAAATCATTAGATAATTATGTATCTAAATTAGTTAATGGTAGTTTTGAAGTAAAAATTCCTATTAAAGATGAATATAAAATAAGAATTTAATAGCATATTATGTTGATGATAATGGTAAAGTAACAGAGTATGAAGTTACTGTTAAGGATGGTTATGCAATATTTAATACTGACCATTTTAGTATTTATACTTTAGGTGTTAAGAATGTTAATAATCCACAAACTGGGGATAATATTATTAATAGTGTTATTTTAGCATTTGTTTCTATTATCTGTTTGAGTGGAATAGGAATATATTTCTACAAGAATAAAAGAAGTTAAAATGTAAAAAAAACAAGAGAAATTTCTTGCTTTTTTTCTTTGTTGTGTTGCTTTACTTTTAATTTTATATTATACTATATTTAGATAGGAGGAATAATGAAAAAGAAATATTTTTTATATGGTGGTATTGGACTTGTAGTTATTATATTAGGAGTGGTTATTATGAGTTTATCTAATCCTGATAGAAAGGTTAAGATAGTTGATAGTGAAAATAAGAATATTGTTTTAGAGGATTATAGTACTAATGAATTTAAGATTAAGAAACCTAAGGGATGGAAAGTAGATGTTTTAGGAGATTATATTCATTATACTATTAAGGTATATAATCCTGAGAATAGTTTATATCAATTTTTCTTTAATATGAAAACTGAGGGATATAATAAGTCAGAAGATGCCAAAAGATGGCAACAGAAGTATTATCCAAATAATATTTTTGCTAAAACATCTGTAATTGAAGAGAAGACTACGGAAGGATTTTATAAAATATTTAATGATTTAGGTACTTTAAATAATAATGCTACATTTACTTTTCCTGTTTTAAATGAATTTAAAGTTGTTGATAATTTAGGCAAAGCAGTTATAGGTGGAGATATTTTAAGGGCAACATTTAAAGATAATAATGGTAAAGATGCCGAAGGTTTATTTACTGCTTATGTATATGATGTAGGACCATATTATGTTTATGAAAATATTATTTCTGGTAAACAAATTGATATAAATTATTTAAATGTATATGATACAATGTTTTATACTGCGCCAAAGTATGACTTTATAAATTGGGAAGATACTTTAAGTATTGTTGCTTCTTCGCTAGAATTTACTGATACTTTTGTAAATGGCTTTAACAACCAGCAAGATGCTGTTATGAAAAATTTTCAAAATATTAGAAATGTTGGTAATCAAATAACTGATGGTATTATGGATTCTTGGGAAAAGAGAAACAAGAGTTATGATATTATGAGTCAAAAACAAAGTGATGCTACTTTGGGATATGAAAGAGTATATGATACTGAAACTAATGAAGTATATAAGGCTTATAATGGCTTTACTGATGATTATAGTGGTAAGAGATATAAAAGTATTACTGATGATATGTATACATATAAAGTAGTAGGATATATTGAAAAATAGGGGTTAATATGAAGAATAAAAAATTAATATATATTATTTCTGGTATAGTAGTTTTAGTAATAGTTATTTTATGTATTGTATTGCTTGGTAATAAAAAAGATAACAATGATAAGGATAATTCTAATAATAATAAATCTAATACTTTATTAAGTGAGGTAATAAAGAAAAATAATAAGGATGAAAATTATTATAAAAAAATTAGTAATGCTGAAGTTTTAAATGAAGATACTTGTTTTAGAGATTATGCTTTTATTAGCAATAACAGTATTTATATATATGATTATACTAAATTAGATAATGGAGAATTTTCTTATAAAAAGGTATTTGATGTTCCTAGTAATATTAAAGTTATGAATATTACTCCAGATGGTGGAGCAGATATTAAGTTTTATGATTATAATGATATATTGTATACTTTACATGATGATAATATTGATAATAAGGTTAGAAATAGTTATGATATGTTTTTAAATGCTAATTATAATTTGAGTGATTATTTAAAATGGGAATATTCTACTACATATTTAGGTAAGAAAATTGATTATGATTTTATGTCTAATTATGCTTATTTTAAGGATAATCAATTATATGCTATTGTATATGGTAATGAGAGATATCCTAATATTGAAAAAATAAGTGGTAATTATGAAGGTGAAAATTTAATTAGAATATATAATGAAAAGATATTAAAGACTGATAAGGGATATTATGAAATTATAAAATATTTTGATTCTAAATTAAATAAAACAGTATATACTACAATGAAAATTAAATTACTTAGTAAGTATTATGATGAAGTTTTAACTTTTACTTATAAGTATGTAATATTAAAAGATTATACTATTATTCCAATAAATGATGTTATGGATAGGTTTAGTGATTATCAATATTCATATTATATTGGTGGACCTAATTATGAAAGTGAAATACCACAAGAATTTGAAGAGTAAACTTATGTTTATTCTTTTTTTATTAAAATATATAGTTATTTGTTATAAAAAATGTTATAATATTTATCAGATATGTTGTAGAAAGAAGGTATATAATGAATATAGATAATTTGAATGATAAACAGAAAGAAGCTGTTTTATATATAAATGGTCCAATGCTAGTTTTAGCAGGAGCAGGTAGTGGTAAGACTAAAGTTTTGACTAATAGGATTGCTAATTTAATTGATAATGGTATAAGTCCTGCGAATATACTTGCTATTACTTTTACTAATAAGGCTGCAAAAGAAATGAAAGATAGAGTATTTAATTTAATAGGTAATGATGCTTATATGATACAAATATCTACTTTTCACTCTTTGGGGTTAAAGATATTAAAAGAAAATTATGAGAAATTAGGATATGATAAAAATTTTGTTGTTATTGATAGTGATGATGCACTTACTGTTATTAAGAAAATAATGAAGGATATGAATTTAAGCCCACAATATTATAATGCTAAAAATATTAGAAATAAGATTAGTTCTGCGAAAAATGAACTTATGGATTTACAGTCTTTTGCTAATTTGGAGTATGATAAAAATATTGTTAAGGTATATGAAAAATATTTAGAGAAATTAAAATTAAATAATTCAGTTGATTTTGATGATTTATTAATATTACCTATAAGATTATTTAGAGAGTATCCTAGTGTATTAGAAAGTTATCAAGAAAGATATAAATATATTTTAATTGATGAGTATCAAGATACTAATGAATGTCAATATATATTTAGTAAGATGTTAGCTAAAAAATATAAAAATATATTTGTAGTTGGAGATAATGATCAAGCAATATATGCTTTTAGAGGTGCTAATTATAAAAATATTTTAAATTTTGAAAAAGATTATCCTGATTGTAAAACTATTTTACTTGAAGAAAATTATAGGTCTACTAAGACAATATTAAATGCTGCAAACTCTGTTATTAAAAATAATAAATTAAGAAAAGATAAAAATTTATGGAGTAATAATGAAGAAGGAGAATTAATTAAATATATTAGGACTGATGGCGAAAAAGAAGAAGCGGATTATGTTGCAAAAGAAATTAAAAAATTAATTAGTGAAGGAGTTAATCCTGTTGATATTGCTGTACTTTATCGTACTAATGCACAAAGTAGGGTTATGGAAGAAGCTTGTTTAAAAAATAATATTCCTTATAAAATTATTGGTAGTTTTTATTTCTATAATAGAAAAGAAATTAAGGATTTAATATGTTATTTAAGATTAATTAATAATTATAAAGATGATGTTAGTTTACTTAGAGTAATAAATGTTCCCAAGAGAAAAATTGGTGAAAAGACAATTGATAATATTAGTAATGTTGCTTTAGTAAATAATTCTTGTTTATTTGATGCAATTAATGGTGGTAAGGAATTAGAGTTTAAAAACTTAATTCTTGATTTAAAAGAAAAATGTGAGAATTTAAGTTTAACTGAAATGGTTGAATTAGTATTAGATAAAAGTGGTATTAAACAAGAACTTGAAAATGAAAAATCTTTGGATTCTGAAATTAGATTAGAGAATCTTGAGGAATTTAAATCTATTACTAAAAACTATGAGGAAGAATATGGTGTTATATCACTAGATGATTTCTTAAATGAAATTAGTTTAGTTAGTGATATGAGTGAACATCAGGATGGTAATAATAAAGTTAGTTTAATGACTGTACACTCAGTTAAGGGATTAGAGTTTGATGATGTTTTTGTAATTGGTATGGAAGAAGGTATATTTCCGCATTATAATGCTATTAATGAAGGTACTAATTCTGCGATTGAAGAAGAAAGAAGATTATGTTATGTTGCTATAACTAGGGCTAAAAAGAAATTATGGTTACTTAATGCTAAAAAAAGAATGCTATTTGGTAATACACAAGTTAATCCTCCTTCAAGATTTATGGATGAAATAGATAGTAAATATGTTGATAGTGAAAAGAGAACTACATCACTAGTAGGTAATGTTAAAAAGATTGTTAAAGAAAATATGTTTAATAATGATGATACTGATTTTAATGTTGGAGATATGATACATCATACTGATTATGGTAATGGTATTGTTACTGCGGTAGATAAATCTATTATTACGGTTGCTTTTCCTCATCCATTTGGTATAAAAAAACTTATGAAGAAACATAAGAGTATTAGTAAGGTAACAGTAGGTTAAGTATTTGCATATAATGTATTAGGGGGATATATGAATTATTTAATGTTAGTTAATAAGGATAATCCACTTGATAATGAATTTATACCCAGTAATTTAGTTGATGTTTTAAGTAAGTATAAAGATGGTATAAAGGCAAATGATAAATGTTATAAAAATTTCTTGTTAATGCAAGAGGATGCTAAAAAATATGGATATGATATTGATATAATGAGTGGATATAGAGATTACTTATATCAAGAAAAAATATATAATAAGTTAGTTAAAGAAAAAGGTTTTAATTATGCTATTAGTAGAATTGCTAAGGCTGGTTGTTCTGAACATCAAACTGGTCTTGCAATAGATATATGTATTTATAAAAATAATAAGTGTTATATAGAACATGAATTAGAAGATTTCGAGGAAATTAAATGGATACATCAAAATTGTTATAGATATGGTTTTATACTAAGATATCCTTTTGGAAAAGAAGATATTACTAAGTATAGTTATGAACCTTGGCATTTAAGATATGTTGGTAATGTTGCTAAAAGTATATATAATAATGATATTACATTGGAAGAATATTTGAATAATGTAAAATAATGTAAAAGGAATAGAATTATATTTTATTCTTTTTAATTTTATGTTATATTTATATTGAAAGGAGAATGCAATGAATAATAAAGGTTTAAAAATAGTATTGGTAGTATTAATTATTATGGTACTTGCTTTGGGTGGTTTTATTGTTTATGAAAAAACTTTAAAAGAAGATAATAATGTTATTGATAACAATAATAAAGTTAATGATAATAAAGTTAATGATAATATTAAGTCAGATGATAATAAAACTGATTGTAAATTAGATACTAGTTTAGTTAGTAAGTTTATTGGTACTTATACTTATGAAGGAGAGTATGTAGAAAAAGAAAAGAATGCTAGTGGAGAAACTAAATATGAAGAAGATCCGTGGGCTAGTGGTAAGATGACTAGTGAAAAGTTAGTATTAAATGAAGATGGTAGCGCTAGTGCTAGTGCTGGAAATGTAAGAGCAGGTAGTTATAGTGCTGAAGGTAAATGGTATATTTCTAATAATGAATTAATTATTATTAATAGTAAGTGTGAGGCTACTATTATTGGTGATAAGGTAGAATATCCTAATTGTCAGCCTATTTGGTCATATTCTTTTGAAATAACTGATAATAATATTGTTATAAGTTCTCGTAATAATAGTATGGTTAAAGTTATTTTAAATAAAGTTAATGATTAATAAGTAAAATTAGTGTAAAAAGATAAGAAACATATTTTAAAGTATGTTTCTTTTTGGTATAATATTTAATGGGGAAGTGTTAAAATTGAGAAATATATATGATTTAACTAGAAAAGAATTTGAAGATTATTTTGTTAGTATTGGAGATAAAAAGTTTAGAAGTGTACAGTTATATGAATTTTTATATAAAAAAAGAATAAATAATACTAGTGAAATGAATAATATTGGTAATAATATTAAAGAAAGATTAAATAATGATTTTAGTTTTGATATGATTAAATTAATTGTTAAGCAAGAAGATAATCTAGTTAAAAAATATTTATTTGAACTTATTGATGGAGAAAGAATTGAATCTGTTGTTATGTTTCATGATTATGGTATTAGTGTATGTGTATCAAGTCAAGTTGGTTGTAATATGAGTTGCGCTTTTTGCGAAAGTGGTAGGCTTAAAAAAAGAAGAAACTTAAAATCTTATGAAATAGTAGAACAAATATTATTGATTGAACAGGATATTGGTAAGAGAATTAGTCATATTGTAGTTATGGGTATTGGTGAACCTTTTGATAATTACGATAATGTAATGAGATTTGTTAAAATTGTTAATGATAATAAGGGAATTGATATTGGTAGTAGGCATATAACTATTTCTACTTGTGGTATTGTTCCTGGTATTTATAAGTTTATGAATGAGGAAGGTCAAGTAAATTTAGCTATTAGTTTACATGCTCCAAATGACGAAATTAGGAATAAAATAATGCCTATTAGTAAAAGATATAAATTAGAAGAGTTAATGGAAGCAATTAAAAAATATATTTCTGTTACTAATCGTAGGGTAACTTTTGAATATATAATGTTAGATAATATAAATGATAGTACTGAATGTGCAATGGAATTAAGTGAGTTATTAAAAGGGATTAATTGTTATGTTAATTTAATTCCTTATAATGAAACGGAAAATATTTCTTTTAAAAGGTCAAAAAACTCGCAAATTATGAAATTTTATGATATACTTAAGAAGAATAGTATAAATGTAACAATAAGAAAAGAATTTGGCTCAAAGGTTGATGCAGCGTGTGGACAACTTAGGGCTAGTAAAGAGGTGTAATATGCAAACATTTTATTTAACAGATGCTGGAAAGGTAAGAAGTCATAATGAAGATTCAGTGACAATTATTAATAATAAAAATAATGAATATTTACTTGCAGTTGCTGATGGTATGGGTGGTCATAAAGCAGGAGAGGTTGCTTCATCTATTGCTATTAATCATTTAACTGAAAGTTTTTATAGATTAGATACTTTAGGTGATAAGGATACTGCGATTGATTGGTTAAGAAATGTAGTTACTGAAATAAATAAACAAATATTTGAATATACTGATAATAATCCAGATAGTAAGGGAATGGGTACTACATTAGTAGTAGCACTTAAAACAGATGATTATATCTTATATGGTAATATTGGGGATTCTTCAGGATATGCTTATAAAAATGAAAAATTATATAAGGTCACAAAAGATCATACATTAGTCAATTTGCTTGTTGCTACTGGTGAACTTACTCCAGAAGAAGCAAAGTATCATCCTAGAAAGAATGTATTAATGAGAGCACTTGGTGCAAATGATCCAATTGAAATTGATATATTTGATGTTGATACTTCGGTTAAAGGGTTGTTCTTGTGTAGTGATGGACTTACTAATATGCTTACTGAAGAACAAATAGAGAAAGTATTAAATAGTGATTTATCTGTTACTGATGCAATTACTAAGTTAGTTAGAAAGGCGAATAGTAGAGGTGGCACTGATAATATTACAATAGCTTATTTAAAGAAAGAAAGTGGTGATTTATAATGCTTTCAAATGGTCAAATAATTGGAGGTCGTTATGAAATTGTTAAGTCTATTGGTGAAGGTGGAATGGCTAATGTTTATTTAGCTAATGATAAAATATTAGATAGGAAGGTTGCTATTAAAGTTTTAAGAGGAGATTTGGCAAATGATGAAAAGTTTATTCGTCGTTTCCAAAGAGAGGCTCAATCTGTTGCTAATTTATCTCATCCAAATATAGTAGAAGTTTATGATGTTGAGGAAGAAGAAGGTCAACATTATATTGTTATGGAATATATCGAAGGTAAAACTTTAAAACAATTATTACAAAAAAGAGGTTCGCTTACTTTATCTGAGGTTATAGATATTATGCTTCAGTTAACAGACGGGCTTGCTCATGCACATGATGCTTATATAATACATAGGGATATTAAACCTCAAAATATTATGATACAGGATGATGGATTAGTTAAGATAACTGACTTTGGTATAGCAATGGCTCTTAATGCTACGCAACTTACACAAACTAATTCTGTTATGGGTAGTGTGCATTATTTACCACCTGAACAAGCAAATGGTAAGAGTTCAACAATTAAAAGTGATATTTATTCATTAGGTATTCTTATGTATGAACTTATTACAGGTAGTGTTCCTTTTAAGGGAGATAATGCTGTTGAAATTGCTTTAAAGCATTTAAAGGAGAAGATTCCTAGTATTCGTAGACAAAATCCTACAATACCTCAAAGTGTTGAAAATATTGTTCTTAGGGCTACTGCTAAAAATCCTAAGAATAGATATGATTCTGTTAAGGATATGAATAAAGATTTAAAGGAATGTTTAAATGAAGATAAGAAAAATGAAAAGAAAATAGTGTTTGAATATCCTGAGAATGATATTGATGATACTAAGGTAATAACTAATGTTAAGAAATCTAAACCTGAGATTGAGGAACCTAAGGACTTGGATGAATTAAAAGAAAAGAAAAAGATTGAAGAACAAAATAATGAGGAAGAAGTTATTGGTTCAATGACTAAAAAAGATAAATATAAATTACCTATTGTTTTGGCAGGTATATTTATTGGATTACTTATTATTGCTGGTATTGTATTTGTTCTTATTGGTAGAGATGAGGTTACTGATATTAAGGTTCCTGATGTTGTTGATTTATCTGTTGAAGATGCAATTGCAGAGCTTAAAAGATTAGGATTTAATTATACTACTGAAGAAGGATATAGCGATACAATAGAAAAAGGCAATGTTATTAGAACTAATCCTGTTAAGGGTTCTAGTAGAAAGAAAGGTAGTACTATTGTAATAGTGGAATCTGTTGGTAGTGAAACTTATGAACTAGAAGATTTTACTGGTAAAAAGTATTATGAAGTTAAGGCTAAGTTAGAATTACTTGGAATTAATGTTTTAGTAGAAAAGAAATCTGTTGAGAAACCAGAAGATTATGAAAATAAGGAAGATTTAATTATTGATCAAAATCCTAAATATGATAAGGATGCAACTGAAAAGGTAAGATTATCTAAGGGAGATACTATTACTTTATATATTCCTGATGTTGCTGCGACATATCCTGATATGGTTGGAGAAGGTTGGACTTTATCTGATGCTGAAGCATTTGCTAAGGAATATGGTATTACTTTAGATGTTACTGAGGTAGAATCTGATACTGAGGAAGAAGGTAAGATTATTTATCAAAGTAGAGGTACTAGTGATCCTATTATTAAAGGTGTATCTTTAAAGATAAAGGTTGCTAAGAAAAAAACTGATCCTATTGATAATATATTACCTGGTGATGATAATAAAGATAATAATAACAATAATGATAATAATAATTAGTAGGGAGTTATATGGAAGGTAGAATTATTAAAAATATTAGTAATGATTATGTAGTTAAGGTTGATAATAAATTATATACTTGTAAACCTAGGGGTAAGTTTAGAATTTCTAATCTTACTCCTTTGGTTGGAGATATAGTGGAAATTGATAATAATAATAATTATATAATAGATATTAAAAAAAGAAAAAATAGTTTAATTAGACCTAGTGTATCTAATATAGATAAAGCTATTATTGTTACTTCGGTTAAACCTAAACTTGATACTAATTTATTAGATAAGTTATTGGTACTTACAATGTATAATAATATTGAACCTGTTATATGTTTTACTAAGTTAGATTTATTAAATCTAGAAGAATTAAAGGAAATTAATAGTATTATTAATTATTATGAAAGTATTGGATATGTTACTGTTAAGAATACTGAAATAGATAAGATTAAGTCTATTTTAAAGAATAATTTATCAGTATTTGTAGGACAATCTGGTGCGGGTAAGAGTAGTTTATTAAATAAATTAGATAGTAAGTTAGAGTTAAAAACTAATGAGATATCTAAGGCATTGGGAAGAGGTAAACATACTACTAGACATGTTGAATTATTTGAAGTATGTGAAGGTTTAGTGGTGGATACTCCAGGATTTTCTTCACTTGATTTAAGTAGTTTATCTAATATGGATATTAGAGATAATATGAAGGAAATGTTTGATAATTTAGATAAATGTAAATATAGAGATTGTATGCATTATAAGGAAGATGGTTGTTATGTTAAATCATTGGTTGATGATAATGTTATATTGAAATCTAGATATGATAATTATATTTCGTTTTTAAGAAAGTAGTGATGTTATGGAAATATCTGTATCAATATTAAACTCTAATGATAGAGTAATGGATGTTAAAAAATTAAATAATACTAATTGTGATTATATACATATTGATGTTATGGATGGTGAGTTTGTTAATCCTACGGAGTTTTCTTATGAAGAAGTTATAGATATAATTAAGATATGTAATAAGAAAATAGATGTACATTTAATGTGTAAAGAACCTATAAAGTATATAGAGAAATTAGTTAATTATAATGTATCTAATATTACTTTTCATGAGGAAGTTGATGAAGATTTATTTGATATTATTGATTTGATTAAGAAATATAATATTGGAGTAGGTATGTCTATTAAACCTAATACAAGTATTGATAAGCTTGATAAATATCTTGATAAGATAAATTTAGTTCTTGTTATGAGTGTAGAACCTGGTTATGGTGGTCAAGAATTTATGTTAAGTAGTTTAGATAAGGTTAGGAAATTAAAGAAAAAAATAAAAGATAGAAATTTAGATGTAAAGATAGAAATAGATGGTGGAGTAAAGGATACTAATATTAATTTGATAAAAGAGTCTGGTGTTGATATATCAGTGGTTGGTTCTTTCGTTACTAAATCTGATGATTTTAATAAGAGTATAAATATATTGAAATACTAGTTATTTCTTTTTTTCTTGCAATAAATTTATTTTTTTTGTATAATACTTTCTTGGTGAATTATATGGTAGTATATAGAATTTGTAGTAAGAAAGAATTAAAGTTAATATTAAAAAATAAAAATATGAATAATATTGGTGTTATTCATAATGAAAATTATTTATTTAAAAATTTTGCTAATACTCATGATTATATACCTGGTGTTAGATATATGCATTTTTTTAAGGATTTTAGTTCTTTATATTATGGACTTATTTATGGTAAAGGATTTAATATATGTACTTATGATATAGATGATGAATTATTATCTAGATATAAAGGTATGGGAAAATATTATTATTTTGATACTGAGTATTCTTTGTTAGAAGAATATGCTATTCCTAGTAATATGATTAAGTTTGATGATTTGATTAGTGTTTCTGAAATAGTAGGGTATGATGATATGTTTGATGATTATAAATATAAGGATGTTTATGTTAAGAGTAAGAAGAAATTAATTAAATTGAAAGGAGGAATATAAGATGTTAGTATATAGAGTTTGTAGTCAAAATGAAATAAATTGTATTCTTAAAAATAAAAATTATAATAATATAGGTAGAAATATTTATTGTAATCTTTATGGTAAAATTTTAGCTAATACACATAAGTATGATGAACTTGGATATTATATGCATTTTTTTAAAGATTATTCTAGTATTTATTTACTAGAATGTAATATAGGCGAGTATATTTGTATATATGATATTCCTTTAAGTTTACTAAATAATTATATTGGTAAAGGAATGTATGATGTTGAAGTTAATGGTTTACCTGAAAGTTTTGAAGTATTTGAATATGCTATTCCTAGTAAATTAATTAGTGTTGATTATTTGATTTCTGTTGAAAAAATAACAATGAAATTTGGTAATGCTACAAAAAGAAAATGTATGGAAAAATATATTGCTCCGTTTATTTATAATTGTGGCGAGTAATATTTTTGAAAAAAAGTTTGCTGTTTGTTTGTTGGTGTATTATATTGTATAATTAATTTTGGGAAATATTTGATTGTTTGAATACTTGCCAACTTCTTTATGGAAGGATGATTAGATAATATGAAGAAAAAAAGATTTATTAATCTCTTGTCTTATATTTATTATCATTTTATTAATAGTCACTTTAATTATAGTTTTAATAAAAAAATAGTACTCAATCTAACTTAATAGATTAAGTACATCTATCTTAATAATAGGTAAGTACTCAACATAGCGAGGTCAAGTATTTCTTTTTTATTATATGCAAGATTTCTTGCTTACATACTAATGATATTATAATATTTTGAAAAATACAATATGTTAAATAAAAAAATATAGATTTCTCTATATTAATTATGCAACAACATATTTTTTTATTGTTCTTGCTTCTCTTGCACTTGTTTTAATTTTAGTTCCATTAACTGTTATTGTTTGTAAATTTACTTTTTGTGGGTGTTTAGTAACTTTTAAACAGTTTGGTCTATTGTTTGCAAAGTTTGTTTTTTTATTTGTTAATTTAACTGCCATTGTTATCCCTCCTCAAATTCGAACGCACTAAAAATATAACATAAATTTTATGATAAGTCAATAAAAATACTAATTATTCTTGTTTTTTATGAATTCTTTTAGTATTTTTGTGGTTGCCCTTTTTTCAATTCTAGAGACATAACTTCTGGAAATTCCTAATTCTTTGGCTATTTCTTTTTGTGTTACTTCATCATATCCATTTAATCCATATCTTTTTTCTAGTATTTCTTTTTCTCTTGGTGTTAATTTATTCATATATTTTTTTAATAATTCTATGTTATTATTTTTGTGTATTTCTTCGAGAAAGTCAGGGTCTGGTGTTTTTAATACATCTAGTATGGTTATTTCGTTTCCTTCTTTATCATAACTTATTCCATCATATATTGAGATGTTCTTGATGTTTTTCTTATCACTTCTGAAGTGCATCAAAATTTCGTTTTCCGAACATTTTGCGGCATAAGTGGTTAGTTTTACATTCCTATTTTTTGAGTAGGTGTCAATTCCTTTGATTAATCCTACGGTTCCAATTCCTATTAAATCATCTACGTCATTATTGGTAGTTTCAAATTTTTTTACTATATGTGCCACTAATCTTAAATTATGTTCAATTAATTTATTTCTGGCTTCTTTATCTCCATTTAACATTTTTTCTATATACATGTCTTCTTCTTCTTTGGTTAATGGATCAGGAAATATATTGTTTGAATATGATCCTGTAAAGAAACTTAAATTACTAGTTATAAAGTTTAATATATTAAATAACATTTGTACCTCCATTTAATTATATGACTTTAATTGACAATTTAGTTAAGTATGTGGTAAAATTATTATGGTGAGGATTATGGAATTAAATAGTGTTATGTTTATATTGTCTTTATCACAAGAATATATTAATAGAGAAAATGTTGTTAGTTATGAAATTATTGATGATAGTATTAATATGGTTGTTAAGAAAGATAATAATAGTAAATCTTTGGATAATTATACTTTATTTGTTATAAAAAAGAATGGTAATCATGTTAGTATTACTAAGAATTCTAATAATGATAGTGTTTATTATGATTATTTATTTTATGATATATTAGGTAGACATTTTTGTGAGGTGTATGTTGATTCTAATCAAACTTATATGTCTGAATTAAATTATAATATATTTGATAAAAAAGATGATTATAGTGACGCAATTAAAGAATTTAATATTGTAACTGATAATAAAAAGAGGAGATAGTTATGGATATATTAATTCCTGATATGTATCAAAAAAGTATTTATTCAATTAATTATGAAAAATTATATAATTGTGGTATTAGATGTTTATTATTTGATTTAGATAATACTTGTGTTCCATATGTAGAAAAAGTTCCTAGTAAGAAGTTAATTGATTTATTTGATTATTTAAAGGATATGGGTTTTAAGGTAATATTATTTAGTAATGCTACGAAAAAAAGATTAGAGGTATTTAAGAATACTTTGGTTGTTGATTGTTCTTATAGTTCTAGAAAGCCTAGTAAAAGAAAATTTTTAAAGGTTTTAAAGATGTATAATTTTGATTTAAGTGAGGTTGCTATTATTGGAGATCAATTATTTACAGATATTCTTGGAGGTAATAGGGTAGGAATTAAAACTATTTTAGTTAATCCTATGTCAAAGAAAGATATGCCTTTAACTTTTATTTTTAGAATACTTGAGCGTGGTCAATTTAAAAAGTTTAAAAAAAGAGGTATATTAAAGTTAGGGGAATATTATGAATAAGTGTATTGGATGTGGAAGTATATTACAGGATACTGATAAAAATAAAGATGGTTATGTATTAGATATTAATGATAAGTTATGTCAAAGATGTTTTAGGATTAGATATTATAATGAATATAAAAATACTATTAGAGATAATAATGATTATTTAAAGATATTAGATAGTATTAATAATGATGATTTAGTGGTATATGTAACTAGTTTACTTGATATAAGATTAGATTATATTGATAGTTTTAAAAATGTTATTGTAGTTTTAACTAAAAGAGATATTTTACCTAAGAGTGTTAAGGATGAGAAGTTAATTAAATATATTAAATCTAGGTATAATCCTCTTGAAGTAATTGTAGTAAGTAGTGTTAAAAATTATAATATTGATTATTTATTTGATATTTTGAGACAATATAAAAAGAAAAATATTTATGTTGTTGGTACTACAAATGGAGGAAAATCTACTTTAATAAATAAACTTATTAAGAATTATAGTGATAATGATGTTGTTATTACTTCATCAATGTATCCTTCGACTACTTTGGATAAGATAGAGATTAATATTCTAGGGTTAAATATTATTGATACTCCTGGATTAATAAATAAGGGTAGTATTGTTAATTATATTGATAATAATTTATTAAAGAAAATTACTATAAAAAAAGAGATTAAGCCTAAAACTTATCAATTAAATGGTAAGGGTAGTGTTTTAATCGAAGATTTAATTAGACTGGATTATGATACAAAGGGTACTAGTATGACTATTTACGTTAATAATTTAGTTAATATTAGGTTTTTAGGTAAAGATAATAATAAATTATTAGATGGTAAATGTAATAAATTTAGTTTAGATAATAATAAAGATATTGTAATTAGTGATTTATGTTTTATTAAGTTTACTAAGAATGTTAATTTAAATATTTATTCTAATTATGATGTATTAATATATGAAAGGGATAATTTGATATAATTATCTTTTTTTATTGATATTTTATTTGTTTTGTGATAGAATACTTAGGTAAAAAAAGGGGGAGATATCATGAATGTAATGAATATTTCTGAAAGAAAATTTAATAATTTAGAAAGATTTGTATTACCTAATGGAGTATTTAATAATGAAAGTGAATTATTTTATATCGATGAAAAGAATAAATGGGAGAAAAGAAGATTTTTGTTAAAGAAACTTAATAATGATTTTGGAATAATATTAAGTAATAAATTATTTACTGTTAATGAACTTATTACTAATAAAGATATTATAGGTATTTCTGAATTGGTTATTCCTGATAAGTTAGTATCTGTTCATGGTAAGATAGTGGGTTTTACTATACCTTTGGTTAATGGTAATAATTTTGGTGAAGTATTATCTAATGATAGTATTAGTGTTAGTGATAAAATTAAATATTTTAAGGAAATAGGATATATTTTAGAAAATATGAAATATGTTAGACAATATACTCTGCTTAATGATTTTTATTTGAATGATATTCATGAAAATAATTTTGTACTTAATAATGATACTGGTAAAATTAATGTAGTGGATATGGATAGTTGTAAAATAAATAATAATATGACTATGGTTTCGTTAAGATTAAGTTCTTTTAGTAATATTTTTAGTGTTAATAAATATGAGAAAGAAAATTCTATGTGTGGTGGTTGTTATAAGCCTAGTTATAATACTGAAATGTATTCATATATAATAATGCTTTTAAGATTTATTTCTAATTATAGAATTAATGAAATGGATGTTTCATCTTATTATGCTTATATGGAGTATTTACATAAATTAGGCATATCTTATGAGCTTATTGATATTTTAGCTAGTATATATAGTGAAAAAGATAATGTTAATCCATATTTATTACTTGATGAATTTATTTCTTATTATGAGAAATGTGATTATAAGAAATATGTATTGAAGGTGTAAATATGATTGATTTTAATAAATTTTGTAATAGTGAAACTTTATATGATATTAAAAATATTAATCATGTAGAAAGTGATTTATATGTTAAAAGTGGCGTAATGTATAAGAAGATGAATCTTAGTTATGGACAACTTGATAATAAATTAAATACTGTTAATTCTCTTATTGATAATAAGAATGTTATTGATATTGAAGAATTAATATTACCTAGTGGTATTGTGCATATTGATAGAAATAGTGGAGTTCTTATAATTAAAGAAAAGTTTATTAATAATATTAATTTTAGATATGTTTTAAATAGTGATTTATATTCTTTTTCTGAAAAGATAGAATATTTTAAGCAAATAGGATTAATTTTAGATAAAATGAAGAATGTTAGAGATAATACTAATATTAAAGATTTTTATTTATGTGATTTATATACAGATAATTTTATATTAAATACTGATACTAATAGAATTAATGTAATTGATATGGATAGTTGTAAGATAAATGGTAATAATAATTGTTCTTCATATTATTTATTTGAAAACAATGTAATAGATAGTGTAAAAAAATATAAGAAGAAGGAATTAAGTTGGTTTACTGAGTATGAAATAAATGAAAATACTGACATATTATGTTATATTATTATGTTAATTAGTTTTATATCTGGTTGTGATATAAATAAGATAAATATTAATGAATTTAATAATTATATGGATTATTTAGTTAATTTTGGGTTATCTAATCAATTAGTAAGTATACTTGCTAGGATATATTCAAATGATGATAATGTTAATCCTTATTTATTACTTGATGAATTAAATAAGTATGATAGTAAGAAATATGTTTTAAAAAAATAATATCAAACAAATGTATGAAAAAGTATTGACTATATATTTTGTTTATTGTATAATTAATTTGGTTATAAAGTGGTGGTTATATGGATTTAAGAACTATTAATGTTATGTCTTTGGCATATTTAGGAGATGCTATATATGAAGTATATATTAGGGAGAACTTAATTAATAAATATGCTAAGGTTGATGAATTACAAAAGAATGCAGTTAATTATGTTTCTGCGAAAGGGCAGGTTAAAATATTAGATAATTTAATTAATAACAATATATTAAATGAAGAAGAATTGGATGTTATTAAAAGAGGTAGAAATTATAAAAGAAGTATTCATCCAAAAAATACTGATATTATTACTTATAAGAAGTCTTCGGGATTTGAGACTTTGATTGGTTATTTGTATTTAAAGGATAAAAATAGATTAAAAGAAATTTTAACTTATATAGAGGTGAAATAATGTATATATATGGTAAGAATGTTGCAAGAGAAAAATTAAATAGTGATGAAAAGATTGCTAGGGTATATTTATCTGATAAGTTTAAAGACTATGAAATTATAAAATTATTAAAGGATAAAAAGATTAAGATTAATTATGTTCCAAATAGTTTTCTTGATAGAAAAGTAGATGGATTACATCAAGGTATTGTTATGGAAATTGATGAAGTAAAAACTTATGAATTAATGGATGTAATTAATGATATTGATAAGGAATATTCTACCTTGGTTATGTTAGATCATTTGGAAGATCCTCATAATTTTGGTGCAATTATTAGAACATGTGAGGCTTTGGGAGTAGATGCAATTATTATTCCTAATGATAGGAGTGTTAGTGTTAATGCAACAGTTGTTAAAACTTCAGCTGGAGCAATATCACATATAAAAATTATAAGAGTTGCTAATTTAACTGCGACAATTAATAAATTAAAGGGAATTGGCTATTGGATAGTAGGAACTGATATGAAAGGAACTGACTATACTAAGATAGATTATAATATTCCTGTTTGTTTAGTTATAGGTAATGAGGGTAGTGGTATGAGTAAGATAGTTAGGGATAATTGTGATTATATTGCTACAATACCTATGGAAGGAAAGGTTAATAGTTTAAATGCTTCGGTTAGTTTAGCTATTGTGTTATCTAGAATTGTTAGTTCAAGAGGATAATTATTATGAATAATGATTATGAGTTAGTATATTTAGCTCAAGAATATAATGAAGATGCTAATGAAATATTATATAGAAAATACAAAGATTTGATTTATAGTAAATCATATAAGTATTATTTTATGTTAAAGAAATGTGGGTTGGAATTAGAAGATGTAATTCAAGAAGCATTTATTGCTTTTTATGATGCAATTAGATGTTTTAATCAGGATAGTGATTGTAATTTTTCTACTTTTGTAAATGTTTGTATTACTAATAGATTAAATACTTTGTTTACTAGATATAGTGGTAATAAAAATATTTTATTAAATAATGCAATTAGTATAGATAATATATATAATATTGTTTTTGATGAGGAATATATTCCTGAGAATATAATTATATCTTTGGATAATGAAACTAATTTATATAATAAAATAAAATGTAGATTATCTAATTTTGAGGATATTGTTTTTGAACTTAAAATAAATAATTTTTCTAATATTGAAATTATGAATATTTTAGATGTTAATTATAAAAATGTTTGTAATGCAATTAATAGAATTAAGAATAAAATAAATGGTATAATTGGTTAATTAGTTAAAATTACCAATTATATTATTTATGTATATGTGTTATAATATGTTGTTAAAGGAAGTGTTATTGTGGATAAGATTGTT
The DNA here is from genome assembly GCA_905211265.1 of uncultured Eubacteriales bacterium. Taxonomy (GTDB): domain Bacteria; phylum Bacillota_I; class Bacilli_A; order RF39; family UBA660; genus HGM10818. The sequence continues at coordinate 65,234 of CAJMAC010000002.1, forward strand.
ATTAAGAATGCTAGAGAAAATAATTTAAAAAATGTTAGTTTAGAAATACCTAAGAATAAATTGGTTGTAATGACTGGTGTATCTGGAAGTGGTAAATCTAGTTTAGCATTTGATACTATATATGCAGAAGGTCAAAGAAGATATGTTGAGAGTTTATCATCTTATGCTAGACAATTTTTAGGTAATACTGATAAACCTGATGTTGATTCAATCGAGGGATTATCTCCATCAATTAGTATTGATCAAAAGACTACTAATAAAAATCCTAGAAGTACTGTTGGTACTGTTACTGAGATATATGATTATTTAAGACTTTTATTTGCTAGGGTTGGTGTACCTTATTGTCCTACACATCATATTCCAATTAGTTCACAAAGTATTGAGGAAATGACTAATAGAGTATTACAATTAGAAGAGAATACTAAGATAATGGTTATGTCTCCGGTTATTAAGGGTGAAAAAGGAACACAAGCTGATTTATTTGATAATTTAAGAAAAGAAGGATATGTTAGAGTTAATGTTGATGGTGAGTTAAGAGATTTAAATGAAGATATTATTTTAGAGAAAAATAAGAAACATAATATATCTGTTGTTATTGATAGATTAGTTATAAAAGAGGGGATAAGAGGTAGATTATTTTCTTCATTGGAAACTGCTTCTAATTTAAGCCATGGTAAGGTTGTTATTGATGTAGTTGGGGGAGAGGATATTGTTTTAAGTGAAAAGTTTGCTTGTCCATATTGTGACTATTCTTTGGATGAGTTAGAACCTAGAATATTTTCTTTTAATGCTCCATATGGTGCATGTCTTCAATGTAAGGGACTTGGTGTACAATATAAGCTTGATTTAGATTTAATTATCCCTGACAAGAATTTATCTATTAATGAAGGTGGTATTGCACCGATTAATGTTGATGAATCTAGTAATATTATATATACACAACTTAGTGCAGTTAGTAAGAAATATGATATTGATTTGGATGCTAAAATAAAAGATATTCCAAAAGAGAAATTGGATATTATTTTATATGGTTCTCCGGATATGCTTGATTTTAATTATGTTAGTAAGAATGGTAATACAAGAAATACAAGAGATTATTTTGAAGGAATTATTACTAATTTAGAAAGAAGATATATTGAAACAAAGAGTACTTGGATTAGAGAATGGATAGAAAGATATATGAATGAAGTTGAATGTCCTATGTGTCATGGTACTAGATTAAATTCTAATGTTTTATCTGTTTTGATTGGTAAGAAGAATATATATGAAGTTACTGAATTATCTATTCTTGAATTAAAGGAATTTATTAATAGTTTGAAATTAAATAATGAACAAAAAGAAATATCTGATATTATTATTAAGGAAATTAATTCTAGACTTGATTTCTTAATTAATGTTGGTCTTGATTATTTAACTTTAAATAGAGCGGCAGGTACTTTATCGGGGGGAGAATCTCAAAGAATTAGACTTGCTACTCAAATTGGTTCTAGATTAACTGGTGTTTTATATGTTTTAGACGAACCTTCGATTGGATTACACCAAAGAGATAATCAAAGATTAATTAATTCTTTACTTGAAATGAGAGATTTAGGAAATTCTTTAATAGTAGTTGAACATGATACTGATACTATGTTAGCAGCAGATTATTTAGTCGATATTGGTCCTGGTGCAGGAGATAATGGTGGACAAGTTATTGCTGCAGGTACTCCAGAAGAAGTTATGAAAAATAAGAATAGTTTAACTGGTAAATATTTAACTGGTGAATTAAAGATAGAAGTTCCTAAGAAAAGAAGAAAAGGAAATAAGAAATATCTGGAAATTAAAGGAGCTAAAGAGAATAATTTAAAGAATATAAATGTTAAGATACCTCTTGGTACATTTACTTGTGTAACTGGTGTATCCGGAAGTGGTAAATCTAGTTTAATTAATGAAATATTATATAAAGCACTTGCAGTTAGTGTTTATGGTTCAAAAGTTAAACCTGGTAAATATAAAGAAATTAAAGGATTAGATAATATAGATAAGGTTGTTCAAATTACTCAAACTCCAATTGGTAGAACTCCAAGAAGTAATCCTGCCACTTATGTTGGTGTATTTGATGATATTAGAGATATATTTGCTAACACCAAAGAGGCTAAAATAAGAGGATATGACAAGGGAAGATTTTCGTTTAATGTTAAAGGTGGTAGGTGTGAAGCTTGCTTTGGAGATGGTGTTAAGAAGATAGAAATGCATTTTCTACCTGATGTTTATGTTCCTTGTGAAGTATGTCATGGTACTAGATATAATAGAGATACATTAGAGATTAAGTTTAAAGATAAAAATATTTATGAAGTACTTAATATGAGAGTGGATGAAGCAATGAAGTTTTTTGAAAATCACCCAAAGGTATTAAATAAACTACAAGTATTACATGATGTAGGACTTGGTTATGTTGAACTTGGTCAAATTGCTCCAACTTTATCTGGTGGAGAAGCTGCTAGAGTAAAACTAGCTAAGGAATTACAAAAGAAACCTACTGGTAAGAGTGTATTTATATTAGATGAACCTACTACTGGATTACATTCAGATGATATTAAGAAATTACTTGTTATATTACAAAGAATTGTTGATAATGGTGATACTGTTATTGTTATTGAACATAATTTAGATGTAATAAAAGTAGCGGATTATATTATAGATTTAGGTCCTGAAGGTGGTAATAAATTGGGAGGTAATATTGTTTGTACTGGTACTCCAGAAGAAGTAAGTAAGGTTAAAGAAAGTTATACAGGTCAATTTTTAGCAAAAATGTTGTAAATAGAAAGTAAAATATTTGACTTTTTTGGTTATTTAGTGTAATATATAGTTATATGAAGGAAGAAGGAGGAATATTATGTTATTTTTAGATAATCCATGTGCAGATTTAGCACCTTTGATAGTATTTATTAAAAAAGGAGTATTACCAGTAGTATATATAGGTATAGCATTAATTCTTATTATTTTAATAATGATTGATATTGGTAAATGTATTATTTCAAGTGATGAAAAAGAAGTAAAAGCTGCACAAAAGTCTATTGTAAGAAGATTAATTTATGGTGTTGCTATATTCTTTGTAGTTTTATTAGTTAACCTAGTATTTAGTTTATTTACTAAGACTGGTACTGCTGGTGTTACTGGATACGATGCTACTTGGAAAGATTGTTGGAATTGTGATGATGCATCATGTTCTAATTATAATGAAAATACTAATCGTACTAATCCTAATGGTACTACTAATCAACCATACTAGATAAGTTTTATAAACATTTAAAGGAAATATTAAAAGTATTTCTTTTTTTTCATATAATTTAATATGAAGAAGAATTATTTTATATTAAAATTAATTGTTATTATTGTTATTGCTAGTATTTGTTCAATATTTTTAATTAGAATTATATCTGATAAGATAGGACCTGTTTATTTAGATATTGCGGAAAAAGAAGTAAGAAAATTAGTAATATTAGTTATTAATAATTCTGTTAATGAAGAAGTTATTAATGAAATAGATAGTAATGAATTATTTAGTATTGTTAAAAATAATAATGATGAAATAGTATTAATTGATTATAACTCTGTTAATGTTAATAAGTATTTAGCGTTAGTTGTAAAAAAAGTAAGTAATAATCTTGATTTGATAGAAAAAGGAAAATATAGTGAATTATCATTTGTACTTGAAGGTTATGATGATAAATTATTAAATAAAGGTATTATTGCAAATATTCCTTTTGGTTCTTTAATGGGGTTGAATTTACTTTCTAATGTTGGTCCTAGAATACCTGTTAAATTTAATTTAATTAAAGATGTATCTGGGGGTATTGATACTAAAATAAATGAGTATGGTATTAATAATGCATATATGGAAGTATTAGTTAAGGTTAATGTTAATGTAAATATTAATTTATTATTTTTAAGTAAGACTGTAAGTATAGAGTGTTCTATTCCTATATCTATGAAAATAATTCAGGGTAATATTCCTAATTTTTATACTGGTGGTATTAATAGTACTTTTGGTTATATAGAAAATTAAAAAATATTAAAAATAGTGTTTAAAAATCTATTTTTTTTTAGTATAATATTAATTAGTGTTATGGTGGTGGTCTTGTGCAAGAAAAGTTAGAGAAATTATTAAATACAATTAATATTAATAAAGATAATTTAATTTATTATGAAGATGGAAAATTAGAGAAAGTTAAAATAGTTGATAATTTAAGATTATGGGAAGTAATCATTAAGTTAGGTAGTAATTTGCCACTTGAAGTATATTTAGAATTGGAAAATAAAATGAGAGAAGTATTTAATAAGATTGAGGTTATTAGAGTTAAAATAAATACTAATAGTAATAATTATGAAGAATTAAATAAATATTATAATTATTTAATAGAGATAATTTCTAAAAATAATGTTAGATATAATACTTTTTTAAATAGAGAGATTAGTTTTGATGATGATAAATTAACAATAGAAATATACAATGATGTAGAAAAAAAGAATATTGAACAAGTTAAGAAGTATTTAATAGAGAGATTTAATTTATTTGGATATGATATTAATGATTTTTCTTATAAAATTAAGGAAGATGTTGAAAATGATTTAATTAAACAAATAGAAAGTGAAAAGGAAGTTACTGTTAGTTATAATTTTAATAGTGAGCCTAAGGAAGAAGAAGTTAAGGTACAAAAAAATAATTATAGGCAAAAGAGAAGTACTGATATTACTAAGATTAAAGATATTATATATGAAGTAGACAATCTTAATGTTGAAGCACAGGTATTTGGTATTGATATTTTTGAATCTAAAAGTGGTTATAAGATATTTACTTTAAAAATTACTGATGGCTCTGATAGTATGTATTTGAAAATATTTACTAAGGATGAGGAAGAATTTGCAAGATTAAAAGATTTACTTAAAGATGGTAAATGGTATCAATTTTATGGTAAGGTACAAATGGATAAGTTTGCTAATGAATTAGTATTTATGAGTAGATATAAAGATATTATTTTACTTGAAGATAAAGAAGTAAATGAAAGAATGGATAATGCTAAGGTTAAAAGAGTTGAGTTACATGCACATACTATGATGAGTCAAATGGATGGTGTTAATGATGAAATAAAACTTGTTAAACAAGCAATTAAATGGGGTCATAGAGGTATTGCTATTACTGATCATGATGGTTGTCAAGCTTTTCCTCATGTATTTAACGAAGTAACTGGTTATAATAAAAAATTACTTGCTCCTTATAAAGATAAAATTAAGGTTTTAGAAGAGGAATTAAAGAATTGTGATGAGAGTAAGAAAGAAGAATTAACTAATGAGATTGCAAAAACTAAGGAAGGAATGAAGAATGCTCCAAAGTTTAAAGTATTATATGGTACAGAGTTAGAGATGAGTTCTGATAGTTTGGATTTAGTAGTTAATCCTACGGATGAATTATTACTTGGTCAAACTTATGTTGTATTTGATACTGAAACTACTGGGTTTAATGCTGGATTAAATGATCAAATGATAGAAATTGGTGCAGTTAAAATAAGAGATGGTATTGTACTTGATAGTTTTGATAGGTTAATTAATCCTGGTAGACATATTGATGCAGAGATTACTAAACTTACTGGTATTACTGATGCAATGGTTAGTGAATGTGATAATGAAGAAGTTGTTACTAAAGATTTTAAGGAATGGATAGGTAATTTACCTCTTGTTGCACATAATGCTAGATTTGATATTTCTATGCTTGGTATGGCATATTATAAATATAATTTAGGTACATTAGACAATATTGTTGTGGATACTCTTACTATTTCACAGGTTATTAATAAGGATTTAAAGAGGCATAGTTTAACTGCATTGACTAAAAACTATGGTATTGAATTTGAAGAAAATGATGAAGATACTGTTAGTGAAAAACATCACCATAGAGCAGATTATGATGCTGAATTTACTGGTTATATGTTTAATAAGATGTTAGAGCAAATCGATAAATTAGGTATTAAGACTTTTAATGAACTTGCTAATATTCCTACGGAAGAGGAAATTAATAGGTTAGATAGAGAATCTCATGTTAACTTTATTGCTAGAACTAGGGTAGGATTAAAAAATATGTTTAAGATTATTAGTTATGCTAGTACTAAATATTTAGTTAAGTCTGCTAGAATTCCTAAAAAATTAATTAATGATTACAGAGAAGATTTACTTGTAGGTTCTGGATGTTATAATGGAGAAATATTTAAGTTAGCATTAACTAAAACGGAAGAAGATTTAATTAAGGCAATGGAATTTTATGATTATATTGAAGTACAAGCTCCTTCAAATTATACTCATTTAGTAGCAAGACATGATATTAATAATATGGATGAGGTAAAATTTGCTATTAGTAAGATTGTTAAATGTGCTAAAAAGTGTGGTAAGTTAATTGTTGCTACGGGAGATGCTCATACTTTAAATAAGGAAGATAAAATATATCGTGAGATTATTGTTAATCAGAATGTTCCTGGTAAGGGTAGACATCCTTTGGCAAGATATTTAAATACCCCAGGGTATAATACTATACCTGATCAATATTTTAGAACAACTGATGAAATGTTAGAAGAATTTGCTTTTTTAGGAAAAGATTTAGCATATGAAATAGTAGTAGAAAATCCTAATAAGTTTCCTGATATGGTCGAAGATATTGAGGTTATTATTGATACTGGTGGTATTCCATTTTCTCCAAGAATTGATAAGTCTGTTGAAACTGTTACTGACTTAGTTTATACAAAAGCATCTAGTTGGTATGGAGAGCCTTTACCATATAATATTGAGGAAAGAATTGCTAAGGAATTATATGGAGATGCTGTATATAGATGTACAAAAGATGAGATATTGAGAAAAAATCCTGATATATCTAGTGAAGAATTAGAAAGATTATCTTTTAAAGGTGTACATGATACTATATTAAAGGGTTTTGATGCTGTTAAAGATTTAATTAGAGAAGATTTAAAACTTAAGGATGATACTTTGAGTGGAGAAGATTTAGAGAAGAAAGTAAAAAAAGAACTTGGTGGAATAATTGGTGGGGGATTTGATGTTATATACTTAATTGCTCAGAAATTAGTTAAGAAATCTAATGATGATGGGTTCTTGGTTGGTAGTAGAGGATCTGTTGGTAGTTCCTTTGTTGCTACAATGATGGGAATAACAGAAGTTAATTCTTTACCTGCACATTATAGGTGTCCTAATTGTAAGCATAGTATATTTAATGATGATGATGGTAAGGCACTTGGTGCAACTTATTCTTCTGGATTTGATTTACCTGATAAGATGTGTCCTAAATGTAATACAAGAATGTTAAAAGATGGACAAGATATGCCATTTGCTACTTTCTTAGGATTTAATGCTGATAAGGTTCCTGATATAGATTTAAACTTCTCTGATTTAAACCAAGCTGCAACACATGAATATACGAAGGTATTATTTGGTGTTGATAATGTTTATAGAGCAGGTACTATTGGTACTGTTGCAGAAAAAACAGCTTTTGGATATGTTAAAGGATTTTGTGAAGATAGAAATATACAAATGAGAACCGCTGAAATTGAAAGACTTGCTGAAGGGTGTACTGGTGTAAAAAGAACCACTGGACAACATCCTGGTGGTATTGTTGTTATTCCTGGTTATATGGATGTATTTGATTTTACTCCATTCCAATTTCCTGCGGATGATCCTACTTCAGCATGGCGTACTACGCACTTTGATTACCATGCTATTGACCAAGATGTATTAAAACTAGATATTTTGGGTCACACTGATCCAACACAACTTAGAATGATTCAAGATATTACTGGAGATGATATTACAAAAGTACCTCTTGATGATAAAGCTACAATGGGAATATTCTTATCCCCTGAACCTCTTGGAGTAACTAGTGAACAAATAATGTGTGAAACTGGTACATTGGGTATTCCTGAATTTGGTACTGGATTTACTATAAGTATGCTTGTAGATACAAAACCTAAATCTTTTGCAGAGTTAATTAAGATATCAGGACTTTCTCATGGTACTGATGTTTGGCTAGGTAATGCACAAGAATTAATTAGAAATGGCACGGTAGCATTTAAAGATGTTATAGGGTGTCGTGATGATATAATGGTATATTTAATGTATCATGGACTTGAACCAATTAAAGCATTTAAGATAATGGAATTTGTTCGTAAAGGTAAGGCTACAAAAGATCCTGAAACTTGGAAAGGCCATGTAGAGACTATGCAAAAAGCTGGTATTGAGGAATGGTTTATAGAGTCTTGTCATAAGATTAAATACATGTTCCCTAAAGCACATGCTGCAGCATATGTTATGAGCGCTTTTAGAATTGCTTATTATAAGGTACATAAACCTATGGTATATTATGCTTCATATTTTTCTACTAGATTTGATGATTTTGATATTACTGCGATGATTAATGGTTATGAATCTATAAAAAATAAAATAATTGAAATTAATAATAAAGGATATGATGCTTCTAATAAAGAGAGTTCTGTACTTGAAACTTTGAAACTTGCTTTGGAAGCTACTGCTAGAGGAGTAATATTTGGTAATATTGATTTAATGAAAAGTGATGCTAAAAACTTTATAATTGATGATGATAATAAAACTTTAATTCCTCCATTTAGAAGTATTGATGGTCTTGGAGATGTTGTTGCACAAAATATTTGTGAAGAAGCTAAAAAGAAACCATTTATTTCAGTGGAAGAATTTCAAAAAAGATGTAAAGTCAGTCAAACTTTGGTAGATAAGATGAAAGTTATGGGAATATTAAATAATATGCCTGAAACTAGTCAACTTAGTTTATTTTAGAAATTTACATAATGTAGATTTCTTTTAATTTTTCTTGCTATTTTAAGAAATTTATGATAGAATATCTACCTGAGATTGGGGGAGTATTATATGAAGAATATTACTTATGAACAATTTTGTATGATAATTAATGGATTTGTTTCCTTTAATAGTGATGATTTAAATAATTTATATAATGAATATGGTGAAGAAAAAGTTAATGATTTTTTTGAAAAATGTTCTAATTGTTTAAATGAGGAAGAATTTAATGCCTTTGCCAAAAAGTTTACTGTATATTTTGATAAAGTTAATAATTTAGATTCTAATTATCGTGAATTCGGTTGTGATGATGATATTGTTAGGTATTTATTAATTAATGCAAGCAGATTTCCTCTTCTTACTGATGAAGAAGAAAAATTATATGGTAGTTATATAAAAGAAGGTTTTAATAATTTAAATATTGTTAATAGAGAAACAATATATGATACATTGTATCCTGATATTAATATTGAAGATATTTTATTATCAGTAAAGTATTCTTATGATTATTCTAGTGTGATTGATTTACTAAAAAGTATAAAAAGTTTACCTTATAAGTTAAATGACGAAAATATATTTAAGGATAAAAATAAATATATTAAAAGATATTTAAATTTATTTAGTGATAAGTGTCCTAATTATAATGAATTAGTTAATAGTTTTCCTGAGTTAGATTTTAGTAATAAAACTATATATGAAGAGAAAGATTTAGTTTATCAACTTGAATTGTTGAAAAAGTTTGTAATTGGTAAAAATAATTACAATGTTAGAAATTTAAAATTAGTTATTTCTATTGCAAAAAAATATGTTGGTAGAGGTTTGCATTTGAGTGATTTAATTCAAGAAGGTAATATTGGTTTACTTAGAGCAATTAATAAATATGATGTTGATAAAGGCTTTAGATTTTCTACTTATGCAACTTGGTGGATAAGACAAAATATTACTCGTGCAATTGCAGATACTTTTGATGTTATTCGTAAACCTGTTCATATGGTTGAAAGATATAATAAATGTAAGGCATTTATATCTAAATTTATATCTATTAATGGTTATGAACCTAGTTATAATGAAATTGCAGAAGGTTTAGGGTTAACTATTGATCAAGTCGATGATGCGTTTAATTCATTTTGTAGTTCTGTATCTCTTGAAACTCCGATTAATAAAGATGAAGAAGATAGTACAATGAAAGATTTTATTCCGGATGATGGTGAGCTTCCAGATGATGCTTATTTGAATGAAGAATTTAAAAATGTAATTAGAGAGGCTTTACAATTAAGTTTAACTCCAAAGGAGATAGCAGTTATATGTAATAGGTTTGGAATAGATAACTATGATGGTAAAAGTCATACATTAGAAGAGGTAGGTCAAATGTTTGGCGTTACTAGGGAGAGAATTAGACAAATTGAGGCTAAGTCTTTGAGAAAATTAAAGAAAAGATCGAGTAGAAATGGATTAGAAGATTATAAATATAAATAGTCTTTTTTTCTTTTTCTTTGTATATCTATTTAAAAATAATGATAAAAGTGATATAATTAATGTGGTGAAGGGAAATGTTATTAAATGTTAAGAAAATAAATGTTGAAGTAGAAAATAAAAAAATATTAAATGATTTTTCTTTGGAAATTAATTCTGGAGAAATACATGCAATTATGGGTCCTAATGGAGTAGGGAAATCTACTTTATCTAGGGTTATTATGGGAGATAATAATTATAAGTTATTATCTGGTGATGTTTTATTTAATAATGAATCTATATTGGGACTTAAAACTGATGAAAGGGCTAGACTTGGTATATTTCTTGCTATGCAATATCCTACAGAGATACCTGGTATATCTAATCAAGACTTTTTAAGAACTGCGATGGCACAAAATGATGATAAGAGAATTGGGTTATATGAATTCATTTTAAAATGTGAAAAAGCAAGTGAAGAATTAAAAATGAATAAGTCTTTGATACATAGAGATCTTAATTGTGGATTTTCTGGTGGAGAAAAGAAAAAAAATGAAGTATTACAAATTAAAATGTTAAAACCTAAATTAATTATATTAGATGAAATAGATTCAGGATTAGATGTTGACAGTTTAAGAATAGTATCAGAAAATATTAGGGATTATAAAAAAGATAATCCTGATACTTCGATTATTATAATTACCCATCATCCAAAGATACTTGAATATTTAGTACCAGACTATGTTCATATTGTTAGTCATGGTCAAGTAATTAAAACTGGTAATAAAGATTTAGCAATTGAAATAGAGAAAAATGGATATAATAGTTATATAAATAAGGAAAATGTTATTGATAAGGATAAGAATTATGAATAATATATTAGTGATTAATAATGAATTAAATGTAATAGATAATGAGTATGTTTCTTATAAAGATAATGTAATTACATTTAAAAAGAATTGTGATTATGATTTAATATATGAAAATAATGTTAATATAACTATTAATGTATTAGATAATGTATTTGTTAGGTTATTTATATATTCTGAAAATATAGATATTTTAAGTAATGTTATATATAATATATTTGATAATGGTAGAGTTTTAGTATATAAATTTTATGCTAATAATAATGTATTAGAGAATATTACTATGAATTTAAACGGATATATGTCTAGGATTGATTATAGTTTTTCTAATATTGTAAAAGATAATGAAAAATATAATTTTGTTATTAATCATAATAATTCTAACTCTATATCTAATTTGAGTAATCGTAGTATTTGCTTAGATAATGCTAAAATTGATTATAATATTGATACAGTAGTGGATAATGGTAATGTTAATTGTAATATGAACCAAGATACTAAGGTAATTAATATGGGAGATAATAAGAGTACTATTAGACCTAATATGTATATTAGTGAAGATGATGTTGAAGCAAGGCATGCTTCGGTAATTGGAACATTAAATGAAGATGAATTATTCTATTTGATGTCAAGAGGAATAGATTATAATAATTCAGTTAAATTATTAGTTAAGGGATATATATTTTCTAATTTAGAATTAGATATGGAAAAGAGAAATAAAATTTTAAATATTATAAATAAGTATTGGAGGTGATATTTATGCATAGGGAAGACTTTCCAATTTTAAATAATAATAATAATTTAGTTTATTTTGATAATGGTGCGACTACTTTAAAGCCTAAATGTGTAATAGATAGTATAGTAGATTATAATAGTAAATATACTTCGAATGCTCATAGGGGAGATTATAAGAATAGTTTAACTGTTGATAATTTATATGAAGGAACTAGAAAAAAAGTAATGCAATTTATTAATGCAAAAGAAGTAAGTGAGATAGTTTTTACTAGTGGTACGACTGATTCATTAAATAGAATTGTATTTGGATACTTTAAAAATATATTACATAAGGATGATGAAGTATTAATTACTTTGTCTGAACATGCTTCAAATGTACTTCCTTGGTTCGTTTTACAAGAGAAATTAGGTATAAAAGTTAAATTTATTCCTTTGAATGAAAATAATGAGGTTACATTAGAAAATGTTAAATCTGTAATTAATGAAAATACTAAGGTTATATCTTTAGCCCATATTACTAATGTAATTGGAGATACTAGACCAATAAAAGAAATTAGTAAGTTAGCACATGAAAATGGTGTTTATATGGTCCTTGATGCTGCACAAAGTGTACCTCATATTAATGTTGATGTACAAGAATTAGATGTTGATTTTATGGCATTTTCTGCTCATAAGATGTATTCTACTACAGGAGTTGGAGTACTTTATGGTAAATTTGATTTATTGGATAAAATGAAACCTTTAGCTTATGGTGGAGGAATGAATGCTATATTTACTAAGGATGGATATTATGAACTTAGAGAAATACCTACTAGATTGGAAGCAGGTACTCAAAATATTGAGGGTGTATTAGCATTAGGTAGTGTAATAGATTATTTAAATAGTATTGGTATGGATAATATATATAAATATGAACATAATTTAAGAAAGTATTTGATTGATGAACTTTCTAAATTAGATTTTATTGATTTATATAATAAGGATAATGATAGTGCAATTGTTGCTTTTAATATAAAGGGTGTATTTAGTCAAGATACTGCAGTATATTTGGATAAATATAATATATGTGTTAGAGCCGGTAATCATTGTGCTAAGATATTAAACAATGTATTTCATATTAATAATACTTGTAGAATTAGTTTAGGTTTTTATAATACAAAAGAAGAAATAGATTTACTTATTAATGTACTTAAAAATAGTAAAAATATATGGCAAGAGATATTGTAGGTGAGATAAATGGATTCAAATATGAAAAGAAGTATAATTTTAGATAATTATCAAAATCCTTTTCATAAGGATATTAGTGATGTAGATGGATATATTAAGATTAATACAAATAATGAGAGTTGTATTGATAATTTAGATATTTATGTAAAATTAGATGGTAATAAAATAAGTGATATTAAATTTGATGGAGAGGCATGTGTTATATGTATATCTTCTACATCGATTATGATACAAAATTTAATTGGTAAAACAATTGATGAAGCAAAAGATATTATTTCTAATTATTTATCTATGATAGATGAAAAGGAATATAACTCAGATTTACTTGGAGAACTTAATGTATATAATGATACATATAAACAACCTTCAAGAAAAAAATGTGCTACTTTATCTACTTTGGGAATAGAAAAAGTAATTAAAAGTTGTAATAAATAAGAATTTATGATAAAATTATGATAAGTTAAGGAGTTGGTATTATGGCAAATTTTTGTTATAATTGTGGTAATGAACTAGATGAAAATGCTTATATTTGTACTAAGTGTGGTGTTGTAGTTGGTGAAAATAAAAGCGAAAAGAAAGTAAATACTAGTAATGATAATGGTGGATTTGGCTATGGAGTATTAGGTTTTTTCTTACCTTTAGTAGGTTTAATACTTTATTTATGTTGGAAGAATGAGAAGCCTAATACTGCTAAAAGTGTAGGTAAAGGTGCATTAATTAATGTTATTGTTGGTTCAGTACTTTATATTATTGGTATGTTTATCTTAGGTATTGTATTTAGTAATATTTTATAGTGAGGTGTGATATGAATTATTGTAGTAATTGTGGTAATAAGGTTGATAGTGAAGCTTATGTTTGCCCTAAATGTGGTGTATTATTAAAGAAGAATCAAATAAGTAATGATAATGATTCAGGTAGTATTGGATATGGAATATTAGGATTTTTCTTTCCTTTATTAGGTTTAATACTTTATTTATGCTGGAAGAATGATAGTCCTAATAATGCTAAAATTGCAGGTAAAGGTGCATTGATTAGTGTAATAATAAATGTTGTATTATGTGTTTTAGCATTTATATTTAGTTTTATATTTTTTACTCATACTAGTAGTACTATAAATAATGGATTTGATTATGACTATAATTTAAAGTTTGATTAGGAGGTAATTATGGCGAAATTTTGTAGTAATTGTGGAAATGAATTAGATGAAAAGGCATATGTTTGTCCAAAATGTGGAGTTAAGGTAAACAATAATGTTGATGGTAATGCAAAAAGTAGAGTATGTGCAGGACTTCTTGGTATATTTTTGGGAGCTTTTGGAGTACATAACTTTTATTTAGGTTATACTGGTAAAGCAGTTACCCAACTACTTATTACACTTTTATCATTGTTTTTCTTATCTGGTATTTCTGCATTATGGGGATTAATCGAAGGTATACTTATTTTATGTGGAAATATTAATAAGGATGCAAATGGTAATGATTTAGTTAATTAAAATAGTTTTATAACTATTTTTTTGTATGTTATTTTTAAAAATAGGGAATAATAAGTATGGTGATAATATGGATATGTTAAGAATATTTGGTAGAACTATACTTGTTTTAATACTTTTATTTATATTAACTAAGATTATGGGGAAGAAACAAGTTTCACAACTTAGTTTATTTGATTATATAATTGGAATTACTATTGGTAGTATTGCTGCAGATATTTCTTTGGATATAGAAAAAAATTTAATGTTTGGTATTATATCTTTATGTACTTATTCTGTTATGTCTATTATTGTATCATATGTTACAATGAAAAGTATTAGTTTAAGAAGATTTATTATTGGTGTACCTACAATATTAATTGAAAATAATAAAATAATTGAAGGTGGATTAAAAAAAGCAAAAATTGACGTAAATGATTTACTTACTGAATCTAGGAGCCAAGGATATTTTAAACTTGAAGATATAGAATACGCAATCATGGAAACAAATGGTAAAATTAGTTTTATGCCTTGTAGTAAGAATTCTCCAGTTGTTAAAAAAGATATTATTTCTAAGATAGATAAGGAAAGTTTAGTTGCTAATGTTATTATTGATTCTAGGTTATTAGGTAAGAATTTGAAGGAAATGCATAAAGATAAGAAATGGTTAGATAATGCTTTAAAGGTACAAGGATATAATAATTATGATAATATTATGCTTGCTACATTAGATATTAATGACAAGTTAGTAGTTTATAAAAAGAATATTAAGAGTAAAAAAAGTAGTGTATTAGAGTAATTAACATATAATTTATTAGGTGAAGTTATGGATAAATATAAATACTTAATAATTATATGTTTTTTTGTTTTTTCTTTTTCTATTTCTAAGGTATATGCAAATATTTTGGATTTGCCTTTGCTTGGGAAAACTATTTATTTAGATGCTGGTCATGGTGGAAAGGATGCCGGTGCAATTGTTAATAATTTAAAGGAAAAGGATATAAATTTAATTATTGTAAAGAAGTTAGAAAAAGAATTAAATAGTAAGGGTGCAGTAGTTTATTTAACTAGAAATGATGATTATGATTTAGCTAGTACAACAGTTGGAAGAAAAAGAAGTGATTTATATAATAGAGCTAAACTAATTAATAATAGTAATTCTGATATATATATTTCTATTCATTTGAATAGTACTACAAGCAGTAAATGGAGAGGATTACAAGTGTTTTATAGTAGTGTTAATAAAGAAAATAAAGTTATTGGGGAAGTATTTTATAATACTTTTAAGAATAATTTATCTAATGTTAGGGAATTAAAGAAAGAAAATAGTTATTATATGTATAGAAATATTAAGGTTCCTGGTGTTTTGATTGAGGCTGGTTTTATTTCTAATCCAAGTGATAATTATATTTTAAGAAGTGATGATTATCAAAATACTTTGGTTAATAATATTGTAAATGGAGTAATTAGTTATTTTAATAAATGAAAAAGTTAATTTTATTATTAGTTTTAATTATATTGATATTTATTTGTTATGTAAGTATTAATAAGAAGTATTTGGGGGATAATGGAATGTATAATGAAAAGGGAAGTAATTATGAAATAATTATTAATTATCCAGTAAGTGGCTATAGAAAGTTAGATAATACAGTTATTATTAAATTAAATAATTATATTGATGAGTTTAAGAAAAATATTAGTAATAATGATATTAATGTTAATTGGAAGTATGATTTAATAATTAACTATAAAAGTTTTAATTATAAGAATTATATTTCTTATGTGTTTTTTATTGAATATTTTATTGGGGGAGCACATCCAAATCATTTGATATGGACTGTTAATTATGACACTATTTGTAATAAGTTTGTAACTATTGATGATTTAGTTAAATATAATAATAATATATTAAATATTTTTTCTAAGATAAGTAGAAATGAATTAATGCATAATAAAGATATTGTTGATGTATCAATGTTAATGGAAGGTACTATGCCTAATACTTTAAACTATTCAAATTTTGTATTTAGTAATGATGGAATAATTATTTATTTTTCTTATTATCAAGTTGCACCATATAGTTCTGGAATGTTTGATGTGTTAATTAATTATAAATATTTGTGATATATGTTATGACAAACTTATATTAGATAAAATACAATAATAATGAAGGGGGGTATATGTATGTACGGATATCCTTATGGATATAATTATGGTTATAGTTATGGTGGAAGTAATAACTGGGGATGGATTATTATTGTTATTTTAATTATATTCTTTGTATTATTCTGGGGTAATAATGGATATGGATCAGGTTGTCACTCTTGTAGAAACTGTGGATGTAATAACTAGTTATAATAATAATATAAAAAAATTAGAGAAGTTATCTCTGATTTTTTAATTGAATGCTAATTCTACATCTATTTGGTCATCTTGAATGGCTATATTTAAAAATATTATTCCACTTATTAATATTAGGAATGATGCGATGAATGAAAGATATAATAAATGTTTTTTCTTATCTGAATCAAACTCATTTATGTTTATTAATTTATCATAACTATCTTTGGCAAAGTAATAATAGATAATTACTAGTATACTAAAAATTAATATTAAGAGGTTTTGATATTCTTTTTTAGTTTTTTCGTCGTTATATAATAGAAATGTTTTTTCTTTACTATTGGCATACCAACTTAAAATAATTATTCCTATATATATAATCCATATTTTATTTTCTATTTCTATATCTTTTAATTTATCTAATCTATCATTCATATTATATAATATTAAAATATTTATATTATATTAATTCTTTTAGTAATTCTGAAACAGAATTTAATTCTTTTATGCTATATTCTTTTAGTTCTTTTATACCATTAACCATTGTATATCCATTGAATTCTTTAATCATTTCTATATCGCTTTGACCATCTCCAATGGTATATACATTTTGTTTATCTATTTTTACTATATCTAAAACTTTATATATGGCTTTTTTCTTATTTACATTACTTGAAGTTATTTCTATTGCATTATTAGATAGATAATATATATTTAGTTCATTTTTAAATGTTTCTTTTATGGTATTTATTACTTTGCCTTTTTCTTCTTTATTACTATATTTAATATATATTTTAGTTATTTCTTTGTTATTTAATTCTTTTGTTTTTTCTTGTGGAGTACAATAGTAATAGTTTATGGCATTATCTAAATTTAAATAAGGTATTAATTTATTAAGTAAAGTTTTATCTAGAATATATTTGTATAGAATATTATCTTTACTATCCATAATTAAAGAACCATGGTCTAGTATTAGATAATCATAATTAAAATTAAATTTATTTAAGACTTCTTTAAAACTTGAATAACTTCTTCCTGTTGCTATTAAAAATATGTTATTATTTTCTCTAAATAAGTTTACATATTTTATATTATTTTTTATATCTTTTTCATCTATATAGAATGTTCTATCAAAATCACTTGCTAATAGTTTCTTCATATTGACCTCCATTTTAATTTTATCATACTTTATATAAAAAGAAAAGGCGTTTTGCCTTTTCTTATGCGCTTGGTCCTGTAGGTCCTTGCGGTATTGTTAAATTTAATATATAGTTAGGTGCAGTTCCTGTGATTGATGCGGCTGCTTGTGTTCCAGGTTCTCCAGTTGTAACTGTTCCTATTTCTAATATTGGAGTTTCACCTTGTAGTCCTTGAGGTCCAGTAGGTCCTGTGGCACCAGTTTCACCTTGTAATCCTTGAGGTCCGGTAGGTCCAGTAGCACCAGTTGCACCAGTTTCACCTTGTAGTCCTTGAGGTCCAGTAGGTCCAGTAGGTCCAGTTGCACCAGTTTCTCCTTGTAGTCCTTGAGGACCGGTAGGCCCAGTAGCACCAGTTTCTCCTTGCAATCCTTGAGGTCCGGTAGGTCCAGTAGCACCAGTTTCTCCTTGTAGTCCTTGAGGACCGGTAGGTCCAGTAGCACCTGTTTCTCCTTGTAGTCCTTGAGGACCGGTAGGTCCAGTAGCACCTGTTTCGCCTTGTAATCCTTGAGGACCGGTAGGACCTGTGGCACCAGTTTCGCCTTGTAATCCTTGAGGACCAGTAGGTCCAGTAGCACCAGTTTCACCTTGTAGTCCTTGAGGACCGGTAGGTCCAGTAGCACCAGTTTCACCTTGCAATCCTTGAGGACCGGTAGGACCTGTGGCACCAGTTTCACCTTGTAATCCTTGAGGTCCGGTAGGTCCTGTGGCACCAGTTGCTCCCCTAGGTATTGTAAAATTTAAAATTGCATTTTCTGATGTACCACTATTTGTTACCTGTGCATTTGTTCCAGGTTCTCCAGTTGTAGTACTTCCTACTGTTATAGTTGCTGGTCCTTGTGGTCCTCTTGGTCCAGTAGGTCCAACTACACAGCATCTTTCTCTATGTCTTCTTCCTTCTTCTATAATTCGTCTTATTTTATCATTATCCATAATTAACTCCTTTCTATATTATTTTATGTATATATTGAAGAGTGATAATTATTAATGACTAAAAATAAATGTTAAAAAAATTATAAAAAACTATCTATTACATTAAAAAATAAAAAGCCTTATTTTATAAGACTTTATTTTCATTAATGGTGGAGGTGAGGGGAGTCGAACCCCTGTCCGAAAATCCTTTAATAAAAACTTCTACAAGTTTAGTTAGTTAGATAGATTTCGAAAATATTATAATTAACTAACAAATTAAAATATTTTCTAGTTTATATTATTCGTTATAGATTATAAACTTTATCTATAATATAGCTTGCTTTATAAGTCTATGTTATTTCTCACAAGCAAAGAAATAGATAGACCTCTTGTTTACTTAAATTTTAAGCAAAAGCAAGAGCGTTGTTATAGTTGTTTCCAGCTATATTTAATTTGTCTATTATCGTTAGACATCCGACTTGCAGTTTAAATCTCCGTTATTCCCGTCGAAGCCAAAGGCACCCCCAGGACATATAAATTATAACAAATGTTTAGTTTTTTGTCAATTTCTTTATAAAAAATAGTATTAACAAATCTTGCTAATACTATTTAATTATAAATTTTACCCCATTTTTAGCATTTTCTATTGTAATATCATATTTCAAGAATTGGAGTGTTTTTTTTACAATTGATAGTCCTAGACCAAAAACTCCCTTTATACCTTTTTCATAAGGCGTAAATATATCGTTTAAGATGTTTTCTTCAATATTTGGACCATCATTATAGAGAGTAATAACATTCTTTTTAATTGTTATTTTAACTTCTTTTTTTGCATATCTTATAAAATTATTTAATATGTTATCAATTATTGCTTCCCACATATCAGCACTTCCACGAAATGTTGTATTATTATCCATTTCCAAAGTAAATTTAACATCAGGTCGAGCCATTTTGAATTTATCAACAGAACTGTTGACAATATTTTTTATATCTAAGGTAACATTTAAATTGTTTTTTTGATCTTTTATATAATTTAATTTATTTAAATATAATAAGGAGTGAACTTTTATTTCTAATTTTTTTAATTGCTCTTTAATTATTTCTAATGTTTTTTCCTTTGTTTCTATTCCGTCTTCGGAAGCTTCAATGTAAGATTTCATTACTGTAATTGGGGTTTTAAAATCATGTGAAATGTTTTGATACATCTGATTTTTATATGTTTCGTTTTCTTTTAGGTAGACTCTCATATTGTCTACGGCAAGATCAAGAGTATGTAATTCGTCATCATAATTGTCAGATTCAAATTTATAGTCATCATTATCTATATTATCAATTTTTCCTTTTATTTTTTTTATTCTTGTTACTAGACTATTTGACCATAATATTACCAAAACAGACACTAATCCAAAAGTTATACCTATTATTAGAAATATTACTTGGAAGATATTTCTTTTCATATCTAATATATATTTATTATCAGTTAATGCTATTCTTTTATCACTTGTATTATTCACTGCGTAATAGTAATATGTTTTATTTTTTATTTTGAATTTTCCATAATTACTATCTATGTTATTTAGAACATCCTCTATATAATCAAGATTGATAATAGATTCTATATTATCTGATATTGTTACTGTATCGCTATTTTTCTTTACATAGATAAAGGCTATTTCACTATTTAATTTATTTTTTGCGGTATCTAAATCTTCAATATAACTTAATGGTTGTTTTAAATAATTATATAAGTTTTCTTCATAAATTGGAAGTAGGGTTTTAGGAAGAATTATACCTAATGATACTACAACAATGCTTATTATAATTATAGATAAGTAAAGGAGTTGTTCAGTAAGAGAACGCTTTTGTTTCATGTTAATCTATATCCAAATCCATATATTGTATTAACATTGAGTTTAGGCATTTTTTTTCTTAATCTTCTTACTAAATCATCTACAACGCGTTCATTTCCAAAATAATTATCTCCCCATATATTAGTTAGAATATCATCTCTGGAAAATTGTTTGTTCTTGTTTTTTAAAAACATATATAATAAATCAAATTCTAAGGTAGTTAGATTTATTTCTTTGTTATTTTCTGTAACAACTCTTTTATCTACATCTATAATATAAGTTTCATAAAATATTTTTTGTTCTTTGGTTGAGTAAACTCTTTTAATTATATTATTTACTCTTAATACTAATTCTTTTGGTGAATATGGTTTGGTAATATAGTCATCACTACCTAGTTCTAATCCAATTATTTTGTCTAGGTCTTTATCTCTTGCTGATGTAAATATTACTGGTACATTAGGATTAATTTCTCTTATTTTTTTTATAATATCATATCCACTTATGTCATCTGATAACATTATATCTAATATCCATAAGTTTATATTATCATTGATATTATTAATAGCGCCAATTCCTTTTGTATAACTTACAACTTCATAGTCATTTTTTTCTAGATAAGTTTTTATTAAATTATTTAAGTCTATTTCATCTTCGACTAAGGCTATTTTATACATTATATCACCACCATATTTAGTATATCACTTTTTATTTTATTTTTCTATATGTTTATTCATATATCACCTCCATTTGCTTATGATTATACTCTTTAATATTGGGATAATTATCAAATAAATGTGTGAAATTATGTTATTTAAAAAAAACATAATTTTATGTATGAAAAAATTAAGGTATATGTTATAATTAATATAGAATAAAAGGAGGTATATATGAATTATGAATTAATGAATTCAGATGAAGTTATTAGTGAATTAGTTTCTGATAAGAATGGGTTAACTGATAATGAAGTTAAGAAAAGATTAGTTATGTATGGTAAAAATATACTTCCTAAGGAAAAAAAAGATAGTATATATAAGATATTTTTTAGTCAGTTTGCTAATGCAATTACTTTAATTTTAGTTTTTACTTGTATATTTTCATTTATGATTAATGAAATAGTAGATGGTATTGCTATTGTGTTAATTATTATGATTGATGTTATTATGGGTACTATTCAAGAATATAAAGCTAAAAAAAGTGCTGAATCTTTATCTAATATGATTAAAGTTAATACAAAGGTTTTAAGAAATGGTAGAGAAAAAATTGTTGATTCAGAAGATTTAGTAGTAGGGGATATATTTTATTTAGAGTCAGGTGATAAGGTAAGTGCAGATGCTAGAATTATTGAATGTAATAATTTATCTATTAATGAATCTATGCTTACTGGGGAGTCTAATGCTATTTTTAAGAATAGTTCTAAAATGAAAGAAAAGAAATCTATTAGTGAATCAGTTAACATGGTTTATGCTGGTACTAGTGTTATAACTGGTAGGGCAAAGTGTATTGCTGTTGGTACTGGTAGTAATACGGAAATTGGTAGAATTGCTACTACTGTAATTGATACTAAAAAGGAAGATAGTCCTCTTACTATTAGAATGAATAAGTTTACGAAACAAATTAGTATTGCAATAGTATGTGTGTCAATCGTTTTACTTATTTCTTTGTATATTAAAGGTGCAGAATTAAAAGAAATGTTTTTATCTGTTGTTGCACTTTCAGTGTCTGCGATGCCTGAGGGCCTTCCTTTGGCTCTTACTCTTGCTCTTACTATTGGTGCAAATAGAATGTCAAAGAAAAAAGTTATTGTAAAGCAACTTAATGCAGTTGAAGCGTTAGGAAGTTGTAGTGTTATTGCTAGTGATAAAACAGGAACACTTACTGTTAATGAACAAACTTTAAAGAAAATTATTTTACCTAATAATAATAATTATGAGATAACAGGTAGTGGTTATAATGATAATGGTAAAGTTATTGGTGAAGAATTAGATTTTGCTTATAATATTATTAAGTATGGGGTTATTAATAATGAATCTGGTCTTGTTAAGGATAAGAATGATAAATGGGTAAGTTATGGAGATTCAATTGATATTGCTTTTTTGGCATGTGGAAAAAAATCTAAGGTTGATATTAGTAATGTTATTAAGTTAGGTGGTATTCCATATGAATCTATTAATAAATATTCTTGTGTATTTTATAAGGAAAATGATAGAGTATTTTGTACTGTTAAGGGTTCAGTTGAAGTTGTTTTAGAATTATGTAATAAGATGAATATTGGTAATAAAAATGTTAAGTTAGATAGCGAGTTAATAGATAAACAAAGTGAAAAATTGGCAAGTGATGGATATAGAGTTTTAGCAATTGCTCATGGTGAGGTTAACAATTTTGAGGAAAAGAATAGTTATAGTAAAAAAGATATTCCTAAACTTAATTTTATAGGATTATGTGGATTTGTTGATCCTGTTAGAAAAGAAGTTAAGAAATCAATTGATAGTTGTTTAAAATCTGGAATTAAGGTTGTTATGATAACAGGAGATCATCCAATTACTGCTTATTCAATTGCGAAAACATTAGATTTAGCTACTGATTATTCTTATGTTACTACTGGTGAAGAAATAGAGAAATATAAAAATATGTCTATAAATGAATTTGATAATTTTATTAAGAGTAAAACTGTTTTTTCTAGAGTTACACCGCTTCAAAAATTAGAAATTGTGGAATCTTATAAAAGACAAGGGGAGTTTGTAGCAGTTACGGGAGATGGTGTAAATGATGCACCTGCTTTGAAAAGTGCAAATATTGGTGTTGCTATGGGAAGTGGCACTGATGTTGCTAAGGAAACAAGTAATATGATAATTGTTGATAATAACTTTATGTCAATAGTTAGTGCAGTTGAAGAAGGAAGAAATGCTTATGCAAATATTAGAAAAGTTTTATATATGCTTCTTTCTTGTGGATTAGCTGAGGTATTAGCCTTTGTTCTTGCTATATTATTTGATTTACCTATGCCTCTTGTGGCAGTACAATTATTATGGTTAAATATTGTTACTGATGGTTTACAAGATTTAGCATTATCTTTTGAAAAAGAAAAATTATTGGATAGAAAAAGTAGTAATAATATATTTGATAAACAAATGATTGAACAGATTTTAGTATCAGGTTTATTTATGGGAATTATTAGTTTTATTGTGTTTGCAATATTAATTAAGAAGTTTGATATGCAAGTTAGTACTGCAAGAGGATATGTTATGGCTTTAATGGTATTTATGCAAAATATGCATGTACTTAATTGTCGTAGTGAATATTTAAGTGTATTTAATAATCCAATTAAAAATAATGTTTTTGTATTATTTAGTATAGTTAGTGCAATTATATTACAAATTATAGTTATGGAAGTAGACATGTTTAGTATGTTTTTACAAACTACTAGTATACCTTTTGTACATTTAATATTTTTATTCTTAGCTAGTTTACCTATATTATTAATTATGGAAATGTACAAAGAAATTAAAAAGAAGAAGAATTAGGGTGATAAGATGGAATATTTGTTATTAATAATTGGCTTTATTTTAATTGTTAAATTTTCAGATATTTTAGTTGATGCAGCATGTTCTGTAGCAAATAATTTAAAGATACCTAAAATTGTTATAGCACTTACTGTTATGGCGTTTGGAACTTGTGCTCCAGAGATTGCTATATCATTTAAGAGTATTTCTGCGGGTAATGGTAGTATGGCATTAAGTAATGTTGTAGGTAGCTGTATTATTAATGTTTTAATGATTATAGGTCTTGCTGCGATAATTAGTCCGATTAAGGTTAAAAATGATACAATTAATAAAGAAGTTCCACTTCTTTGTTTAATTACTTTAATATTTTCTATTTTAGTTTTAGATAGTACTCTTGTTAGTTCTATGCCTAATACTATTACTAGATTTGATGGTATAATACTATTACTTTTATTTATGATATTTGTATTTTATTTGTATAATATAGTAAAAGAACACAAAAATAAAAATAGGTCAAAGCCTAAGTATGGTATGGTTAAGTCTATTATACTTGTTATTATAAGTATATTTGTTGTAGCTAAAGCAAGTGATTTAATCGTAGATAATGCAGTTATTATTGCTAATAATTTAGGAGTTAGTCATAAGATTATAACAATGATAATTATAGTTATTGGTACTAGTTTACCTGAACTTACTATGACTGTAAGAAGTGCTAAAAAACATGAATTTGATATTGCGTTAGGTAATATTATTGGTACAAATATATTTAATATTTGTATTGTATTAGGACTTCCTCTTATTATATATGGAGATGTTCCTATTAGTGATTTTGGTATAATAGATTTTGTAATTTTATTTACTTCGACTGTTGTACTTTATATTTTTGCTAAAACTGATAAGAAGTTAAATAAAAGTGAAGGTATAGTAATGTTTTTAATCTTTGTATGTTATTATGCATATATATTGTTAGTATAAAAAAATACACTTCTTGGTTTGAGGTGTATTTTTAGTTGTTAATAATTATCTATGCATACCTTTTTTGTCTTTGATAGGCATTATTTTGCTTTCATAGTACCATTGATTATATGCCATTGCGTCTTCATATGAAGCCCATTCTTTTCCATCAACTGATTTAAAAGAAATTCCTTTTCCAAAATCTGTGCGTGGGTCAATTTTTTGCTCAAGTCCTTTTCCATAATCTGTACGTGGGTCAATTTTTTCGAAATTATCATAATATATTTTTTCTTTATCCATTGTATTCCTCCTTATATGTTTAGTATAGCATAATTTTCTATATATTTGTATAATTTTTATTAGTTTTTTACATTATTTTGTAGTAATTTTGTAAATTTTTTTGTAGTGAATGATGATAAAAGTAAGGATATTTATAAAATAAAAAATTAACTTTGAGATAATTCTTGAATTTGTTCTTGAATTTTTTCTAAGGTTAATAGTTCTTTTTGTAAGATATTATTATTTATATTATAATCATTGTATAGTATATCTAGATCTAATTTATAGTTATTGTATTTTTTTATTTGAAAGAAATGTGGTTTATTTGTTAGAAGGTCTTCGATAAAGAATTCACATTTTTTTATTTTCATTTCGATTAATTTAATATTATTTAATGTCTTGTCTAATTCTTGATATAATTTAATCTTACTATTCATAATTTATCTCCTTTATAATCATGCATGATTAGATAAATAATATTATATCATAAAATTATAAAATAAAAAGAACTTTTTGTCGTTCTTTTAATCTTCTCTATCAATATTATCAAATACTTTATCATTAAAGAATTCTTTTAATGGTATTTCTAATCCATCACAGATTCTTACAATTGTTAATAGTTTAGGATTTTTACTTCTTCCATCTACTAGATGTTGTACTGTACTTTGTGTTAGACAACTTATATTTGCTAATTTATTTATAGATATATTTCTTTCATTACAAATATTATTAATTCTTATTGCTACTGCATCTTTTATTTTCATTATTTTACCACCTAATTTAATTTTATCTATAAAGTATTAAAATGTATTAATCTTGTAAGATTATATTTTTATTATTTACCTCTTTTATTTATTTATTCGTGGTTAAATAATTACTTAAAGCTTAAAATAATACATATTTTATAATGAGGTGTTATGATGAGTAAATATAAAATAAGTGTATATGCAATATGTAAAAATGAAGAAAAATTTATTGATAGATGGTATAATTCAATGAAGGAAGCTGATAATATTTATGTGCTTGATACTGGTAGTAGTGATAATAGTGTAGAAAAATTAAAAAATCTTGGAGTAATTGTAAAACAAGAAATAATTACTCCTTGGAGATTTGATATTGCTAGAAATAAATCTCTTGATATGGTAAGCGATGATACTGATATTTGTATATGTACTGATTTAGATGAGGTATTTTTACCTGGTTGGAGAGAAAAAGTTGAACAATATTGGGAATGTAAGACCACAAGAGGATTTTATAATTATAATTGGAAGTTAGATAAAGATGATAAGCCGTTAGTTAGTTTTTATATTGAAAAAATGCATAGTAGGTTTGATTATGAATGGATATATCCAGTACATGAAGTGTTAAAATATAAAGGTGATGGTAAAGAAAGAAAGATTTTAATTGATGAGATTACTTTAAACCATTATCCAGATAGTTCTAAAAGTAGAAGTAGTTATTTGCCATTATTAGAGTTATCTATTAAGGAAAATCCATTAGATGATAGGAATATGCATTATTTAGGTAGAGAATATATGTATTATGGTATGTGGGAAAAGAGTATTGAAACATTGATTAAACATTTGGGTTTGGCTACTTCGACATGGAAAGATGAAAGAGGTGCTTCAATGAGATTTATTGCTAGATGTTATAAGAATTTAGGTAATATTAATCAAGCAAGAATTTGGTTAGAAAAAGCTATTAATGAAACTCCTTATTTAAGGGAAGGTTATGTCGAATATGGTTTATTAGAATATGAAGAAGGTAATTATAGTGATGCGATTATATATATGAATAAGGCTTTAAAAATTAAGAAGAGATATAAGAGTTATATCAATGAAGAATTTTGCTATAATAGTACAATAAATGATGTTTTAAGTATATGTTATTTTAATATAAAAGATTATAAGAATAGTTTATATCATGTTGTTAAGGCATTAAAATTAGAACCTAATAATGATAGAATTAAGGAAAATAAAAGAATTATTGAGGATTATATATAATATATTTAATTAGGGGATAATTATGTATGAAAAAATAAAACTTGACTATAATAGTTTAGAACCTTTTATTGATGATGAAACGCTTAGTTTACATTACAATAAACATTATGGTAAATATTTAGACAATCTAAATAGGTTATTAAATGAAAACAATTATAAATTTACTTCACTTTATGATTTAATAGAAAATATTGATAAAATAAATTTAAATGATAGGGGAGAAATATTATTTAATTTAGGGGGAGTTATTAATCATAGTTTGTATTTTTATAATATGAGTAATTTAGGTAATAATATTCCTAGTGGTGAATTAGGTTTAGAAATAAATAAAGTATATGGAAGTTATGATAATTTTAAAAAAGAATTTAAAAAAAGTGCACTTAATTTAGAAGGAAGTGGTTATACTTTTTTAGTTCTTGATAATAATAAGTTAAAGATAGTTAATACTTCTAATCAAGATAGTCCATATTATTATGGTTTTATTCCAATATTAGTATTGGATTTATGGGAGCATTCTTATTATTTAAAATATAAAAATAGAAAAGATGAATATATTGACTCATGGTTTAATTTAATTGATTTTAAAAAAACTAATAAATTGTATGTTAATAGTATAAAATAAAAATAATACCTTTATGGTACTATTTTACTTCCTCGATTGCTTCAGCAGGACAATTATGTAATGCTTCTTTTACATCACTTTCTTTATCTTTTGGTACAGTATCAACAATTACATGTGCTAATCCTTCGTCATTCATGTCAAATACTTCAGGTACTACTGCTTGACATGCTCCACATCCAAAACATTTTTCTTGATTAACTTTAACTTTCATTTTAATTCCTTCTTTCATAATTAATTATATAGGTAAATTTAGTAAAATGCAATAAAAAATATTTTAAAAAACAAAAAAATATGATATTATATTATTATAGAGGTAGATTATATGGAAAGTAGAATGGAAAGATATGATGAAGTAGATATTAATGATTATCAAAGAAGTAAAAAGAATGCTACTTTGTATAAAGAAATATATGGTAATTATAGTGATTTAGAAGATTTACCAATACCTGAAAATACTAATGAAATTGAAATTGATAGTCTTAATTCTATTGTAGGAAGTAGAGTATCTAAGAGAAAAGAAGAAGTAAAGAATCAAGATTATGAATTAGAAGATTTGGAAGATAATCATGAAGATAGTGAAAAGGTATATGATATAAATGAGTTATTAGAAAAAGCTAAGGTAGAAAATGCTAAGGTTAAGAAAGAAGTAACTGTTAATAAAAATATGCCTAATTATTTGGCTAATCTGGAAAGTGATAAGAGTACTAAAGATATTATTTCTAAATATGATGGTAATGATGATGATGATATGCCTATTATTAAGGAAGTAGTTATAGAGGAAGAAGTAAATGATAAAAAAGGGGACTCAACTTTATCACTTGATATATTATCAGATTTAAAACCTAGTGGTAATACTTTGGTTAGTGAACCTATGATTACGGAAGAAGATATTAAAGAAAATCAAGATAAGGAATTTTTCAGTAGTGAATTAAAATTTGATAAAAAAGATTTTGCTAAGGGAGATGATGACGAAGAATTTTTTGAGGAAGAAAATAATCATACTTTCTTAAAGGTAATACTAATTATAATTGGATTATCTAGTTTATTTACAGCAATATATTTTATATTAAAAGAATATACTAATATATTTTAATAGTAATAATTATAAGAATATGGAGGGATATTATGGATCAAAATTTACAATTTTTAAATGCAATATATTATGTTAATAAGGAAGAAAAAGATATGTTAGTACAACAATTAAATACAATAAATACTACATTATCTAATATAAATAAGGAACTTACTTTACAAAATAAGTTATCTATTTGTGGTAATCCTAATTTTTCACAAGATGAAAGAATTAAGGCTTTAAATGATGCAAAAAATTTAATGGAAAAGTAATAGAATTATACAAAAATAATAATTGCTTATAAAAAAATATAAATACAAGGGGAGATTTAATGTGTCTGTGGTAAATAGTTATAATCAAAATTCAAAAGTTTATCAAAATTTAATTAATAAATTTATGGATAAATTTGAATTATATTTTTCAAATTCAGATGTAAAAAGGGACGATATAAAAAGATTATTTTTAGAAAATTTAAAATCTATTAAATTACATGAGAATGAAGTTTCGTTTAAAAAAATTATGGTTGGAAGATTAAGTGGTGTTTATAATCGATTAACTAAAGAGTTGGAATATACTGAAAATGATGAAAGTACTATTTATCATGAAATGTTTCATGCATTGAGTCGTAAAGCAGTATTAAAAAGAGAAAAATATTTGAACTTTTTTGCATCTACTATTTTGGGGCAAAAACAATTAAGTGTTAGAGAATTTGAAGAAGGAATGACTGAATATTTAAATAGTTGCATTTGTGGTGAAGTTGCGAAAAATGTAAGATTTAGTTATTCTCAAGTAACGACTATAGTTAATAAACTTGCAAAAATATATGGCGATGAAATTATATTAGAATATTATTTGGGATTTAATACTAATTTAATTGATGAAATGAATAAGGATCAATCAAATAGTTTTAAAAATGTAGTTCAGTTATGCCAAAAAGTAGATAGTAATGGAGAACAACCTGTAGCATTTGAAGCATCTAAATATTATAAAAAGAATGGTGATGTGGTATTTGATGATTTATTGTTTAATTTGTTTTCTAAGAAAAAACTTAAAAAAGTTACATCAATTGAAGATTTTAAATATAATGTAAAACAATTATTTTATTTTTATGAGTCTGATTTATATAAAATTTGTTTTGATATTGATAATGCAGAACAAGAAATTCAAAAATTAAATGATTCAGCAAATGCTGATCAAAATACAATTGGCTTTTATCAATATGCTATTGAATCTAATGCCAAATTAATGGCAAATTTTAATAATATATTAATGACTCAATGGAAAAAACTGAATTTAAAAGATACTAAATTATTTTATAATTTAGTATTAGATGAAATTTTGCAATTTAATGCATATGCTTCGCCTATAATACTTGATTATTTAGATTATTGGGATAAGCAAATTGAATTAGTGTATCAAGAAAGAAATAAAGATAAAAATAATTATTATGAAGAAGCGAAAGAAGGTAATAAAGTTATGGTTGATTCTAGTAATAGTGAAAATAATTATTTAGGAAATTTATCTAAATCTGACACAATAAAGCCTGAATTTAATTATATAGGAACAAAAGTTGATAGAGATAAAATTTTCCAAACAAACGACAATCAATTTTTAGGTGATATAGAAAAACAAGTTGCATCCAAAGAAGCTAATTTATATTTAGGTGATGCAGATACAAAAACTGATGATTCACAAGCAATGGAATATGTTCCAGTAGATTTAGATAAAATGTCTAAGGATCAATTAGAATCTTTAAAAGATAAATTAGTTCAAGACTATTCTGATGAAAATAAACATGGATATAGTAGATAGAAATAATTTATAAAAATATTTAAAAAGTAGAGTTATCTCTATTTTTTTTGACTTTCTTGTGGTATACTAAATATATAAAGGAATGATGTTATGAATAGAAAGAAAAAAAGGCTTAAATTGGGTAAATTAATATTATTTATAGTTAGTATTGTTATTATTACTTTTGGAGTAATATTTGGTATTAAAAAAATATTTGGAAATAGTAATATAATAATAAAAAAGAGTTATGATAAGTATTTAGCAAGCGAAAATAATGTTGTTAGTATTTATGAGTATTCTAAAAATGAAGATGGTACAGAAGTTTTAAATAAATCTGAAGATATTACTAGAGGCACTAAAATTAGTACTAAGAATGATAAGTTTACTTATGAAGAAAAGGAATATACTTTGATTAATTATAATGATAAAGAATATTATGTTTTAACTAATGAACTTGTAGATAATAATAGAGATGTAGTATTAGAAAAAAGTAGGTTTGTTAGAACTTCGGTTACTGTTTATAAAAATGAAGTTGATTCTAAAATTGAGTCTTTCATTAAAAAAGGTAATGAATTAGAAATTTTAGATTATGATAAATTACTTGATAATGGTAATGTTAATATGTATAAGATAAAAAAAGATGATATTTCTGGTTGGGTATATGCTAAGTATTTAGTTAATGATAAAGATAGTGCATTAGCAAATTATAATGAAAACTCTGTATATGATACTCATAAGGATAGAAAATATGGTTCAAGAGAATTATATGGTGGTAAGGCTTCAACATTGGATTATTATCCTTATGAAAGAGTTAGCTTTGAAAATAATAAACTATTAGAAACTGCTAAATCAATGTATTTAAATGCTGGTAGTAATGTTATTAATAATATTGATAGTTATTTAGATATTGCGAAAAATTATGGTGTAAATATGATAGTAGTAGATATTAAGGATGGCGCTTTGGCATATTCTTCAGAGGTAGCGAAGGAATATTCTATGACTGCTTATAATACTGCCATTAATAGTAATGAAAAATATAAGAGTGCAATTGATAAGATTAAAGAAGCAGGAATATATGTAGTTGGTAGAATTGTAGTATTTAATGACGTTCATTATGGTAAAGATCATCCTGAGGATTGTATTACTTCTTCAGCTTCTTCTAGATTATGGCCTTCTGCTTATTCAAGGGGTGCATGGGAATATAATGTTGAACTTGCAAAAGAAGCAATTAGAACTATGGGATTTAATGAAATACAATTTGATTATGTTAGATTTCCTGAAGATGCTTATAATATGTCTGTAAAAGGTAATACTGATTTTAAAAATAAATATGATGAAGAAAAGGCTGAAGCAGTACAAAATTTCTTGTTTTATGCTGTTGATCAAATACATAAAGAAGGTGCTTATTTATCTGTTGATGTATTTGGAGAATGTTCTAGTGAGTATGTTACTGCTTATGGACAATATTGGCCTGCGATATCTAATATAGTTGATGCGATTAGTTCTATGCCATATACTGACCATTTTGGTAGAAATAATGACACTTGGAGTAATCCATATAAAACAGTATATAATTGGGCTGTTGGTGCTGCTAAAAGACAAACAGAAATTCCTACTCCTGCAATTGCTAGGACCTGGATTACTGCATATGATACACCGTATTGGAATCCAAAAGTTATATATGATGCATCAAAAATTTCAGATCAAGCAAAAGCACTTGTGGATGCTGGATTAAAGGGTGGATTTATTACTTGGAATTCGGCATCAAGTTTGAGTAAATATCAACAAATTAAAAGTGCATTTAATAAAGATTATTAAGGAAGTGTAAACATGGAAAAAATAGAGGTAGAAAATAATAAATATGAACTTATCGTAAATTATAAGGATGCTTTTGATAAAGAAGAATTTATTAATAAGTGTACTGATTACTTTTATGATTATGATTATATTGTGGGAGATATTGCTTATTCTAAATTAAGATTAAAAGGTTTTTATGATGAAAATAATAAGAAAGTAAATAAGATAAATAATTATAAAAATTTAAATAAATATTTAGAAAAAAATTGCGCAGTAGATTGTAAATATTTTGTTGTAAAGAAAATTTAAAATGAGAAACTATTTTGTTTCTTTTTTTCTTTTCTTATGTTATACTTATTATATGAAATAGGAGAATAGAATATGGGTAATGAAAAGTATGTTATGTTAGTTAATGATATAAATAAAGATGATAGTTATGAAATAGAATTATTATGTTCTTTTGAATTTGAAGATAATAAGTATATTATATATAGTAAAAATGAATTAGATTTTGAAGGTAATAATATTATTTATCCTGCGAAAATTATAAATAAAGAAGGTAAACAATATATTAGTGAACTTAGTAATGATGAGTATGAAAAAATAAAAAATATTATAAAAATGATGATTAATTATGGTAAGGAGGATACTGATGTTAGATAATATTCAAGAATTAAATAATGAACTTCCGTTACCAATTGAATTAGATAGTGATTTTGTTGATATTTTAAGAAATTATAATAGTTATAGTAAGATAAATAGGAAAAATTATCGTGATAAAATGAATGAATTATATGATAATATTAATTATGTAAAGCCAATTGATGATATTAATGATGTAATATATTTTAATAACTATGATGAAGTTGGTATTGTTGTTAATAAGAATGATGTTTCTTTAAAACAAATATGGACAGAATATAGGCTTATATTTAATGAAAAAGTAAAGGAAAGTGATAATGTTATGGAAGATAGTTTTGTACTTGATAATTTTGACGTTTTGTATGATAAACTTAATAAAAAGGTTGATGGATTCGATAAATATGTTAATGAACTTAATTCTTTGAAGAAAGAAATTGATAATGATAATGGTAATCTTAAAACTATGAAGGAAAGTTTAGAAAAGGAAAAAATGGAGTTTGAGAATTATAGGACAAAAGAGATAGAGAGATTAAACAAATTAGAATTAGAAGTTAATGATAAATTAAATAGAGTTAATGAACTTATTAAAAAATTAGATGAAAAAATGGAACAAATTAGTGATTAGTTCCATTTTTTTTGTTAATATTCTTTTTATATTCTTCGATTTCTTTTTTATTAATTTTTTGAAATTCTTGGATAAATTCTTTTCTTATGTTATTTAATTTTTCCTCGTCGTAATTTAAAAATTCTTTGGCTATGGTATATTCGTCAAGTAGAGTATATATTCTTTCACTTATTTTGAAATTTATTTTGTTATATTTTTTCATATTATTCCTCTCTAGTAATTATATTTTATCATAAGATAGGAATTTTTGTATTGGTAATAAATACCAATAAAATGACAAAAAAATTATAATAAAAAAACTTAAACAAAAGTTTAAGTTATATTTCAAAGATGGTGCCTCGTTGGAGATTCGAACTCCAGACCCTTTGATTAAAAGTCAAATGCTCTACCGACTGAGCTAACGAAGCAAATAATAAATTTGGTTGCCCCGGCTAGATTCGAACTAACGAGTGCCACAGTCAAAGTGTGGTGCCTTACCGCTTGGCTACGGGGCATTCAATAACCAAACAAAAGTGGTGGAGGGACATGGATTTGAACCATGGAACCCGAAGGAACAGATTTACAGTCTGCCGCGTTTGACCACTTCGCTATCCCTCCATTAAGATGGTGCCGAAAGCAGGACTTGAACCCGCAACCTACTGATTACAAGTCAGTTGCTCTACCAGTTGAGCTATTTCGGCATAAATAATGGTGGGCGATACAGGACTCGAACCTGTGACCCCCTGCTTGTAAGGCAGGTGCTCTAACCAACTGAGCTAATCGCCCAACTTTCTGTTGACATTTAATAATATAACAAATACTACAAAATTTGTCAATACAAAAGTTAAATATTTTTTAATTTTTTTACATTTTTTCCATTATTTCTTTTATTTTTCTATTTATCCATTCATCTAGGTTATCTTTTAATGGTTCAAAACCACTTTTTGTTTCTGCAATTCTTTTTAATCTTGAACCATCATTTTTATAATCAATGTCTTTGATACTTAATCTTAGTTGATTTGTTTTATCATCTACATTGATTACTTCAGCATATATTTTATCTCCGATTTTGACATAATCATTAATATTTTTCACATATCCATATGATATTTCTGATATATGAATTAATCCATCATGTTCGTTGTCTATGTTTACGAATGCACCATATTCTTGAATACCTGTTACTTTTGCTTCGATTATGTCATTTTCTTTAAATTTTTTCATATTTCTTCACCACGAGGTTATTATATCATTATTTTCTTTATTTTAAAAGTTTTAATATATATTTTTTAATATTTATTTATTTTTTTATAAAAATATGTTATATTTTAATTATATA
The DNA here is from genome assembly GCA_905211265.1 of uncultured Eubacteriales bacterium. GTDB lineage: Bacteria > Bacillota_I > Bacilli_A > RF39 > UBA660 > HGM10818. The sequence goes on from CAJMAC010000002.1 coordinate 100,745, forward strand.
AAAGAGGTTTAATATGTATAATCAAAAAAAGAATAAAAATAATTTTAATAGAGCACTTTCAGCAGTATTAATAGCAACAAATATATTTGCTGTTACTGGATGTATTAGTGCAATTACTAAACTTAACAAGGAAATTAAGTCTGGTAAAAGTTATAGCTATTTTGAGAATATAAGTAAGATAAATGAATTAGTTGATTATTCATATAATGATATTAATAAAGAAGATGTTATAAAAGCAATTGAAAGAAATCCTTATATTGATGATATTTATAAAGAGTATGCTAAAATAGTTTTAGAATATATGACTAATAAATATCCTAAAATTGATCTTAGAATATTTTATGAAAATATGTTAGCATTAGATATAGAAATAGTAGATAGTTTTGAAGATAAAATTGCTGTGGGAACTTTTACTCCTTCAGATGATACTATAAGATTACTTAAAGGTTATGAATATAATTCTAAAACAATAATACATGAATTATTACATAGTTTTTATTCTTTTTTTGGTATTGATAAAGAAACTGGTGCTTATTTTATAAGATATGATGATAATAATTCTATATATAATGAGGCATTAATTGAAAGTCTTGCATGTTCTATTGTTAATTCTATAAATAAATATCAAGTTGATACATTTGATTCATACTCTTTATATCAAAGTGAATTAAATTATTTATTATCTTTAATCGATTTTGATTATTATAGTGTTTTTAAATATGGTACAAGCACTTTAATAGATATAGTTAAAGAAAAATTTCCTAATGTTGATGTTGATTTTATTTCTAAGAATATATATGATTTATATGAAAAAAGTAAAACAAAAAATGTTTCTAATAATGAATTAAAACTTTTGCTTAATGAGAATTTTAAATTATGTTTATATTCTATTAAGAATAGTAAAAACGATTTATATGAACCTTTTATTAATTTTTGTAAGATTATAGATTTACAATATAATAAGGAATTATATGAAGAATATTTTAATAGATATAATTCTTATTTAATAAAAAATGGAATGAATACTATTAATATTGATGAATTAGATAAAAGAATTAGTTATGAGAAAATGATTATTAGAAAATTTAACGAAGGATTAAATAATATTGATAAAATTAATAGTGAATATTTATATGAAGAATTTTATAAGATATTAGATGATATTCATGTTAATATTGATGCTAAATTAACGGGTATGTTATTAGAGATATACAATGATTATTTATTTTGTCATGGATATACTAGTAATGAAGTGGTTAATTCTAAAACATTTAATAAATTTATGTTAGATTATAATAATATAAAAGGTTTTATTGGAGTAAAAAATGATAAGGTATATCCATTTATTTCAAATAATTCTAGAACATATACTATATTAAATGAAGATGATAGTATAAGCGATATTGATATAAATAATGTTATGTATTTTTATAATAATGTTAATTGGATAGATATATTTATGAAGTATAGTAATAAAGAAAAATTAGAATATACAGATTTAAATGAAATTATGAATAATTTAGTTCCTGAAGTTTTATATAATGATGTACCTATTTTAATTAATGGTAATTTAATAGGTAATTATAATATTAATGATTTAGCAGTTAATTATTATTTAGATAGTAATAATAATATAAAATATAAAGTTACTACATTATATGGAGATATTTTATATAGTGAAGATAATTTAGATTATAGTTGTTCTTGGTTACCTTTTAGAAGTTTTATTAAATATAATTGCTTTAATACTAATAGTGTTGAATTAAGTAATTTATTAAATGATAATTATATAAAAGATTATATATTAAATCATGGTTCAGTTTATGATGAAGATAATATGTTATATGATTCGTTTATTTATAATAAAGCAAATGATAAATTAAGTTATTTTCCAAGATATACTTTAAAGGTTATTGATAACAATAATCAAGAACATAAATTTGATTTTAATAATATAAAATTAATTAATTATTGTGATGATAAAATATTTGCATTAGAATTAAGTAGTGAATTAAAAAATACTTCTTTAATTAAAGTATTTGAATATTATAATTTGATTATAGATAATGTTTATGAATATAGTTATTCAGATAGTGAAATACATGAAATAGTTAATAATTATATTAATGAATTTCATAAAGGTATTTCAAGTAGAAGATAAATAAAAAAAGATGATTAAGAGTTAATCTTTCTCATCTTTGATTTATTTCTATTACCGCATTTGATAATGTTAATAGATATGGAATCAATCTTTTATTAAATTCTATATAGAATTTCTTTTTTTCTGTATAGAACTTCTCTTCCTTTTAACCAAGCTTCTGCTTCTTTACTGAATATTTCTTCATATGTAAATATTAAAAATTTACGATAATCATTATATTTTTGGTAGTCATAATAACTGTTTAGGTCATCTATTTTTGCTCTATATAAATTTAAGGCAATTTTTTTAATGTCTACTTCTTCAAATTTTGTAGTTACTGCTAATTTGAATTTATCACAGTAGTCGCAAAATTGTTTAAAAGATAATCTAGAATTGACTTGTATGTCGTTCAAAGTATATAAATCATTTATTTCATCTCCGATAAAATCTCTAACAGTTTTTGCTAATTCGTCAGTTATGTATTCTTTAATTCTTACAGCATTTTGATATTCATCTTCAGTTGTTACAAAAATTGGTGCATTTGATAAGGATAATAAATACGGTATTGGATTTTTTATTACTTTTAATTCCATTGCAGTTTTTATCAAAGCATAATATGTTTGAAATTGTTCTCCGGTTAATTTATGCGTCATAACGAAAAGTTGCATTGATTCTAATTTTGTTTCTATTTCTTTTACCAATTCTTTATTTATTAAATTTTTCTTTTCTTTTTTCATAAAACCTTTCTCCCTCCTCATTTGATTATAATATATTTTATAATGAAAATCAATAAAAAAATTTATTTTACAATTAGTTAGATTGATACTTGTAAAATATTGAAAAAATTAGTATAATTATTTTGGTGAGGAAAAATGAAAGAAAAAAATAATGAAGATGTAATAAAAAAAATAAATATGGTATTAGATAAGATTAGACCATATTTAGAAAATGATGGTGGTTCAGTAACTTTTAAGAAATATGAGAATGGTGTTGTATATGTTTCTTTGGTTGGAGCATGTTCTAATTGTCCAATGGCTAGTTTAACTTTAAAGGATGGAATTGAAACTGCTTTAACTAGTGAAGTTCCTGAGGTTATAAAGGTTGTTAATGAAGATGAGTAATCTTCTTTTTTTGTGATATTTTTTTTAAAGACTTAGTATAAGGCTTTAAAAATTAGTTAAAGACCTTAGGCTTTAACTACCATGAAAGACCTTAGGCTTGAATGGAACACTTACTTTTTAGTTATCCAATCTATTTCTGGTATATTATGATATTTTTTTAAGTAATAGTACATTTCTTTTAAGTATAATTCATAATCATCAAGTAATGAAACAATATTTAATAAATCACTTTCTTTTCTTAATCCTTGGATTATTTGTTCATACATATCAAAGTAAAAACTAGGGTATATTATTCTAGCATATAATAGTCTTAATCCATATTCTGAATAATAATTACTACTGAAATAAGAATCTAATTCTTGATATATGTTAGTATTTTTATTTAAGAAGGATAATTTAATATATTCAGCGATATTTCTTGATTTATGGTCCAATATTATATTTAAGGGATTATATAATGATTCTACGGTATTATTTATTTTTCTATGTGATATAACAGGATTATCACTTGTTTCCATTTGTGTTTCTAGTGTTGTATATTTTACATAACTAATAGCATTTTCTGCTAAACCAGTAAAGTATGCAAAGGTATCTACTAATATTGGATATTTTTTACCCATTTGATTTATTTGATATTCAAAGTAATCTATTTTATTAGACCATAATATATTCCAGTTATTTCTTGTTAGTATTTTATCTACTTGATAGGTATAATTAGATAGGTAAGTTAATTCATTAATAGTTAACTTTTTATTTTTATTTATATATTTTTTATATAGTATATAGGGGATATTATTTATTATAGTTACTACATAATTATCTTTATTTGGTATTATTTCATGTACTAATATATTAGAACTTAACATATATTTATTTAATTTATATATTTCATTACTTTCTTTTATATCTCTAGTATAGATGGTAAAACAATAGTTATCATTATTTATAGTAAAGTAATAGTTATTATTATTTTGCGTTATATTATCTATTCTTAGATTGTAATAGTACATTATATTATTTTTCATAGTATCCCTCGTTATAATTATATGTTGATAGATAATAAAAGATAACTAGTTATAGTATTTATAAAAGTTACTAGTTATCATTTTTTCATTTATTTTAATTTTCTTATTTACGATATTAGATATTTCTTTTATGTAAGTAATATCATCATTTTCTTTTCCTTGGTAATACATTTTATTAGTTAACCAAGTATAATCATTAAAGTATACTATTTGTTCATGATAATTGCTAAATATATCTGTTCCTATATAAAGATTTGGATTATAGTCTATATCAAACATATTTAATATAGTTAAAGGTATATCCACTGTGGAACATAGTATATCTATATTTTGATGTTTAATATCTTTACTCCATATTGTAAATGATGTATGTTGTGATAATTTAGGATCAGTAATATTAGTCCATCTTGCAGTATTTGAATAACCATAAGTATAATGATCTGTATATAATACTATTACTGTGTCATCAAGTAGATTGTCTTTTTGTAAACGATTAATTAATAGTTTTATAAAGTTATCTGTTACATTAGCAAGTGTTCTAACACAAGTTGTTTCTTCATCATTTTCTATTTCAAAAGGGGTAGTATCTAAACTTTTACATAAATCATTATCTATATATGGAACATGTGGAGAGTATGTTGTAATAAATGTCATAAACTTATTATTTTTATCTATTATGTGATTATAACTTATATCATTTTTTATTAGGTTAGTATCATCTTCAAAATCTACATCTTTAACTAAATCTTTCATTGCATAGTGATTAGTAAATCCTAAGGCTTTATGAAATGATGTTCTATTATAAAATGTACCTGTATTCATATGTACTGAGTTAACATTATAATTATTATTTTTAAATAGGTTAGGTAAGGAATAATCATAATTGTTTTTATCATAAAAGTATATTGGTTTATTTGTTACTGTGGCATAGTATCCGGTTAAGGAAGAAAACTCTGTATTAATTGTTGCGCCTCCTCCAAAAGTTGGCGAATATCTATTTGTAAAGTTAAGTCCTGTATTTTGTAAATTTACAAGTGTAGGCATAGTATCATTATTTATTAACCATGAATCAATACTTTCCATCATAATCATTATTAAATTCTTATCTTTAAATATTCCTGTATAGTTATTATTTTCTTTTTTTCTATTTTGATTATTTATATACTCTGTTATTTCTTTTATGTCATTTGTGGTATCTTTATTTAAATCTCTAAAATAGGTGTAAAAGTCTCTAAATGCATATTCATATATACCACTTACTGAGTAAGCATTACTAGGATTATTATAATCGTTATAGACATTTCTTGGAGTAGTCCAAAAATTATATGCATCATCACTTACTTCTTTACCTAATAGAATGACTCCTAATGAATGGGTTAAGATAGTTAATACTATTAATAAGATAGATATTTTAATTTTTTTATTTTTATTAATTGTAATTTTTGTTTTATTTATTAATTTAATTGATATTATTATAAATATTATAGATATAAGTAAAGTTAATAATGTTGGTAAATCTACTTTTTCTAAGGCGTATTTTGTATATCCTGTTGCTTGATTTGCTACTAAAATATCAGTAAATGTAAATATTCTATCTAATATTTTAAAATGTAGTATTTGAGCAAGAGTATATATATTAAAAAATATCATGGTAATTAGATAAATTATTTTACCTATTTTTTTATTTATAAATATTATTGTAAGAATTAGTATTATATAACTTATGGTAAAGATATATGGAGAAATAAATGCTATATTTACAAAGTTTATTTTAGGACATATTATTAATTTACTTCCTATATCAAGGGATAATATGGATATTATAATTGTTAATATTAATAATAATAAATATTTTTTATTTTTAGACATATGGGTTGCTCCTTTTAAATATATTTCTTACTTTCTAATATATTTTCTTTTTCTTAATATTATAACAAATTTTCTTATATTTTCAAGTCAAATAAATTAAAATAATAAATAATTTTGTTGTTACTCTTTAAAATGGAAGTAAAGTTTGATATAATTAAATTAATAAGTTATAAAGGTGGCAAGATAATATGATAAAAAAACAAAAAATAGAAAAATTAAATCATCAAGGATATGGTATTGTAAGAATAAATAATAAGGTTGTTTTTGTACCTTATGCTTTAAAAGATGATGTTGTTGATATTGAAATAGTTAGTAATTATAAGAAATATGCTTTGGCTGAGGTTGTTAATTATGTTAGTATGAGTGATGAACATAGGAAAGTTATTTGTCCATATTATGAAAATTGTGGAGGTTGTAATATTAGTCATATGAAATATCCTAGTCAATTAGAATTTAAGGTTAATAAGGTAAAAGATATTTTTAAAAGATATTTAGATATGGAGATAGCTCCTAAGATAGAGTATGACAAAGAATTTTTTTATCGTAATAAAGTCGTTTTTCATGTTGCGGATGGTAAAATAGGATTTTATGAGGAAGGTACAAATAGATTAATTAATATTTTGGGATGTAGATTACTTGATAAGAGAATTAATGAATTAGTACAATTATTTAATAAACTTGATTTAACTAATATTGAAAAAATTATGGTTAGGACTACTAGTAAGGAAGTAATGGTAGTATTTTATGGATATATTGATAAGTTTGATATATTAAAAGATAAAGTTGATTCAATTATTTTAATTAATATTAAAGATAAATTACTATATGGTAAGAGTTATATTAAGGAAGAAATTAATGGTATGAAGTTTATTATTTCATATAATTCTTTCTTCCAAGTAAATACTAGTGTTATGAAGAAATTATATGATAAGGTATTAGAGTACGCTGCTTTAACTGGTAGTGAATCAGTACTTGATTTATATTGTGGTACTGGTACAATTGGACTATATTTGAGTAAGAATGCTAGAGATGTTAAGGGAATTGAAGTAGTGGAGGACGCTATTAAAGACGCTAATATTAATAAGGAATTAAATGGTAGCACTAATATTGAATTTATATGTGGGGATGTTGGTAAGTTAGTTAATAATAATTATGTTGCAGATGTTGTTGTGGTTGATCCTCCAAGAAGTGGTTTATCAGAAAATACTAGAAAAGTTATTTTAGATAATATGTATGAGAGAATAGTTTATGTATCATGTGATCCAATGACTTTGGCAAGGGATTTAAAGGAATTAAGTAGTAAGTATGAGATAAAGGATGTATGTTTATTTGATATGTTTGCAAATACTTATCATGTGGAAAGTGTTGTTAAGTTAGAATTGAAGAAAGCATAATTTTAGATAATATTTAAATAATGTATGTTTTGGTATAACATATGTAGTTAAGGGGTGTGTATTTTATGAATGAAAGTAATATATTATTATATGAAACTGATGAAGGTAAAATTAATGTAGATGTTATTTTAAAAGATGAAACAATATGGTTAACTCAAAAAAGTATGGCTGACTTATTTGAATGTAGTTCAGATAATATTAGTTTGCATTTGAAAAATATATTTCAAGAAATGGAATTAGATAAAGATTCAACTACCGAGAAAATCTCGATAGTTCGAAAAGAAGGAAATAGAAATGTAAATAGAGAATTAGAATTTTATAACTTAGATGCTATAATTGCAGTGGGCTATAGGGTAAATTCTAAAAAAGCTACAAAGTTTAGAATTTGGGCAACAAAAATATTAAGAGATTATATGATTAAGGGTTTTGCTATTGATGTTGAGAAAATGAAAAATGGTCCTAAATTTGGTAAAGATTATTATGATGAATTATTACAAACTATTAAGGAAATCAGATTGAGTGAAAGAAGACAATATCAAAAAATTACTGATGTGTTTGAATCAACGAGTGTTGATTATAATAAGAATTCTGAGGAAGCATATACCTTTTTTAAAATAGTTCAAAATAAATTACATTATGCAATTACTGGTAAAACTGCTGCAGAACTTATTTATGAAAGAGTAGATAGTGAAAAAATACATATGGGGCTTACTAGTTGGAAAAATAGTCCTAATGGTAAAATAATGAAATATGATATTAGTATTGCTAAAAATTATTTAGAAAAAGATGAGTTAGATAGACTAAATGATTTAACTAATTTATTTCTAGATGTAGCAGAAACAGAAGCAAAAGAACAAAAATTAATGACAATGAATGATTGGATTGAAGTTGCAGATGATTTACTAAAATATAGAAAAAAGAAAGTATTAAATGATTCAGGTAAAATATCACATAAACAAGCAATGGAGAAAGCTGAAAATGAATACGAAAAATTTAGAATAAAACAAGATAGGGAATATATTTCAAGTATGGATGAAATGTATAAGAGATATTTAGAGGAAAGTAATAAATTGTAATTGAAAGGACAATAGATATGAAAAATTTTGATGTTATAAAAAGTGAGATTGATTTATTAACTACTGATGAAGAAATAGAACAGTATGTTGCTAATAGATTAAATAAATTAGAAAATAGTATTAAGGAGGAAACAATAGGACAGGGTTATACTGATTCTTACAATGGTTATATTGGCTTAAAGACTCATTATAAACCAATGGCAAGTACTGATAAAATCAAATGTGTAGATTTAAAATATGATTATATACAACCATATATTAATTTAATAAAAAAGATAAAAAATAAAAAACATAATGAATTAACAATCTTAAATGAAATTTTTTATACAATAAATGATTTTGCTGAATTATCTACTGCTAATCAATTATCAAGAGGATTGATTTATTTAAGTGCATTTCAAAGAAAAGAAGATATATCAATAAAAACTGTATTTGAAAATGATGCTGCATTTTGTTCTGAAAGATCAGGTATGGCACAGAATTTACTAGTTTTTTTAGGAATTGATTCTAGTTTAATAACAGGGTATATTGACTCTGAACCTCATGCATATAATATTATTTATCCTAATGGTTATGGTAATGAACCAATGGCTTTATTTGATGTTTCTGACTTTGTTAATTTTAATTCAGATGATGTGAGATATTCATTGGCATATTTTTATGGAATGAACTCTGATAAATATAAAAGATTTATTTCTGGTAAATCTTATAAAGTTGAATTATCAAAAACTGAGTATTTTTATAGAATGTGTTATAATCTTGGAAGCAATTTTGATTTTAGTGCTATTGAACATCAATATATATTTGGTTTAGGTAATAATCCAAAGGTTGTTAGTAAGGAAGATATTGAAGAATTAATTTATAGTTCACATTTTGAAAATGGAGTAGAATCGGTTGATAATGTAAGTATTAGACGTTAAGTATTATTATGTACTTGATTTAAAGGAAGCGATTAATATGAAGAATAAGAAATATATATTATCTTTTCTTTTGTTTATATTACTATTTGGTATTACATATTTTTATATATTTAGAAAGTATGATTTTAATTTATTGATTAATACACTTAAATCTTGTGATATTTTATATATTATTTTAGGTTTAATTTCTATGATGATGTATCCAGTATTTGAAGCAATATTTATTAAAAGATTTTTTAAGTATTTAGATTGTGATGTTAGCTTTTATCAAGCATTGGGGTATACTTTTACAGAGATATACTTTTCTGGAATTACTCCTTCGTCAACTGGGGGACAACCTGTTCAAATGCTAGAAATGAAGAAAGATAATATTACTTATTCTAAATCTACAACTGTAGTTATATTTAATACTATTATGTATAAGATGACTTTGATATTTTTACTTGTTTTATCTTTAATATTTTTTTCTAAGGATATATTTAGTAAATTTAGTTTATTTAAATGGTTAGTTATTGGTGGAAGTTTATTTAATATTTTATTTATATTATTTTTAATTAGTTTACTATATTCTAATAAGGTTATTAATTTTGTTAAGAAGTGTTTTAATTATATTGTTAGACATATAAGAATTATAAAAAATAAAGATAAGTTAATAGAGAAGTTTGATAAAACTATAAATGAATATAAAGAAGCTTCACTTGTAATTAAAGGCAATTATAAAATGGTAATGGAATCATTTGTTATATTACTTTTACAAAGAATTAGTATATTAATAATAAGTTATTTTGTATATAGATCTTTTGGTTTTAATGAATTTAATGTATTTTTAATTATTGCTTTTCAAGTATTTATAACTATTGCTTCTGATTTTGTTCCTACTCCTGGTGGTGTTATGGTAGCAGAGGGTATTATGATATCTATTAATAAGTATTTATATGGTAATGTAAATGATGTATCTGCAATGTTACTTCAAAGGAGTATTAGTTTTTACTTTTTAATAATTATTAGTTTTATATTTTATTTAATATTTCATTATGATAAAAAAAGAAGATTATAGTAAAATGTAATAGAAAATAAGATTACAATAAAAGAAAAATAGGTGGTAATTTGTGAAGAGTAAGGAAAAGAAAAAAATAAGATATGATAAGAATGGTTATAAGAAAGAAAAATGTAAGAATAATAGGAAGAAGAATAAATATGTAAATGATTATGATAGAATATTAAGTTTAATTATTAGTTTGTTAATAGTATTATCTATTGTTCTTGGTGTTATTATTGGTTATAGATTAACTAGTAGATATAATACTTATAAAAATATTAATAGTAATGTTGTTATTGAATATGGTAAGATTTTAAAATTAAGTGATATTATAAAAAATAATTATGTTAATGGTTCAGTTAAAGTTAGTCCTTCATTAGATAGTATTACTGATATTGGGAAATATAATGTTAATTTAATTATACGTAATGAGAGTTTTGATATTTCAGTTGAAGTTGTTGATAGAACTCCACCAACATTAGAGTTAAAAGAATTAAGTGTTTATATTGATGAAGATATGCCTATTGTTGATGATTTTATTGGTATGCTTAATGATTTATCTGATGTTACTTTAAGTGATATTAATATTAAAAAAGAAGTTGGAGTTCAAAATATAAGTATTACTGCGACTGATAAGTATGGAAATAAAACTATTAAGAATACTACTTTAACAATTAAGGAAGATAAAGATGCTCCGGTTATATCTGGATTAAGTGATATTGTTATTTATATTGGAGATAAAGTTAATTTATATGATGGTGTTTTAGCAGTAGATGATAGATTTGGTAATGTAGAGTTTACTATTGATGAAAGTAGTGTTGATTATAATAAAGTAGGTACTTACTATGTTAAATATACTTCTAAAGATAAGTTAGGTAATTCTATTACTAAAGATAGGAAGCTTATTATTAAACAAAGAGATATTACTTATATGATTAATAATTTTCCTACTTATAGTCAATATCCTAATTATCCAAATGGATGTGAAAGTATTGCTTTATATACTTTACTTAAATATTATTCAGTTAATGTTAGTCCTGATGATATTGCTGATAGATTAAAAAAAGGTGATGGTCCATATTTTGAAGAAGGTAAGTTGTACGGAGGTGATCCTGAGATAGAATTTGTTGGTAATCCTAGGGAATATAATGGATATGGTGTATATCAAAAACCAATTATTGAGGTAGCCAATTATTATAAATCTGGTATTATTGATTATACAGGTCATACTTTAAATGAAGTTTTAGAATTAGTTAAGAATGGTAAGCCTGTTCAAATATGGGGTTCAATTGATATGTCAAATACTTATGTTAGTAAGTCATGGATAAATAAGGAAAGTGGTAAAACTATATATTGGATTCGTAATTTACATAGTGTTATTGTGGTTGGTTATAATTCTAATTGTGTTTATGTAGCAGATCCTTATGTTGGGAGTATTGTTAAATATAATAGGTATCAAGTAGAAAAAATGTATAATTTATTTGGTAAGAGGGCAATATATTATGATAATTAGGGAGGAAATATGAAAAAGAAAACTGTTTTGTTAATATCATTAGTTATGTTTATAGTTGCAGAAATAATAATTTTATATAATTTTAAAGATAGAAATTTTGCTAATGATAACGATATTAATATAGATAAAAATTCTACTTTAGTTAAAGAATTATATGATATGGTTAATCCTAGTAATGATGCTATTTTACTTGATGAATTATATAAAAATAAAGATTTAACTAGTAAGTATATTGTTGCTATGGGAATAAATAATTATTTGAAGTATAATGAGATAAAGAAATTTAATAATGATGATATAAATGGTGGCTATATTAATGAAAGTGATGTTAGAGATAATATTAAATATGTTTTAGGAAATATTAGTTATAATAATACTGATACTTATATAATGAAAGATAATTATTGTATGTTTAAGTATAATAATGAATTATCTAGATATGAATTAGTAGGTGGATGTGATGGTTCATATACTGGTTATTATAGAGTAATAGACTCGGCATATGTTAATGATAATAAATTATATATTAGGGAAAAATTGATTTATTATACTTATGACTTTAATGAGGTTATTAACAAGGTATCTATTTATGATAATCCTGATATGACTAATATATTAGATTATAGAGAGATTTCTTCATATGATGAAATAAATTATTTAGATAATTTTATTGATAAGGGGAGTATTTATTTATATGAGTTTGAAAAAGTAGATAATAATAATAATTATATTTTTAAGAAAATTACTAGATTAAAGTAGTCAAGTGTGGAATTACTTGCTATAAAATAAGAAAAATAAAAGATTACAATAAAAAAGTAATCTTTTCTTTAAAAAATATGTTATACTAGTAAGTGAATGGAGATGAAGAAATGAAAATACCTTTTAGGGCAGGAAATATTTTAATTCCTAAAAAAACAGATATGACTAAGTGGAGCGTTGTTGCTTGTGACCAATATACTAGTGAACCTGAATACTGGAATGAAGTAACTAAGATAGTAGGAGATGCTCCTTCGACACTTAATTTAACATTACCTGAAATTTATTTGGAAGAAAGTGATGTTAATGAAAGAATAAAGAGAATTAATGAAAATATGAATAAATTACTTGCTGAAGACTTCTTTAACGAATTAGAAGATAGTATGATTTATCTAGAGAGAACTCAAAGTGATGGTAAGGTTCGTGAAGGATTAATGGGAATAGTAGATTTAGAAGATTATTCTTATGAAGTAGGTTCACAAACTTTAATTCGTGCAACTGAAAAGACTGTTATTGAAAGAATACCTCCAAGAGTTAAGGTAAGAGAAAATGCTAAGTTAGAATTACCTCATATAATGATTTTAATTGATGATGAAAAGAAAGATATTATTGAGTCATTAAAGAATAAAGTAACTGAAACAGATGTTGTTTATGATTTTGATTTAATGAAAAATGGTGGACATATTAAGGGTTATAAATTAAATGGTGAAGTAATTAATGAAATTAATACTAAGTTAGAGAATTTAGCAGATAAAGATTATTTTGAAAAGAAATATAATGTTTATGATAAGGGAATACTTTTATTTGCTATGGGTGATGGTAATCATTCTTTAGCTACTGCGAAGGCTTGTTATGAAAACTTAAAGAAAACTATGAGTGAGGAAGAATATTTAAATCATCCTGCTAGATATGCTTTAGTAGAATTAGTTAATCTTCATAGTAGTGCATTAGAATTTGAAGCAATTAATAGGGTAGTATTTGATGTTGATAGTAAGAAATTAGTTGAAGAATTAAATAAATATTATACTATTAATGAAAAGGGTAATGGCCAAGAATTTGAATTAATTACTAGTGATTGTGTAAAGAAACTTTATATTGAGAATCCTAAATCTAATATAGCGGTTGGGTCAATTCAAATATTCTTAGATGAATATTTAAAGAATAATTCTGGTAAGATAGATTATATACATGGTGATGATGTAACTAAGGAACTTACTTTGAAAGGAAATAATGTAGGATTTATATTTAAACCTATGAAGAAAGAAGAATTATTTAGAACTGTTATTTTAGATGGTGCTTTACCTAGAAAAACATTTTCTATGGGACATTCTTATGATAAGAGATATTATCTTGAAGCAAGAAAGATTAAGTAGTATTTTGTAATTTAATTGTTAATATAAAAAGTAAACATTTATGATGAGTGAATTTGTTTGCTTTTTTCTTTTTGAGTTTTTTCTTTAATGCTATTTTAAATTGTTCCTAATATATTTTTGGATATTACTTGCGTAATAGAAAAAAATGTGTTAAGATAAGTTTAAATTTTGGGGAGTTTTGGTTATGAATAGGGAAGTATTAGAATTATTGAATAGTGTTATCAAGATTAATGTTGATAGTTTAAGTACTGGTAGATATTTTGATAAAGATAATAATTTTTATGATAATATTGAATTTATTATTGATATGTTTGATAAATATGTTGATTTACTTGATAAAATTAATGTTAATAATTATTTATGTTATAGATATAAAACTATTAATTTAACTGTTACGGAAATAAAATTGTTATGTTATGAAGTGTTTAAATACATTGATAATATTACTGATAATAACTATAATTTTTATGATAAATTTGTAATGATAAGTAAGTGTGGTATGTTTAATTTATCTAGTAATAATGATGATTGGAATACTGTTAGTGATAATTATAATGTAAAGGTGAATGGTAAATTAAGTTATACTATACATGATGTTATATCTATAATTCATGAGTTTTTTCATCTTGATTATGTAAATTTAATTGGTTTTGATAATGTAAAGTCTATGTCAGAAAATATTTCTATTTATTTTGAAACTTTGGCTATTAAGTTTTTAAGTGATAAGGGAATGTTTTATGATGGAGTAATTTCTTCTTATTTAATGAGGCTAATAGGTAATTTTGGTGATGTTGAAAAAAATTATATTGAATTAAATATAATGTATTTGTATAAAAAGTATGGTTATATTGATAATGATGTAGTTAATAAATTTGGTATTAATGAGTTAGTTACTGATTTTATTAATTTTCATGTTGATAAACCTAAGATTGATGTTTTTGATAGTTACCCTTATATTTTGGGAATATTAGTTAGTAATAATTTATTGTTTTCTAATTATGATGAAAAAGATGTTACTTGTAGGTTATTAACTATTTATGATAATATTAGTTCTTATAAGTTTAATGATATTTTGGATATGTTACATTATGATGAAATAGATACTGATGTCATTGCAAATAATTCTAGAAAGTTTCTTAATCAAAGTATATATAAAAAATTAAAAAGGAGTATAAGTTGTAAATGAGAATTGGTATTGATATGGATGATACTATATGTGATAGTATTGAGGCAATGTTACCTCATATATGTAGGGAATATAATTTGAATTATGAAGAAGAAAAAAAGAAAGGGTATTCTTATTATTCGTATTTAAATTTAAAGAGATTTAATGATTTTGCTAAGAGAGAATTTCCTAATATATTATTTAATGCTAAGTTAAAAAATGGTGCTGATTATTATATTAATGAATTGTCTAAGTTTAATGAGATTATTTTTATTACTGCTAGGGGTAGTAAATATTTTGATAATCCATATGAATTGTGTAAAAGATATTTGGATAAATATAATATAAAATATGATAAGTTAATTGTGGATGCGCATGATAAGGGAAGTATTTGTAAGCGTGAGAATATCAATGTATTTATTGATGACTCTATAAAGAATTGTGTATCTGTAGGTGAATATGGAATAAGAGTGTTTATTTATGATAATACTTATAATAAGAATGAAGATAGATTTGATAGGGTATATAATTGGAAAGAAATTTATGATAAAATAAAAAATCAACATTAATTGTTGATTTTAGTTTTTATATATGGCGCGCCCATAGGGATTCGAACCCCAAACCTTTTGGTCCGTAGCCAAACGCTCTATCCAATTGAGCTATGGGCGCTTTTTCTTAACAATAGATAGTATATACTAAAAATAATTTTTTTTCAATATTTTTTGGTTAAAAAAATATAAAAGTTGTGTTTTGTGTAAAAAAAATAAGCAATTGTATTTGCTTATTATCAATTCTTAATGATATTTGTTGTGGCATTTTAGTTTATTACATAGGTAGAAAATTTAGCTGCTAAATGTTTTTTTACTTTGAAATGAATATAAGTTTACTATTTTTTTAATATAAGTTTTTTGTTTTCTATGGCAACTTCTACATTTTTAAAGTTTTGTTTTGCTTCTTCTAGATATAACATTTTATCTTCTTCAGGCCAAAAGTGAGTTAATAATAATTTTTGGGTATTAGATTTATTTGCTATAATACCTGCTTCAAAAGATGTCATATGTGTTTTACTATTAATGCTATATTTTTTTAATAAAGAACTTTCACAAATTATTAAATCAGAATTTTTACAAAAATTAATTAATTCATTTGAATTTGTTGTTCCTATGTCTGATGTATAAATAATTTTAAAATCTTTATTTTGTAATTTTACCATATATGATTCAATTGTATGTGAATTATTGTTTTCAAATGTTATATTTAAATCATCTATCGAAAATGTATAGTGATTTACTATGTCATGATATTCTGCATAACTTTCATTATTTGATATTATAGATGCTTTATTAGAATTAAAGTCATTTTTAGGTAAATACATTTGTATTTTTTTATTTAGTAGTCCTAAGTTGTGATAGATAAATGAAGCATATTGTAGAATTCCTATGTCTCCAAAATGGTCATTGTGATAATGGGTAATAATAATATTTAAATTATCTAATTTTGTTGGTAAATTTAGTAATCTTGTTATGCCATTGCCACAATCTATTAATATATTTTTATTGTTGTATTCTATTAAAAATCCTGGACAATTCATATTATCTTTTGGATATGGTGATACTGTTCCTAATGGTGTTATTATTATTTTACTCATTTTATCAAACTTCTTTTCTTTATTAACATTTTTTCTTGTACAAGAGAATTTACATATCTTGAAATATCTTTATTAAGATAAAAAACTTCTTTTACTATACTTGATGATATAAATTGGTATTCTTTATCTGTGAAAAAACAAATAGTGTTGATTTTATTATCTGATAAATCTTTGTTTATTTGCTGTAATTGTACTTCATAATTGTAATCAGCTGAATTTCTTAGTCCTCTTATTATTGCATTGCACTTATTTTGTAGTGCTATATCTGTAGTAGTATTATTGCTAGAAATGACTTTTATGTTATTTTTTTCTTGATATAATTTTTTTATTATTTCAGTTCTTTCTTCGAGTGTAAAGAATTCTGATTTTTTTAATGGATTTTGTAATACTGCGATTATTATTTCGTCAAATATGTTACTTGCTTGTTCAATGATATTCATATGTCCTTTTGTTATTGGATCAAAACTTCCTGGATATAAAACTTTTGTCATAATGATTTCACCAACTTTTTTACTGTTTCTATATTGTTTTCTTTTAAAACATAATCAAAATTATTTGGGTTAAAATCTATGCTTGCTTTTTCTCTTAAATCAAATGATTCTTTTGTTATGTTATCTCTTTTTATTGCTCTTTCTTTTCTAATATTATATGGAATATCTAAAAGTATTTTTATATCGCACATACTAAAATATTTTGTAATTGGTAATAGTATCCAATCTAGAATAATTATTTTATCTTTATTACTGTTTAAAAAGTTGTCTATTTCTATTTGCATATATTTCCATGTAATATTAGATAATTTATTCATTTTGTTTCTAGAATTAAAAACTATTTCACCAAGTTTTTTTCTATTAACATTATTATCTTTGATGATGCTTGCTCCGAATGAATTTGTTAGTTCGTTTATAATATCAGGTAACAATAATACTTTATGTCCAATTTTATCGATGTCCAAATGTATTCCTTTGTTGTTTGTTAATTCTACTATTTGATTAGCTAGTGTACTTTTTCCACTTCCTGATTTGCCACATATACCTATAATCATATTTTTCCCTCCAAGTACTTGTATTATAATACTTTTTTTGATATAATTAAAATACATATTTATTATGTTTATCATAACTGGAGGTTATTATGAATATTGATTTTGAATTATATAGAATATTTTATGTTGTTGCTAATCATTGTAATATTACTAAGGCTAGCGAAGAATTGAATATATCTCAACCTGCGATAAGTAAGTCAATTAAAAACTTGGAAGAACAATTAGGAGATCAATTGTTTGTTAGAACAAAAAGGGGAGTGGTTCTTACTGAGGAAGGTAAGGAGTTTTATAATTATATTAAACAAGCGATTGAGTATATTAATAATGCTGAAAATAAGTTTACTGATCTTATTAATTTAGAAACTGGATGTATTAAAATTGGAATTAGTACAACATTAACTAAGGAATTTTTATTACCGTATTTAGAGAAATTTAATCAAATGTATCCTAAGATAGATATAAAGATAATTACTAATATTACTTCTGATTTGATATCAAGATTAAAAAATGGATTAATTGATATGGTGATATTGAATTTAAATGATAAAAATTATGGTAATGATATTGAATTTATTAAGTGTAAAAAAATTAATGATTGTTTTGTAGTAAGCAATAAATATAAAGATATAGTTGGTAAGGAAATTTCTTTAAAAGAATTAAATAAATATCCTTTGATTTTACAGGCTAAGGGGTCAAATACTAGGGCGTTTTTAGATAATGTAACAAGAGAAAATGGTGTTGTACTTAAACCTAGTATTGAATTAACTAGTTATTCATTAGTCTTTGAATTTGCAAAAATTGGACTTGGAATTGGGTATGTTACAAGAGAATATATTGATGATTTAATTAAAGATGAGAAATTATTTGAACTAAATATAAAAGAAAAAATTCCTAGTAGATATGTAGGAATTGCTTTATCAAAAAATCATGTTCCAAGTTTTAGTACAAAAAAGCTTATTGAGATAATATACAATAAAAAATATAAATAATTGTAAAAATTAGTGACAAAAATAGAAAAATATGGTATATTTAGAATGTAGATAGATAATGCGTTTTGTTATTTATTTATAAAAATTGAAAATGTTTTTAAAGTGGTTGTAAGGGAGTTATTGTATGAATGTACAAAATACACATGTAAAAGAAAAAATCGGTAAATTATTAAAAATTGTATTAGGCTATTATGGAAAAGAAGTTGCATTATCATCAACTCAATATTTTAGCTTTGATGAAATAACTGATAAAGAAAATTCAGTGGATGGAAAATATAATTATCAAATACAATATGGATTTCCTCAATCTGGTTGCGTTATTATGAAATTTGGTTATTCTGAAGAAAGTAATTCACTTTCTATATATGAAGTTTCAGTTTTTGCACCAATGGCTGATAAGGAGTTTGCTGTTGCAAATTTTTCTTCACAATCTAATTTTGCTGAATTAGGTATAAGTGCAAATTTTGGTTTGGATATGAATACCAAGAAACATACTAGTTTAGAAGAAATAGAACAAAATCCAAATGCATTAAAAGTGTTAGATATGGCTATTAATGATTTAGGCCAAGCTGAAATATTGGGTGAGTGTAGAGTAGAAGTTCCAGTTGGTAGTAATAGAATTCCAGTGAGTAATGCTATAAATAAACCTTTAAATAAAGGAAGAAAGTAATTAGATGATTAAAAATAATTATTTTTTAAATGCTTTTTAAAATGTTAAAATAGAAAATGACAAATTTGTCAATGCTAAAAGCTGATAATTTTTATCAGTTTTTTGTTATAATTATATTATCTCATAGTAAAGTTGTTGGTATAAGTTGTATTAGATTTGAAAAATAATCTTTGCAATTAAAAGTTAATTTTAGATAGGCAATTAATTTTAATGTTTATACAATGGATATTCATTATTAAATTTCCTTTTGTTTGAAAAATTAATAAAATTAGTTATAAAGATGTACCTAAAATGTACCTAATCATATTTAAAAATATAAAAACCCTTTACAGGGTTAATTTCTTTACTGGTGCGATACAAGAGCCTATTTTGAACACTTATATCTAAAAGAACAACTAATAAATATCAGTTCTATATATAATATACCACATTTTTTACTATTAGTATATAAAATCATGTATTTTACAATATAATAAAAGACAGATTATTGCTCTGCCTATTATTTTTTTCTTTTTACTGGTAAATCACCATCAAATGTTTCAGTATCTATTTCATTCATGGCTTTTTTCATCATTTTTATAGAACGAATTCCTATCGATAATGCTATTTTTGTATATTTTAGTTTGGAAATACCAAGCAATTCACACATTTCTTTTATTTTTTCATTATCTTTTGATTTATCATAATCAGCAATACCATAAATTAATCCCATTAACCATATTTTTTGTTCTATTTCTTTAAAACTATCAAAAAATTGTTTTGCTGCCTCATCTTCAAAATCTATTAAAGAAGTATCTCCATTTCTTAATTTATCCATTAAATAATCTTTTGTAATTACCATCATAGTAGGTTTTAAATTGCTAGTAATATCATTTTCATTATAACCTTTTTCTAAACTATCTTTTAAATATTCTTCTAATTTAATTGATAGCATATCTAAAATACTGTGTCTTAATCCCTTACTATTTTTTTCGCCATATAAATCAATAGTAGTAAGGAACATATTATTTATATATTCTCTAAATTGAGCCATAATATTAACTTTTGTATCTAATGAAATTGAATTAAATTTTTCGATTACATTTACATACTCACTGGCTTCAATAAATGAATTTAATTCATTTTCAAAAGTTTTAATAATTCCTTTTGCTTGCGGCATACTAGATAATCTACTTTTTTTAAGCATTTGAAAATAAACTCTCATGAATTGTTCCGCACTAACACTTATATTATCTTGTAAATTTAGTCCAGCAACAACTAATTCAAAAGTCTTTTCCATAAATGGTGCATAGTGTTGTATAAAATAATCATCTGCATGACCTAATATATCATTATAAAATTCATTGTATAGTGAAAAAATCATAAGTTTTTCGTTAATACAATTATTTGAGTTAATTAATTCAAGTTCTTTCTTAAAATTTTTAATCATTTAAAATCCCCCTTTGAATGCTGTATATAATAGCATATTATTGTTATTTTGTCAAATTTGGCACTATAAATTAGCGTTCATAATCATCTTTATCTTTACCTAAGTCCAATTCTTCAATGTCATCATCATCTAAAACATTATCATTATACATATCATTTACAACATCTATATATTTATCATCTTTATCATACCAACTATGAAGTTTACTATGTAAGAATGATATTAGTTTTTCAAATTTATCTTTCCAATATTCAAGAGTATTTTGTATATCTTTTATTTTAGATTTTAAAAATGATATTTCATTGTCTTTTTCCTTAATCGTGTCGTTTAAAGTATTAACTCGTAAATTAAGTGCTTCATTATTTTCAGTAAGAGTTTTAATTTTATTGTTTTTATCTTTTAATTGTTCGTGAGCATTAACTAGTATATTAGATAGAGTTTGTATTTTATCATATTCTTTATTAGTATTATTTACTTGCTCGATAAAGTCGATAAAAGAATCTTTATCTTCTTTTGATATAATATAATTATTTTTATTTAATCTAGATACTTTTAGTTTATCAATTTTATCTTTTATATCTTTGGAGTTTTGCTTTAACTCTGAAGATTTTTTGTTTGCTTGTTTTAAATTTTCAGTATTCCTTTCAATTTGTTTTTTCATTTCTATATAGTTATTCATATCAGATACATGAATATCTCTATTTCTACCTTTTTGCTTTTGTTTTAAAGTTGAATCTAAACTATATACTTGATTAAATTCTTCAATACATAAAGTTCTCATTTTGTCTTGTAATCTTATTAAAG
>CAJMAC010000003.1 GCA_905211265.1 uncultured Eubacteriales bacterium
GTTACCCGCGACAGGACGGAAAGACCCCGTGGAGCTTTACTGTAGCTTGATATTGGGATTTGGTAAGTTATGTAGAGAATAGGTGGGAGGCTATGAGACTAATACGCCAGTGTTAGAGGAGCCGACAATGGAATACCACCCTTAAGTTACTGAATTTCTAACCTAGAACCGTGAATCCGGTTCAGGGACAGTGTCTGGTGGGCAGTTTGACTGGGGCGGTCGCCTCCTAAAAAGTAACGGAGGCGTTCAAAGATTCCCTCAGAATGTATGGAAATCATTCAAAGAGCGTAAAGGTATAAAGGGAGTTTGACTGCGAGACCAACAAGTCGAGCAGGTGCGAAAGCAGGACTTAGTGATCAGGCGATTCAGTATGGAATGGTCGTCGCTTAACGGATAAAAGTTACCCCGGGGATAACAGGCTGATACCACCCAATAGTTCACATAGACGGTGGTGTTTGGCACCTCGATGTCGGCTCGTCACATCCTGGAGGTGGAGTCGCTTCCAAGGGTTGGGCTGTTCGCCCATTAAAGTGGCACGCGAGCTGGGTTCAGAACGTCGTGAGACAGTTCGGTCCCTATCCGTCGTGGGCGTAGGAAAATTGAAGAGAGCTATCCTTAGTACGAGAGGACCGGGATGGACACACCGCTGGTGTATCTGTTGTTTCGCCAGAAGCAGTGCAGAGTAGCTATGTGTGGAAGGGATAAACGCTGAAAGCATCTAAGCGTGAAGCCCCCTTTGAGATGAGTTTTCCCACTTGTTAAAGAGTTAAGATCCCAGAAAGACTAACTGGTAGATAGGCTAGAAGTGGAAGTGTAGCGATACATTGAGCGGACTAGTACTAATAGATTGAGGATTTAACCACAAAAATTTATAATTTGATGACACATTATCTTGTTTTCAGAGAACTAATATGATATAATATAATTAATTGAAGAAAAAGTATATTGGTGATAATAGCGAAGTGGTTCACCTGTTCCCATCCCGAACACAGAAGTTAAGCACTTATGCGCCGACGATAGTGATTTTTGCTAAAATAGGTCGTTGCCAATATTTTTTTTATACTTTTCTATGTTTGCTCTATGTAGAAAAGTATAAGAAAGAAGGGAAGTATTATGACAGTAGCAGTTTATACCTTAGGATGTAAGGTAAATATTTATGAAAGTGAATTTGTAATATCTTTATTAAAAAAGAATAATTACGAGATAGTAGATTTTAATGAAAAAGCAGATATTTATATAATTAATACTTGTAGTGTTACAAATGAAAGTGATAAAAAGAATAGAAAAATAATAAATGAAGCTAAAAGGAAAAATAGTGATGCTATAATTGTAGTTATGGGATGCTATTCACAAGTTAATCCTGATTTAATTGATGCAGATATTGTTTTAGGTAACAAGGATAAATCTAAAATTATTGAATTACTTGATGAATGTATTAAAAAGAAAGAAAAAATAAAAAAAATATACGACATAAGAAAAACTGATTTTGAAACAATGTCAATTGATAAATTTGAAAACCATACAAGAGCATTTGTAAAAATACAAGAAGGTTGTAATGCTTTCTGTAGTTATTGCATTATTCCTTTCACAAGGGGAGGACTACGTAGTAAAGATGAAGATGAAGCAGTTAAAGAAATAACTACTTTGGTTAATAATAGCTATAAAGAAATAGTACTTACAGGTATTCATACAGGAAGATATGGAATAGAAAAAAATACCTCACTAGAGCATTTATTAAATAGATTAGTTAAAATTCCTAATATATTTAGAATTAGGTTATCTTCAATAGAAATAAATGAAATAACTCCAGGTATACTTAAATTAATCAAAGATAATAAAATAATGGCTAAGCATTTACATATACCACTTCAGTCAGGTAGTAATAAAATATTAAAATTAATGAATAGAAAATATAATATTGAGTTTTATATAAATAAAATTAATGAAATAAGAGAACTAATTCCTGATATATCTATTACTACTGATTTAATCGTAGGTTTTCCAAACGAAACAGAAGAAGACTTTAATGATACATTAAAAGTATTAGAGGATATTAAATTTACAAAAATACACACATTTCCTTATTCAATTAGAAAAGGTACAGTAGCAGCATCAATGGATAATCAAGTTGATGGTATAACAAAAAAAGAAAGAGTACATAAAGTATTAGAAATATCTGATAAGTATGAATTAGAATTTTATAAAAGTAAAATAAATAATACTTATGAAGTAGTAACAGAATTAAAGAAAAATAATACTTGCATAGGACATACCACTAATTATATACCTGTTATATTAGATAAAAAATTAAATAATGAAATAGTCAATGTAAAAATAACTGATGTTAAATCAATTGATAAAGTATATGGTATAGTAGAAAAATAACTATTATTAGTTTTATACAAAGTAAATAACATATAAGTTATAAAGTTGACAATAGGTTAATTTTATGCTATAATTATAAAGCATTTTGGTTGAAGGGAAAAATTAAATATGGGGGGATGCAATATGAAAAATTCATATGTTATTGAATACTTAAATGAAAATGAATTTAGAAAAAAAGAAAGATCTGTAAAAAAATACAATATGTTAGCATACAAAAAATTAGTATTCGAATTTTATCCTAACTTTAGAGATGGAGAGTTCAAAGGTGTAGTATGTTCAAAAAATAGTAAAGATGGTATTACAAAATATGAATTAAAATTACCTACTGATACAATGTTTGCTAAAGTACATGGAGATATGATGCTTCATTATACTGTATATGAAAATCAAAAAATTGTAATGTTAGATACAATAACACCAGAAGATATTTTGACCGAAGGTCATCAAAAAGAATTAACTACTTATAAAGGTGTAATGGTATCTAAAACACATGCTGATAAAGATATGTTTAAAATAAATTTATTAAATATGTTAGAAAAGTAAACAAATAATATAATAATACTTATACATATTTAATATATTAAAATAACTGAGGTGTATTTAATGGATAAGTATTATAATGATAAATTATATTATGAAATAGTAGATGACATTTTATTAGATAATGAATTTAAAAAAATAGATAAATGTGTACATCACGGATTATCTAGACTTGACCACTCTTGTAGGGTATCATATTACTCATATAAAGTGACAAAAGCACTTAAATTAAATTATGTAGATACTGCAAGAGCGGGCTTACTTCATGATTTCTTTTTAAGTGAAAATAATACTTCTAAAGAAAAAATGAAGAGTATGTTTGTTCACTCAAAGAAATCTTTACAAAATAGTGAAGAATTATTCTATCTATCTGATAAAGAAAAAGACATAATATATACACATATGTTCCCATTAAATATTAATAGAGTACCAAAGTATTTAGAAAGTTGGATTGTGTCTATTGTAGATAAAATTGTAGCAACTTATGAGTTTAGTCTTACATTTAAAAATAAATGCAAACTAAAATATAGAAATGCAATGGTGATATTATTAGTTTTTATTGGAAGAATATTTTATTAATTCTTCCTTTTATAAGTGTCCTTGTAACTCAGCAGGATAGAGTAACGACCTCCTAAGTCGTAAGTCGGGCGTTCGAATCGCCCCAAGGACGCCATAAGAATTTTAATCCTTCCATAAGGATTTTTTTCTATTTCAAAAAAATTATATAACTTTTATAAAATCTATTTTAAAATAATTAAAAATATGGTATTATATTATTGTTTTGAGGTGATACTTATGCAAATAACTAGAAGTGAAGCTAGATATAAGGCTATGACTATTTTATATCAAATAAGTTTATATGAAAAGAATAATATATCTTATAATATTGAAGAAGTTATTAATGAACAATTAGAATTAAAAAATGATTTTGTTAATGAATTAGTATATGGAGTTATTAATAATAAAAAAGATATTGATTCACTAGCAAATAAATATATGAAAGATTGGACTATTGATAGATTAGGTTTAACTGATGCTGCAATTATTGAGATCGCTATATATGAAATAAAATATACTGAAACTCCAAATATTGTATGTATTAACGAAGCAATTGAATTATCTAAAAAATATTCTGATGATAAAGTAAGTAAAATGATTAATGGTATATTAGATAAAGTATATAAGGATTTTGATAATGATTAATTTAAATATAGATTATAATAAATATAATTTATTAAAGGAAAAAGGTATAATTAAAGAGATAAATAATCCGAAAGGAAGAAAATATACCTTTTTTATTAATATAAATAATAAAAGTATTTTCTTTAAAGAATGTTCAAAAGAAGGCATTGCTAACGAATTAATCATAGATAGTATATGTAGATTATTTAATAAAGATGTATTAGAACAAGATTATAGTTATATTACTAATAAATATGATAGGAAAATATATGGTTTAATTAATAATAATTATAAAAATGATGATTATTCATATATTCCTTTAGATACCATATTAAATGATTATTACGTTTATATAACAAATAATAATATTAATTATGAAAAAATTAGAATATATGAACTAGTCAATTTAGAAACTATATGGCAAGCCTTAGAATATAGATATAGAAATATAGATAATTCTAAAGAAATAGTTAAAAACTTAATGGAAGAATTAACTAGTAGGTTCTTAATAGATATACTTACTGGTCAAAATGATAGACATGAATTTAATGTTGAAATAAAAGAAAAAAATAGTGATATAAAATTAACTAATATTTGTGATAATGAAGAAGGATTAATGTATGATAAATTTGATATGGGTGTTACTATGGATAGTTTAAAATACAAAGGTGACTACATGATGAGTTTATTAAATGAATTCTTTAATATTAGTGAAAGTAAATATGTTGATATTTTTAACTCAATGTTAGATAAACTAAGTATAGATAAATTCAAATTAATAGTTAATGATGTTAAATTACAAGTAAAAGATTTAGAATTACCAGATAGTTATTTTAAAGATTTAATTAATAAATATATTAAATATTATAATGAATATAAAAATATAGTAAAAAAGAGGTTAAGATGAATAAAGAATATATTAGTGTTTATGAATTATCTAAATATATAAAGAGTAATTTTGATAATGATATATATTTAAGAAATGTATATTTAAAAGGAGAAATATCTAACTTTAAAAATCATACAACTGGTCACTTTTATTTTTCTTTAAAAGACGAATCTAGTAGAATAAATGCTGTTATGTTTAGTAGTGCCACTAAAAATATTAAATTTATTCCAAAAGATGGTATGAAAGTATTAGTAAGAGGTAGAGTAACAGTATATGAAGCAACTGGAGGATATCAAATATATGTTGAAGAAATGACCGAAGATGGTATTGGCAACTTATATATTGCTTTTGAACAACTAAAAGAAAAATTGGCTAAAGAAGGTCTATTTAATAAAGAACACAAGAAAAAAATAGTAAGATGTCCTAAAAAAGTAGGTATAGTAACCGCTTCGACTGGGGCTGCAATTAGAGATATATTAACTACAATTAAAAGAAGATATCCAATATGTGAAACCATTTTATTTCCTTGTTTAGTTCAAGGAGATAATGCTAAATATGATATAGTTAAAAAAATAGAATTGGCAAATACTTATGATATTGATACATTGATAGTAGGTCGTGGTGGAGGATCAATCGAAGATTTGTGGCCTTTTAATGAAGAAATGGTAGCACGTGCTATATATAATTCCCGTGTACCTATAATTAGTGCAGTAGGCCATGAAATAGATTTTACAATAAGCGATTTTGTTGCAGATTTAAGAGCAGCCACACCAACTGCCGCAGCAGAGTTAGCAGTACCAGATATTAATACCATTTTAACATATTTAGATACTGCTAAAAATAGATTATATACTTCACTTACTAATATAATTGATACTAAAAAATTATATTTAAGCAAATTAAGTGATAGTTATGTATTAAAAAAACCATCAAATATGTATGAAATAAAAATACAATATTTAGATACCTTAATAGATAAATTAAATAAAGAAATAAGTATTATTATAGATAACAATAAATTAAGATTATCCAAAGATATATCTAGTTATATATTAAATAATCCTAGTATGTTATATAAATTTAAAAAACAAAATCTAGATAATTTAATTAATAAACTAGAAGTATTAAATCCAATGAATACTTTAAAAAGAGGATATGCAATAATAAAGAAAGATAATACTGTAGTAAGTGATATAAATAATATTAATATTGATGATACAATAAATATTAAATTAAATAATGGTAATATAATAAGTAAAGTTATGGAGGTAAATAATGGAAAGTAAAACTTTTGAAGACAAAATAAGAGAATTAGAAGCAATTATTAAAGAATTAGAAGAAGGAGAAGTTAATTTAGATGATGCAATAGAAAAATATACTAAAGCAATGAAATTAGCTAAAGAATGCTCCGATAAATTAAATAAAGCAACTGAAAAAGTAAATAAAATATTACTTGATAATGGAACTTTACAAGATTTTAATGTCCAAGAAAACTAATATTACATAAAAATAATAATAAGTAAAAAATGTATTTACTAAATAATCAAAATAAGACTTAAATGTCTTATTTTTTCTTTACTTTAAATACTAATTTTGTTATAATTAATATGTAGAAATATAGAAGGTGATGACATGGCAAAGAAAAAACAAAAGAAAGATAGTGAAAAGAAAAAATTTCAATATAGTAATGAAGTAGCAGGTATTTTAATTATTCTTATGTCTATTATTGGAATTGGCAATTATGGTCCAGCAGGAAACTTTATAAGAAGTTTTTCAGTATTTTTAGTAGGATCAATTAATACATTTTTTCTAATATATTTACTTATAATTGGAGCATATTTAGTTTTAAAAAGAAAAAGTCCTAATTTCTTTTCAATGAAATCTATTGGACTATATATGATGGTAATATGTTATTTAGTTTATTTACATACTACTTATATTACTAAAAATGGTACTGAAGGAATTAAAATAATTACTGAAACATTTGATAATTTACTACTTACCTTTAAAAGTCCTGAATTAATTAGTAATTCTGGTGGTGGTATGATAGGAGCAGTATTTTCTTATGCCTTTTATGGTTTATTTAAAGATGGTACAAATATAGTTATTATAACTTTAGGAGTATTAGGATTAATATTATGCTTTAATTTTAGCATATACGATTTATTAAATAAAATTAAAGAAAAAACCAAAGAAAAAGTACATGATATTAAAGAAAAACATAATAGTAATCTAGAACATAAAAAAGAAAAGAAAGAAGAAGTAAGTGTAAATAATAGTGTTAATGATACTAAAGAAGATACTGGCGTAGTTATTGCTAATGCTAGTGATATTACTCATGAAAAAGAAACAAAAGAAGAGGAGAATGATATTCCTATTAATCATAACTTAGAAGAAAAAGAAACTAATGTAGTTAATAAGAATTATAGATTACCTCCACTTGGTATATTAAAAACAGTAAAAAATGTTAATAATAAAGATAATGAATTATATGCTAAAGAAGCAATTCAAAAATTAGAAGAAACACTAAAAGTATTTGAAATAACAGGTAAAGTAGTTCAAGTAAATATAGGACCTTCAGTAACACAATATGAACTTGAATTAAAAACAGGTACTAAGGTTAGTAAATTATTATCTATTCAAAAAGAAATTGCTTTAGCTTTAGCTGCTAAAGATGTTAGAATTCAAGCACCAATACCAGGTAAAAATACTATTGGTATAGAGTTACCAAATAAAGTTAATAGTTCAGTTAGTTTTAAAGAAGTATTATCTTGTATACCTCCAGTTGATGAAAAAAATGTGCTTGCAGTAGGACTCGGTAAAGATATAATGGGTAAAGTTAGATGGATGGAAATTAATTCTACACCACACTTACTTGTTGCAGGTGCTACTGGTAGTGGTAAATCAGTTTGTATGAACTGTATCATTGCTTCAATATTAATGAGGGCTCGTCCTGATCAAGTAAAACTTGTTATGGTCGATCCTAAAAAAGTAGAGCTTAGCATGTATAACGGAATACCACATTTACTTGCACCGGTTGTAACTGATCCTAAAAAAGCATCCATTGCTTTAAAAAATATAGTTGCAGAAATGGAAAGAAGATATGACATCTTAGAACATACTAAAAATAAAAATATTAAAGGTTATAATGAATTTTGCGAAACACATCCTGAATATCAAAAGATGCCTTACATCGTAGTAATTATAGATGAGTTAGCAGACCTTATGTTAGTAGCAGCCAAAGAAGTTGAAGACTCAATTATGAGAATTACGCAAATGGCTCGTGCCGCTGGAATACATTTAATAGTAGCAACTCAAAGACCATCAACCGATGTAATTACTGGTGTAGTTAAAGCAAATATTCCATCTCGTATATCATTTGCAGTATCTTCTTCAATTGATTCTAGAACAATACTTGATATGACTGGAGCAGAAAAATTACTTGGTAAAGGTGATATGTTATTTAAACCAATGGGTGAAAATGTTCCTCAAAGAATTCAAGGTGCTTTTGTTAGTGAAGAAGAATTACAAAAATTAGTAGATTATACTATTTCACAACAAAAGGCAATTTATGATGAAAGCTTAACAGTAGAAAAGAGTGGTCCAAGTACTTCAGATATTAATGATAATTATAGTTCTGAAGATGAATACGATGATCCATTATATAATGAAATAGTAGAATTTGCTATTAATACAGGAAAGATTAGTGCTAGCTTAATTCAAAGAAAATATCGTCTTGGTTACAATAGAGCTGCTAGAATAATTGATTTACTTGAAGAGCGTGGAATAATAGGACCTCCAAATGGTTCTAAACCAAGAGAAGTTTTACAAAAAAAGGAGAATAATATCGATGAAGAATAAAAGAAAAGGATTTACCTTAATTGAATTATTAGTAACAATAGCAATTTTATCAATAATGATGATTATAGGTTTCTTTTCTATTAAAGCAATGATTGAACACTCTAAAAATGAATCAAATAAAGTAACAGTTTCTAATGTTAATAAGTCTGCGATTAGTTATACCAATGAATTTAAAAACCAAAATAGATATTGGTTTGAAGATATTGAAAATGATAGTGAAGAATATGCTTGTACTACAGTTCAAATGCTAATAAACAAAGGATTATTAGATGAATCAGTAATCGGAGAATATGATGTTGATGGAAAAATTATAAGCATTACTGCTGATACTAGTATAAAAACAATTAGAGATAAAACAACAAAGGTAGTTTCTGATTCGACATTAATTGATGATGTAGCGTGTGATGAAGTGGATGATTTAGAGTTAGAAATAAAAATGCCAGATCCAGATGGACTTGATAATTGGTATAAAAGTAATTTTAATATAGAAGTTGATTTAAAAAAAGCTTTTAGCACAGGAATATCTCAATATATTTATGGAGTATATGATGATGGTAAATATATTGCTATTGGGTCATTAAGTAATCCTAGTGAAATAAGTACGTATAATTTTAAATATAATGGAAATGGTATATCATTTTGTGTTGATGCTGTATCTAATAAAGAAAAAAGAAAAAGAGTATGTACTGATAACTTTAAAGTAGATACTATATCTCCAGTTATTGATAATTTAAGTATTGATAATGAAAATATATATTCTGTATCTAAAACTATTAAAATAGCAAAGTATACAGAAAAAAATAGTGGTATAAAAGAATTTCAATATTACTTAACTAATTCTAGTAATATTCCCAATGTTAATACAGAAATTACCGAAAATCTTGGATTAAATGTTTCAAAATATTTTGACTATGATATGAATGGAAACTACATTTATTTTAGAGGAATAGATAATGCTGGTAATATTGGCAAATGGTCTAGTCCCAAAAGAATATACATAGATATTAAAAATCCTATAATTAATAAGAAAGGTGATTTGTACGAAGCTAGAACTAGTGACAATACAAATATTATAGAAAACTATTTTACATATTCACCAAATGGAAATGGTAAAATAACTGATAAATATTGTTATATTACTAATGCTAATACCAAAATATATAAAATATCTGATTTAAAAGTAGGAACATTTGATGTTACATGTGAGGTAGTAAAAGAAAATGGTCTTAAGGCAAAAGATACAACTAAATTTAATATTAAACAAGGATATAGTTGTTCAATAGGTACATTGTATGAAAAAAGTAAAGATCAATTTATTTGTATAGCTAGTGCAAAGGATCAAAATTGGTATAGCTCTTCATTTGAGTGTACTGGTGGGACTACTAGACAATGTACTAATACAGGTAGCAAAACAGTAATGGATTGTGATTTATGTGGAGTATTAAATGATACTGGTAGTAAAGAATGCGATGCTTGTACAGATGCATGTGGTGATAATTTAAGTTGTTTGTCTGCTTGCAAATCTCCATGCCAAGATCCGTGTAAAACTTGTACTATTTCAACTGAATCTTGTCGTGATGTATGTATTAGTTTTGAAACAATATATACCTATTATTGTAAGAGTGGATGGAGTAAATATTCAGGATATGATTCGTCTTTAAAATGCTATAAAAATGCAGAAATACTTGGAGGGTAATAATGAAAAGAAAAATATTGATAGTTATTTTATTTGTATTTATTGCTTTGTTTGTAGCTACAATTATATTTAAAAATATTTATAAGAGAAAAAAAGTTGAAAATAATCAATCTACTAACAATAATACGCAAAATGAAAATTATAATTATGTAGAATTAAAAGAAGGAATAAAACCAAGTTTTCTAGAAGAAAAAAATCATTTACTATTTAGTAATATAGACATTAATTATAATGAAGATAAAACTACTTTATCACTTGATATTACAAATGAAAGTGATGATGATATATATATAAGTGAAATTTATATGTATGGTATAACCTTTACAAATAAATTTGCGGGACATTTCTTTTTTGAATATAACGATGTTATAAAGAGTCATGAAATTATAAAAAATATAGAAATATCTATACCATATAAAATAGATAAACTTGAGGCTTTATTTTTTGAATTTTCTAATGACAATAAAAAGGAGAGTAATATTAATGAAGAATAAAAGAAAGGGATTTACCTTAATTGAATTATTAGTAACAATAGCAATAATGGCATTTGTAGTAATCATTTCATTTACTATAATAAAAAGTGCAATAGATAGATCTAAAACCGAATCTAACAATGTGACTATTTCTAGCATTGCTAAGTCAGCACTTACTTATACGGAAGAATTTAAAACACAAGATAAATATTGGTTTATAGATAGTAATAATACAAATATTGAATATGCTTGCACTACTGTTGGTATGCTTATTAATAAAGGAATATTAAATGATTCAGCTATAGGTGCAACATTAGAAGATAAAATAGTAGACAAAGACACAAGCGTACTTGTAAAAAGAGATAAAACTACTAAAGTATATACTGATGAAATTTTATTTAATCAAGAAGTATGTGGCGAAGATGCTTCGATTGAAGTAAATTTTGATTTGTTTGGAAACAAAGGAAATAATGATTGGTATATAGAAGACGTTGGAGTAAAAATTAATGTTACAAATGCTAGCCAAGTGGATAAAAACTATACAACATATACTGTTGTGTCTCCAAGTGAAGGTAGTAAAACTGCTACAACTAATAGTAAATCTGGAGATGAATCAGACGGTACTTGGTCCATTAGAGTAGGAAACGAAGGTAAAGATTTAGACTTTTGTGTTAACTTAAAAAATTTAAAAGATAAATATCAAACATTTTGTCTAAGCGATTCTAATAAAAAATATAGTATGGATAAAACAAAGCCAACTATCCCTGATTTAAAACTAAATAAAGACACCAACAATTACTATGTAGTATCAAATGGCTCAACCGATAATGTTACATCACGAGATAAATTAAAATATTATTTTTCAGAAAATGATTTATCATATATTGGCTCAATTGATTATAAATTAGATACTAGTCTTAGAACTAAAAAAGAATTAAACGTTTATGTTGAAGATGAAGCAGGTAATAAATCAGATAAAATTTCTAAAACATTAAATATAATTGATTCACAAACAACAAATTCAATTGATGTTACAAGATATATATGTAGTTTTTATGATGAAAATTATGCGACAGATACTGAAGCCAAAGATAATTGTTATAAAACTACATATGGTGATGTTTCTTCGAAGAAAATTTATACATGTAGTATTAAAGAAAAAGAATATGAAGATGAAAATACTGCTAAAGGTGATTGCTATGAAACAACTAATGGTACAATTACGTCTAATACTACAACATCTAATATATCAACAACAGTTGGTGGAAGTTGTACATATGATTTAGTTTGCACAAGTGGTATGTGGATGAGTACAGGACAAACTTGTACAAATAATGGATGTCCTGCTGGCTATGATAAGTCAGATTGGAGTTGCGGAGCTTATGGTGGTGGAGGTAGTTGTTCAAAACAAGGCGCAACAAGTAGTCATACGGCTAGTTGTACAAACTATTGCAGTGGTCAAATAGAAACAACAACGTATTATTGTTCTATACCAGGTGTTTATGTATCAGGTCCTAATGATGATTGTAGTAAAACTACATATGGTAACGTAACTAACTTTGATAGATATTACTGTAGTTTAGATAAAGAAAATTATTCGTCTTATGAATCAGCATCAAATTCTTGTTTTAGAGTTGATGAAGGTACCACTAGTGATAAAACAATGTATTATTGTTCTTTAACTGATAAATATTATGATAGCAATAATGATGCAGTTAATGCTTGTACTAACTATTGCTCAGTCGGAGATTATTTATCAAGTGGATGTTATAGCCTAAATTAATGGAGGAATCATGAAAAAGAATAAAATATTAATAATTATACTATGTATTGCTATTGTTTTAGCAATTTCACTTGTAGTATTAAAGAATATACATAAGGATAATGGTAAACAAACTAATACATTAAAAATTGATGACATAGAAGTATCTAATATTGTATTTAAGAGTATTGAAGTTACTATTAGTGAATCAAATTCAGAATTTAATTTAATTGTTAGAAATAATAATGATTATCCAGTAAAATTAAATAATTATATAGTTAAATTATATAACGCTGATAACATTCTTATTAATGTATTTAGTCATAATAACAGCACTATTCTTGAAAAAGAAAAAGAATGTTATATGGGATTTAATCTAGATATTAAATATGATAATAATTATAAAATAAAAATAGAATTACCAGAATTAGAAAAGATAGATGGTGAAGTTAATGAAGAATAAAAGAAATTTATTAATTGCTATTTTAACTATTACTATAATATTTTTTATAGGTTTAATTATTGTTATTATAGTAAAGAATAAAGATAGTAAAAACAATGTTTATAATAACTTAAATGAACAAGTTATATCTACAAAAGAAGTATCTAATATAGTATTTACTAATATTAAATATGAATATAAAGATAATATGACTATTGTTAGTATGAAAATATTAAATAAAAATGATAAAACTGTAAAACTTAATAATTTTATTGTTAATGTGTATGATGAAAATAAAAATATAATTGGAACATTCAACCCATATGTCGGTGGAGAAATTGAAAGTAATAAATCAAATAATATTAGTTTTTCAATAAAAGAAGATTATAGCAAAGCTAACTCAATAGAAATAGAATTACCAGAGTTAGAATTTATTGAAAGATAAAAAGGAGTGAAAAAAATGTCAACAGTACATATCGAATCAAAAAAAGAAGATATAGCAAAAACAATACTTATGCCAGGAGATCCTAAAAGAGCAGAATATATTGCTAAAAACTTTTTAACAAATGCAAAATTAGTCAATTTAGTAAGAGGAATAACAGCCTATACTGGTTATTACAAAGGAAAAATGGTAACAGTATTTCCTTCAGGTATGGGAAACCCTTCGATTGGAATATATTCATATGAATTATTTAATTTTTATGATGTAGAAAATATTATAAGAATAGGATCATGCGGTGCATATTCTGAAGCATTAAAATTAAATGATATTATTTTAGTAGATAATTCTATTAGTGAATCAACTTATTCATTAGTACAAAGTGGAGATAAAAGCAATAAAAAAATGTCTTCAGGCACACTTAATGATATTATATTAAATACTGCCAAAGAAAATAATATTAATATTATAAAAGGAGATATATATTGTTCTGATGTATTTTATGAGCAAGAAAATAACTATATAGATAAAAGAAATAAGTATAACGTTCTAGGAGTAGAAATGGAAACATTTGCTTTGTTTAGTAATGCTAATCTCTTAAAAAAACGTGCATCATGTTTACTTACAGTATCTGATTCATTTTGCTTTAAAGATAAATTAACTAGTTCAGAAAGAGAAAAAAATTTAAATAAAATGATTACTTTAGCATTAGAATGTTGTTTAAAATTATAAAATTTGTACATATTAAAAGGGAAAGGATTGGTTAAAATGCAATATGATAAATTATTTATGGGTTCATATAACTTACATTTAATTAATACAGATAAATTTAAAACTATAACAGTAGAAGTTAATTTTAGAAATAAATTAAATGATGATACTACCATTAGAAATTTACTAAAAATGGTATTATTAGATTCAAATAATAAATATAAAACAGAAAAATCATTAGTAAAAGCAACTGAAGAATTATATGATTTAAAATTAATTTCTTCCGCTAGTAGAATTGGTACTAATTCAAATCTATCTTTCAAACTTAGATTTTTAAATGAAAAATATACTGAGGAAGGTATGAATAATGAATCAATTCTTTTTCTTCTTGACTTAATATTTAACCCTTACATAGTAGATAATAGTTTTAATAATGAAGTAGTAAATAAATGTAAGGAAAAATTAAAAAAAATAATTATATCTATAAAAGATAATAAATTAAAATATGCAATTACTAAGTTATTAGAAACTACTGAAAATATGCCATACTCAAAAAATGGTTATGGCTCACTTGAAGAACTAGAAAAAATAGATGGTAGTATTTTATATGATTATTATAAAAATATGCTTAAAAATGATTTAGTAGATATTTTTGTAGTAGGAGATATAGACAATGAAAAAATAAAAGAATTATTTAAAGAATCTTTTAAAATAGATACATACAAAAAAACTAAACCATCTTTATTAGTCGAAGAATTACCTAAAACTTCTAAAGTAAAAACATATAAAGAATTAGACAATGTAAATCAAACACAACTTACTATATTATGTTCACTACACAATTTAACTGACTATGAAAGAAAATATGTAATAAGAATATATAATGAAATTCTTGGAGGTTCCTCTTCATCATTATTATTTACTAACGTAAGAGAAAAAAATTCATTATGTTATTATATTAATTCAGATGTAAAACCATATGATAATATATTATTTATATATTCTGGTATTAGTAATGAAAATGTAAGTAAAGCCTTAAAAATAATTAAGAAAACTTTATCTAATATTGAAAGTGGTAAATTTGATGATGAAATAATTAATTCTTCCAAAGAAACTATTACAAGTTCAATAATGGCATCATTAGATAATCCAAACGGTATAATAAATGAATATTATGCTAAACAATTAGTAGATTCAGGATTATTCGAAGAAAGAATTAATAAATTTAATGAAGTAACTAAACAAGATATAATTAATGTTAGCAAAAAAGTTAGTATTTATAGTATTTTAACATTAGAAAAAGGTGAAGATAATGAAGACAATTAAAATGAAAGAATCTAATGAAGTAATATATTATGAAAAATTAGATAATGGACTTGAAGTATATTTATATAATAAAGATAGTTTTCATAGTAATTATGTTACTTTTACCACCAAATTTGGTTCAATATATAATGAATTTATCCCACTTGGAGAATCTAAATATAAAAAAGTCCCTTATGGAGTAGCACATTTTCTAGAACATAAAGTATTTGAACAAGAAAATGATCCTCAACCAATGGAATTTTTTAGTGAAACTGGGGCAGTTACTAATGCTTATACAACTTTTAAAAATACAACTTATTTATTTAGCTGTTCTAATAATTTAATTAGAAATATTAATTATTTACTTGATTTTGTACAAAGTCCTTATTTTACTACTGAAAATGTTAATGAAGAAAAAGGAATTATTAATGAAGAAATTAATATGTGTAATGATAGACCAACAGATATTTTATATGAAGAAATAAGAAGAAATATATTTTTAAATAATAATTTTAAAGATAGTATTATAGGTACACATAAAGATATTGATGAAATAAATAAAGATATTTTATATACTTGTTATAATACTTTTTATCATCCTTCGAATATGTTTATAATAGTAACAGGTAACTTCAACGCTGATGAGGTTATGAATGCTATTAAAGAAAACCAAAGTAAAAAAACTTTCGAAGAACCCTCATCAATTAAAATAAAACAAATAAAAGAACCTGATAAAGTAAACAAAGAAAAAAGTATTATAAAGTCAGATACTGAATTACCAAAAGTATCATATAATATAAAATTACCTTTTAATAAAAAGATAGATAAAAGAAAATATAGTTTATATTTATACATAATATTTGCTTGTTTATTTGATGATACATCTGAATTAGATGAAAAATTAAAGAAAGATAATGTTATTACAAGTAGTATATATTTTAATTTATTAAATTGTGATACTCATATATTAATCTCATTAATTAATGAAACTAATAAATATAATGAATTATTAGATAACATTAAGAGTACATTAAATAATATTAAAATAAATGAAGAAGACTTTGAAAGAAAGAAAAAAGTATTAATTAGTAATGAATTATTTATATATGATAACATTGAAGTAGTTAATGAAATGATAATAGATAATATATTATTTGATAATAAATTAATAGATAATATTATACCTATAATTAAAGAATTAAATTATAATGAATTATCTAATGTAATAGAAAGTTTAAATTTAGATAATACTTCCATTGTAATATTAAAAAAATAAACTGGAACTTAAATTAATTTTTAAGTTCTTTTACTTGTTTAATAAGTAAATATATGATAAAATTATATTAAAGAAAGTAGGGAATAAAATGAATTTAAATGAAGAATTAAAGAAATATTTACCAATAGGTACAGTAGTATTATTAAAAGGTGGACAAAAAAGATTAATGATAACAGGTTTTTGCTCAATACCAAAAGAAGATAAAACAAAAATATATGATTATATGGGATGTTTATATCCTGAAGGTGTATTAAATAGTGAAGAAGTAGCATTATTTAATCATGATCAAATAGAAAAAATATATTTTGTAGGATATAAGGATGAAGAAGAAAAACAATTTAAAGAAAAATTAAATAAATTAATTGAAGAGATGAATAATAAAAATAGTTAATTAGAGGTGTGTAACTATGGCAAAAATAAATACAAATGCTTTGAATGACCTTGCCGCATCTCTTGATGAATTTCCAGCAGATGTTAAAGAAGAAATGCAAGATGAAGTACTGGATTATGTTAGCGAGAAAATAGGCGCTAAATATGAAGAAGTGGTGAATGCTAGTTCAAAAGTAAGTAGTGAATTAATTGAATTGGCTAGTAGCGCAGAAGAAATAGAAAATAGTATAGCCTCTAGTGCAAATGATTTAGAAAGCGTAGATGGAATACCTGAAATAAGTAGTTCTCCAGTAAGAAGAAGTGAAGAAGAGGATGTATGGAGAGAAGAAAATGATGAATTAAATAAATTATATGCTAGAAGAAAAACTGCTGAAGAAAAAGAAAAAATTAAAGAAGAAGCAATAAGAAGACGAGAGAATGACAGTAAATTCCAAGAAGAAGAAAATAATAAATTGGTAAAACAATATTTAAAAAATATTGAAGAAAAAGTTGATGATATTGATGAGGAAGAACCATCTTTTTGGCATAAACTTATTTATGGTACCCCAGAATCAAATAAAACATTGTTAGAAAATGCTGAAATAATAGCCAACGATAATGATGCCATAAAAGAAGAATACTATAATGAACATGGCTATGTAACAGGTGGTGATTTAGCAGTAGGAGCGATATCCATAGTTGAAGGAGTAGGAATTTTTGCTGAAGACATAGTTAAGGTAGCAGATATAGCTTTAAGTGGCGCAGTAACAGCATTTGGAGCTTTAATGGCATTAGTAAGTTTGCCTACAAATAAAAATTCTTGGAACGAATTTAAAATATTTACTGAAGATATATGGGATAGAACAGCAAGTCGTATTTCAAAAGATCATGTGTCATCAGTATTTGATAGTTTTTATAATAATACAGAAGGAGGCCAGAGTCTAAAATCAAACACAGCACATTTTGATACAGCAAGAAGTTTTGGGGTAGGTGTAGGGTATGTTGGTGGTGCAGTGCTAACTGGTGGGGCGATTAGTTCCGCGGCTGGTATAGCAGGAGCAACAGCATCTTTAGCAAGTTCAGGAATAAATGGTGCAGTATATGGATTAGCAAGATTTGGAGGTTCAACTGGAGATGCAGTTCAAAATGGTGCATCAATGGAAGAAGCCCTTTTGTATGGAGGATTAACCGGTGTTAAAGAGGCGGCAGGAATGTTTATTGGAAGTAGAATAAATGCAGTGACTCCGATAAAAGGAGCATTACCAATGACAAAAGGAGCATGGCTTAATAGTGCTACTCATGTTGCATTAGATACTTTGGATGGAGCAACTTCAGCGTTAGCAGATCCGCTAATACAAACGGTAGTACAATCTATTTATACTCCAAGTGAAGAAAAACTAAAAGAAATGGGATACAAAGGAACAGCAGAATCATATGGGAATTTATCTTTTGGAGAAAAATATAAAGTTAATTTCGAAACAAATGGTGGATGGAATAATGTAATAGGAACAGCAGTATTTAGTGGAACAATGTCAGCTGGCTCTGAAATAATAGGACAGGTAGCAGATAATAATGCTTACAAAAAAGGAAAAGAACTTTATAATGAAACAAAAGATATTGAAGGAAAACTAGATGAAGCAATAAAAAATTCAGATGATAACGCCATAAATGAATTGATGAATAGACAAAAAGAAATTGATAAAACTTTAAAAAAAGGCAAAGTAGGATATTATTATACTTTAACTTCTTTGGAAGACAATATAGAAAAAAATACTTTAACTCCTGAATTAATTAATACTTTTCTTGATAATGATGATGTTGAAAATTTATTTAATAGTTTAACAAATGAGCAAAAGAAGTTACTTACAGATGAAATGAGTGGTAAACAGGCTAAGCAATTTATTGACAAAGTTGGAAGTAAAACAAAGAAAGAGTTTTTAAGTCAAAATCCAGAAATTTTTTCAACTCATAGTGCAACTGCTGATATTGTTAACGAAGTTCACTATGGCGAGACAATGTCAGATGTGTCACGACATATAAAAGATAGTGGACTTAACGAAAAAGAAGCCCAAAAATATCTTGATGGTCAAAAATTTGATGATTTAATTCATAAAAGTATAACATCTGATAATGGCAAAGATGAACTTTTATTTGATTACATTATTTCAAAAATTAAAACCAACCCTGACTCTATTGACGATAATGATTTGCTTGAGTTATTTAAATATCGAGCATATTCTGATACTGTTATCGAAAGTTGTGGATATAGATTAAAAGATATTTTTTCTGATATGAGTGATTCAGAAATGAAGAATTTTATTTCTAGTACGACATCAAATTCTTTAATAGAACTATATTCATGTGATGTAATTTCAAAAGATACTAAAGGAGAAATAGCCCAATCTTTAATTGGTAAAGCAAGCGAATTAGATAATATTGATTTAGCAAGAACTTTTGCTATTCTCAGTGACGAACAATTGCAGCTTAATTTATTACAATTAGATAGTATCCAATCTGATTTAAGTTTAAGAATATATTATGATTATTATGTCAAAAATACTACAAGTCCAGACGTTAAAAAAGCTTTTTTTAAAAAAGCAGCAAGTTTAGAACCGGTATTAAGTAGTGATTTTATGATGTTTGAAAAATTTACAAAAAATTTAAGTCCTAGTGATTTACAACTTTTTGAAGAATCTATTTATACAAAAGATTATATCAGATATTTAAATGCTCTTGGCGATTCTGATTCTAAATTTATTTCTTCAAGAACTTCAGAAGTAATAAGCAGATTTAAAGATAGTCTATTGGATTTCAATAATGAAGATGGTTTTTGTCTTTTTAATAGTTTATCTACTTCTACTCAAAATGAATGTATTAATTATATGAAAGAAAGTATCGATAATAGTGTATCAAATTCTACATTTAAAAATTTTATAAATAGTAATGAATTCAATATTGATGAATTACTTAATTTATATAAAGATGGTTCAAAAATTAATGATAATAATATTGAAGTATTTCTTAAATTATATAAAGATAATCCTTATGTATTAAAAACTTTAGATTTTGATATATTATCACCAGAAATAATTAATGGTGGAGATAAATTCTTAGAAATGTTATCTATATATTCAGGAAAAGCAAAACAAATTGTGAAATTACAGCAAACTAATCCAGAATCTTTATTAAAATTAACAAAATTAGTAAAAGAGTTACCTGTTGACGACTCATTGTCGACCTATCGAAGAAAAATGTATGTTTTATTATCTAATACTGATTTATTAAATGAAATAGATATTAATAAATTCAATGTTGATGATGCATATAATTATATTATGACTAATGCTAGAGAGTCAGTACTAATATCTCAAATGGAGAATATAACTAAACCGAATGATATAATTAGGTTAAAAGAATATTCAGAAGGCTATTCTAAGAACTTTGATGCATATTTAGAAAACTTATATCAACAGGCAACTACAACTGATGACAAAAAAAATATATTAATGACAAAAATGTTTGGAATTAGTAAACAGGAATCAGATATTTTGCTTAATTCATATTATAAAAACTTATCACTAGAAGAACTAGAAAATGCTAGAAAGTATATCGGAGATGAATCAATTGATTATTTAATAAATCTTTCTACTATTTCTAAAATTGATGATGAAATAACCCTTGATCAATTATTTAAAGTAGCTTCTGGTGAAAGACAAGATGCAATAAAAGTTGTTTCTGATATGAAAAAAGTTTATGCACAAACATATTTGGAAAAATTAGGTGATACAAATAGTTCAATTCAAAAATTAATCGGTGAAATTTCTACATCTAAATCACTAGAAGATTTTAGTTTTGATGATTTTTCAGATGGTATAATTTTAAAAGTAAATGGTAAAGAAATACCCGTTATTGAAGCTCCAGATAAATTTGACTTTTTAATACATAGTACTGGTGCATACAATCCACAAAAATTAAATGGTGGTAGTTATTTTGACGCTTGGAACAATAGTGATAGAACAAGTAATAATGGTATATGTTGTTC
Source organism: uncultured Eubacteriales bacterium (assembly GCA_905211265.1). Classification (GTDB taxonomy): domain Bacteria; phylum Bacillota_I; class Bacilli_A; order RF39; family UBA660; genus HGM10818. Next base: position 21,373 of record CAJMAC010000003.1, read on the forward strand.
ATATATAACTGAGTCACAAATAGGAATGGCTAGTTTACGTGATTCTGATGCTGTCTTATATGGCTTTTCTGGCTTTTCTAATGAAGCATTATCTGTTATGGGGCCAGCAGACATATCATCTATGAATGATAAGATTGATACAACTTCAAAGAAAACGCCTCTATTCATAACAGCAGATAAAATATCGGAAAACTCTGTTGATAACTATAATGAATTAGTTCTTTATAGGACAGAATTAAGGGATACTACTAGTGATTTAAAAAATATTCAACCTAACTATGTTTTTGTTTTAGCTGATTGGAATAAAACTTTACAAGAAAATGCTATTAAGGCTGCAAGTGCCTATGATCCCCCATTACCAATTATTTATTTGAGTAAAGAAAAGGTTATAGATGGAGGCGTCGCTAAGATAGATACCTTACTTGACTCGTTTAAAACGAATCATAATGTCAATGATTTCGAAGACGCATTAAAATTACATGAGTCTCTTAGGACATCGTTAGGATTAACCAATAATCAAAAAGGTAAATTGCCAGAATCTAAAATTACAGATGCAATAAATGATTATTTAATTGGTATAGTTGAACAATCTAAAAATGTTCCTGAAAATAATTTATTATATATTGAGCAGTTAGAACAATTAAAAAGTGTTATCAAAGATGAAGGAGATAAATTTACATCTTATTATGGTAAATTTATGCATAGTAAATATGACATTGATTCAAGTACAATACGTGGTATAGATAGTATAATTTCATATTTGAGAGGTGAAAGTTAATGAATGATTTAGAGAGAATGAGAAAAAGAAATGAGATAATAAAAAAAGAATTAGAAAGAATATTAGGAAAAAAAATAATTTCAGAACAAGAGGAAAAAGAAATAAAAAGAAAAAAGCAAGAATTAATAAGTATAGAGATAAATGAAAATATTAAAAAAAGATTAAGGTAAATAAAAATTATTTACGTACTCGGTATTTAGAACTTAAATTAATTTTTAAGTTCTTTTGCTTGTTAAATAAGTAAATATATGATAAAATTATATTAAAGAAAGTAGGGAATAAAATGAATTTAAATGAAGAATTAAAGAAATATTTACCAATAGGTACAGTAGTATTATTAAAAGGTGGACAAAAAAGATTAATGATAACAGGTTTTTGCTCAATACCAAAAGAAGATAAAACAAAAATATATGATTATACAGGATGCTTATATCCTGAAGGTGTATTAAATAGTGAAGAAGTAGCGTTATTTAATCATGACCAAATAGAAAAAATATATTTTGTAGGATATAGTGACGAAGAAGAAAAACAATTTAAAGAAAAATTAAATAAATTAATAGAAGAGATGAATAATAAAAATAGTTAATTAGAGGTGTAACTATATGGCAAAAGCAAATACAAATTTAATGAATGATATTGCAGAGTCTCTTAAAGATAGTACTAAAAATTTACCAAAAGAAGAAAAAGAAAAAGTAGAAAATGAAGTACTACAAGAAGCTCAGCAAAAAATAGAAAATTTACAAAAGCAGCTTGAAGAAACTGCTTCAAAAACAAGTACTGAATTAAATAACTATGCTAACAAGATTGAAGAAACTGAAAATAGTATAGCCTCTAGTGCAAGTAAATTAGATAGTGTAAGTGAAATACCTAAAATAACCTCTACGATAGATTTAAATGCAAGAAATGAAAAAATTGCAATTAAGCGTGAAGAACGTAAAAATAATAGTACTTCTAGTACTTCTTCAAATACTAGTAAAACTTCTGATACAAAAACAGTAGAGACAAATGAAATAGTAGATAAATCTAGTACAAATAATATCAAAAATACTAATATAACTGCTAAGGAGAAATTTAAAGAACAACAATTAGAAGAAAAAAATTCTAAAAAAAATACTAATACAACAATTTCTCAAAATTTAAAAAATGTTGAAAAAAGAATTGATGATATTGATAATAAAAATGATTTATCAGGTTTTAGTCATTCATCTGGAAAAACATCTAAACCAAAAGTTATATCAAATGAAGAATTAGTTGTATGTAGATCTTTATCATTGGCAACATTTTGCGGTTTTATAGGAAGTGGTATTGAAGCGCTTTTTACTGGCAAAAAGTTTGAGGACGTTTTAGTTAAAAATTTAAACAAAGCTGTTGGTGTTACAAGTAATATAGCAGGGGCAGAATTGTTTGTTTCAGAAGGAGTAGAAACATTAGCTGAAGACATGGTAAAAGGTGCAATAGTTATATCAGAAAAAAATAATCCATCATCAAATAATAAAAAAGATAATTCTAATATTGAAAGTATTATATCTAATGAATATACTAAATCAAAATATAATGATTTTTATACTGATAATATATTTGGTAGTTACGTAAAAAGCAATATAACAAATTTTGATACTAAAAGAAATATAGGAAATGCAGTTGGTTATAGTTTACCTGCAATTGGTGCTGGATTAGCAACTGGTGGTGTTGCTGCTCCAATGGCAATTGGTGCCTTATCTCAAACTGGTAAAGGGACAACTGAGGCTTTAAATGAGGGAGCGACATTTGAAGAAGCTTCAACTTATGGCGAGTTACGTGGAGCATTAACAGCATCAACAATATATGCCGGTAAAGCTATAAATACCTTAAATATATTTGGAAAAGGTAGTGTAGAACAGGTTTTGGCCAATTCTATCAGCCATGTTGCTTTAGATGGCGGACTAAGTGCAGCTTCTTCTTTAACTGATACAGGATTGAAAGGAGTATATACTCCAAGAAATAAATTAAATGAATTAGGTTTTGAATCAGAAGAGGAGTGGAATAATGCTCCATATTCAGAAAAATACAAAACTTTATTTAATCAATCAGGGGGATGGAATACTGTAGGAAAGAACGCTATTAGTGGTATGGCCTTTTCAGCAGTATTCGAAGGAGTATCTGCTGCAAAAGAAATAAATGATATAAATAAAGCAAGTAATGTTTATACAAAACTTCAAGAAAATAATGTTGCATTAAAAAATGCTATTGAAAATACAGATAATATAGATGATGAAATAAGAAGTGCCACAATTGATAGTTTAACTACCGAAAGATCTTCAATTAATGAATCATATAATAGTTTAACTAGCAATCAAAAATATTATTTTGAATTAACTGCTACTAAAAATGCAATAAATAATAATTCTTTAAGTAGTAATGGTATTAATACAATTATTAATAGCAATAATGTAAAAAATATTAATGCAGGCTTATCTAAAGCAGAACAATCAAGTTTAATTAAGCAAATGGATGATAATCAATTATTAAAATTTATGTCTAAATTAGATATTAAAGATGCAAGAAAGTTAGTTTCAAATAATGCAGATTATTTTTATAATAGACTTTCAAATAATACAAGTAGTACTTGGTCAAATAGTACAAGTTTAATTGAAAGTAAAACAGATTTAATGGTAGTAAAAAATACAAGTAATAGTGTAGATAGCAACAATGTTGATATAATAGCAAGAAATAAATTTGAATCAAGAGTAGGGGATATAGAAGCTGATTATAATGAGGCAATAGATGGAATTATAGATGAATACTATACTTCATTACGACCTGATGTTGCAGTGCCAAAAGAAAAAAGAGCAATATCAGTAATTCAAAAGAAATATGGAAATAACTCTGATTATGAAAAAACAATTAATTTATATTATGATGAATTAGATGATAGTGCTAAAAAATTAAGCGATTCATTTCTTGAAACTTATACAACTAACTATGATTCTCCAACAGCATTGACATCTTCATTATTAACAAAAACATCTGCTTCAAAACAACAATTAGCAAAAAAAATAGAAGAAATTGATTCACTAATCGAAGAATTTAAAACTAAAGCTGGTTATGATATCTTTGGCCCCCACCGTACTAATGTAAAAGTATATAGTGGACTAAAAGAAGATTTTATGGATCAATACAAAAAAGTAGAGTCTTTAGAAAATTCAATAAAAACAGCAGATAAAAAATATATTGATTCAGTTGTTGAAAAAGGTAAAGAACTATTAGGGGAAAGTGATTTTGAAAAACTAGATAAAATATTCCATCCAACAAAAGTAGAACAAGTAACAGAAATTTTAGAAGGCACTGCTATTCCAAGAGGTAAAAAGTTAACTACTGAAATAGTAAAAGAGAAAGTTGGTGCAACAAATTCAACTAGTGCTACGTCAAAAATAGGTTTTCAATTCTTTGCAAATAAAAAATCAAGCGGAGGAATATTATCAAATATATTTAGTAAAAAAGAAAATGCTACCGATACTTTTTTTGGTGATTTTGATAGTAAAGTAGACACATATGGAACTAATCAAGAATTTATAAATAATAATGTTAGATATGTTATTAATCCTAGTAACATTCCTTTTTCTAGAAGTGATTTTTATAATTATTTATCAAGTAGATATCCCAATACTTCATTAAGTGAATTAAAAAGTGAATGGGATGGTTTATTTACTGGTAAAATTACTGTTACTAATCCTAGTGATATAGTTTCATATCTAGCTTCTAGAAATCAAAGGTTAGGTAAAACAATAAGCCAGGATATAGATAGAGCAGTCGAAGAATTTGAAAGCATGTCTACAAAATATCAATCAAGTGAATATATTAAACTACAAGATTATTTAACTAGCAAAGGTATGACAACAAGTGAATCAACAAACTTACTTACTTTTATGAATACAACCGGTGTATGTTCTTATACTGATATAGTAAATGAAATATTAACTAGTTATAGAAATAATCCAAAACTATTCAGAAGTCAATTTGGATATGGATTATATACATATACTGATGGTAAAAAAACATTAAATGGTAATCAATTACTATTAGATTTATATACTTATGCTAATACTCATTACAAAGGAAAAGATAGCTTTAGACCTTTATTTAGAGAGTCTTCTGATGGATCGTTACATATAAATAGTTTAGATACTAGTGAACAAGTTTATTTAGAGAAAGATGATTATAAAATCGTCGAAAATTTCTTAAAATCAAAAGATGAAAGTCTTAGTTATGAATATAAAACAAAGATGTATAAACCATCATTAGATCCGGACAAAGTAAAATATAGAATAAAAGAAGCTTTAAAAAATGGTAATGTTGGTATAACTATATATTCCAAGAGTCAAAATGAAAAATATGCTAATAATAGTAATATTGAATTAGGTGAAGATGGTTCAACGATACTTTATGATCCTACTGGGGAATATCAAGTTGATACTGAAAGTTGGGACGAGGGAGACTCCCATGCTATGTTAGTAACAGGATTAACTAATAAAGGAATTATTGTATCATCATGGGGTAAAAAACTTGTTATTGATTATGAAGATTTAGCAAATAATTTTTATAAATTAAGATATAGCAATATCGGAGGTATAGAATAATGAAAATAATTGATAAAGATTTATTTAATACAAGAAAACCCTATAATGATTATTTTGATAATATATCTTTAGATAGTCAACATAATTATTTAAGATTATATAGTATATATAACGATTTATTAATTCAATACTTAATAAAAAAATATGATTTAAAAGCATATGATGATATGTTAAAAAAAAGTAATAAAAATTTTATTAATGTAGATACTCTTGATATGGATTTATATCAATATGCTTCAAGTGAATATTTAAGTTTTCTATATTTAAGAAATAATATTAATTTAGAAAATTTAACTAAAGAAGAAATACAATTTCTAAATAATATAACTAATACTTCATTAACTAATGAATATGAAGAATTTATAGAAAATACATATAAAAAAGTAATACTATCTAATAAAGGTTATACTATGTATGGACCAGATAATTCTAAATATTTAAAAGATTCTAATTCAATTATCATTGGCTTAAGACATAAAGGAATAGATTTAAATAGTAATAATGAAGAAGAAATAAATACATTTATGAAACAAAGTAATTATTTAAAATTATTTATCCCAGAATTAGAAAGGCAACTTAATGAAAGAAATAAAGATAAATTTAATGTTATTGAATATAATGATTATAGTATAGTAAAAAGAAATAATAATAGTCATAAAATATTATAATAATTATAAATTAGATAAAATATTTAATAACTAAATAAATACAGGAATTAACCTGTATTTTTATTTACATATTTTCTAATTTATGGTAAAATTTATATATAGAAAGAAGAAGATATTATGAATATATTTAAAAAATTAGATATTAATCCTACAAATATGAATTTATATTATCAAGCGTTTACTCATAGTTCATATACTAATGAAAATCCTAGTTATCCTAATTATGAAAGATTAGAATTTTTAGGAGACGCCGTACTTGAAATAATTATAAGTGATTATTTATATAAAGAATGGCATTTAGAGGAAGGCACAATGACTAAAATGAGAGCAAACTATGTTTGTGAAAAAGCGTGTGCTACTTATGCTAGAGATTTAAATTTTGAGAGTGATGTTAGAATAGGTAACAATGAAGAAATTAATGATACTATTATTGCAGATATTTTTGAGGCTTTTATTGGGGCTTTATATTTAGATAAGGGCTTTGATTTTACTAGTAAATTAATAATGAGTATAATTAAACCATATATTGATAAAAATGTTAATTTTCTAATAGATTATAAGTCAGCTTTACAAGAAAAAATACAATCTATTAAAAAAACTGTAACATATGAAGTTATCGAAGAAAGTGGTCCAGCCCATAATAAAAAATTTACTTCCGTTGTAAAAGTAGATGATATTATATTAGGTAAGGGAACTGGTAATAGTAAAAAAGCAAGTGAACAAGAAGCTGCTAAAGACGCTTTATCTAAGGAAGTAGAATAAATTTAGTATTTGTATAATACTTAATTTTTTTACCAATAATATAAATAGGTGAGATATGAGAAATAATAGAAAAATAGAACGTAAATATATAATTATTCTTATTATAATAATTATTATGGTATCTTTAATTATTTTATCTTATGGACTTAAAAGAAAAGAAAAATTAAATATAGTGGAATCTTTTATTAAAGATGCTATTGTTAGTATAGAAAATGTTATTTTTTATCCTTTTAGATACACAATAGATAGTTTTAAAAATTTTAGTGAATTAAAAGACGTAAAAAAAGAAAATGATGTATTAAAAACCTCAATTGATCGAATTGAATCTATTGAAACAGAAAATATTGAATTAAGAAAAGAATTAGAAAATTTAAAAAAAGAATTAAATATTGATTATGTTTTAACAGATTATGAATATTTAAATGCTACAGTTACAAGTAGAAATATATCTTATTGGTATAATACCATAACTATAAATAAAGGTACTAAAAGTGGTATAAAAGAAGAAATGCCTGTAATTAATGCTACTGGGTTAATAGGTAAAGTAATAAGTTGTACAAGTTATACTTCCACAGTTAAACTTATTACTACTAGTGATACTGATAATAAAATATCTGTTTCCATTGTAAGTGATAATGAAAAATTAAATGGTTTAATAAATGGCTATGATTATAAAACTAAATTATTAGAAGTAGAAGGAATTAGTAATACTAAGACAGTTAGAGTAGGAGATAAAGTATATACTTCAGGATTAGGAGGAGTTTTCCCTAGTGGTATTTTAATAGGAACAGTAGAATCTATTACTACAGATAGTTATGATTTATCTAAGATTATTAATGTTAAACCTAGTGCTAATTTTGAAGATTTAAACTATGTAAGCATCTTAAAAAGAAAAGAGAATAATGAATGATTATTCCTATTATATTTCTTATTATTTCTTTTTTTCTTGAATCTTTTATGTCTATATACTTTCCTAGTACTTTAATTAATCCTAGTATATTATCATGCTTATATACCTTAATTACTCTAATAATAATATATCCATACTTTTATAATGAAAAAAAGTATTATATACTTTTAATTATTTTTGGATTACTTATAGATATTACTTATACTAACACCTTTGTTTTTAATACTATTTTATTCATTATGTTAAGTATAATTATCAAATTATTAAATGTTATATTACCTAATAATATTTTTACTATTAATTTAAAATCTCTTATTATAGTTATATTATATCATTTATTATCTTTTATAATACTTAATATAATTAATTATAATAGTTATACAATTAACTTATTATTTAGTATTATTAAATCTAATATTATTATGACTATTATTTATACATCAATATCTTATTTAATTATTAAATATATATTTACTAAATATGATAAAGTAATTAAATAAAGAAATTAGGACTATTACTATAACTATTATTTGTTATAGTATTTTTATTTTTTTCACCACTTGTTTCATTATTTACTTTGTTATTACTAGAATTGTTATTATTATTGTTATTACTTGGAGTAGTGGCATCATTAAATAGTGATGCTACTTTTAGTATTGATTTCATATTATTAAACATAGGACCTACTTGTTTTACTACTGGTATTGCTTGATTAATTACATTAAGTGTTTTAGAAGTATTAGTTAAAATATTACCAAAGTTTATATTTCTTAATCCAAGTTTTGATAGAAGTCCACCAGTTCTAGGTAATGCTGAGGCTGCTCCAACTGCGTTATAAGGATTAACAAAAGGCATATTATAAAATCCATTAGGATACATATTATCAAACCTACTTTCTATAGTAATATATGAAATATAGTGTAAAAAGTTTATTATTTATTAATAAATCAAAATATTTGATACTTTTTAAGGTTATATTGATTCTTTATATCAAAGAAAACAAACAAATGTATTCAATTTTTTTGAAAAAGACTTGACAAAACTATTTCTTTATGATAATATATAAATCGATTTCTGAAGGGGGAATTAGAAATGAAAAAATTAAACAAAAAAATCAAATTATTATCTTTACTTGTAATATCTGCATTATTGATATTTGTAGGTAAAGAAACAGTTTTTGCTAGTGATAGTGCACCAGCATCATTTGTAGCAAAAACTCATGCGTTAAATCCAAAAGTATTAGGATTAACAAATAATATTAGTGTTAAAAAGACTACAACTGGAGCATATGTATATTGTTATGATGTTAATAAACAATTACCTAACAATACTACATATACTAAAAAATTTGCTGTCAATGATTTAGCAATTCAATACATTATTGATTCAGGATTAGATGACAAAACAGATAATGACTTCTTTGCAACACAAGCAGCATTATGGATATATTTATTAGATAATGGCATGATGAAAGATACTGAATATAAATACATTGCTAAGATTAAAACTCAAATTAATAGTGCAACATATAAAAATACTTATGTAGCACAAGATATTAAGAGAATACTTAATAATGCATATGGTGTAAAAAGAACTGGATCATTTACTGGTACTAAATTAAGCATATCTACTAGAAATATTACATTTAGTGCACAAGGTAAATATTATGTATCTAACTTTATAAATGTAGATACTAATATGACTAATGATAACTGGAATGTTAAATTAACTGCTCCAGCAGGATCTTATGTAGATAAAAATAATAGTGGATTTACAATCTATGTTCCTGTTTCTAGCGTAGGTGAAGGAGAAACTGTAAGAGTTAGTGCTCAAGTAAGTGGTAACGCTGTTATAAGAACAACTTATAGATATTCTGCAAGTAGTTCAGTATATCAAGATATGTTATATGCTTCAAGAGAAAATAAACTAATTACTGATAGTATTAATGGTTCAATATATAAAGAAAAACCAGTAGAACCAGAAAAAGAACCTACAAAAATATATATTAGTAAAAAAGATGTAACTACCAAAGAAGAATTACCTGGTGCAACTTTAATCGTAAGAAATTCAAGAGGTACTGAAATTGATAAATGGGTTTCTACTAATGAACCACATTATGTTAAAAATTTACCAGTTGGAACTTATACATTAGAAGAAATATATGCTCCAGAAGGTTATGTATTAAGTAATGAAAAAATTACATTCCATGTATATAAAGATGGTAAAACTTCAACAGTAGTTATGTACAATAAACCAAAAGATTTAACTAAGGTAGTTATTAGTAAAGTAGATGTTACTAATAATAAAGAATTACCTGGTGCAACACTTGTTGTAAAAGATTCTAATGGTAAAGTTATAGATGAATGGGTAAGTACTAATGAAGTTCATGAATTAAAAAATTTACCTGAAGGAACTTATACATTAGAAGAAACAATAGCTCCAAAAGGATATGTACTAAGTACTGAAAAAATTACTTTTAAAGTAACAAGAGATGGCAAAACATCAAAAGTAGTTATGTATAATAAACCTGAGGATGTAAAAGAAAACATTGTAGTTATAACTAAAAAAGATATAACTAATGATAAAGAATTACCTGGTGCAACTTTAGTTGTTAAAGATGCCAAAGGAAATGTTATAGATAAATGGGTAAGTGGTAATGAATCTCATATCATTAAAGGATTAGCAGCTGGAACTTATACTCTAGAAGAAATAAGTGCTCCAAAAGGATATGTTTTAAATAAAGAAACAATTACTTTTGAAGTAAAAGATAATGGAGAAGTTACTGAAGTTGTAATGTACAATACACCAGAATCTACTGAAATTATTGTACCTCCAACAGGACTTGATTCATCAAGTATTGCCTATATTATCGGTGGATTAATAATTGCAATTGGTTCAGTATTAATATACAGAAATGCAAAAAAACAAAACTAATTACAAAATGACTATTATACTAGGAGTAATACTGATAACATTTGGTATTACTCTTATGTCTAATAATTACATAAAGACAAAAAGGGAAGAAACTTTTAATGATATGAATTTGTTATTACTTGACTCTAGTATTGATGAAGTAAATACCGAAGAAAGTAATGATGAAACACCAAATGAAGAAGTAGACGAAGAACCAAGTAAATCTGATACTAGTAATAATTATGAACCTTATCTAGCGGTATTAAAAATACCTAAATTAAATCTAGAAAGAGGTTTCTATGATAAAACTTCATCATTAAATAATGTAGATTATAATATATTATTTCATAGTAATTCTGATTATCCTGATAAATTAAATGGTAATGTAATACTTGCGAGTCATTCAGGAACATCATCAATAAGTTATTTTAAAAACTTATATAAATTAGAATTAGGGGATGAAGCACAAATTAATTATAAAAATACTACTTATACATATAAAGTAGTAAATATATACAAAGAAGAAAAAGATGGTACGATAGCAATATATCGTAATAAAGAAAAAAGTACATTAACATTAATTACATGTACAAAAAATGATAATGCTAAACAAACAGTATACATTTTAGAAAGAATATAAATTAGTAAGGGGGGGAATACATTATGAAATTTACAAATATATTTGAAAAAATTGGTATGATATTTGATATGATAATTTCATCAAATTTATTAATCATATTAGTATTTCTAATGATTGGAGCAATATTATTAAAATTAACTAATAAAATTAATAATAAAAAGCTTGGAATTATATTATATCTAATACAATTATCAGGACTAGTATATATGATACTAACTAATACTGAATATTTATCTAACTTAGGTAATGATATAATAGATGGTATATTTATGAATTTCTATTTCCCATCAATTTATATCTATCTAGTTGTATTTACATTCACATTTATAATATTTATGATTACATTATTAAATAGATACTTAGCAAATACTTATAGAGTTATTACAAATATTTATTTCTATACATTTAATTTTCTATTTATCTTACTTATATATGTAATATGTTTAAATGATATTAATGTATTTGATAAACTTAGTCTATTTACTTGTAATAGTGCATTAATATTATTAGAGTTATCTATGTCATTATTCTTTATCTATTTGGTAGTAACTGCCTTAATATATATAACTAATTATTTAATAGTTAAAGTAAGCGTTAAGAAAATTGCTAAAGTTAATGATACAAAAGAAACAGTACTTCCTAATAATTTATTAGAAGTAACCGTACCAGAAGTTAATATAAATAGCGAAGTAAATGATAAAGTAGAAGTTATACCAGATAGTAATAACGAAGTTGCTATATCATTTAATGATGTAGTAGATAATCTAAATAGAAATGATAATATTGATTTAGTACCGGAAGTATCTTTAAATGATATTAAACCAAGTTATGTTATGAATGATTATAAATTTATAGATCCAGATTTATTTAATGAAAAATCATCTTTATATGAAGATAAAGAGTTAAAAGAAAGAATGAACTTTATAGATTTAAGTTTAATCGAACAACCAAAAGAAGAAACTTTAACATTAAAAGATTACAAATTGTTTTCTAATATGCTTAAAACTATTCTTGAAAACAACGGATCAAATAATTTAAAAGTATCAGAAATATTAGATAAAGCTTTATTAACTAGATATTCTTTAGAAGAATATAGTAAGTTTGAGAAAATACTTAATTCTTGTTTGAATTAGTATTTTTTTAATCCAATTTGACATTAAATAATTATAATGTTATATTGTTAGTATTGAAAGGAGAATTTTATGAAAAAATGTGTCTTAATATATAATCCTAATTCTGGATTAATTTCAAGAGGAAACTCATTAAATAAGTTAAAGAAAATAATTAATGATTATAATTATTCTTGTGAAGTATATTTAACTAATCATAAAGGACATACTACTGAAATTGTTAGTTCATTACCTGATGATATAGCATTAGTAATATCAATCGGAGGAGACGGAACCTTTAATGAAGCAATGGCAGGAAATTTCAAAAGAGATAAAAAATTACTTTTAGCTCATCTTCCATCAGGTACTACTAATGATATTGCTACAATGCTAGGATATGGAAAGAGTATTACTAATAACTTAAAACTTACTCTTGAAGGAAAAATTCAAAATATTGATATATGTACAATTAATAATAGACCCTTTATTTATTCAGCAGGATTTGGTAAATTTATGAATATACCTTATGATACGCCAAGATCTTTAAAAAAGAGAATAGGTTATTTAGCATATTTAACCGAAGGAGCAAAATCATTAAATGAAAAAACAGAATTATATGATATTACATATGAAATTGATGGTATTACTTCAAGAGGATTATATTCATTCTTTATTATAACATCAGCCAATAGAATCGCAGGAATTAAGAATTTCTATAAAGATGTAAAATTGAATGATGACAAGTTTGAAATATTAATGTGTAACGTTACTAATAAATTAGATATAATAAAAGATTTATATTTGCTTGCTAAATATGATGCAACAAGAGTACCAGGATTTAATTTTTATAAGGCTAATAATCTTAAGATTACTTTTAATACTCCTTTAAAAAAAGCTTGGTGCATTGATGGTGAAGAATTAACTCCAATAGATAATTCTTATGAAATTAAAATTAACAATAATATTAAAATACTTATGCCTACTAAAAACGTTGATAAATTATTTATAAACAAGAATACTAGTAAATAGTATTTTTTTAAAATATTTGTTTAAAACGTTTACAATATCAAATGTTTTTGTTATAATTTAATTATAAAAAATATAGGGATGGTGTTATAATGGCAATTGAAGAATCAAATATTGAAGAAAGTACTAATGTAGAAGAAAATACTGAAAATAGTGATACAACAAATACCGAAAGTGACAATTCTGCTAGAATGGCAGAGTTATATAATGAAATTGCTATACTTGAAGAAGAAAAACTTTCGTTAGAAGAAGATTTACAAAAGATAGATCAAGCAATTAAAAACGTTAATGACTGTATGTCACAAACAGATAGTAATGGAAGAGTTATTCTTAATAGTGGTGAAAATTCATTCAAATGGTTAAAAAATGAAATGGATAATTATTGGATAGATATGAATAGCACATTAAGAAGTGAATGTGTTGAAGCATTTGATAAATTAAGTGATGAATCATCAGGACCAATATCTTTAATTAACGCTGAAGTAAGCAATGTAATGGCTGCGGCTGAAGAAAAAATTACAGAAATAAAAAATAAAATAGCTGAACTAGAAGAACAATTAGAAGCTAAAAAAAATGAACTTGCAAATTTAGGGTAGGGTGAAAATATGAGTGCAGATCTTAGTAAATACGGTAAAGTAGAATTTGATTATGTTGAAGCTTCAAGACAATTAAGACAATTGGAAATCATTAGAAATAATGTAAGTTCAACAATTTCTAGTACAATTAGTGCAATTCAAGAATTAGCAGGATTAGTTGATTACGAATGTACCATTAATGCTAGTGATATAATAAATAATAATTTAAATAATACTGTTGAATATATAGAAACAAGAATGAACTATTTAGTAGATGGTTATAGAAATTTATGTGTAGAAATAGGTACTGACATTGAAGAATTAAATAGTATTGTTGATGGTGCTGTTGCAAATAATGACAAGCATTATCAAGCCTCTTTAAAAAGAGCTAGACGTGGTATTAATGACTTTGTATATTATAATCAAAGAAATTATGAAAATGTGAGTTATGGAACTTCAACAATAGCAATATCTGGATGTGGGCCAACTTGCGCTGCTATGGTGCTTTCTACCATACTTGGCGAGGATATTACTCCAAAAATGGCATGCGATTATAGTGCAGAAAATCATCATCTTGTTGTTGGAGGAACAGAAGATCCTTTCTTTGATGATATATTTAACGAATATGGAGTTAGTTATACAAAAGAAGAGCAAACTGCTGATAATATTGCAGCCTCATTAGAATCCGGTAATTATATCATTGCCCATGTTGGAAAAAGCGAATTCACCAGCGTAGGACATTTTATTGTCTTAACAGGAATAGATGAAAATGGTAAAGTTATGGTAATGGATCCTTATAATAGTGAAAATAACGGAAGTTATGACATATCTTATATCGCAGGTATAAGAAGAGGACAAGGAATGTATAGTGTTTCACCATAAAAGGAGGAATTATGAAAGAAAAAGTAATAGAAATAACAAATAAATTAAATACTCTAATTGATGCTAATAATTATAGTGTACCAATATTAGATAATTTTGAAATAAAAAAAAGAGATCTTAAATCTAATGTATTCTTTTTAGCAAAATATAATAATAATACAGAGATGTTTTTAAGCGATGGAACACTAAAGGATAACGAGGACTTAAATAAAAGAATTAGTTCTATTGTTAATAATACAAATGACTATCTAAAAAATAATAATTATGGAGCATATCAAGCATATTATAAAGATTATAATGTTAATAACTTTAATTTTAAACTAGTATTGCAAGACATGTATGCATATAAAAATAATGAATTGGTAGCAATAAAAAGTATTAATGCATACTTTGTAAGTAAAAATAAAGAAGTATATTTAATAACTTTATCTAGTGGTCCATATAGTTTAAAAGAAAGTGAACAATTAAATAATCTTAAAAATATAAATGATGATATAGTATATAGTTCATTAGAAAAAGGTATGTATTTAATTTTAAATAATATAAAATATAAAGAAAATAATTAATATGAATATTTAAGAGAGGTTAATCTCTTATTTTTTTTGATATTTTCTGCAAATCATTTACAACTTCAAATATTTTTGATATAATACGATTATAAGGAACGTAGGGATGGTGTTATAATGGCGATTGAAGAATCAAATATTGAAGAAAGTACTAATGTAGAAGAAAGTACTGAAAATAGTAGTAGCGACACAACAGACGCTGATGAAGAAAAAGCTAAAAGAATTGCAGAATTAAATAATCAAATTAGTCAACTTAATGAAGAACTTACCCCATTAACAGAAAAATTAGAAAAAATAAATGCAGCAGTTGAAAAAGTTAATGAATGCATGTCTAGAACAAATAGTGATGGTGTAAATGTTTTGAAACAAGGTAATACTACTTTTACATGGCTAAGAGACAATATGGATATATATTGGAAAGATACAATTGGAAGTGTTAGAGATGAATGTGTTGAGTGTTTTAACAATTTAAGCAGTTCAGATGGTGCAATTGCACAAGTTAGTAGTGCAGCAGGCATAGTTTTAGCAGCAGCAGCAGAAAAAATAGCAGAGTTAACCGAACAAATAGAAACTCTTGAAAATCAAATTCGGGAGTTAGAAAGTGAATTAGCAAGTTTATAGTAAGGAGAATAAAGATGGGATACAATGAAAAAAATAATGAAGAAAATGTTGAAGAAATTGTAAGCACTCCTGATTATGGTAGGTATGGAAAAATAGAATTTGATTATATTGAAGCAGGAAGACAAATAATTAGATTAGAAATTGTTGGAAACGAAGTTGCTTCGGCAATAACAGATGCAATTGGTGCAATTCAAGAATTAGCGGGATTAGTTGAATGTGAATGCTCAATAAATGTTAACGATCTAGTGAATGATAACATTAATGCTAATGTTGATGCAATAATAGAAAGACTAAATTATGAAATAAAAGGGTATCAAGATTTAGCTATTGAAATTGGTGCAGATATTGAAGAATTAAATAGTGTAATTAGAGATGTTGTATTTAATAATTCCAAGGATTATCAAACTGCTTTAAAAAAGAGTAGACTATATGGTAAAGAGTTCGTTTATTATAATCAATATGATTATGAAGGAGAAAAATATGGCGGTTCAACAATAGCAGACTCCGGTTGCGGACCGACATGTGCAGCAATGATACTTTCTACTTTACTAGATGAAGATGTTACACCACAAATAGCATGTAATTATAGTTCTTCATTGAATCATTTAGTTAGTGGTGGAACTGAAGATGCCTTTTTTGATGACATATTTAATGAGTATGGTGTTAGTTATACAAAGGAAGAACAAACTAAGGAAAATATTATAGCATCATTAGAAGCTGGCAATTATATTATTGCTCACATGGGGCACGGAGATTTTACAACTGGAGATGGACATTTTATTGTCTTAACAGGAATAGATGAATATGGTAATATTATAGTAGCAGATCCGGCAAGTAGAGAAAATTCTAGTATAGTATGGTCACCAAGTGTTTTCGAGGATCAAAGAAGAGGTCAAGGAATGTATAGCGTCTCACTATAAACGGAGGAAATATGAAAGAAAAAGTAATAGAAATAACTAATAAATTAAATACCCTAATTGATGCAAATAATTATAGTGTACCATTATTAGATAATTTTGAAATAATAAAAAAAGATATTAAATCTAATGTATTCTTTTTAGCAAAATATAATAATAATACCGAGATGTTTTTAAGTGATGGACTTTTAAAAGAAGAAGAAGACTTAAATAAAAGAATTGTTTCTGTCATCAATAATACAAATAATTATTTAAAAAATAATAATTGTGGGTCATATCAAGTATATTATAAAGACTATAATATTACTAATTTTAACTTTAAATTAGTATTACAAGATATGTATGCATATAAAAATAATGAATTAGTAGCAATAAAAAGTATTAATGCATACTTTGTAAGTAAAAATAAAGAAGTATATTTAATAACTTTATCTAGTGGCCCATATAGTATAAAAGAAAGTGAACAATTAAATAAAATTAAGAATATAAATGATGATATAGTATATAGTTCATTAGAAAAAGGAATGTATTTAATTTTAAATAATATAAAATATAAAGAAAATGTGTAATTTTTTCTAAAAAAAAGCATATTTTTTTTACAAAATAAAAATTATATGATATAATTATATAGATGTTTTTGAAGGAGGGAAATTATGGCTAAGAAAAATGAAAATAGAGTTTTAGTATCATTAGTATGTGAAGAATGTAAAAACTCTAACTATACAGTTAGTAAAAATAAAAAGAATACTACTGAACGTTTAGAATTAAATAAGTTCTGTAATACTTGTCGTAAGACTACAAAACACAAAGAAAAGAAATAGTTAAGGAGAATAAAATATGATAAATGTTAATGATTTTAAAACAGGTGTTACAATTAGTTATGAAGGAAATTTATATCAAGTATTAGAATTTCAACATGTAAAACCTGGTAAAGGTGCTGCAATAGTAAAAGCAAAACTTAGAAATTTAAGAACTGGTTCTATCGCAGAATATACATTTAATTCAGGTATTAAAGTTCCTACAGCTCATGTAGAAAAACAAAAGATGCAATTCTTATATGCTACCGGAGATACATATAGTTTTATGAATATGGAAACTTATGAACAAGTAGAATTAAATAAGAGTCAAATAGCTAATGAAGCAAAATACTTAAAAGAAGGTTTAGAAGTTCTAATATTCTTTTATGAAAGTGAAATGTTAGGTATTGAACTTCCTGAAAAAATTGATTTCAAGATTACTCAAACTGAACCTGCAATTAAAGGAAATACTGCAACTAATGCTACTAAAGATGCAATTGTAGAAACTGGTATGTTAGTTAAAGTACCTCTATTCATTGAACAAGGTGAAGAAATAATTGTAAGTACAAAAGATGGAAAATATGTTTCTAGAAAATAAAGAATTGTAAATAATACAATTCTTTTTCTATCAAACAATTGTATCATACATATTGACATAATAGTAAATATATGTTATCATATATGACTAATTAAGGGGGAAAACTATTATGAAAAATACTAATAAACATTATATTATAATTATATTACTTGTTATGTTAATTGTATCTATTCTTACATTTTATATTTATAAATATAATAATACCTTAAAAAGTAAAATAATTAATTCTAATACAATTGAAGTTAATTATGAAATAAATAAAATTGATTATGAAGAAGAATTAAATAAAGTAAGAAATAAATATAATAATAATGATATAGTAGGTATTTTATCTAATAGTGATGATACATTAAATGAAATAGTTATGCAGTCAACAGATAATGATTACTATCTAGAACATACCGTATATCACGAATCTAACTGGAGAGGTCAAACATTTTTAGATTATAGAAATGATATTAATAATAGTGATAAATTAATAATATATGGACATAATTCTAATTATTATAATTTACCATTTAAAGTATTAGAAAATTATTATAATAAAAGTTATTATGATGAAAATAAATATTTATATTTACAAACTAATTTAAATAAATATAAATATGAAATATTTTCTGTTTATGTTGAAGTATCAGATTGGGATTATTATAATAAAATGAAATTTAATACTAAAGATGAATACTATAATCATATATTAAAATTAAAAAATAAATCTATGTATGATACTAATGTATTAGTAAATAAAGATGATAAAATATTAATAATACAAACTTGTTCTACTAAAAAAGAATATAGTAATTATGAAAATAAATTCTTATTAATAATAGCTAAAAGAGTATAATAAAAGGATTATTACTTAAAAAGTAATAATCCTAATTTTTATTTATCCTATAGAAATTAATCGAAGGATGATTAAATAATCTAAAATTATATCTACTTACTCCAATACCACTAGATATATATAAATTAGTATTATTTACTAAATAATGTTCATCATAATATTTTTTTGATCCAGTAGGTACAAAATATTTCTTTAAATATGGTATATTTACTTGACCATTATGAGAATGTCCTCCTAAAATAAGATTAGGATTTAAACTAATTATTTCATCTGTATAGTCTGGTTCATGTAGAATAATTATTTTATAACTTTCTTCATCATATTTCATTTTATTAAGTACTATATCACTAAATGCTCCAGTACTTATTCCTCCAATATATAGTTTATTATTATCTTTTCCATATATTATATCATAACTATTTTCTAATAAATTAAAATTACTTTCTTTATAAATACTTCTTAATATTTCAATATCTATTGAATAATCATGATTACCAATTACACTATATTTACCATATTTAGCATTTATTTTAGATAATACTTTCTTTAAATAAGTTATATCATCTTCATTTATTTCACTATCTTGATCAATTAAATCTCCAGTAAATATAACAATATCAGGATTTATTAAATTAATTTCATTAATTATTTTATCTATTCTATCTTTAGTTATCATTCTTTTATAATGCATATCAGAAAAATGTACTATTTTTATTCCATCAAAATCATTACTAATATTATTATCTTCAATAGTATATTCTTTAGTATTTAATCCAATCGTACCTATAAACCTACTATAAAGAAGTAATAATATAATTAAAATAATTATTGTTATAAATATTTTTAATATTTTTTTCATTATAGGCTTGCTCCAACAAGAAGTAAAATTAATGTTAAAGTATTATGCATGAAATGTAACATAATTGAAGAATATATATTATCAGTTTTAGCATAAATATATGCAAATGTAAAACCTAAACTACAATATGGAATTAAATATAATAAACCAATTAATCCTTCAGTTCCAATAACATGCATACCTCCAAAAATAAAACCACTTATAAAGATATATAACCATTTATTTTTAACTACATCTCTAACACTTTTTCTAAATAATAATTCTTCCGCAAGTGGAGCATAAAAAGATATATCTATTGCCATAAGAAGTGGTGAAGCATTAATATAAGATCTAACTGTATTTTCATTAGTAGATAAATCTCCTTGAAATAATAATGTAATAATTAAATTACTAAATATCATTACTCCTACACCAACTAAATAATATTTAAAAGAATTTTCAAAGTTTTTACCAAAATTCTTAAAATATGGCTTAAAATCTTTAACTAATGTTTTTCTGTAACATAACATTATTATACTTAAAAAAAGTAAACTACAACTTAAAGAATAAATTACCTTATCTAAGTCATTAAATTTATTTATATCTATTCTAAATATTAATACTGGTATAGCACTAATAGTAAAAAATAGTAGAAATAAAAAAATACATTTAACTACATTTATTGTTTTTTCTTTCATTTTATTATCACCCTAATTTAAGTATATCACATATTTTATATTTATGTAAATATTTTAATTAAATACTTGTATAAAATTAATTTTTATGATATCATTTTAATAGATAAAATAATAGAAAGTAGGAATATATATGGATAATAAAAAATTAATATTTACTTCACTTATAGTCTTAGCATTAGTAGTAGCAGCTTTATCTATTACTTATGCCTTAAATGTAAATGTAACACAAAATACTACAACAGATTATGATTTATCATATACATTTGATATATCAGATAATGCTACTTGGACTATAAATTTAGAAGCAGGAAAAACAAAAATATATGATATTGCAGTAACAAATCCATATAATGATTCAATTACATATGGTGTAGTTTATAAAATGGATAATCCTACCACTATGCCAGAAAATTCTCTAGTAGGTATAGTAAATACTAGTGAAAACTCTTCACAAGGAACACTAAACGCTAACTCAGAAAAAAATATCTCAATAGCAATAGTAAATAATAGTGACTCTAATATGCAAGTAACCTTATCAGTAATAAGTGGTTATAAAAATGGTGGAGATTTAATAATACCAGAAGGATATACACTAATAACTGATGAGTATGATATAGTAACTAATGAACCAAATAGTCCTGATTTAGTCCAAGGATTAATACCAATAAGATATGAAACTACTACTGATAGTAATGGTAATAATGTAACTAAAGTACTAAAAGAAGATGCTATTCCACAAAAAGTAACTGCCACATGTAATAAATTAGGAGACGTAAATGGTGATGGTACAATTGATGTTTTTGATGCAAATCGTATATTACAAATTATTTCTGGTAAGCTAACTATATCTTCTGATAGTACATTAGTCTGTGCCGATATAGATGGCGATGGAGTAATAACTAAAAATGATTCTGACTTAATATTAAAGTATGCATCAAACTTAATTACAACATTTCCAGCAGGAGAACCTTTAAGTCAGAAAACAGGCACTGTAACAAGACCTAATACTTGGTATAATTATGATAATCAAAAATGGGCAAACGCAGTATTAGTAAGTGATACCAATAGAAGTACATATCAAAATGCCGAATATGGCACTGAAATAGCACAATCAGACATATTAGCATACTATGTATGGATACCAAGATATAAATATAAAGTATGGAATATATCAAAACAAGCAGGAGCAGAGTCAACTTATGCATATAATGCAAAAACGGAAGGAATAGATATAGTATTTGAAGTAGGAACTGGTTCAACAGGTACAATTAATTGTGAATATAATTATAATGTAGATAGTGCAAATGGCGGAGTAGATTTATCTACAACAACCGCAGAAACTTGTACAGGTTCCAATGGACAATATTACACTCATCCAGCATTCACATTTGGCAATGACGAACTAAGAGGCTTTTGGATAAGCAAATACGAAATATCAAGTAGTAATCCAACTGCAACAGATGGTGGAGGTAATGTAACAAATTTAACAGTAAGGTCTTTACCAAACGTTAATAGTTGGAGAAGTATTACAGTAAGTAATATAAATACAGTAATACAAAACATGCAAACAAGTAGTAATATATATGGACTTTCAACATCAAGAATAAATACTGACTCACATATGTTAACTAACTTTGAATGGGGAGCAGTAGCATACTTAACAAATTCAAAATATGGTAGATGTACAGATGGAAGTTGTACAGAAGTAACAATAAATAACTGCAGTAATTTTATAACAGGAATAGGAGCAAACACTGTATCAGCAGGTAGTTCATCAACAACTTGTACTACCGCAGCAAATCAATATAATGGTACATATGGAAAATTAGCAAGTACAACTGGTAATATTACTGGAGTATATGATATGTCAGGTGGTTTATGGGAATATGTTATGGGTAATATGTCTAGTGTAACAACGGGCTATACATTTTATCCATCAAATAGTAGTTTTGCAAGTAGTTGGTATACTACTGACACAGCAAAATATGTAACAACGTATGCTTACGATAGTAGTAATAGTACTAATCAAACAGCATACAATAGAGGAAGATTAGGAGATGCAACTGCTGAGACTTTATTATCTGCTTCAAATTCAGGCGGTTGGTATGGAGATTACGCGTACTTCCCGTATTCCAGCCGTGCTTGGTTCGGTCGCGGCGGCGTCTATGTCAATGGTTCTGCTGCAGGCGTGTTCAGCTTCATCAACTACTTTGGCGGCGACTACACTAGCTACTCGTCTCGTGCCGCCTTGGTTTCGCTTTCTGCCTAGACTATCCGAGAACGGTAGTTCGAGGTCGAATACTCCTAAAACAAAAATAGTTGATATGATAGAATCAACATAGGGGTATTCCTCCCCAACCAACTTTAGCTTCGACTTCCCCAAATAGCAGATTCTTTCATCAAAGAAACAATAGATAAGGAATTGGCAAAAAATAAGAGACTCCATTAATTTGGCATGCGTGCCCTAGGTAGGCACTATGTGCCGTCACAAACGGTAAGTGTTTTGGTATTAAACTTGCGGTTAATGTTAGGTGATGAGGTGGTGTAAGCACCGAATTCCCTTCACCGGTTGGTAAAATAGATGTAGATGTTAAAATAAAAAGTCATATGTCTAATATATCTGTTGCTAAGTTATATAAGAATTATAAATGTTAAAATAAAAACTGATAAATTTGTCAATGTTAAAAAATTACATTTTTGGTTTAAGTGTATTTTTTATACAAAATGCAACATAATGTATTAAGGTGTGATAAGATGTTAACTAATATAATATTAAAAGAATATACAACTTTTATTAAAGAAACTGTATTTGATTTTAGAGCTACTAATTATAAGATATTAGAAGAGACTAATGTTGGAGATAATAGGATATTAAAAGGGGCTTTATTTGTAGGAGAAAATGCTTCTGGTAAGACACAAGTATTAGAGTCTATAATTTTATTATTAAATATATTATTAGATAATGTTGAACCTGAATTTATTATGAAAAAATCTATGTATACTAAGGGAATAAAATATAATTTAACATATATCTTTAATGTAGAAAATAATATTATTAAGTATTATATTGAGTTTGAAGGTAATACAATTAAGTGTGAAGAATTATACGTAAATGATAATTTAAAATTAAAAAGAAATGGTAAAAATGGTAAAACTTATTTTAATGAAGAAAAAGAAAATAATGATATAAATTCAAGTTTATCTTTATTAAAGTTAGAATATTATAATACTAGATTAAATAATGATGTTATTTTAAATAAATGGTTTGATTTCTTGAAAAATTCTTTATATATGAATTGTATGATGGGGAATAGGTTAGTTAAGTCATATAATACTGCAAGAATTTCTGAACAATTTATAGAAAAGTATGCTGAAGTAAATGATGCTTCAAAGTTAAATGATTTTATTAAAAAGATAGGGTATAATAGTGAGATAGTTTTTAATAAGAATTCTAATGGTATTGCTATAAATTTACAAAAAGAAATAATTGGAGTTAGGAAAAATGATACTAAATTTGTTATGCCATTACCATTAGAATCTACTGGTAATAAAGCATTTATAAATTTAATTCTTCCAATTATTTACGCTACTAAAAATGATTGTATGATTATAATAAATGAGTTTAGTAGTGGACTTCATAATGAGTTAGAAGAAGCATTAATTAGATATTTCTTTAATAATAGTAAGAATTCTCAAATATTTTTTACATCTCATTCAACTAATTTGCTAGATACAACAATATTAAGACCAGATCAAATTTATTCATTTAGTTTTGATTCGAAGGATGGTACGAAAATTAAAAGATTTTCTGATGAAAGTCCAAGAGAATCACAAAATATTGAAAAAATGTATTTAAACGGGGCTTTTGATGGAATGCCTAAGTATAATAAAGAATTTAGAAATTAAAATTAATATAAATTTTATTAAGTTATGGAAATAAATTCTATAACTTTTTTCTAATAATATATTGTATTTTTTGATAAACTATGCTAAAATTATTATAAGATTAAAGATAGGAGAGATTATTATGGCACTTGGTAAATTAAAAAGAATGATTACTGAAGAAGTTGAAGATACTGAAGAAGAATATTATAATGCTGATAATGTTACTTTACCATCAAGTGGGAAAATGATTCTTTTAGAACCTAGGGCTTTTTCTGAAAGTCAACAAATTGCAGATCATTTAAAAAAGAAAAATACTGTTGTTGTCAATATGAAAAGAGTTACACCTGATCAAGCTAAAAGAATAGTAGATTTTTTAAGCGGTACTGTTTATGCAATTGGTGGAGATTTACAAAAAATAGGTGGAGGTATATTTTTATGTACTCCAAAAAATGTAAATGTTGAGGGTAGTATTTCGGATGATGATAATAAAGGTAAGAAAAAAGAAGAACTTGAACTAGAATGGAATTAATTTGAGTAATTTGAGGTGACTTATGAAAAGATTTACGATAAAGGAAAATGGCTATGATATTGAAGAAGTAAATAAATTCGTAGATATTGTTATTAGAAAACTTGAAATGTTAAATAACGAAAATATTACTTATAAAAATAAAATATCATCATTAGAAAAAAAGTTAGAGAATGTAGGTAGTATAGATAAGAAATTATCTAATGCTATACTTGCAGCCGATGATGCTGCTGAACAAATGAAACGTCTTGCAAAAGCCGAAAGTACAATGATGATTGAAGACGCCAAAAGAAATGCTAATGCGATAATTCACGAAGCCTTAATCGAAGCAGAAAAAACTCAAAATGAAGCAGCAACCTTAAGAAAAAATATTGTAGTATATAAAAATAGAGTAACCTCATTATTAAAAGCCCAATTAGAAATAGCAGATGAATTAGATAGTATTAAATTAGAATGAAAAAAATTAGATTTTTGTGAATCTAATTTTATTTTTCTATATTTAATTCATCATCAAGTTCAACAAGTTTTAATATTTCATTAAATGTAGTAAAACCAGCGATAACTTTAAATAATCCATCTTGTAATAAAGTAATTACATCTTTAGTATAAACTAAATTTCTTAATTGTTCTTTTCTTTGTCCTTCGCTTATTGCATCTTTTATTTCTTGGGTAATAAGTAATACTTCTTGTATTGCAACACGACCTTTAAATCCATGAGAACAATGTTCACATCCAACTGGTTCATAAGTTTTTTCTACATCAAGTCCTAATATTTTTTTAAACATCATTTTTTCTGTTTGGGTAGTAGGTCTTTCTTTTTTACATTTATCACATAATTTTCTAGCTAATTTTTGAGATACAATACCAGTTAAAGCACTTGCAAGTAAATATCTTTCAACATCCATATCAAGTAATCTTTCAATAGTATTAAGTGAGTTATTAGTGTGTATTGTAGATAATACTAAGTGTCCTGTAATTGACGCTCTTACGGCTATTCTTGCTGTTTCACTATCTCTTATTTCTCCGATCATTATAACATTAGGGTCTTGTCTTAAAATACTTCTTAATACTGTAGCAAAGTCTAATCCAATATCACTATTAACTTGTACTTGGTTTATTCCTTTTATTTCCATTTCAACTGGGTCTTCAACTGTTATAATATTTACTCCATCAGTATTTAATTTTTGTAAGAAAGAGTATAGTGTAGTAGATTTACCACTACCTGTAGCACCAGTAACTAATATAATACCATTTGGTGCTTCAATCATTTTTAATATTTTTTTATAATTTATTTCACTAAAACATAAATATTCAATACCTTTTAAACTCATTGAATAATCTAAAATACGAATAACTATTTTTTCTCCATGTTTAGTAGGTAAAGTAGATACACGTAAATCCAAATTCATACCTTTAATATTACTTTTTATTGCACCATCTTGTGGTAATCTTGTTTCAGTAATATTCATACCAGATAATATCTTAATTCTTGTTATAATATTTTGCTTAATATCATTAGGTATTTCATAATAAGTATTAAGTATTCCATCAATTCTTATTCTAACCTTTAATCCATCCGCAGTAGGGTCAAAGTGTATATCACTTGCATTCATTTTAGCAGAGTTAACAATTATCTCATTAACTGAGTCTACAACTGGGGTAGATTCAAAATTTATTTTATCATTTTTTTCTTCATTAACATTATTATTAGTATTATCAATATTTTTATTATCCATACTTTCCCAACTTTCTTATCCTTTTTATACCAAAATAGAAGAACTATTTTACTTGATTTTATTCTATTAATATTATATAATATTATTTGAAGATAAGCAAGAGTAAAGGTGGTTAAATTGAAAAAAAATAAATTAAATAACAAAGGTTTTATGTTAGTGGAAGTAATAATAGTAACAGTAATTGTAGCCACAATAATGACTAGTTTATATGTAGCATTTACTAGAGTATATAAAGTATATGATATGAAATCAAGATACTCTAATATTGATGGAATATACGCTTTAAATACTATAAAAAATTATTATATAGAAAATGTTTCTATGAATAAATTAATAAATGATACAAAAGATAAATATATAAATATAAAATCTAATTCTAGTTATTGTAATACTAATAATTATTGTGAAAAAATAAATAATATAATAATTAATTATAAAATTAACAACCTCTACATTATAGATAAAGAAAAATTAATAGATAATATTAATGAAGAAGATACTACTCAAACGTTAAAAGATTATATAAATTATTTGAATGATACTTTAGATAAAACTGATAATAATAATAGTGTTAAAGCATATTTAATCGGAGAATTTACTATTTCTGCGACAAATGAAATATATAATTATGCTTATCTACCAATAAAAGTTTAAATAAATTTAATTCGACAAAATATTTAATATAGATATAATATAATTTTCTTGGTGATAAAAAATGAAAGAAACATTAAGAAAAATAATTATATCTATTTTAATTTCTAGTTCCCTAGGTTCAATTTGTGGAATACTAGTATATAAAATTTATTTTACAGATAATATGTTATCAATAGATAATAATACTATTTATTTAATACAAAGTGGTGCTTATAGTAGTTATGATAATATGAGAGCAAGTGCAGTTAATTATAGTTATATTTACTATGAAGAAGATAATTTATATAAAACAATAATAGGTATAACTAAATCAAAAGATAATATAAATAAAATAAAAGAAGTTTATGGTGAAGAAGTTATAGTAAATACTTATTATAATGATGATGAATTACTAAATAGTAAAATAATTGAATATGATAGAAAATTAAATAATACTAATGATTTAGAAGAAGAAAAAAAGATAATTATAGAAATGTTAAATTTATATAAGAAAGATGACAAAATAAAATTAACTAAAATAAGCTAAAAACTTATTTTTTTAATAAATTTATAAAAACTAATTGACAAAATACTATTTTTCTATTAAAATTATACATGTAGCCAATAAATGGAGTGATACTCAAGAGGCTGAAGAGGCGCCCCTGCTAAGGGTGTAGAGTGGGAAACTGCTGCGAGGGTTCAAATCCCTCTCACTCCGCCATTTATGAATCTTATCTTGCATATTATATTTATATGTAAGATTTTTTTGATTTATTAGATAATAAATGTTTTACATTTTAAGATATATTTTAAAAATAAAAACTAATTTTGTTTAAAAATGTTGTATTTTATGGTATAATATTAGCGTTTATGGAGGTGTTTATATGAAAACTGATGATTTTGATTATTATTTACCTGAAGAATTAATTGCACAAACTCCAATAAAAAAACGTGATAGTTCTAAATTAATGATATTAGATAAAAATACTGGAGAAATAAAACATGAAGTATTTCATAATATTATAGATTATTTACATAAGGGGGATGTCTTAGTATTAAATGATACTAAGGTTATACCTGCTAGATTAATTGGAACAAAGGAAGTTACTAATGCTGTTATTGAAGTATTACTTTTAAAAGATATTGGTGATAATGTTTGGGAATGTTTAACTAAACCTGCCAAAAGAATAAAAGAAGGTACAATAGTATCTTTTGGTAATGGCGAACTAAAAGCCAAATGTGTTAAAGTTTTGGAAGACGGAATAAGACACTTTGAATTAATTTATAACGGAATACTTTATGAAATATTAGATCATTTAGGTTCTATGCCACTTCCACCATATATTAAAGAAACTTTAAAGGATAATGATAGATATCAAACACTATATGCTAAAAATATTGGTAGTGCTGCTGCTCCAACTGCAGGTCTTCATTTTACTAAAGAATTACTTAAAGCAATAGAAGACAAAGGTGTAACTATATGTTATATTACCCTACATGTTGGACTTGGTACTTTTAGACCAGTTAATGTAACTGATGTTACTAAACATAAGATGCATAGCGAATTTTATATGATGAGTGAAGAAGTAGCAAATACTTTAAATAAAGCAAAACAAGAAGGAAGAAGAATTATAAGTGTAGGTACTACAAGTACCAGAACATTAGAAACTATAATTCATAAGTATGATAGCTTTAAACCTGTTTCAGGATACACTGATATCTTTATTTATCCTGGATTTGAATTTAAGGCAGTAAATGCACTTATTACTAATTTCCATTTACCAAAATCAACTTTAATAATGTTAGTATCAGCCTTATCAAGTAAAGAAATTATACTTAATGCTTATAATGAAGCAGTAAAAGATAAATATAGATTCTTCTCATTCGGAGATGCTATGTTTATAACTGATGATATAAATAAAGATAATAAATAAAATTAAGGAGGTAACATATGGCATATATTTCTAATGAATTAACTAATGAAATTCAAAATAGATGTGATATAGTCGAAGTTATCTCTAAATATGTACAATTATCTAAACGAGGTAAAAATTATTTTGGGTTATGTCCATTTCATGATGATCATAATGCAAGTATGAGTGTTAGTCCTGATAAACAAATATATAAATGTTTTTCATGTGGTGAATCTGGTAATGTTTTTACATTTGTTGCTAAATATAATAACATTTCTTTTCATGAAGCAGTTATCTTATTAGGAAAAGAAAAGGGCTATGACTTACAAGATACTACAAGTAACGTGGTCCAAGATAAACATACTAAAGATTATGAAATATATGATTATGCTTGTAAAATATATCAAAATAATTTATATACTTCCTTAGGTAAAAGTGCCACCCAATACTTAACTAATAGAAAAATAGATAAAGACACTATTAAAAAATTTAAAATAGGTTTATCTTTAAATAAATCAATTATAACAGAATATTTAGTTAATAAAAATTACGATATAACTAGGTTAATAGATTTAGGATTAACTAATGATCGTAGTCAAGATAAATTTTTAAATAGAATAATGTTTCCATTATTTGATTTAAAAGGTAGAGTAGTAGCATTCTCAGGTAGAATATATAATACTAAGAGTGATTCTAAATATATAAATACAATGGAAACAGATATCTTTAAAAAAGGTAATTTATTGTATAATTATCATAATGCTAAAGATAGTTTAAAGAAAACAGATTATGTAATAGTAATGGAAGGTTTCATGGATGTAATTAGAGCAAGTACCATTGGAATAAATAATTGCGTTGCTACCATGGGAACTGCCTTTACTAAAGAACACATTGAATTATTAAGAAAAATGACTGATAATATAATTCTATGTTTTGATGGAGATAAAGCAGGAGAAGATGCTACAGTATCAAGTTTAAAAATGCTCGAAGATAATGGCATAACTCCAAGAATAATAAGATTGCCTGAAGATTTAGATCCGGATGAATACATTTTAAAATATGGAAGTGATTCATTTAAGTATCAAATAGAAAATACTATTACTCCAATAGAATTTAAAATGCAGATGCTTAAAAGTAATAAAAACTTAACTGACTTAACAGATATATCTAAATATATTGATGAAGCAATAAGTGAATTAGTTAAAGTAGAAGATCCTATTTTAGTAGAATTAACCCTAAAAAAATTATCTACAAATTATAACATAAATTACGATACTTTAAAGAATAAATATAATAATTATTTACAAAATAAAAAAGAAGTAGTAAAATATAGAGAGTTAGTTAAGAAAAAAGAGAAATTATCGCAAGTAGAAATAGCAGAATACCATTTAATATATTATATGTTAAATGATTATAAAGTAATAAAAGAAGTCGAAGGTAAAGTAATATATTTTCCTGATGATTTAATAAGATACTTATATAATGAAATAGCAAGTTTTTATAATAAGTATAATATTATAAATATCTCTTCATTTATAAGTTATATTTCTAAAAATAATGAATTATTAAGTACTTTAAATAAAGTGATAGGTTATATTAATAAAGAAGAATATACTATGGAAGAAATAAGTGATTATATAAAAGTAGTTAATAATTATTTAAAAAAAGATCGAATAAAAACCTTAGAAAGTGATTTAAGAAAAGAAATTGATCCTATAAAGAAAGCAGAAATATTAAATAAAATCATGGAAATAAAAGGAGTGAAATCATGAAAGAAAAAGAGAAAGTAGTAGAAAATATAAAGAAAGAAGAAAATAAAACAAATAATCTTTTTGAAGAAAAAAAACAACAATTAATTAAAAAAGGTAAAGAAAATGGTTTTATAACTTATGAAATTCTTGCAAATGATTTAAAAGGAATAGATTTAGATAGTGAGGAATTAGATAACTTATATGATGCTTTGGTTAGTGCAGGAATTGAAATTGTTGCTGAAGATGATATTGGAAGTGATGAAAGTAATGTTACTGGTGGAGAAGATTTAGAAGACATTTTAAAAGATTCTACTATTGCTAAAGAATTAACAGTAAATGATCCTGTTAGAATGTACCTAAAGGAAATTGGTAAAATTAGCTTGCTTTCCCTTGAAGAAGAAACTAAATTAAGCGAAAGAATTGTCAATGGTGATGAAGAAGCAAAAAATATTTTGGCAGAATCAAATCTTCGTTTAGTAGTATCTATTGCTAAAAGATATGTTGGTCGTGGTATGTTATTCCTTGATTTAATTCAAGAAGGTAATATTGGACTTATGAAAGCAGTAGAAAAGTTTGACTCCAATAAAGGTTATAAATTTTCTACTTATGCAACTTGGTGGATTCGTCAAGCAATTACACGTGCTATTGCCGATCAAGCAAGAACAATAAGAGTACCAGTACATATGGTTGAAACAATTAATAAACTATCTCGTTGCCAAAGACAATTAACTCTTGAATTAAATAGAGAACCAACTGATGAAGAATTATCTAAAAAAATGGGTATTTCTCCAGATAAAATAAGAGAAGTCTTAAAAATTGCACAAGATCCAGTAAGCTTAGAAACACCAATTGGTGAAGAAGATGATTCACACCTTGGAGACTTTGTTAAAGATGAAAGAAGTATGTCTCCTGAAGAATATACTATTCATGAAATGTTAAAAGATGAAATAAGTGATGTATTACTTACTTTAACAGAAAGAGAAGAACAAGTATTAAGACTTAGATTTGGACTAGATGATGGAAGTTGTAAAACATTAGAAGAAGTAGGACAAATGTTTGGAGTAACTAGAGAAAGAATTAGACAAATTGAAGCCAAAGCTTTAAGAAAATTACGCCATCCATCAAGAAGTAGAAAATTAAAGGATTTCTTAAATGAATAATTTATCTAATAGATTAAAAGAAATAGCATCCTTTATCCCAGATAACATAAAAATGGTAGATATAGGTTGTGATCATGCTCTACTTGATATTTATTTATATAAAAATAGAAAAAATATTAAAATTATTGCTTCAGATATTAATGAAAATGCTTTAGAACAAGCTAAAAAAAATATTAAGAAGTATAAATTAGATAAATTTATTGAAACTAGACTATCTAACGGATTAGATAATATTAATAGTAATGAAATAGATACTATAGTAATATCAGGTATGGGTAGTCATACAATCGTAGGAATACTTCGTATGAATCAAAAAAAATTAATTAATGTAGATAACATTATTATTCAAAGTAATAATCATATAGACTTTTTAAGAGAAAGAATACTAGAATTAAATTACTATATAGATAGTGAAAAACTAGTTAAAGATAATAATATAATATATACTATAATTAGTTTTAAAAAAGGAAAGGAAAAATATAACAAAAAAGAAATATATTTTGGCCCTTATTTATTAAAAGAAAATAGTAATTTATTTAAAGAGAAAAATAAACAAGACTTAGAAAAATTAGAGTATTTATATAAAATTATTCCTAAAAGTCATATATTACATAGAATAAAAATAAAAAATAAAATTAATATGTATAAAAAATTAAATAATGCTTAGTTTTTAAGTATTATTTTTTTGTTTATAATTATATTGTAACAATTTTATAAATCTTTGGTAATATTTACACCAAGATGTATTTTTTTTATAAAAAAAGAAGTAATTTGCAATTATTTTTATAATAATGTAAGTGTAGGGAGGTAAGATATTATGACATGAACTTAAAATTAATAAAAAGAATAAATAGGGATATATAAAATAAATATAAATTAATATATATAGTTTGGTGAAAAAATGAGCAAGAAATTTTAAAAAAAGTTAAATTTATTATAAATAGTAATTTACTTAAAAAATATAATTATATATAATTAATTTATGGAAAGAAGGGTGAAGAATATGACAAAAGTACTAGAATTAGAAGTAAAAAAAGATTATAGAAAAACATTAGAAGCATTAGACAAACAAGGGTTAGAAAAAAACAAAAGATTAAATAGAGTAATACCAGAAGATAAAAAAATGTCTATGATACCATTAACATTTGATTATATGTTTAAATCACTATTTATAAGAAGGCAAGATTTTTTAAAAGATTTCTTAATGGAAGTATTAAAGAAAGACTTAGGCAAAAAAGATAAGGACATAGTAATAAGTATTTTAAATAATGAAACAATTAAAGATAATTATAATGAATTTAAGAAAATTGCAGACGTTTTCTTAAAACTAAATGATGACATATTACTTAGTATTGAAGTAAATAGAGTAAAATATGAATATAGAAAAACAAGAAATGATAGATATATTGGTAAATTAATAGATAGTCAAGTATCAAAAGAAAGTGACTATAGAGATTTGTTTTATAAAAAAATAATTTAATTAAATATAAATGCTTTAGAAAAAAATAAAATATGTAGTGAAAGAGAAATAGTACAATATGATAAAATAACTAAAAAAATAATTTGTGAAAATCCAAAAGTATATGTAAAATATATTGAAAATTACAGGGAGTTATATTATAATGGAGATAGAAAACGAGAAACAATATGGTTTGCTTTCTTTTCTGCAAGAACTTATGTGGAAGCATATGATATATTATTAGAGTTATATGATGAAAAGAAAGCCCAAATATTAATGAAGGAAGTGATTGTATTGAATAGCAATGATGCCTTATTACATGAATGGGAAAAAGAAAAATTTATTGCATATGAAACATATTGTGCTACAATGGATGCTACAAAAGAAGCTTTAGCAAAAGGTATGGAAAAAGGTATTGAACAAGGTATTAAGCAAGGTATTGAACGAGGTATGGAAAACGAATCTAATGAAATAATAAAAAATATGCTAAGTAAAAATATGGACATAAATTTAATAAGTGAAGTAACTAATAAATCAGTAGAAGAAATAAAAAAAATAGAAGAAAAAATGCAACAATAAATAACATATAACTAGTTAAATATAAAAAAATTGAAATAAAAATATAGATAATTTTTGTCTATGTTTTTTTGCTAAAATAAAATATAGTCTTATATCTAACACTATTTCATATATTTAATTATAGAGGTGTATATGAAAATATTATTAATAACCTTAATTAGTATAATTACTATATATTTTAGTTATTTCATTATAATGTGTATAGGACTATTAAAAAAGAAAAATAATAATAATATAAAAAACAAAAAACATAAATTTGCTATATTAATTGCAGCAAGAAATGAAGAAAAAGTAATACTTAATTTAATTAAAAGTTTAAATAAACAAAAATATCCTAATGCCTTATATAAAACATATGTAATATTAAATAATTGTACTGATAATACAAAAGAAGTAGTATTAAAAACTAACGCTAATATTTTAGAAGTAAATAACATAAGTTCCAAAGGAGAAGCCTTAAAATATGCTTATAATTACCTAAGTAACGATAATACTATTGATGCTTATGTTATATTTGATGCTGATAATATTGTAGATAATAACTTTCTAAATAGTATGAATGAATCACTTAATAATGGTTATAATGTAGTCCAGGGATTTAGAAAAACTAAAAATATCAATGATAATTGGTTAAGCAGTAGTTATGCAATTATGTATTATATCCAAGGTTTATTTATAAATAAAGCAAGATTCAATTTAGGTAAATCAGCATTTTTAAATGGAACAGGTTTTATGGTTAAAAAAAGTGTTATTGATAAACATGGATTTAATCCCAAAACAATAACCGAAGATATAGAATTTACTATGATGTGTGCAATTAATAATGAAAAAATAGCATATAACGAAAATGCATTATTTTATGATGAACAAGTAGTCAATTTAAAAGATAGTATTAAACAAAGAAAAAGATGGTCTTTTGGTACAATAAAATGTTTAAGATATTATTTTAAACCATTAGTCATAAATATATTTAAAAATAAAAGTTTAATTTGTTTAGATGTAATTATGTTTTATTTAACCGTATTTATGCAAATAGTTATTTTTATTACCTTTATTGTATCATTATTATTTATGATTATTAATACTCCAAATATTACAAGTATATATTATAGTTTATTAATATCTTTAAGTATATTACTATTAGGTATAATATTTAGAACTTATTTAATAAAACATTATGGTAATAGTATCATAGAAAATATTGGAGGAATACTTATATTTGATTTATTTTTACTTAGTTGGTTACCAATTAATATAGCATGTTTATTTAAGAAAAATTGCTCTTGGGATCAAATAAAACATAGTAGAGTAGTTGAAATAGATAATACCTAAGAATATAGATATAAAATTAATCTATATTTTTTGCATAATAAAAAAGCATATCTCCACCGAATAATAGTTCAAAGAACTCTTAAACAATACACCCAAAGTGAGTGGAGCATCTACCTTCTTAAATATATCATATCACATTTTTATCTTTATATAAAACTAATATTACATAACTATTAAAATTAACTGAATTCCAATTATACTATTTAGAAAAATATCAGCATTATTATAGACAAATAATATTTTTTTTGCTATAATTATTTTGTTAGAATACATAAGGGCGTTGATAATATGGATGATAAAAGAATACAAGAAAGAAAAGAGATAATTAAAAGTATTGGAGACAATACTAAGATTAAAATGAACAGATATAAATATATTGTTAAAGACCAAAATGGTAAAATGATTACTGATTATTTTGATGCTCCAAATAGAGTAGATGTTGAATCATTTTTAATTTCTCAAGGTTATACAGTTGTAGAAATTACTGAAGATAAATGGTCTAAACAATTAGGGCTTGGTAACGTTAGAACTAAAAAATTCTCTTATAAAGAATTATCATTTTTCTTAACTCAATTATCAACATATATAAAAGCAGGTATACCTTTGACTGATTCCGTTGTTATATTAGGTAAACAAGCTAAAAAGAAACCAGATAAAAATTTATACCGTAGAATAGTGTATGAATTAAATAAAGGATTAAACTTTAGTCAAGCTCTAGAACGTCAAGGAAATGTATTTCCTAAATTATTAATTAATATGCTTAAAACTAGTGAACTTACTGGTAATTTAACAGAAAACCTAGATGATATGGCATCATATTATAAAACAAGTGATGAAAATAGAAAACAAATTATTAGTGCAATGACATATCCAAGTGTAGTATTAGTAGTATCTATTGCCATACTTACATTCATTATGATATATGTTGTACCACAATTTAAAGGTATATATGGCCAACTTGGTACAGAATTACCTACGATTACACAAACAATTATTAATATTAGTAATTTCATTAGTACCAATGTAATTTTATTAGCACTTGGTATAGTAGGAGGTATTCTTCTTTTAGTATTGCTATATAAAAAATCTAAATCATTTAGAAGTAATGTACAATATATAACTATGCATATACCAGTAGTTAAAAATATTGTTATATATAAAGAACTAATTATGTTTACTAAAACATTTGCTTCTCTAATTAGACATGATGTATTTATAACTGATAGTATGGAAATATTAAAACAAATA
The DNA here is from genome assembly GCA_905211265.1 of uncultured Eubacteriales bacterium. Taxonomy (GTDB): domain Bacteria; phylum Bacillota_I; class Bacilli_A; order RF39; family UBA660; genus HGM10818. The sequence continues at coordinate 58,353 of CAJMAC010000003.1, forward strand.
ACTAATAATGAAATATATAAAAGTATGATTAATGAAGCAATAAATAATTTAGCAGCAGGTAATGGACTAGCAGTTGCTTTTAAAGGCAAATGGGCATTTCCTGAAACAGCATATGAAATGTTACTTACTGGTGAAAAGACAGGTAGAATGGGTCAAATGATGGAAACAGTATGTAGTTATTATGAAAACGAACAAAAGAATTTAGTATCACAATTAAAGAGTTTAATTGAACCAGTAATGATAATTATTCTTGCAGCCATAGTAGGAGTTATAGTACTATCTGTTATTGTACCAATGTTTAGTATATATAAAAATGTAATTTAAGGAGTTATTATGGACTTATATTTTAAAATAATATTTTTTATCTTAGGTAGTGTTATGGGTAGTTTCTTTCATGTTGTTGCAACAAGACTATCTAATAACGAATCTATTATTAAGCCAGGGTCGCATTGTCATATATGTCATAAAAAATTAAAATGGTATGAATTAATACCAATAGTTAGTTATGTTATACAAGGTGGTAAGAGTAGGTGTTGTAAGCAAAGACTTCCAATTAGTTATCTTATAATTGAAGTAATTACAGGTAGTTTATTTAGTGTATGTTATAGAGTATTCAAATTTACTCCAGAATTACTTATCAATTTAGTATTTATATCCGGATTAATAATTGTAATTATTTCAGATATAGAATATATGATAATATTAGATGAAGTACTTACATTAACTGCAGTTATAATTGTTATATTAGATTTAATATTCTTTGGTATTAGTATAACACTTAAAAATGTTTTATCTGCGGCACTTGCTTTTGTAGTAATGTATATAATTAAATTAATTGGAGACTATATATTTAAAAGGGAATCTTTAGGCGGAGGAGATATTAAACTAATGATATTGTTTGGACTAGTATTAGGACTTCCTATGAGTGTTGTAGCAATATTTTTAGCAACTTTTATTGCTTTTCCAATAGCATTATATATTCTTTTTAGTAGAAAAGATAATATGATTCCTTTTGGTCCATTTTTAAGTATAGCAGCGATTATACTAGTAGTTAGTAAACTTAATATTCAAGATATAATTAACTTTATAGTAAGTTAATTTTTCTTTTTGTAAATATTTTGTAAAATTTATGCCCAAACTAGACTAATGATTAAATATATGTTATACTAAAACTAACAAAGGAAGTGAAAAAATGCAAGCATTAATGTTAGCAGCAGGAAAAGGAGCAAGACTTGGCAAGTATACAAGAAATAATACAAAATGTATGCTTGAAGTAAATGGTAAAACTTTACTTGAAAGAACGATTGATTCTTTACTTGAAGCAAATATTGATAAATTTATAATTGTTTTAGGATATAAAAAAGAAAATGTAATAAATTTTATTAAAGAAAAAGGGATAGATAAAAAAATAAATATTACTTATGTATATAATGATATATATGATACTACTAATAATATATATTCTCTTTATTTAGCTAAAGAATATTTAAAAAATGATGATACCATTTTATTGGAATCTGATATAATTTATGATAAAAGTATTATAAAGAAATTAGTTGATAGTAATTATGAAAGTGCTGCAGTAGTAGCAAAATATAATGAATGGATGGATGGTACTGTAGTAACTTTAAATAAAAGTAATGTTATTAAAAACTTTATAGAGAAAAAAGATTTTGATTATAAAGATGTATCTTTATATTATAGGACAGTAAATATTTATAAGTTTAGTAAAGATTTTTCTAATAGATTTTATCTTCCATTTTTAGAATCATATATTAAATGTTATGGTAATAATGATTATTATGAATTAGTATTAAAAGTTATTGCTAATTTAAAAAAAGTTAAATTATATAGTTATATTTTAAATAATGAATTATGGTATGAAATAGATGACTGTCAAGATTTAGATATTGCAAGTTCAATATTTGCAAGAAATACGTCTGAAAAACTTGAGTTATTTCATAAAAGATTTGGAGGCTATTGGAGATATAATGATATAAAAGATTATTGTTATTTAGTTAATCCATATTTTCCTACTACAAAAATGATTGATAAAATGAAATATTTTTATAATGAATTATTATTTAATTATCCTTCTGGACAAAAAATAGAAAGAATTTGTGCTTCTAGAATGTTTGCTAATGTTAGTTATGAAAATATTTTAGTAGGTAATGGTGCAGCAGAACTAATTAATTTGTTAAAGTATGTTGTAGGTAAGAAAATTGGACTTACAGTTCCTTCGTTTAATGAATATGTAAGATGCTTTCCAAATAATGAATTTATTTTTATTAATAGTAAAGATAATGATTATAAATTATCTATAGAAGGTTTAAAAGAAACTTTAAATATTGTAGATACTTTAATAGTAATATCTCCAGATAATCCAAGTGGTTCTTGCTTAACATATGATGAAACTATTATGTTATTAGATTTAGCTAAAAAGTTAAATAAACAAATAATTTTTGATGAATCATTTATTGATTTTGCTTCAGATAATTATACTTTAATTAATGATGATATATTAAATAAATATAAGAATTTAATTGTAATTAAAAGTATAAGTAAATCATATGGAGTTCCTGGACTTAGACTAGGAATATTTGGAACTAGTAATAAAGAGTATCTAAATACTATTAATGATAATTTGCCTGTTTGGAATATTAATTCTTTTGCAGAATATTTTTTACAAGTTATATCTTTATATAAAAATGATTATATTATTGGTTGTAATAAAATTAAAGAAGAAAGAAAGAGATTTTATGATGAATTATCTAAGATAGATAAAATATCTGTATATAGTTCTGAGGCTAATTATTTTATGATAAAGTTGAATCAAGGAAATGCTAATGAATTAGCGGAATATCTCCTTGAAAATAAAAAAATATTAATTAAAGTATTAAATGGTAAAAATGGTTTTGATCAAAAAGAATATATTAGAATTGCTATAAAGTTAAAAGCGGAAAATAATTATTTACTAGAATGTTTAAAAGAATATTACAAATATAGGTAATATTCTTTTATTTTGATGTAAAGTTTTTGTTAAATAATTTACATATCTATTAAAATTTGTTAAAATGATATTTAGGAGTGGTAATATGAGAAATTTTTTAAAAAAGTTAATAAATAAATTTTTTAGAATTTTTATAGTAAAAGAAAATAAAATAGTTTTTGAATCTGGTAGAAATTTAGTAGATGGTAATTGTAAAGCTGTATATGATTATATGGTAGAACATAATTATGATAATTATAAATTAGTATGGTTAGTAAAAAAAGGTACTAATGTTAGCGGTCTAAGAAAGAAAGATTATGCATATTATAAAACATTTAAGGCATTATATCATTTATCTACGGCAAAATATTGGATAAGAAGTCAAAGTATTGGTAGTATTTTAGATAAAAGAGATAATCAAGTATATATTCAATTATTTCATGGTAATGGTGTTATGAAAAAAATGGGATATGATGTGGAAAATGTAGATATTAGCGATAGAAAAGAAGCAGATCATGTTAAAGAATGGGATTATTATATTGCTAATGATAGTCATGATAGGGATGTAATAAGATCTAGTACTGGTTATAAGGGCAAAATAGAAGTTCTTGGTATGGCTGCGGTAGATAATGTAATTAAACATCATAAAGATAAAGAATTTAAAAGAAAAGTTAGAAATGAGCTTGGTATAGTTGAAGTAGATAAAAAAATAATATTATATGCTCCAACGTTTAGAGATTTTGATTTTGATAATGATATTATTGATGTACCAATTGAATCATTATCTAAGTTAAAAGATTATATTGTAGTAGTTAGATTGCATCCACTTGTTAGAGAAAAAATAAATAAAAAGATATTTGATTATCCTAATATAGTTAATGGATGTAACTATCCTGATTGTAGTGATATTCTTGCGGTAACAGATGTTCTTATATCAGATTATTCTTCGATTATTTATGAATATATGCCACTTAATTTACCTATTATTTTTTATCCGTATGATTATGATAAATATGTAAGTCTTCGTGGAGGATTTAGTGTAGATTATCTTAATGAATTACCCGGTAAGATAGTGTATAATGAAGAAGAATTATTAGATACAATTGAAAACATCGATAAAGTAACAAAAGAATATAAAACTAAAAGAGAAAAATTTACTAAGAAATATAATTATTTATCAGATGGTAAGGCATCAGAAAGATTTGTTAAAAAATTAGAGAAAGGATATTTTAAATAGGTGTAAGTATGATACCAAAGAAAATTCATTATGTTTGGGTTGGTGGGAAAAAGAAGCCAAAAGATATTGAAAGATGTATTAAGTCTTGGAAAAAGAATTTAAAAGATTATGAAATAATTGAATGGAATGAAAATAATTTTGATATAAATAGTAATAAGTTTACTAAGGAAGCATATAAGGCTAAGAAATGGGCTTTTGTAAGTGATTATATAAGAATGTACGCTATATATAATGAGGGTGGAATTTATTTAGATACTGATAATTTAGTTTTAGAAAGTTTAGATAAATTTTTAAATGATAGGGCATTTGTAGGTTTTGAGAATCCTAGTTATCCTTATACTGCTGCTTTTGGTGCAGAAAAAAAGCATCCTTTTGTAAAGAAGGTTTTAGATTATTATCAGAATAGGGATTTTGAATTTGATTCAAAAGATCAATTAAAAGCTGTTAATACTAAAATAGTATCTGAAATATTAGTAAAAGATTTTGGGTGTAAAGTAAATAATAAAAAACAATTATTAAAGGAAGGGATAAGGGTATATCCTGACAATATTTTATGTAATCCCTCTTCATCATCATCAGTAATTCATATTTTTACTGGTACTTGGATGGAAGGTGCAAAGCCTCTTGCTAGAAAACTTAATAAATTTATTAAATTAAGATTAACTAGTAAAAGAAAAGCAGGGTTATATAAAAAATTTATAAATAAAATTTAGTTTTCTTTGGGGTGAACAAATGACAAGAACAGAAAATTCTACTAAAAATATGTATACAGGTATAATATATCAAGTTTTAGTGCTTGTATTTCGCTTTGTTACAAGAACAATATTTATTCAATGTTTAGGTAAAGAGTTTTTAGGAATTAATGGGCTATTTTCTAATATTCTCACTCTTTTATCTTTAGCAGATTTAGGAATAAGTGGGGCATTAGTGTATGCACTTTATGAACCTATTGCTAAGAATGATACTAAACGTCAACAAATAATAATTAAATATTTAAGAAATTTTTATCTTTGTGTCGGTGGATTTATAATGTTAATAGGTATATGTCTATTACCATTTATAAAAACTATTATTAAGGACGATGTTAACTTTGTTAATCTTTATTTAGTATTCTTTATATATATATTTCAAACTGCTTCGTCTTATTTATTCTTTCCTTCGAAAACAGAATTTTTATGTGCAAATCAAAAAAGATATATATATAATAATATAGCTAATGTTTTTGTAGTATTGAGTAATATTGTACAAATAATTGTTTTGCTTTTATTTAAAAATTTCTATATATATTTAATAACAATAATTATTTTTAATATTTTACAATATGCAGTAATATCTTTTAAAACTGATAAGTTATATCCTTTTATTAAGGAAAAATGTAGAGAAAAACTTACAAAGGAAGAAAAAAAAGAAGTATTAAAAGATTGTGGATCTCTTATGATTTATAGAATAAATTATGTTGTTTTAACTGCGACAGATAATATAATTATTTCTAAATATTTAGGTCTTGCAGTGGTAGGACTTTATTCTAACTATGTGTTAGTTACTAATTCTATTGTTAACGTTTTATCAACTTTATTTGATTCAATAACTGCTTCAATTGGTAATTTACATGCTACTAAGGATTTAAAAAAGGATTATTTTGTATTTAATTTAACAAACTTTTTAACTGCAACTTTATTTGGAGTATTTTCTCTTGGAGTATGTGTTTTAGTAAATGAATTTATTGAAATATGGTTAGGTAAAGATTATTTATTATCTAGTTTATTTGTAATAATTATTTCTATTAATCTTTATGTCGAAGGTATAAGAAAATTTTTATCAACTTATAGAACTACTTATGGATTATTTAGGCAAGCGAAATTTATGCCTTTACTTGGTATGATAACAAATATTGTTATATCAATTATACTAGTTAAGAAAATAGGTATTTTTGGAGTTTTACTTGGTACATTAATATCTAATTTAATATCATTTATGTGGTATGATCCATACATTATATATAAAAATGTATTTAAGGAAAAAGTATCTAAATATTATTTAAAAAATATATTATATTTATTATTCTTTGCTTTAATGACATTTATTTGTAAATATTTATGTTCAATTATTAAAATAAACGGTATTATTGGTTTTGTAATTCATGGTATTATTTGTGTATCTATACCTTTGATTGTTATAACTATACTATATTATAATACTGAATATGGTATATATTTTAAAGATTATTTAAAGAAAATTATTAAGAAAGGAAGAAGTAGTAATGCCTAAAATATCTATTTTAATGCCAACATATAATGATGAAAAATATATTGTAAATGCACTTGATTCAATTATGATGCAAACATATAAAGATTATGAAGTACTTATATGTAATGATGGTTCTACAGATAAAACGAAAGAAGTTATTTACGAATATAAAGATAAGAATGATAAAGAAGATAAAATTCATTATTACTACGAGGATAATGCTGATCAATTAAATGCTATTATTACATTAATACCTTACATTAAGGGTAAATATGTTTATATATTACATTCAGATGATATGCTATATGATAAAGATACTTTAAAGAAAATGATAACTTATATGGATAATAATCATAGAGTAGACTCAATTATTGCAGATATTGCTTTAATTGATAAAGATAATAAAATTATTGGTAATAGTAAGGTTACTGATTATAAATATAATGATTATCATGATATAATTGCTTTACAGTTATTATGGTTAGGAAGAAATTTATATGTAGATATGGCGTTTCATAAAAAGGAAGTATTTATTAAGAAAGTTTATGATAATTATCTATTATGGAATGGGCCATTTTGGTTAAATATTGATAAGAATAATATTTTAAATTTTAAGAAGGTTAATTTTTCTTTCTTTAAATATCGTCTTGGTGATAACAATTATTTAAATATGGAAGGATCTAAACTTAATGTTATTAATGGTGAAATAAGAGTAGTTACAAGATTGTTAAAAAATTATTATATTCCGAATTATAAATTACAATATATACTTTATAGGGTATGTAATAAATTAAAACTTGGTAAATATTATAAAATATTTTACAAAAAGAAAGAGACTTTAAATAAATATGAAATAATTAAGTTTGTTTTGAATAAAAGATTTACTGATGAAGAAATAGAAAATAATATATTCTTAAATTCTTTACTTTCATTTTATAAAAATTATACTGAAAGAAAAATTAATATAGAGATAAGCTCTGATGATATTATTTATTATGGTAAAGATATGAGATTATTTAATAAAAAAATAGTTAATAATAATATTGAAGAATTATATAATAAAATTATGATAGAAATGAATACTGGATTTAATGAAATTGTTATTAATAAAAAAGAGGATTATGAGAATGTTTTGAATATAACAAAGTTTTTATGTATTTATCCATATGTAAAAATTACTGTTAAGGAGGAATAAAATGAAGAATGTATTTAATAAAAATATACTTAAAAAAATAATTGTTATATTTATTTTATTACAGCCAATATTAGATACATATATATTATTTGAACAAGATGTTATTGATATATTTAAGTTTTCTCCCTCGACAATTATAAGATTGTTCTTTGTATTTGTAATAGCAATATTTTCTATATTAGTACTTAAGTTTAATAAGGAATGGAAGTATTTTATAGTATATATATTTTTGCTTATTTTATATACTTTATTTCATTTATATTCAGTTAGTTACTTTAAGACTTTGTCTCCGGATAATTTTAATTATTCAAAGTTTAGTGAATTATTTTATATAATAAGATTACTTATACCAATATTTTTAATTATTGTATGTTCTAAAATTAAATTTACAAAAAAAGAAATAAAGAAGATATTTTATATATTATTTTTTATGATAAGTGGTACAATTGTTATAACAAATATATTTAAAATATCTACGGGGGCATATGTTACAAAAACAATTAATTATAATATAATTGAATGGTTTACAAAAAATATTCATGCTAGTTATTCATTTTATGATACTGCTACAAGGGGATACTTTTCTTTTGCTAATATGATAAGTTCTTTATTATTTGGTTTTACGGGAATATTATTTTATAATCTTTATAAGAATTGTAATTTTAAAAACATGTTTTTTCTTGTTATTCAAATGTTTGCAATGTTTATGCTTGGTACAAAGATAGCTACTTTTGGTTATATATTATCTTTAGTAGCAATGTTTATGGTATATATTTATTTTTGTATGAAGAAAGATATAAAACTTAAACGAAGAAATATAATTATTACTATTTTACTTATATGTTTATGGATTTCTATTTATCCTTATTCTCCATGTAAAAATAGAATGTTTTCTGTTAGTGATGGTGCATTAAATAATGATGAAAAATTAGATGATGATATTAAGGAAATTAAAGATAATGTTCTAGATGATTCTGAACAAATTAAAGAATTTCTTAAAGATAATTATGAAAAATTTTCTATTAAAGAAGATTACATTATAGATTATTATCCATATCAATATGATTATATATTTTGGTATAATATGTTAAGTGAATCATATACTGTTAAAAGTGATAATAGATTATTAATGATTAATATTTTAAATAGAATGAAGGATGTTGATAATAGGAAAGTATTAGATGAATTATTTGGTGTATCTTATTCAAGGATGAGTAATATTGCTGTTTTAGAACGTGATTTTGTTAGTCAATATTATTCACTTGGTATAATTGGATTAATAATATTAGTTATGCCTCTTGCAATAATACCTTTATGTTGTTTTATTAAAATACTTAAAAATAAGAATCTTAATTTTTATAATACTGCTTTAGTAGTTAGTTTATTTTCTTCCTTAGTTGGAGCATATTATTGTGGTAATACTTTAGATAATTTAACATTTTCTATTATATATGCTTTCTTTTGTGGAGTTTTAGTTAATGAAGTATATAGTAAAAAAGAAAGAGAATTAAAAGAAAATAAAATTACTATTCTTGCTCTTCATTTAGGATATGGTGGAGTAGAACAATATATATCTTCTTTATGTAAAATGTTAGATAATGATTATGAAATAGAAATTATTTCTACTTATAAAGTATTAGAAAAGCCTGCATTTTTCTTTGATAATAAGATAAAAATTACTTATTTAATAAATGATAAGCCTAATAAAGAAGAATTTAAACAAGAATTAAGAAATAAAAATATTATTAATATTTTAAAGGAAGGATTTAAATCAATAAAATTATTATATTTAAAAAGAACAAGAAATATAAAAGCAATAAAAGATATAGATAGTAAATATATTATTACTACAAGATCATTTCATAATAAATTAGTAAGTAATTATGCTTATTGTGATATAATAAAAATAGCTACTGAACATAATTATCATAATAATGATAATAAATATATTAATTCTTTGATTAATTCAATAAAAAAATATGATTATTTAGTAGTAGTATCTAATTCGTTAAAAGAATTTTATGAAGATAAGATAGGTAATACTAAGTGTATATATATACCTAATGTTATTGATGAGTTACCTGATAAATCTACTAATTTAAAAAATAATAATATAATTAATGTAGGTAGAATAGAAAAGGAAAAAGATCAAATTTCTTTAATAGAAACATTTAAGAAAGTAAAAGAAAAAGTAAGAGATGCTAAATTATATATAATTGGAGATGGTTCTTTAAGAAGTACTTTAAATGATAAAATAAAAGAATATAATTTATCTGAGAGTGTCTTTTTACCAGGATTTTTATCTAAAAAAGAAATTGAAAATTATATGATTAATTCAAAATTATTTGTACTAACTTCATTAACTGAATCATTTGGACTTGTTTTAATCGAGGCAATGAGTTATAAAGTACCTTGTATTGCTTTTGATACTTCAGATGGTGCAAGAAATTTACTTTCTAATGGTAATGGTATATTAATTAAAAATAGAGATATTGATAAAATGTCTAATGAAATAATTAAGTTACTAAATGATGATACTAAATTAAAAAAAATATCTAATAAAGGCTATGAATCTTGTAAAAAGTATTTGCTTGTAAATGTGAAAGAAGAATGGTTAAAATTATTAAATAAATAATGGAAAGGATTTATTATGAGTAATAAAAATAATAAAAAAGAATTAGAGAAAATCAGAAAGGAAAATAATTCTAAAAATAATATAAATAATAAAAATAAAGAAAATGAATTATTAGATAAAACTATATATGTTAAAGATTTATCTAATGAGGTAAAAAAATATAATAAGAGAAAAAGTATTAGAAAAATATTAATAATTTCTCTAAGTATTTTATTAATTTTGCTTATAATATCCTTAGTATATTATTTAGATAAAGAACATAAAGAACAAATAAGATTAAATAATATTAAAAAAGAACAAGAAATAATTAATAATATTAATAGTCATTATAGTGAATATGTTATTACTAATAAAGAAAGTAATTTATATAGTTCAAATAATGAAGTAATTGGTATTATTGGTAAAAATATTTCTTTATCACTAGATAATATAGAAATAAATAAAGATACTAAGTATTTCAAAGTAAAAGATTTTGAAGATACTTATATAGAATATAATGATGTAGAAAAAATAGATAGTTTAACTACTTATGATAATAGATATAAAAATTATATTGTATTTAATGAAAATATTATAACAAAAGACATTACTTCATTTTATGATAAAGATAATAATTTAATATATAAATTTAATAATAGTTTTAATTTACCAATAATAATAAAAGATAATAATAGATATGGTGTAGAATTTAATAATAGATTATTATATGTTAATAGTGATGAAGTGGTAGAAATAAAATATAATTATAATACTTCCTTATCTAATTCTTCTGGAGTAGGAGTATTTAATTATCATGCTTTCTATGATGAAACAAAAGCGAAAGAAAGAAGAAATTGTAATACTGCGATATGTCACTCAAAAGCACAATTTAAAACACATTTAGATTATTTTAAAGAACATAATATTTTAACATTAAAAATAGAAGAATTAGAATATTATATTGATGGTAAAATACAATTACCTAAAAGTATTCTTATTACTATTGATGATGGACCAAAAACAAAAATTGCTGTAGATATGTTAACAGAATATCAAATGTATGCCACAATATTTTTAGTAACTAGTTGGTTTGATGAAGCGTCATATTATAAAACTGATTATATTGAACTTCATTCTCATGGACATAACTTACATAAAGGAGGAGATTGTCCTGGTGGTCAAGGTGGTGCAATTAAGTGTTTACCAAAAGAAACATTACTGGAAGATTTAAGAGAAAGTAGTAAAGAACTAGGAGGCAGTAAATATTTTTGTTATCCATTTTATGAATATAATAGTTATTCAATTAGTGTTTTAAAAGAAGCAGGATATACTATGGCTTTTACTGGAGAATATGGTGATATGTTAACAAAGGTAGGTATGAATAAATATATAATACCTAGATTTGTAATAATGACACACACTACAATTAAAGATATGGGTGATTATTTAAATCAAATAAAGTAACCTTAAATGGTTACTTTTTGTGTAAATTAATGCAAAGATATGGACTTTTAATTTATATTTTGATAAAATTGTTATAGGAGGATACTATGAAGAAATTATTTGAAAAAATGTATAAAAAAGAAGAAAAAGAATTTAATAAAATATTACATAATAATTTAGTTAAGAATAAAAAGATGTTTATAGTAACTGCAAATCCTGAAACAATGATGAAAAGTGAAACTGATACAGAATTAAATAAATTATTGAATGATAAGGATACTATTTTAGTACCTGATGGAATAGGGGTAGTTAAGGCTTCTAAAATGATTGGATATGATGTTAAAGAAAGAATTGCGGGTATTGATATTGCTAATACTTTACTTGATTATGGTAACAAATTAAAGAAAACTATTTATTTATTTGGATCAAAACAAGAAATAATTGACTCAATGAAAGATGTTTTAAAAGAAAAATATCCTAACCTAAAATTAGTAGGTAGTTCAAATGGATATGTACAAGATAAAGATAAAGTATTTGAAGAAATGAGTAAATTAAAACCTGATATTATTTTAGTAGCATTAGGTATACCTCTTCAAGAAAAATTAATATACAAACATTTATCATTATTTGATAAAGGAATATTTGTTGGAGTAGGTGGTTCTTTTGATGTAATAAGTGGACATAAAAAAAGAGCACCACAAATAATTATTAAATTAAATTTAGAGTGGTTATATAGAATTATATGTGAACCTAAAAGATTAAAAAGATTTTATGATTCTAATGTTAAGTTTATGTTTAGGGTAAAGAAAATGAAGTAGGGATAGCATGAAAAAAGATAAAATAAAAAAATTTATTAAGGAAAATTGGTGCATTCTTGTAGTTTTACTATTATCAATAATTTTACATATATTTGCTACGATTGATTTAGGAATTAACTATACTATAAATAGTGATGATGCTAGTTATATTGAAAGTGGTATTACTTTTATTAAAACTGGTAAAATTACAATGCATGGTGTAATATCTGCACAAATTATGCCTGGTATGACATTTTTGATTGGATTTATTTCACTTATTTTTGGTACTGGTACTGTCTTTATGTATGCATTAAAAATACTTTGGGCATTAATGGGAATAGGTACTATATACGTTGTTTATAAAACAATTAGGTTATACTCAAATAAATATATATCTACTATTCCATGTATATTCTTTTTGGCAATAGATTATATATGGATGGATAATATGATTTTAACTGAAACGCCATATATATTTCTTTTTTCATTACTAGTTTATCATACTCTTAAATTAGCATTAAATCCTAATAAAAAAGATTATATTTTAATAGTTTTATATTATATTATGGCAGTATTTATTAGACCTAATATTGGGTTATATCCTGTATTTTTATTCATTTATTTATTACTTAAAAAGTATGATTTTAAATTATTAATGAAACAATGTGTAATTGCAGGTATGATACTAATTATTACATTAATACCATGGACATATAGAAATTATAAAGTATTTGGAAAATTTATTCCTCTTACTTATGGAACAGGCAATCCTCTTTTACTTGGTACATATCAAGGAGTGGGATATCCTTTAGATGAAGAGTTAGATTATGTAAAAAATGTTGATGAAAAGATGGATGATGAAATGAAACATTATTTAGATAATCCTGATGAAAAAGATTATATGACAAGATTTTATTTATTAGAGTATGATGGTATGAAAGCAAAATATCGTATGAATGAATGGTGGAAAAAAGATAAAAAATCTATGTTAAAGTCATATTTGTTTTATAAACCAATAGAAAATTTTTATAACTATTTTTATTGGGATACGGTACTTAATGTTAGTTCTAAATTTATTGTTTTAACTAGAAAAATTGATATTGTTATGTTTTTAATAAGTTCAATAATTATACTAATTGATAAAAAGAAATTTAAAGAATGGTTATTTATAATTTTAGTTTATGGTAGTCAAATTGTTTTATATTCATATACTTTTGCTTTTAGTAGATATGCTATTTCAATGTTTTATTTAAGATATATTATTATAGGTATAGGTTTAGGTATTTTATTTAAAAAGATAAAATTATGGAGGAGTAAGAATGAAAGTATTAGTAATTGTACCAGCATATAATGAGGAATCAAATATAGTTAATACTGTTAATAAAATTATTAAATATAGTAAAAAGTCAAATAATGAAATTGATTATATTGTTATAAATGATGGTAGTAGTGATAATACAAAAGAAATATGTAGAAAAAATAAATATAATACTATTAATTTAATACAAAATTTAGGTATTGGCGGAGCAGTACAAACTGGGTATAAATATGCATTAAATAATAATTGTGATGTTGCTATTCAGTTTGATGGTGATGGTCAACACGATGAAAATTATATAGATGATTTAGTTGATGAAATAAAAGAAGGATATGATTTTGTTATTGGTTCTAGATTTATATCTGATTTAAGTAAATTTAAATCAAGTAGTACTAGAAGAGTAGGAATAAAAATAATTTCTTTCTTGATAAAACTTTGTACAGGTAAAAAGATATATGATCCTACGAGTGGATTTAGAGCTGCTAATAAAGATGTAATTAAAATATTTGCTAATCATTATCCAGTTGAATACCCTGAACCTGAATCTACTACAGAACTTATAAAAAGAGGATATAAAGTAACAGAAATTCCAGTAGAAATGCATGAAAGAGAGTTTGGAACATCATCAATTAAGCCATTAAAAAGTATTTATTATATGTTTAGTGTAAGTTTATCTATAATAATATCTAGTATTACTAAAAAGGATGTGAAAAGATGAGTACGACATTAAAAATAACTTTAATTATTCTATTATTATTTCAGTTATTTTTGATAATGAATAGAGTTAAAAGAAAAAAGATGACTATGAAATATGCATCATTTTGGATATTTTTAATAATAACAATGAGTATTGTTGCACTGTTCCCTACGATTATATTTAAATTATCTGAATTAATGGGATTTGAAAAAGCTTCAAATATGATGTTTTTAATGGGATTTTTCTTCTTGTTTTATGTTTCATTTATTATTACTACAAGTATATCTATACAAAATGAAAAAATTAAATCATTGATTCAAGAAGTATCAATGTTAAAAGAAAGTGTAGAAAATAATGGAAAGAAGGAATAGAATGAAATTAGTAATTATGTTTACTTGTTATGTTTTATTAGCATCTTCAGGGTTGATATTATTTAAATTGGGTAGTGCTAATAGTAATTTAACATTAAATTTGTTTGGACTCTCTATTAATTATTCAATAAAAATGATATTAGGGTTGGTTTGCTATGGATGTAGTTTTATATTATGGATGTTAATTGTAAGTAAAATGAATCTTACTATTGCTATGCCTCTTTCAGTAGCACTTGTAAATACTTTGGTATTAGTAGGATCTTGCGCGTTTTTAAAAGAAAAAATAACATTACTTCAGGGTATAGGAATTTTTATAATAATATTTGGAGTAAGTTTAATTAGTATAAAAAAATAAGGAGATAGTAAAATGATTAAAGTAATGACAATTTTTGGTACAAGACCAGAAGCAATTAAGATGGCTCCATTAGTTAAGGAGTTAGAAAATAGAAAGGAAATTAAAAGTATAGTATGTGTAACTGCACAACATAGAGAGATGTTAGATCAAGTATTAAATATATTTAAAATTAAACCTGATTATGATTTAAATATTATGAAACAAGGTCAATCTTTAAGTGAAATAACAAGTAGAGTATTATTAGGATTAGAAGAAGTAATAAAGAAAGAAGAACCTAATATTATTTTAGTACATGGAGATACTACCACTACTTTTGCAGGAGCACTTGCAGCATTTTATAATAAAGTTGATATTGGACATGTTGAAGCGGGACTTAGAACTTATGATAAATATTCACCATTTCCTGAAGAAGCTAATAGAATTATGGTAGATAGAATTACTGATATGTATTTTGCTCCAACTGAAGTATCTAAAAATAATTTATTAAAAGAAAATATTGATGAATCAAAAATATATGTTACAGGTAATACTGCGATTGATGCAATGAAATATACAATTAGCGATAACTATGAAAATTCAATATTTGATTGGGTAGGAGATAGTAAGTTAATTTTACTTACTGCACATCGTAGAGAAAATTTAGGAGAGCCAATGTATAATATATTTAAAGCAGTAAAAAGATTAGTTAATGATAATAAAAATATTAAAGTAATATATCCAATACATTTAAATCCTTTAGTTAGAAAAATTGCTAATGAAGTATTTGAAGATAATGAGAGAATTAAATTAATTGAACCTCTTGAAGTAGTAGATTTTCATAATTTTATAAATAAAAGTTATCTTATCTTAACTGATTCAGGTGGTATACAAGAAGAAGCACCATCACTTGGTAAACCAGTATTGGTACTTCGTGATACTACTGAACGCCCTGAAGGAATTACTGCAGGTACTTTAAAATTAGTGGGAACAAATGAAGATGATATTTATAATGAAGCAACAATACTTCTTACTAACAAGAGTGAATATGATAAAATGAGTAAAGCCTCTAATCCATATGGTGATGGTAATACAAGTAAATATATAGTAGATGCAATTATTGAAAGATATAAATAAAGTGGTAGTTATTGACCACTTTTTTGAATATTAGTGTCTAAATTGGTCAATAACTTAACTTTTTTCACTTAATGTAGTTTATTAAATTTGTGATTAAAATGAGTGATATTTATAAAAGGAAATTATATTTAAAGAAAATTAGAGGATTTTATAATGATACAATGATTAAAGTTATAACAGGTATAAGAAGATATGGTAAATCTTTTTTACTTAAATCTATTACTAAAGAATTAGAAAGTGTTATAGATAGTAAAGTTAAAGATAATGATTTTAAATATTTTTTTGTTGATGAAGTACAGAATGTAGAAAAATTTGAAGCATTAATAAAGTCATATAAAAAAGAAGAAATTTATTCTATATTTCTAACGGATTAAACTCATATTTATTAAGTGGTGAATTAGTTAGTAAATTAACAAGAAGATATGTAGAAATAGAAATGTTACCATTAAATTTTTATGAATATATTGATATGAAGAAATTTTTAAAGAAAAATATAGATACAAATATATATCATGAATTTGAAAAATTTATTAGAAATGGGGATTTCCTGGTAGTTTATATTATGATAATTATAATGATAGATTACTTTATACTAAAAGTGTAATTAAGTAAATATTTGAAGAAGATATTAAGAATCATAAAAAAATTAAAGATATAGCACGTTTTAAACTATCTAAAAGTTTGTTGTAAATAATTTTGGATTAGTTATATCTGTTGGAAGTATATATGATAATTTAAGAAAAAATGAAATGTTAAAGGTAGATTGTAGTACAATTAAAAACTATATTGATTTATTAGAGAAAGCTAAAATAATATATCCTTGTGAATTATTTGATTTAAAAAGTAAAATGGTACTTGATAGTGAAAAAAATATTATTTGGCAGATTTAATCTTTCTAAAGAATGTTAATGGTATAAATAATATTAATATTGTAGATTTTATATATAATAATGAAGATTTAAAGTAATTTATGTTACTTTTTATAATTAATGAATTATAACTATATATTAATTTTATTGGTGTCAAATTATTATAAATAATTGAAATAATTAGTAATTTATTATATAATGTAGTTACGAGGTGTAAAAATGACTATTGAAAAAATATTTTTAATTGTAGGAGTAACGTTTTTGTTTACTGTATTATTTATTCCTATTGTAGGTAAAATCGCTTGCTTTATTGGGGCAATGGATATACCTAATGCTAGAAAAGTACATACTAAACCAATACCAAGACTTGGAGGACTTGGAATGTATGCAGGATTTTTATTAGGCTATATGTTATTCGGAGAGCAAACTATTCAAATGAATGCTGTATTAATAGGAAGTATAATAATAATAATTACAGGTATATTTGATGATATTAAACCAATACCAGCGAAATGGAAATTTGTATTTCAATTAATTGGTTCAGCAGTAATACCACTTTATGGTGGAATAGTATTACAAGATATTTCTGCTTTTGGCTTATATATTAATTTTGGAGTACTAGCATATCCAATTACTATAATATTTATAACGGCCGTAATTAATTGTATTAATTTAATTGATGGACTTGATGGATTATCTTCCGGAATTAGTTCAATATATTTTATAACTATTGGAATTATTTCTATATTATTAAATAATTCAACTGGACTTGATGTAATACTTACTTTTATTATGTTAGGTAGTACTTTAGGATATTTATGGCATAACTTTTATCCTGCATCAATATTTATGGGAGACTCTGGAAGTATGTTTTTAGGATATATTATCGCAGTAATTGCTTTACTTGGATTTAAAAATGTAACATTAACTTCTATATTTATTCCATTATTATTACTTGCTATTCCTATTATGGATACATTATTTGCAATAATAAGAAGACTAATTAATCATAAACCAATTGATGAACCTGATAAAAACCATTTACATCATCAATTATTAAAATTAAAATTTTCTCAAAGAAAAACAGTATTAATAATTTATCTAGTAGATATTTTATTTGCCATTGCATCAATTATATATGCACTTGGTAATAAAATTCTTGGAAGTAATATCTATGGAATAGTTATATATATAATATTACTTATATTAACAATAATCTTAGTAGTTAAAACTAATATAATATGGGATCATGATAAAATAAAAGAAAGAAGAAAAAATAAAGAGAGTAACTAAGTTACTCCTTTATTGTTATATAATCAATTAAATTTGAAGAATCTTTATTATTATAGATAATATCATATATTACATTAATTAATGGTATATCTATATTTTTTTCTTTTAATAACATATAAATTGACTTCAAGGTATATAATCCTTCGATTGTAGTGTTTTTTATATAATCTTCAATTCCTTCTTTATTTGCTTTTCTTCCAATCATTTTACCTAAAGTATAATTTCTACTTTTACTAGAATTACAAGTAAGAAGTAAATCTCCAATACCTGAATAAGAAATTATTGTATCTTCATTACCGTTTAATCCTATAATTATTATTTTTAATATAATTTATTTCTTATTCAAATTTACTCCATAATGTTATATCATTATTATTATAATTAAACATATTAGCAAGTGCCATAGCATATGCTCCTGTTCCTAAAATAGTTATTTTCATATTTGACTCCTAAGATGATAGAATAATTATACTAAAAAAATATTTATAAGTAAATAACATTATAAATATAATTCGCCATTATTTGTAAAATATGCTATACTATATATACCAAAGGAGTTATGACTATGATATCATATATAATTTTTAAAGATAATAAAGTATTACTTAATAAATCAAATAATAAATATATCTTTCCAAAGTATGAAATGGATAATGAAGCAAATTTAATTAATATAATAAATAAAGAATTTAATACTAGTGTTAAAGTATTAGATAATATTATAAAAGATAATATAAACATATATATATTAAGTACCAATAATATTGACTTAAATAACAACTATGAATTAATAGAAATATCAGAATTAATAAATTATAAATTTGATAATAAAGATATTTTTCTAGTAGAACTTTCTCTTACTTATAAATATTTAAGTAAATGTATGTTATGCCCTAGAAAATGTAATGTTAATAGATATAAAACTCTAGGATTTTGTAACTCTAACAATTGCTTAAAAATAGCTAATTATTCACTTCATATGTGGGAAGAACCATGCATATCTGGAAAAAATGGAAGTGGTACAATATTCTTTTCTTATTGTAATTTAAAATGTATTTATTGCCAAAACTATGAAATAAGTACACTACATAAAGGTAAAAATATTTCTATTTATGAATTATCTGATATAATGATTAACTTACAAAATAAGGGCGCTAATAATATTAATTTAGTAACTCCCACACATTATATAATTTTAATTAAATATGCCATTATTCTAGCTAAAAAGAAAGGATTAACTATACCAATAGTATATAATACTTCAGGCTATGAAGATGTTAATAGTATAAATTTATTAAAAGGTTTAGTTCAAGTATATTTACCTGATTTAAAATATTATGATAATAATTTAAGTATTAAATATTCTAAATGTAATGATTATTTTAAAATAACAACACTTGCAATTAAAGAAATGTATAAACAAGTAGGTAAAATAAAATTTGATAATAACGGTATAATAAAAAGTGGTCTAATAGTAAGACATTTAGTTTTACCAGGACATATCGAAGACTCTAAAAAAATAATAAAATACTTATATGATACTTATAAAGATAATATTTATATAAGTATTATGAATCAATATACTCCCCTTAGAAAACTAGAAGTAGATAACTTAAATAGAAAATTAACTGATAAAGAATATGATGAAGTAATAGATTATGCTTATGATATTGGAGTAAGAAATGCCTTTATTCAAGAAGGAGAAACTCAAAGTGATAGTTTTATTCCTATATTTAGTGATGAGGTATAACGCAAGAATTATAATATGTCAAAAAGAAGTGACCCCTCCGGTTAACGGTGGTACCACTTCTTTCTAAATATATTGTACTATAAATTGTCAACCAAAAATTTGACATACATTTGTATTTATGCTATAATAAAAATCACTTTGAAAAAGGGGAGGAATAATTATGAATTTATCATATGAAGAATTTATTAAATTATTACCAGAAGGCACTAAAGAATACGTAGATATTGTGTTAAAGTATATGGACGGATATATTGTTCGTAATAACGATATATATGTCAAAGATGATTATAACAAAGTTGTTTATAATTCAATCAACAATGACTATAAAATTAAAGCAATTTTTTTAGGAATGTTTTCTAAAAGTAGTGAATATTCTTATATTGCTAAAAAACTCTATAATAGTAGGTTTATTGGTTATAGTGGCGCTGATTATGGTGGTATATCTGTATTTATTAATGATAAAGTTGATACTAGTGTGTTTGATTTATATAAAGAATATTTCTTAATATATAGTGATAGTAGTTATTATTATGGACTTACACCACTTGAACTAGTAAATAATATTTTTAATATAGATCATAGTGTACTTGAATTTGATGATAGTAATTATAAACGCCATAGATGTTTTATAGCAAATGATGACTATAAAAGATTAAATATAGATAAAATAATCGAAGAAAAAAGAAAAGAATTTGAAAATAATTTAAGTATAGAATTATTTAGAGATACTCCAATTGATATAATACACTTAATAACTAATGCTTCAAAAATATATAATTATAATATCAAACATATAAAAGGTATGTTATATAAAAGCATTGATGATTTAATAGTAGATTCTATTTTTACAAGTTATTTATCTAGTGAAGATACTGATATAAAAAATATGGTGAAAAAATTAAATTTATCTCCTGGTATAATAGATTTTTATAGAAAACAATATCTAGAAAATACTGGAGATCTAGATTTTGAACCAAATTATTATGGTATAAAAATGTATTATGAAAAATATTACAAAGATTTAAATAGTAAAACAATAGAAAATATGTTTATTAACTTATTAAATAGAAATATTACTAATAGTACTTATGTCGAAGAATTATTAAATAAATATAATATAGATGAGAATAAAATAGTTAGTTTATTTGATACAAGAACAGAACAAGAAAAAATAAATGAAATATTAACTAACTTTAATGGTGATAGAAATAAATTAGCAAGATTAAGTAAAGTATATTCCTTAACTTTAAAGAAAGCAAATCCTATTAATAATAAATATTTAAAAACTAATGATGATATCTTATCTTATTCTTATCTTACATATTTATCTATCTATGAACAAGATAATATTTTATATCAATACTTAAAAGATAACGACATTACAATAGATAAAATCAATAATTTAGTGGAAGTTAATTTAACTGATGAAGAAATAGAAAAAGAACTTATAGACTTAAATACTATTAAAGATGTAGTATCTAAAAACATAGATGATTTTGAAGAATACTTCATTAAAGACTCAAAGTCTAATGCATTAATAGATATCTTTAATTCGTTATCTAGCAATAAAATATGTGATTTAAATAGTGAAATAGAAAACTATATAGAAAAAAAGGAATTAGAATATAAAGATAAAATATATCTAGAATTATTTAATGGATTAAATAAAGAAACTATATCATTTATAAAAGATTTAGCATATGAAAATAAATATTTAAGTGCAAATATAAGTGATATTGATAGAAAAGACTTAATTATGTTATCTATAATGTATAGTGCATTTAATGTAGATAGTTTAAAATCTTATTTATATACAAGATATGATATAACAACTAATCTTATTGAAATATATCGTAAAAAGTCTTCTAAAAAATATGATTATACTGAAGAAGATAATATAATGTTATATAATGATTATTATGATTTTATCTTCAAAGGATATAATCAAGATATGGCTAGACAAGATATTATGCCACAACATATATTTAGAAATATTTTTAATAAATCTTTATATAATAGAGCATGTTTAGTTAAATTATTGCATCGTTTAAACCATAATTTAAGTGACTTTGATAATTTTACTGATGAATATGATAACTATTTATTAGGAAGTCAAGTAAAAGATAAAATGGAATCAATTTTTAAAGGCTTTTATAACTGTAGTGTTGAACTGAATAATAATGATAGATATTTAAATGCCTACATTGAGAATATTATCTTAAATGCCTTAGCAATAAATACTAAAATTAATGAAAATAATCCTAATTTAACTAATTTAGATAAAGAAAAATTATCTATAATGTTAAGTTATATTCTTACTTATATTGATTATATTGATGCAATTGATAAAGATAATAAATTAATATTTGGAATAAATACTTTATATAATAATGGTATAACCTTAGAATTAATATGTAAATATCTAAATACTAGTAAAGAAGAACTTAAATTTAATATACCCCCAATTAATTATAAATTATTTGATAATTATATAAAATATTTTGATTCTAACGAAAAAGAAAAGTCTTTAATGACAATAATGTCTAACTTATTTAATCCTGAAATTAATAATAGTAATATATTAAGTGTAATAGGTAATTTATCAACTGAACAATCAAGAATTTTAAATATAGAATTAAGTACATTTAAACCATATATTCCAAGTTTAAGTGAATGTATAGATAGTTTAAAATCCCTTGAAGTAAAACAAATGGATGTCGAAGATATAAATGATATGATGAGTTATGGTAATGAATTATCTAAACACTTTGTTACAATAAATGAAGAAGAACATAAATTATTAAGTGGAGATAGTAATGATAAATCCATTGCTAATATTAACGAAATAATAACAAATAGTTATGAAGTAATTGAACCTAAGAAAAGTTTCTTTAAATGGCTATTCTTAGAAGAAACAAATAATAATATTACAATAAAACTAGAAGCTATTCCTAAATTAAAAGAAGCCATTAATACAAATATAAATATACTTTCTAGTGAATTATTAACATATGATAAAATAAGAAAATATATAATAGAATATGCTAAAAAGAATAGAGAATATGTTATTAAAACTAGTGAAATAGTAGCATTACTAGAAAATAAAATAAATGAAGTAAACCCTAATGATCCATATAGTTATATAGATAGTTTACAAGTATCTTCACAATTACAAATAGCAAGAGAAAAACAAAATAGATTTAATACATCAAATCAATTATTAAATCAAGAATTATTTAAAATTAATCAAGCAATAGTAAATCACTTTATAACAATAAATGCCCTAGAAATGGCTCGTGATGACCTATTACCATTAATAAGTTCTGAAATATTAATAGCACAAGGTAATAAAGATGCAAATAGTAGTCTAGAATTATCTAAAAATATAATGGATTTATTTAAAGCAATGCTAGAAAGAAATGTTGATAGTACTAAAGAAGTATTAACTAAAATAAATAGTATTTATTCATTAAATGGTACCACAGAATTACTTAATATGCATATAAATAATTATATTAATACCATTGATAATACTACTGATAAAGAAAATTCTAAAAAATTAATCAAAGAAATATAAAAAATATGTAAAATATGTCTAAAAATAGATATATTTTACTTTTATTTTTCTAAAAATATGATATAATCTAATCATAAGGAGTTGTTAATATGGCAGAAGAAAAGAAAAATAATAATAAACCAAATGAAGCAAAACATAATAGACAAAATAATAAAGAAGTAAAAAAAGAAACGCCTAAAAAGAATAATGAAGTAGATATTGAAGCATTAAAGAAAGAATTAAAAGAAGAACTAAAAAAAGAATTAGAAGAAGAACAAAAAGAATTGACTAAAGATGCAATTAAAGAAAGCGTTCACGATGAAAATGAAAAATTAAAAGAAGACTTTAACACAAAAAAAGAAGAAGTAAAAGAAACATTAAATGAAAAGAAAGAAGAATTTAAAGAAAGTATAAATGGAGCATCAGAAGAAGCAAAAGAAAAAGCTGAAGACGCAGTTAAATCTTTCGAAGACAAAGCTAAAGAAACAGTAGAAAAAATAATGGATACCAAAGATGATACAAGTGAACACGATACAAAAGATATCGAGGCAAACAAAGGAATGGCAATTATATCTTATCTAGGACCACTTTGTTTAGTACCATTCTTAGTATCAAAAGAAAGTAAATTCTCTCAATATCATGCTAAACAAGGATTAAATCTATTTGTTATTGAAATAGTATTTGCAATAATCTCAGGATTCTTAAAATCAATTATTCAAATACCTAAAATGTGTAGTTTCTTAAATGAAGTACAAATAGAATGCGGAGTAGTTACTCCTTGGTGGTTAACAGTATCATTAAGTTTAGTTGAGTTACTTCTTGCAATAATTGCTTTAATTGGAATAGTATACGCTTGTCAAGGCAAAGCAAAAGAATTACCTCTTATTGGTAAATTTAAAGTAATAAAATAATATTCATTAACTATAAATTAATTATTAAAATAAACAGTTATATTTACTAAAAAATATAGCTGTTTTTACTTGCAAAAAAGGCGAACAGTTAACTTTTAAGTAATTTTTATTTTTCTTAAAAATTAAATATTTATTGATATTAAAAAATATAAAAATCTTTAAAAATAAGAAAAAAATAAAATGTAATATAAATTGCAAATATGTTATAATGCCTTATAAATAAAGAAAAAAATGGTATAAGATACAAAAATACGTTTTAAGAAACAAATGCAAAAAAATTAAAAAATATAAAGAACAAAACTTTTGATTTACACAAAAAAATAAAAAAAGTAAAATATAAACAAACGAACAAAAAACCATTGACGCGCTATATAAAATTATATATAATGAAATAAAATAAAAGGAGGTAACGATGAAAAAAAATATTAATTCATTATTAAAAGGAATATATGCTGGAGTAATGATTGGAATGGGAGGAACAATTTATTTAAGTATGCCTAATCCTGTAATTGGTGCTATTCTTTTTTCAATAGGGCTTCTTATGATTTGTGTATATAAAATGAATTTATATACAGGAATGATAGGTCATGTTATTGAAAATAAATTGAACTATTTTATAACTCTTATATTTACATTAATTGGTAATTTAATTGGAACTATGCTTACAGCATATTTAGTACTTAACACTAGAATTGCTAACATAAGTATAAAAGCAAAAGAAATATCTATGATAAAAATACATGATAATTATTTAAGCATTTTTATATTAGCAATGTTTTGTGGAATGCTTATGTATATTGCAGTGAATAATTATAAAAAAGGCGAAGATTCAATAATAAAATATCTATCAATAATTATATGCGTAATAGTATTTATTTTATGTGGATTTGAACATTGCATAGCTAACATGTATTATATTTCACTAGCAAAAGTCTGGTCATTAAAGGCTATATTAATTATGCTAGTAATGATATTTGGAAATAGTATTGGTTCAATAGTTATAGCACTTTTTAATAATAGAATCAAGAATAAAATATAGCTGTTTTTACTCGCAAAAAAAGGCGAACAGTTAACTTTTGAGTAATTTTTATTTTTCTTAAAAATTAAATATTTATTGATATTAAAAAATATAAAAATCTTTAAAAATAAGAAAAAAATAAAATGTAATATAAATTGCAAATATGTTATAATGCCTTATAAATAAAGAAAAAAATTGGTATAAGATACAAAAATACGTTTTAAGAAACGAATGCAAAAAATTAAAAAATATAAAGAATAAAACTTTTACTTTACACAAAAAAACAAAAAAAGTAAAATATAAAAAAACGAACAAAAAACTATTGACACGCTATATAAAATTATATATAATGAAGATGTATTAAAAAGTAGATGGAGGAATTAAGATGGTTAATACAGAAGAAAAAACAACTACACTTAAAGTAGTAAAAAGAAATGGCAAGAAAGTAGATTTTGATGGAAGTAAAATTGCTGTTGCTATAAAAAAAGGTTTTGATAGTCTAATAAGAGAAGATGAAGAACCTAAATATAATGAAAGAGATATTCAAAAAGTATATCAACATGTAATGAAAACAATTGATAAAGAATATAAAGATGCAGAAAAAATTAAAATAGAACAAATACAAGATTTAATTGAAGCATCACTACAAAAACTAAAATATGATGATGTATATAAATCATTTTCTGAATATAGAGAAAGAAGAACAGCATCTAGACAATTATTTGCAGATGAAAAGAAAATGCATAAATTTTTAAAATCACTAGAAGGTTTAGGACTTAAAAGTGCAAGCGAAGAAGATGCTAAAAGAGAAAATGCTAACATTGATGGTAATTCTGCAATGGGAACTATGTTACAATATGGTTCAACAGTAAGTAAAGAGTTTGCTAAAGCATATTTAATGAAAAAGAAATTTGCAGATGCTCATGATAATGGTGATATTCATATTCATGATATGGATTTCTTAGCAATGGGTACAACAACTTGTATGCAAATAGATTTAAATAAATTATTTAAAAATGGATTTTCTACTGGGCATGGTCATTTAAGAAGTCCTAAGGATATAATGAGTTATGGAGCACTTGCAGCAATTGCAATTCAATCTAACCAAAACGATCAACATGGTGGACAAAGTATCCCAGCCTTTGATTTCTATATGGCACCTGGAGTACTAAAAACATTTAAAAAACAATTTAAACAAGCAGTATATGAATTATTAGATTTTTCTGATTTTATTAATTTTGTTAATATGGATAAAATAGAAAAAGAAATAGACAAATTAGAAAGTATTGAATTTGATATAAATATGTTTGAAAGTTTCTTTAAAGGCAGCGAAGAAGTTAGAAAAGTATTTACTAAAGCTTATGAAATAGCTCTAGCTAAAACTGATAGACAAACATATCAAGCAATGGAAGCATTTGTACATAACTTAAATACAATGCATAGTAGAGCAGGAGCACAAGTACCATTTTCATCAATTAACTTTGGTACAGATATTAGTCCAGAAGGTAGAATGGTTACTAGAAACTATTTATTATCCGTTGATGCCGGACTTGGTAAAAATGAAACACCAATATTCCCAATTTCAATCTTTAAAGTAAAAGAAGGAGTAAATTATAATAAAGAAGATCCTAACTATGATTTATTCAAATTATCTTGTAAAGTTAGTGCTAAAAGATTATTCCCTAATTTCTCATTCCTTGATTCAAGTTTTAATAAACCATATTATAAAGAAGGAGATTTTACTACTGAAGTATGTTATATGGGATGTAGAACAAGAGTTATAGGAAATGTAGCAGATCCTAATAAAGAAATAACACCAGGAAGAGGTAATCTATCATTTACATCAATTAACTTACCAAGATTAGGTATTAAACATGGTATTGTTACAAATGAAAAAACTGATATGAAAGGTTTCTACGAAGAATTAGGAAATCTAATGGATTTAGTTAAAGATCAATTATTAGAAAGATTTGAAATTCAATGTAATAAGAGAATTTATAACTTCCCATTCTTACTTGAACAAGGAGTATGGTTAGATAGTGAAAAATTAAAACCAGAAGATAGACTAAGAAAAGTATTAAAACATGGTACATTATCAATTGGATTTATTGGACTTGCTGAATGTTTAAAAGCCTTAATCGGAGAACATCATGGTGAAAGTGATAAAGCTCAAAAACTAGGACTTGAAATAATTGGATTTATGAGAAAGAAATGTGATGAATATTCACAAGAATATAAACTTAACTTTACATGCTTAGCAACACCAGCCGAAGGACTTTCAGGAAGATTTGTTAACATAGATAAAGCTATTTATGGAAAAATTAAAGGTGTAACAGATAGAGAATATTATACAAACTCATTCCATATTCCAGTATATTATAATATCTCTATTGTAGATAAATTAAAGAAAGAAGGTAAGTATCATAAATTAACTAATGCAGGACATATAAGTTATATTGAACTTGATGGTGATACTACTGAAAACCTAGAAGCATTTGAAAAAATTGTAAGAACAATGAAAGAATGTGACATTGGATATGGTGCAATAAACCATCCAGTAGATAGGGATCCTGTATGTGGTTATGTAGGAATAATCGGAGATGTTTGTCCAGGATGTGGTAGACACGCATATGAGGGAGTTAGTGTTGAAAAAATAAATGAAATAAAAAAATGTTGTTAAAAAGGAGTAATAATTATGAAATTAGATAATGAAAAAAATGAAAAATTAGTAGGTGAGGGTGTAGGATTTGAAAGAATTAGAAGAATTACAGGATATTTAGTAGGTACAGTAGATAGATTTAACAATGGTAAAAAAGCTGAAGAAAGAGACAGAGTTAAACACAGTACCAAAGGATTACTAGATAAATAATTATGAAAATTCGTTTAGCAAGAGATTTACAACCTGATAGTATCGTTGATGGCGAAGGAATAAGGACAGTTATTTGGACACAAGGATGTATCCATAATTGTCCTTTCTGTCATAATCCAGAAACTCACTCATTTGATGGAGGAATCTTAGTAGACATATCAAGAATAAAAGAAGTATTAAAAGAAGTCAAAGGACAAACAGGAATAACTTTCTCTGGAGGAGATCCTATGGCTCAACCAAAAGAATGTATGGAAATAGCTAAATATGCCAAAGAAATAGGATTAAATGTTTGGTGTTATACAGGATATACTTATGAAAAATTATTAACAATGGGCGAAGACTATACTAATTTTCTTAAATATATTGATGTTTTAGTAGATGGTCCATTCCTTATAAAAGAAAAAAGTTTTGATGTTAAATTTAGAGGTTCTAAAAATCAAAGACTAATTGATGTAAAAAAAACATTCAATAATAATAAAATTGTTTTATATGATGAAGAAGTAAAACAAGAAACTAAAAAAAGAAGAATGTATATATAAACTATTATTATAGGGGGTACTTTAAAATGAAAATAGAAAAATATAAAAAAATAAAAGAAGACTTATATAGAGTATTACTAGATAATGGTGAAATAATTGATATTTATGAAGATGTTATATTAGCAAATAATTTATTATATAAAAGTGAAATAGATCAAAATCTATTAGATAAAATAAATATAGAAAATAATTATCAATTAGCATACAATATTTCTGTTAAATATATAATGGTAAGACTAAGAAGTATAAACGAAATAAAAGTATACTTAACTAAAAAAGGTTATAGTAAAGATGTAATAGATAAAGTAATAGAAAAATTAATTAAAAATAAATTACTTGACGATGAAATCTTTACTAAAGCTTACATTAATGATAAACTTAATTTTACTAATGTAGGAAAATATAAATTAATTAGTGAATTAACTACTAAAATGAAAGTAGATAATAGTGTAGTATATAATGTATTAGAATCCTATGAAGAAGTATGGAATGATAGAATAGACAAATTAATTAATAAATATTTAAAATCAAATAAAAAATATAGAGGAAATACTCTAAAAAATAAATTATATATATATTTAGTTAACTTAGGATATGATAAAGATAAAGTAATATCTGTCTTAAATAATTATGATTTTTAGTAAATTTAGTATAAAATAAAATATTTAGTTCATTATATTAATGGTGATAAAATGAAAAAAATAATTTTATTAGGAGTAACAATAATAACTTTACTAACTATCTTAGTAGGATGTTCTCTATCTAATACTCCAACTTCTAAAGTTGAAGAGTTATTTTCAAAATATCAAAGATTAGATACTGACATAAGTGATGAAATAGATACATTGTTATCTACTGAAACATTAACTAATGATCAAAAAGATAGATATAGAAAGTTAATAGAAAATCAATATAGAAATTTAACTTACGAAATAAAAGATGAAAAAATAGATGGAGACATTGCAGTAGTAACCACTCAAATTGAAGTATTAGATTATAGAAAAGCAATTAGCGAACTTAATACTGAAGTTGGTAATGATTATGATATCTTAGAATACAATAACAAAAAGTTAGACAAACTAGAAGAAGTTAAAGATAAAGTCGCATACACTATAGAAATAAATGTCGTAAAAGATGATAATGGTAATTGGAAACTATCTAACTTATCAAGTAATGATATAAAGAAAATACAAGGAATGTATTAATATATACCTTGTATTTTTTAAGTTCTTAATATATAATTATATAGAAAGGAATAAGATATGAATTATAATTTTAAAAATAAAGATACCCTAGAAGTATTTAATGAAAGATGGAGTGTTAATCATAAAAAAATAGATAAACAAGTAATAAAAAATAATATAAGAAATAGTAATACACCATCATTTATTGCAAAAAGAATAACAAATAATATTAATGCAGTAAAAAATAGCGAAAACAATAAATTTATGTCTAAATTTAAGTGATATTATGGAAGATTTATACAAATATGAAAAAGAACTAAGAAGTAAAAATATAAATATAATTGGTGGAGTAGATGAAGTAGGTAGAGGACCATTAATAGGTTCTGTAGTAGCGTCTTGTGTAGTACTACCCAAAGATTTTGTATTAGAAGGCCTAACAGATTCTAAAAAATTATCTGAGAAAAAAAGAGATGAATTCTACAAAATAATCAAAGAACAAGCCTTAGCAATAGGAATAGGTATTGTAGATAATAAAGTAATTGATGAGATAAATATTTATGAAGCTACTAAAATAGCCATGAAAGAGGCAATTAAACAAGTAGAGAGTCAAATAAATTTAGAACATGTTTTAATTGATGCCATGAAACTTGATTTAGATATACCTTCAACTAGTATAATAAAAGGAGACGCTAAAAGTATCTCTATTGCAGCAGCATCCGTAATAGCTAAAGTAACAAGAGATAAAATGATGTATGATTTAGACAAAATATATCCTATGTATGACTTGAAAAATAATAAAGGTTATGGTACTAAAAAACATATGGAAGCAATTAAAACATATGGAATTACTAAATATCACAGAGTAACCTTTAATCCAGTTGGGCAATATAAGGATAAAGTTATTGACTAATATTTTAACTTATAGATGTAATTTCTAAGGACTAACCTAGTTCTTTTTTTCATATAATTAACTGGTGACATAGATGAAGAAAATACTTATAATTTTTATTTCAATGTTTATATTTATTCCTAAAGTTAATGCAAGTACTACTACTGCACATAGTTATACCTTAATGGATATGACGACAGGTAGAGTATTAAGTTCAAAAGATAAAGACAATCCCATGTTAATTGCCTCAATTACCAAAATAATGACTGCCATAATAGTAATAGAAAATACCGATATATCTAATATTATAACTGTAGATGATTCTATCCTAAAAGCATATGGTTCTGGAATATATATTCAACTTGGCGAAGAAATGAGTGTTAAAGATATGCTATATGGATTAATGTTAAGAAGTGGTAATGATGCTGCAGTAATGCTTGCTACTTACATATCAAATAGTGAAGAAGAATTTGTTAAACTAATGAATAATAAAGCCAAAGAATTAGGAATGAAAAACACTAGATTTAATAATTCAAGTGGTCTAGATGAAAAAGGAGGAAATTACTCAACTAGTTATGACATGGCCTTATTAACAAGATACGCAATGCAAAATGAAACATATAGAGAAATCGTAAAAACTAAAAATTACATAGTTAAAACTAATTATAAAACATACTCTTGGACTAACAAAAACAAACTATTAAATTATGATTATATAACTGGTGGTAAAACAGGATATACTGAAAAAGCTCATAGAACATTAGTAAGTACTGCCTCACTAGATAATATGAATTTAGTAGTAGTAACATTAAATGATAGTGATGATTGGAATACTCATACAAGCTTATATAATTATGCTAAAGAAAATTATACCTCATATAAAGTATTAAATAAAAGTAAATTTAAAATCGAAGGAGATACTTACTTCAAAGGAAAATTAGTAATAAAAGATGATTTATATATACCACTTAAGAAAGAAGAAACATCCAGTCTAATTAATCATATCAAACTATATAAAATTAATAATTATAAAGATAATCAAGTAGTAGGTGAATCTCAAATAATTTATAAAAATAATATCTTATATTCTGTACCTATATATATAAATAAAGAAGAACCAAAAGAAAAATTATCTTTAATAGATAAAATTAAGAAGTGGTTTAATGATTAATTATATTTGGGCAATATTTATTTTAGTAGGTATAATATATGGAATAATATCTGGCAATAGTGAAATGATTAATAATACCTTAATAAATTCAGGATCTAATGCCATAGAAATTATTTTAAAATTAATACCACTTTTATGTTTATGGCAAGGAATAATGAAAATAGCCGAAGACTCAGGATTAATTAATATTTTAAGCAAACATTTAAGTAAATATATTAAAGTATTATTTCCAGAATTACCCAGTAATAGTGATGCCATAACTTATATATCTACCAATATCATTTTAAATATGCTTGGCGTAGGTAATGCTGCCACACCATTTGGTTTAAAAGCAATGAAATCTATGCAAGAATTAAATAAAAAGAAAGACACTGCCTCAAGAAGTATGATAACATTTTTAGTAATAAATACTTCCTCCGTTACAATAATACCTACCACCATAATAAGTTTTAGAGTATTACATAATTCCGTTAATCCCACAAGTATTGTACCACTTTGTATAATAACAACAATTCTATCATCTTTAATAGGTATTATCTTAGATAGATTATTTTACTTATTAACAAGGAGAAAATATGAAGTTAATAGCTAATTTAATTATACCTTTTATTACTATATTTGTATTAGTTTATGGACTAATAAAAAAAGTAGATGTCTATGACTCATTTATCAAAGGAGTAAAAGAAGGCTTATCTACATCACTAAGTATTTTTCCTACAATTATGGCAATGATAATAAGTATTAATTTATTAATAAATTCTAATATCATTTTAAAAATTACTAGCCTTTTATCACCAATATTATTAAAAATAGGTTTTCCTAGTGAAGTATTAACATTAGCATTACTTAGACCAATATCATCATCATCTAGTTTAATAGTAATGGATAATTTACTAAAAGTACATGGAGTAGATAGTTATATAGGAAGATTATCTAGTATTATTCAAGGAAGTACAGATACTACTATTTATATATTAGGAATGTATTTTTCTTCAGTTGGTATTAAAAAAATAAGATATTCTTTGTTAGTAGGATTACTTGCAGATTTATCATGTGTAATTATTGCTACAATCGTAGTAAACATATTCACTTAAAGAAAAACAACCCTAAATTAGGTTGTTTTTGCATGAGTTAGAATTAGAGCAATTATTATCTAATGAATTTTTGCATCCATGACATTCATTCATGTTATTAGTAGCATTACTATTCATAGAGTTTTTATTATTTTTTGCTCTATTGCTATTTTTCTTAGCCATTTTTCATCACCCAATATTATTATTGGTATTTATACTTATTATATGTATGTAAATATTTGGCAATATTTATAAATTATTATTTTAGTAGTAAGAAATATTAAATTGTAATATCAGAACTTTGTAAAAAGTTTTTTTATTTTTCGTTTAAGGTATGAAAAACTATTTTTAATTTTTTTTATGTCAAATTTTATACTTTTACTTGACTTTAAATTTTAATCATTTATAATAAATAATCACAAAAGGATATATAATGTCCAAGTAATAAAAAAAGTATAAAAAAATATAATTTATATGAATAGGGTGGTTTTAATGAATAATAAAGAACTTAGAAAATTAGGAAGAAAAGATTTATTAGAAATAATACTTGCGCAAACTAAGAGAATTGAAGAATTAGAAACTGAATTAAAGAAAACTAATTCAGAATTAAATTCTAAAAAAATAGCAATTGAAGAATCTGGTTCTATCGCAGAAGCTATCCTTAGATTAAGTGATATATTTAATGTTGCTCAAACTACTGCAGATAAATATGTTAATACAGTAAAAGATAACAATAAAAAATATGAAATTAAGATGCAAAAAGAGTATGATAGGCAAAAAGATAAAATGCTTAAAAAAGTAGAAAAAGAATGTGAAAAAAGAAAAAAAGAAGCAGATGATTATATAAAAGATATTGAACAAAAAGTAAATGAATTAGTAAGTGGTAATGCTGATATTCCTCTTGGAATAAAAAAATCTAAAAGGAAGAAAAGTGTATGAGTAAAAAAGAAAAAGTAATACCCACTAACTTATCAATTAGTATTTTGGAAGAAGAAATAAAAAGAGAAAAATATAAATCAAAATATACTAAGATATTAAGAAGTACAATATATGCTTTAATAATAATAGCATCTATATCTGCACTTATTGGTACATTCATTATGCCAGTACTTGAAGTAAATAATACTACAATGAAACCATTACTAGAAAATAATGAAATAGTATTATCATTAAAAACTAAGAAATTAAAACAAGGTGATATAATTGCTTTTTATCAAGGTAATAAAATACTTATTAAAAGAGTAGTCGCAGTACCAGGCAATTATATAAGTATTGATGAAGAAGGTAATGTTTATGTTGATGGTAAAGTATTAGATGAACCTTATGTAACAAATAAACAAAAAGGAGAAACCAATATAGAATTTCCTTATCAAGTACCAGATAGTGAATATTTTGTACTTAGTGATGAAAGAGACAAAACAACCGATTCAAGAAATGAAGATATTGGATTAATAAAAAAAGATAATGTAATAGGTAAAGTAATATTTAGGGTTTGGCCATTTAAAAAACTAGGAGCAATATAATATAAAAATTCAGGGAGGTTAATATGAAAAATATAAAGAAAATATTTATTATACTTATTACTTTATTAGTTTGTATAAACACTACGATTAGTGTTATTGCAGACACAATTCCAACAAATAATGAACAACAAATAACAAAAAATGGTGGTGAAGAAGTTGGAGATGGCGTTAAAATTAGTAAGATGATTTATCCTACTGATATAGAAAACTATTTTGATATCGTTCTTAATGTTCAAACTAGAAGAAAAGCTGTTCCACAAGATTTAGCAGTAGTAATAGTAATGGATATATCTCGTACGATGGTTCAGTATAAGGTTGACAATGAAGGAATAACAAGATTGAAATCTGCAGTAAATGCAGGAGAAAAGTTTATAAGAGATTTTGCAACTTATTCATCATCATCTTTATCAGATAGAAAGATAGGATATGTTGACTTTAATACAAATGCTTATAAAGTATTTGATTTACAAAATTGTGATAGTCAAGATAAAGCAAATAATTTAATTAACACGATGAAGACTACTACTAATACTAAAGTATTTAATTTAATGGAAAGTGGCTCACCATCAAAAGATTCTGATGATCCATATTTTATGGATTCAAAACATACTCGTTTTACAAATATCGAAGCAGGTTTAAAATTAGCTAATGATATGTTAAGTACTTCGCAGTCTAAAAATAAATATATAATTGTTTTATCTGATGGATTTCCTACGACATATATACAAAGTGGATATAATGGTTATGATCCATATACAACAAATAGTAATATTTTATATGATTATGTGCTTGGATTGCCTTGTAGATATGGAACTGATTATAGTGAGAGGGCTGCTAGAAGGGCTCAAGAAATGGCTACAAGTATTAAATCAAAAGGAATTAAGATATTTTCAGTAGGAACTGGTATTGATAAGGGTGCTAAAACAGTTGATGAATATGCAAATTACAATCTTGATTGGAAGAAAAAGAATAAATATTCAACGGTAGATAGATATGATGAGAACTATGCAATTGGTCATAGTTTGGAAGATTTTAAAAGATGGCTTGGAGGAACAGGAAACTCTACTAATCCTGGTATTGGTTCAGGGTATGATAATGGTTACTACTTTGATACATCTGATAGTGAATCATTGAATAAAGCGTATGAAAATATATTTAAAACAATAACTAGTCTTTCAGAAGCTTCTTGGGTAGCAGAAGATCCAATGAATGATGAATCAATAAGTACAAAAAATATTGAATTTGTTGGTATATATGATAAATCAAATAATAAAGATAATATTTCTGATAGTGTTAGTTTAGGTAATAACTCAGATAACACGGCATCTTATAATCCTTCGGATGATAAAATAAATTGGGATTTAAAAAATTCAAATTATACTACATTTGTAGAAGATAATACTACTTATTATAATTATCAATTAAAATATCGTATTAGATTAAAAAATGAAAATAATGCATTTAAAACTAATGTATCTAATTTAACTAATGGTAAAACAACATTATCATATATAGTTCAGGAAAATAATAATCCTCCTGAATTAAAAACAATAGATTTCCCTATACCTGAGGTAGTTGGATATCTTGGAGAATTAACTTTTAATAAAATATCTAATTATAATAATATACCACTTAATGGTATAAAATTTGAATTAAAACATGATAGTAATTGTCTTTGTATGAAAGAAAGAAAACATATTGATGAAAATTATCATATGGAAAGTACTTCAGATAATGGAGTAGTAACATTTAATAATATTCCATCAGGACATAGTTATAAATTACATGAAGTATCTAGTGATGGATTACATGAAGTAGATAAAACCGAGTATGAAGTTAATGTATCATATGGAATAACTACTACTAATATTCAAAATAATACTATTATAAATAAACATATAAAAAAGAATTTATCCATTGAAAAGATAGTTCAAGGTATAGAAACAAATAAAGAATTTACTTTTGAATTAACTGCTACATATAATGATAGTCCTTTAGTAGGTAAATATAACATAGAAAAAAATGGTATTACAAGTGAAATAGAATTTATTGATGGTAAAACAACATTTACTTTAAAAAGTAATGAAAAAATTATAATTAAAGATTTACCATTAAGTATAAATTATAATGTTAAAGAACTTGACACAGATGGCTTTGTTGTTAAATATCAAGTTAATAATGGAGAAATTAAAATATATGATGAAAATAACCTAGAAATTATTAACTTAAATGACAACAGTAATATACTATTCATTAATGCTTCAGGATATGAATTACCTGAAACAGGAAGTAGTAGTACATTAATTTTGATAATAATAGGATATCTATTATTAATAGGACCTGTTATTTATATAGGATATGATATTTATAAAAAGAAAGGTAAAGCTGACTTTCTAAGTAAATAGCGTATCAAATCAGAGGGAGAGAGGAAAAAACATGAAAAAAATAATTAACACATTATTAGTACTTGCAGTAGTACTAGTACAATTAATTCCTTCAAGTTTAGTAAACGCTGCAACTATCAGTGGTAAAGGTGGAACAAATGGTACAATTACTATTGATAATGCAATTGAAGGAAAAACTTACACAATTTATAGAATATTTGATCTAGAATCATATTCATATGACAAAGATGACCAAGGAAATATTACAAATCCAGCATTTGTATATAAAGTTAGTGCAAATTGGACTAATTTTATAAATCAAAATACAATTAAAGGAGTTTATGTAAATGTAGATAATGATGGAGTAGTTACTTGGGTTAATGGTGCAGATGTTAGTGCATTTGCTAAATTAGCAATATCATATGCAAAAACTAATAATATAACATATGATGGACAACAAAAAGCAGAAACTACACCATTAGTATTTAGTGATTTAACATTAGGTTACTATCTAGTAGATTCTACTGTTGGTACATTATGTGGCTTAAATACAACTAAACCTAATGTAACAATTAGTGAAAAGAATGATGTTCCTACAATTGATAAAAAAGTAAAAGATGTAAATACCTGGGAAGATGAAAATAATGCTCAAATTGGAGATAAAGTAGAATATAAAACAACAATTACTGTAAAATCTGGAGCAGAAAACTATGTATTAAAAGATACAATGACTGAAGGTTTAACACCTAATAATGATGTTGAAGTATTCATTGGAAGTAACAAAGTATCAAGTGATAACTATACAATTACATATGAAAATAATGGATTTACTTTAAGTTTTAAAAACGAATATATTTCTACACTTGAAGCAGATACAGTAATAACAGTTACATATTCTGCAACTTTAAATGAAAAAGCATTAATTTGTAAACCAAATGCATGTGGACACAATGATAATAAAACATATCTAGAATATGGAGATAATAATAAAACTAATGAAGATGAAACAAGAACTTATACTTATGAATTCAAATTAGTTAAAACTAAAAAAGATGGTACAGAATTAACTGGAGCAGAATTTAAACTATATGATGCTTTAACAGGTGGAAACGAAATTAAAGTATTCGAAGTAAGCACTGGTATATATAGAGTTGCTAAGACTGCTGAAGAATTAGCATCAGCAACTACTATTAAAGCAGGTACTGCAATAATCGAAGGATTAGATAGTGACAAAACATATTACTTAGAAGAAGTTGTTCAACCAGCAGGTTATAATAAATTAACTAGTCGTGTTGAAGTAAAACTAAATGAAAAAACAGGACTTGGAGAAACTACTAATGTTATCGAAGTAGTAAAAACAGTAATTAACTATACTGGTACTGAATTACCTTCAACTGGTGGAATTGGTACAACATTATTTATTACTATTGGTAGTATCTTAGTATTAGCAATGGGTACAATACTAGTAACTAAATTAAGAGTTTCTAAAATGGAAATATAATAAAAAAGTCAGCTTAAATATATTAAATACTAGGGGAAATAGAAATATTTCTCCTAGGTAATAATATTAAAAGGAGGTAAATACTTATGAAAAAGCATAAAATAACATTTATATTAATCTTATTCTTTTTCATAGGCCTTTTAATCCTAACATATCCAATGATTAGTGATTATTTTAATCAAAAAACACAATCTAGAGTAATAACAGACTATGAATCATTACTTAATAATATAGAAATTAAAGACTATAGTTTGGAATTTGATAAAGCAACTGATTATAATAATAGATTAAAAGACTTAGCTAATCCACTTTTAACATATGATACCTTAAGTGATTATAATGATATATTAAATATAAATTCTAATGGTATGATGGGATATATTACCATTGATAAAATAAAAGTGGAGTTACCTATATATCATGGAACAAGTAAAGATGTACTATCTACCGCAGTAGGACATATCGAAGGAACAAGTATTCCAGTCGGAGGAAGTTATACCCATAGTGTATTATCTGCCCATCGTGGACTACCTTCTTCAAAACTATTTACTGATTTAGATAAACTAGAAATAGGAGACATTTTCACTATAACAGTATTAGATAAAGTATTAACTTATGAAGTAGATAAAATATCTATAGTTAAACCAAATGAAATAGATGAATTAAAAATAGATGAAAATGATTATGTAACATTAAGTACTTGTACACCATATGGAATAAATACTCATAGATTATTAGTTAGAGGTAAAAGAATAGAAAATATTGAAGCAAAGAAAAAATATATAACTACTGAAGCTTTTAAAATAGATAATTTAATAGTTACCCCTTTAGTAGCAATACCTATAATATTAATATTACTTTTAATAATAGTATTTAAACCGGTAGAAAAAACTAAAATTAATATAGATAAATATATTTATCCATCAAAAAAGGAGGAAAAATAATGAAAAAGATTAAATATTTAACTATTCTGTTATTATTATTAATTAGTCCAATTTCTGTAAAAGCAGATATCGTAGACTTTAATAAGAAAGGAACAATTACTATTGAATTAATAGAAAGTACTGATAATACTAAAGTAAGTGATGCAGAAATAACTATATATAAATTAGCAGATGCTATAGACTTAAATAATAATTTATCATTTAAATTTATCAGCGAATTAAATGAATGTAGAGTTAATTTAATGGAGTTAAAAGAAGTTACCACTGAATTAAATGATTGTATAAAAGATAAAACATTACCTAGTTATAAAGGTATAACTAATAATGAAGGTATAGTTAAATTTAATGATTTAGATTTAGGATTATACTTAGTAAAAGAAACTAAAACTAGTGAAAAATATTCTATATTTGAACCATTTTTACTTATGATACCTTTACAAGTTAATAATAACTGGACATATGATATCTTATCTAATCCTAAAACTGATATAATTAAATTAATAGATATCATAGTAAAAAAAGAATGGAATAATGATACCTCAAATAAATTACCGGAATTTGTTACAATTGAATTACTAAAAGATAATGAAGTAATGGATAAAGTAATATTAAATGAAGAAAATAATTGGACTTATACTTGGAAAAATATTGAAAAAAGTGATAAATATAAAGTAAGAGAAATAGATATACCTACAGGATATACTCCAACATATAGAAATTATGAATATACATTTATAGTTACAAATACAAATACTTTAATTAAAACTGGTACAAATACTATTCTTATAGAATTATCTTTATTATTAGGATTAGTATTAATAATTACAGGTATATTATATAATAAAAAGGTAAATCATGAATAAATTTAGTAAATACTTAATAATATTAGGAATACTATGTATATTATTATCTATAACTTTATATATTAAAAATAAATATCAAGAATTAGATACAGGAAAAAAATCAAAAGAAATATTAGATATAATAGAAACTAAAATAAATGTAAGTGACAAAGAAGAAATAAAATCTAATACTGAAGACTTAGTATTAAATATATCAGGATATGATTATATTGGGGTAATAAGTATCCCTTCATTAAATATTAAATTACCTATAATGCGTGAAACTGATTATGATAGATTAGCTATTTCACCTTGTAAATACTATGGAAATATAAATACTAATGATTTAGTATTATGTGCTCATGATTATGTTAATCAGTTTGGTAAAATTAGTAATTTAAAGGAAGATGATATCGTAATAATAACAGATGTACTAGGTAATAATTATGTATATAAAGTAGTATTAACCGAAGAATTAAATCCTACAGACATAACTAATATGATAGAGAGTCCTTTTGATTTAACCTTATATACTTGTAGTTATGGAGCATTAAAAAGAATTACAGTAAGATGTAATAGAATATATGATTATATTTAATTTATACGGCTTATACTTCGTTATTCGCCGTTTTCTAATGCCTAAGGTCATTAGAAAAAAACATTTGACAAAATAATAATTTATGTTATACTTATGTTGTAGTAATTCAATTAGTTCATTCGCGTTTTACTACCAGTAAACTTATGTTTAAAGGAATAATGATGAGCCTTAAGAATCTCTTCATGAATGACAATAACGATACACAAATTTTTGTGGTTAGTTTTTGTGTTCATGAAAGGAGGTTCTTTTTATATTATAACCACAGTATAAATTATTAAGGAGAGTGAAATTATGAAAACAAATGAAAAAGAATATTATGAAAAAGAAAAGAATTGGGATTTTAGTAATTTTAATTTTATAAGTGAAAAGTTAACTAATTGGGATATGTATGAAATATTAAATAATGTTACAAATAAAGATTCTAAAATATTAGATTTAGGAACAGGTGGAGGAGAAAAACTACTTGCACACTTTCCAGAAGTAAAAGAAATACTAGGAACAGATTATTCTAGTGGTATGATTGAAACTGCAAATAAAAATTTAAAAATAAGCAAAAGAAAAAATATTTCTTTCAGAGTTATGGATAATTTAAATATGGATGTAGAAGACAATTATTATGATGTAGTGGTAGCAAGAAATACTGTAATAGATGCTAAACAAATTTATAATACATTAAAAAAAGATGGTTACTTAATTGTAAGAGGAGTAGATAAGTATGATTGTTATGAATTAAAATTAATATTTGGTAAAGGGCAAGGAATACTAGATAAAAAGCCAATAAGTATAATAGATTATGAAAATATTATAGCTTCAGGATTTAAAGATGTAGAACTAATACCTTTACATGTAAGAGAATACTTTAAAACTAAAAAAGATTTATATAACTTCTTATTAAAAGTACCTATAATAGATGACTTTGATGAAGGTATTATAAATCATAATAAAAATATTGATATGAATAAATTAAATTATTACATAGAAAGAAATACATATCCAAAAGGAATTAGATTAGTAAGAAGATATTATGGTATAGTAGGAAGAAAATAATTTTATAAAGTCATTTCGCAAAATAGAAAAAAATGACTTTTGCGAAATAAGAAACATTTATATAAAATAATTAAGTTTAGTAGATATAAAAGATTATTTGTTGCTTTGCTCTAAAGATTATATTAAAAATGATGAATTAGTAAATTTTCTAATTGGATTTGAAGTAATAAATGGTTATTATGATGTAGTAATTGATTTAATTTATAGTTTTTCTTTTATATAAAAAATATTGATAATTTAAAATTATGTATTAATTATTAATATTTTTTTCTATATATATTTCTTTAATTATATTATATTTAATATTATTTTGTTTTAATATTTCTAATAAATTATTACTAACATTTAAGTTATATTTAACTATATCTTTATATTCTTTATTTAATATTTTTATATCTTTAAGTAAATAATCAATATGCTTTATATCATTAAAATTAAAGATAATATCTATATTATATCCTTTGATAGTATCTATAATATTTACTATATCAAGAGTCTTACTTACTGAATTAGTGTATGCTCTAACTAAACCACCTGCACCTAATTTAATACCTCCGAAATATCTAGTTACAATAGCTAAAACATTGTTTAAATCTTTATGTTCTAATACTTTCATCATAGGTATACCTGCAGTACCACTTGGTTCACCATCATCAGAACATTTTCTTATATTATCAACAATATATGCATAGCAATTATGATTAGCATCCCTATATTTATCTTTAATTAAGTTTAAATATTTATTAACTTCCTCAATATTTTCTACGATAAATAAATTAGTAATAAACTTAGAATTTTTAATTATTATAGTATTTTCTATATTATTTGATATTCTTTTCATATTATCCCTCAGGAATAATTATAACTTAAAATTTATAAAAAGTAAAATTATATTTACTAGTCAATAAATACTATTATTTTTAAAATTAATTTGTTATAATAGATATAGAAAAGAGT
This sequence comes from uncultured Eubacteriales bacterium, assembly GCA_905211265.1. Taxonomy (GTDB): domain Bacteria; phylum Bacillota_I; class Bacilli_A; order RF39; family UBA660; genus HGM10818. The sequence goes on from CAJMAC010000003.1 coordinate 101,647, forward strand.
GATATAATGAATTATAAATTTAATGATGATACTTTAATACATGGTATTAGTTTTAATCCAATGAAGTTAGAAGGTATATTAAAATATGGAATAGTAAGTGAAAATTATGCTAGGAGTAATAATATACCATATTCAAAGAATTACAATTTTACAATAGATGAAGAAATTAAAGATAAAGATAGTATTAATAAATTAATTATGGATGCTAATAAAGATAATATTTATTTAGTTAGATATTTATATGTATCTGATGATCCATTAAGTGCTTATAATATGTATATTAAAAATGGTATTAGTATAATTATTGAAGATGTTCCTTTTATATATGATAAAAATAAAGAACTTCTTAAAAGGAGTGATGAAGTAGTAGTAAAAGAAAGTATTAGTCCATCAAATATAACAGGTATTATGATACCAGAAGATTATAAAGATAAACCTTTAAATGAAGTAATGATGTTACCTAAAAATATCTTAAATTATAATTTAATTAAAAGTAGTGCAATTGAATTAGTTAACTATTTACAAAGTAATAATTATGAAGTAGATATTACTGAATTATCATATTTATTAAAAGATTTAGGTATAGCAAATAAATCTGTTAATTCATTATCTAAAGATAATATTGATTATAATGATGCTTTAAATGATTATAAAGATATAATTAATGATATAAATTATTTCCTTAGTGAAAATGTATATAATTATTTTTCTAGTATTTTAGGTAAGAGTGCTACTGTATTAGATATGGTAGAGTTTATTAATAATAAATATAATAAAGATATAGTAATAGAAAGTATGCAAGGTAAAACAAGATGATTGAGGAAAAATTAAGTAAAGTACCACATACACCTGGATGTTATCTTATGAAAAATAAAGATAATGTTATAATATATGTAGGTAAAAGTAAAAATTTAAAGAATAGATTAAGTTCTTATTTTAAACAATCTCATACAGGTAAAACTGCTAGATTAGTTAGAGATATTTATACTTTTGATTATATACTTACTTCAAGTGAATTAGAAAGTTTACTTTTAGAAATAAATTTAATTAAAAAGTATAATCCTAAATATAATATAATGTTAACAGACGATAAAAGTTATCCTTATATTGAATTAACTAATGATAATATACCTAGATTAATAGTAGTTAGAAATCCTAAAATTAGTAAAAAGAATAATTATGTATTTGGACCATATCCAAATGTATCTGCTGCTAGAAAAACAGTAGAATTATTAAATAGATTATATCCAATTAGAAAGTGTAAGAATTATTCTAAAAAAGAATGTTTATATTATCATATAGGAGAGTGTTTAGGTTATTGTACTAATAAAGTAGATATAAATTTAGTTAATAAAATGAAGGAAGAAATAATATCTTTTTTAAATGGTAATGATAAGATAGTTACTGATAAATTAAAAGAAAAGATGGAAAGTTATGCAGAAAAATTAGAGTTTGAAAAAGCTTTAGAATATAAAGAATTGTTAGACTATGTAAATATTACTTTAGAAAAACAAAAAGTAGAATTAGATGATAAAGTAAATAGAGATGTAATAGGGTATTATACTAAAGATAATTATTTATCTATATCAATTTTATTTATTCGTGGAGGCAAATTATTAGATAAGAAAAGTGTTGTATTTCCTATGGTAGATACTTTAGAAGAAGAGTTATCTACATATATTTATAAATTTTATTTTGAACATACAATAAGACCAAAAGAAGTATTAGTAAGTGGTATAGATAATGAAGTATTTAGTAATTCTTTTAATATTAAATTTATTACTCCTGAAAAAGGTAGTAAAAAGAAATTATTAGATTTATCTAATGAAAATGCTATGGTATGTTATAATGAGAAAGTATCTTTAATGTTAGAAAAAGAAGAAAATTTATTAGATTCAATGAGGACGCTAGCAAGTCTACTTAATATACCTAAGGTTAGTAGAATTGAATTATTTGATAACTCTAACTTATTTGGTAGTTTTAATGTATCTGGTATGGTTGTATTTATTGATGGTAAACCTGCAAAAAGTGAATATAGGAAATTTAAGATAACTAATAATGTTAATGATGATTATGGTACCATGAAGGAAGTTATTTACCGAAGATATTTTAGAGTATTAAAAGATAAGTTAGAACGCCCTGACTTAATAATTGTAGATGGTGGACTTGGACAAGTTAATGTTTGTGAAGAAATAATTAATTCTTTGAATATGAATATACCTGTCGCAGGACTAAAAAAAGATGATAGACATAGTACTAATATGTTAATTACAAGTGATAGGGAAATAGTACTTGATAAGAAGAGTAATTTATTTTTACTTTTAACTAGAATGCAAGATGAAGTACATAATTATACAATTAGTTATCATAAGAATTTAAGAAGTAAGGGTGCTTTAGCAAGTATTTTAGATAATATACCTGGAGTAGGAGAAGTTAGAAGAAATAAACTGTTAAAGAAATATAAAACAATAGATAATATGAAGAATGCTAGTATTGAAGAATTAAGTGAAATATTACCTAGTGAGATAGCTAAGGAATTTAAGGAATATTTATTGAATAATTCTTAGATGTATTCTATGCCATTACATAACTTAAAAGTTATTACATGATTTTAAAAGCCTTAAAAAGTCTTTTAAAAGAATTTAGATACCTTAAAAAGTTATCTAAATTTAATTGTTTGTATAGATTATAGTTAATATTTATGATAAAATAATTATTAGTGCAAGAATATTTTATTGTAGGAATAGTTAGTTAGTACTAAGCCGAATTTTGTGAAAAAACAATTAAATAAATAAAGAAATGAGTGAAGTTTATATGGATGAATATAAAAGTATGAGAGAATTATTTAATAGTTTAAAGCCTGCGTTTGATGTTAAATTAAGATTAATTAATAAAGATTATGATTATATAACTAGAACTGATATATGGAATTATTTAAAGATAAATAAATGGTGTAAGGATGTTAATTTAAGTATATCTGAAATGGTTGATGATATAATGATGGTTGATATTTATAAAGTAGATAGATTTTTAAAAGATCATTTAAAGAAAAATGATAGAAATATGTTATAGAGGTAAAGAAATGAATGAATTAAAAATAAATCATGTATATAAACATTTTAAAGGAGATTTATATTTAGTATTAGATGTTGCAATAAACAGTGAAACTAATGAAGAAATGGTTGTATATAGAGCATTATATGGTGAAAATAAATTATATGTAAGAAATAAAGATATGTTTTTAAGTGAAGTAGATCATAATAAATATCCTAACTTCAAAGAAAAATATCGTTTTACTTTACAAAATATTAAAAGCGTTAAAGAAAAATAGAAAGAAGTGAAAGTATGAATTTTAATTTAATTATGTTAATATTAGGTATACTTTTAGTTATATCTATTATATTAATTTTAGTTATAAAGAATAAAAAGTTTAAAGTAATACCAGGTATATTAATATCTCTTGTTATTGCTATAAGTGGTAGTTTATATTTACCTAAATTAATGGATAAAATTAATTATGGATTAGATTTACAAGGAGGATTTGAAGTATTATATCAAGTTAGTCCAATTGAAGGAGAACTTAATAGTGATATGGTATATAATACTTATAAATCTATATTAAAAAGAATAGATATTTTAGGAGTTAGTGAACCAGAAATATCTATTGAAGGTGAAGATAAAATAAGAATAAGACTTGCAGGAGTAAAAAATAAAGATGAAGCAAGAGAAATATTATCTTCAACTGCAGTTTTAACATTTAGAGATCCTTCGGATAATATCTTATTAACTTCTGATGTTCTTGGAGGTAATGCAAAAGTATCTACAGATAATCAAGGAAGATATGTAATAAGCTTATCAATAAAAGATAAAGATGCTTTTTATGAAGCTACTAAAAAAGTAAAAGATATGATGGATAACAGAATGGTTATTTGGTTAGATTTTGAAGAAGGAGTAGATTCATTTAGAAAAGAAGAAAAGAAATGTGGTAGTGATAGTTCTAATTGTTTATCTGCACCATATGTAAATGAAGCTTTTGCTAGTGATGTTGTAATTCAAGGAAACTTTACTAAAGAATCTGCAAAGAAATTAACTGATTTAATTAATTCAGGAGCATTACCTACAAAATTAGAAGAAATATCTAGTCGTACAGTGGAAGCTTCTTTTGGAGAAAATGCTTTAAATAAAACATTAATTGCAGGTGTTATTGGAATAATTTTAGTAATTATATTAATGATTATAATATATAGATTTTCAGGATTTATTACCGGAGTTTGTTTTATAATTTATACTGTTTGTTCATTATATATATTCTATTTAATAAACGGAGTATTAACATTACCTGGTATTGCTGCAATGTTACTAGGTATAGGTATGGCTGCAGACTCTGCAATTATATGTTATGAAAGAATTAAAGAACAATTAAAAATAGGTAATAATTTAAGTAAATCCTTTGAAATAGGTAATAAAACTTCATTAAGTAGTATAATAGACTCTAATATTACTACAATAATTGTAGCAATCATATTATTTATTCTTGGACAAAGTAGTGTTAAAGGATTTGCTACTATGTTAATTATTAATATTATTGTTACTGTTATAGTAATGGTATATTTAGAAAGACAAATATTAAAATTATTTATTAAAACAACATACTTTGATGATAAATTAAATTTATTTATTGGAATAAGTAAAAAGAAAATAACTAAATCAAAAGAAATAGAAGTTCCATTTAAAAAGTTAAATTTTATTTCTATTGCTAAAAAATATACAATTGGTATACTTGTAGTTATAATAGTATGTGGTATTGCTACTATATTTACCAAATATAATCTAGGAGTAGATTTTACTGGTGGTACTAGTATTACTATTAATAATAATACTGATTTAACTAATGATATAAAAGAGTTAAACTATACTTTAAAAGATTATAAAATAGAAAATAATAATTCTACATATATAATTGATGAAGTATTAAATAAAGACGAAATAAAAAGTTTAAATAATTATATTGAATCTAATTATGAATTATCTTCAGATATCTATGTAGTAAGTGATGTAGTTAAAAAAGAATTAGTTAAGAATGCTATTAAAGCTTTAATTATATCTAGTATTGCAATTATCATTTATGTAAGTATTAGATTTAAGTTTAATTATGCTATTAGTGGTATTATTGCTTTATTACATGATGTAGTATTAACTATATTATTCTTTGGATTATTTAATATAGAAATAAATTCTACCTTTATCGCAGCAATTCTTACTATAATAGGTTATTCAATTAATGATACTATTGTAACATTTGATATGATAAGAGAATTATATAAAGAAAAGAAGAATGTTAAAACTAGTGAAGATATAAATAAAATAGTAGATACTAGTGTTAAAAGAGTATTATCTAGAACTATATTAACTAGTGTTACTACAATTATACCTGTAATTATGTTACTTATTATGGGTGCTAAAGAAATAGTTAATTTTAATATAGCATTACTCGTAGGATTTATTTTTGGTACATTATCAAGTATCTTTGTATCTAATTATTTATGGAGTAAATTAGAGTACATTAGAATTACTAAGCCAATCAAAGATGATGATGACGACGAAATAACTGAATATAAAGTAAAAGGAATTAATTGTTAAAAGTACTTAAGAAAAACTTAAGTATTTTTCTTGAAATTTATTAAAGTTAAAGATTTACAATCTTTTATTCTTATTGTATAATTAATTTAGAGGTGCTATATGCTAAGAGTATGTAATGTAACAAAAAAATATGGAGATTTAGTTGCAGTAAATAATTTATCTTTTGAAGTAGAAAAAGGTGAAATATTTGGCTTACTAGGATTAAATGGTGCAGGTAAAACTACAACTTTTAGAATGATTTTAGGTTTAATTGATGACTATACTGGTAATATATATTTAGATAATAAAAAGATAGATTATAGTATTACTGATAAGATAGGATTTTTAACTGAAGAAAGGAGTTTATTATTAAAGTTAACAGTTTTAGAACAAATAAAATTCTATGGTGTACTTAAAGGTATGGATGAAAATACTATTGAAAAGAAATTAGATTATTATTTAGATTTATTTAATATTAAAGAATATAAGAATAAGAAAATAAAAGAATTATCTAAAGGTAATCAGCAAAAGATACAATTTATTAGTGCTATTATTCATGAACCTAAATTACTTATATTAGATGAACCTTTTAGTGGACTTGATCCTATTAATGTAGAATTATTTAAGAGTGTTATAATTTCTTTAAAGGAAAAAGGTACTAGTATAATATTTTCTACTCATAGAATGGAACATGTAGAATTATTTTGCGATAAGATAGTTATTTTAGTTAAGGGTAATAATGTTTTAAGCGGTAGACTTAAAGATATAAAAGAAAACTATAAAAAGAAAAATATATTTATTAAAGGTGAAGTTGATATTGATAAAATTAAATCATTAGAAGGTGTAATTAATGTGATAATGGAAAATGATAAATATATTGTTAAAATTAAAGATAATAGTTATATAGATAGTGTATTTAAAATTGTATCTAAGGGTAAAAATATTCAAGAATTTTTTGTCGAAGATGCAAGTTTAAATGAAATATTTGTTAATGTAGTAGGTGAAAACTATGAATAAGAAATTATGGTATTTAACTAGGTTAAGCCTAAATAAAAAAATTAAATCTAAATGGTTTGTAGTAGCCAATATAATAATATTAATTGTTCTAATAGGTATATTAAATATAGATTATATTATTAAATTATTTGGGGGGGATTTTGATAAATTTACTAATATATTAGTTGTAGATAATACTAATTATGTATATGATGATTTAGAGAATATTTATAATGAATCTAGTAAATATATTGAAGATATTAAAAATAGTACAATTACTTTATCTGATAAAACTACTGAAGAATTAAAGGAAAATTTAAAGGACAAAGATATAATACTTGAAATAAATAATGATAATGATAATTTTATAAATGCTAAAGTTATTGTTAATGGTAGTGTAGACACAATAATATATCAATTTATTACTACTAGTATTAATCAAGTAAAAACAAATGTTGCCTTAAATTCATATGGTATTGATAAAGATACAATGGATTTAATAGAAAAAAGTGTCGATATAGAAAAAATAAATATCAATGAAGATAAAAAAGATGATGATTTAACTAATTTAGCACTTGGTGTAATATTTCCAATAGTGATATTACCTGTATTCTTACTTGTTACTTATTTAGTTCAAATGATTGGTTCAGAAATAAATGAAGAAAAAAGTACTAAATCTATGGAAATAATTATATCTAATGTTAGTCCTGAAGTACACTTCTTATCTAAATTAATTTCTAGTAATACTTTTGTTTTATTCCAAGGATTACTTATGATTATATATTCATTATTTGGAGGATTACTTAGACTTATATTAAGTGGAGGTAATGTATTATCTAGTAATAATGAAGTATTATCTGAAATTACTGATACTATAAGTAGATTAGATATATTAAGTAAATTATCTAATGCAATACCTTTAACATTAATTTTAATTATAGTTACATTTATTGCATATTCATTACTTTCAGGAATACTTGCTTCGATGACTACTAATATGGAAGATTTTCAACAATTACAAACTCCAATTATGGTAATTAGTTTATTAGGATTCTATTTATCAATGGCTTCAAGTATGTTTGATGGAAGTGTATTTATAAGAATTATGTCATACTTACCATTTATATCTTTATTCTTATCACCAGCTTTGTTTTTAGTAGGACAAATTACTTTAGTTGATGTAAGTATATCAGTATTAGTAATGGTTGTATTAATATTCTTATTATATAAATATGGACTTAAAATATATAAAGTAGGTATACTTAATTATTCTTCTTCAGATTTATGGAAGAAAATATTTAAAGCAATAAAAAGTTAATATATGGATTCTTCCATATATTCATGCCAAATTAGTTCAATGATAGAACAAATCCCTCGTAATGATTAGACGCAGGTTTGATTCCTACATTTGGCACCATTTGTAATTTAATCCTTATATTATAAGGATTTTAATTTTTCTTGGTCTTGTTTTTATAAGAATTATTTATGTTAACTTGCTTTTAATGATAATATTGAGAGTAAAAATCTTATAATTAGTGATTTAATAGAATAAATAAAAAAATGAATAAATTTAAAAAAGTACCTAATTGGTACTCTTTAAATTATAATAATACTATTATATAGAGGTTGTTTTTCTTAAAACTTTAACTTTTTTCTTTGCTTTTTCTTGATTGTTGTTAAAATATTTATTATATTCTTCTGATTCGTAATCATATGGTTCTGATTCTTTCTCTCTAAATGTTTTAATGGTATATTTATCGTAAACAAAACTAACTCTTTTTACATCATCAGATTTAATTATTGTTAAACTTGGGCATACATCCATTAGATTACCATAGTTTAATTTTATTAGCATATTTTCATTTGAAGCATTTTTAGTAGTTAATACTAAATTTTGTTTAGTATTAATTGTTTTAACATAACTTACTATATTCATTTTTTCTTGTGTCGAGATTACACCTGCTAAAATTCTTTGTCCCATATATTTAGATATTAAGTCTATTTTTGCAGTACAAAATCCTCGATTATTTGATGCAAAACGATATGTTTGATTAGAATACCATGATGCTAAATCATTAATTGCTTCTTCACTAAGTCCTTTAATAAAAGTATTAGGTAATGTTAAATAAATATATTTTTTTTCCATAATATCCCCCTTTTTCGTGATTGATATTATAGCATAATTGTATAAAATGTCAAGTTATTTTTGATTATATTAAATTTTTGTATTTAAAAATTAATACAATTATAGTATAATATATATGTGATGGAGGTAATGCTTGTGAGTATAAAAACTAAAGATATTACAATAGAAGATTTGTTAGAACAAGTTAAAACTTATAATAATAATGAAGAAGATTTAAAGTTAATTAAGTCTGCTTATGACTATGCCTATAAAAAACATTTTGGACAAAAGAGAATAAGTGGAGATGATTATATAACTCATCCACTTAATGTTGCGTGGATTTTAACAGAGATAAATGCTGATGCTTATGCTATATCTGCAGCATTACTTCATGATACAATTGAGGATTCTGATAGTACAAAAGAAGATATTGAAGCACATTTTGGTAGTACTATTGCATTACTTGTTGATGGTGTAACTAAGATTAATAAAATTAAATTTAGTAGTGAGACTGAGCAAATAGCTGCTAATCAAAGAAAAATTTTAGTAGGTTTATCAGAAGATGTTAGGGTAATAATTATAAAATTAGCAGATAGATTACATAATATGAGAACTTTATATGTAATGAGTGAAGAAAAGCAAAAAAGAAAAGCTAAAGAAACATTAGAAATATTAACTCCGATTGCTCATAGAATTGGTATATATAAAATTAAATCAGAACTTGAAGATTTATCTTTAAGATATTTAAAACCTGATGCTTATTATGATGTTGTAGAAAAATTAAATATTAAGAAAACTGCGAGAGACGAAGCAGTTAATAAAATGATGAGTGAAGTATCAGAGTTATTGACTAGTCATAATATTGTTCATGAAATAAAAGGTAGAAGTAAGAGTATATATAGTATTTATCAAAAATTAAATAAAGGTAAAAAGTTTGATGATATATATGATATTTTAGCATTAAGAGTATTTGTTAATACTGAACAAGAATGTTATTTAGCATTAGGATTAATTCATTCAAAGTATAAACCTGTTCCTAAGAGATTTAAAGATTATATTGCTATGCCTAAGACTAATTTATATCAATCACTTCATACGACTGTGTTTGGTATTGATGGTGAGTTATTTGAGATACAAATAAGAACTTATGAAATGGATAGAATAGCAGAGTATGGTATTGCTTCCCACTGGTCATATAAAGAAAATAAAGATGGTAGTATAAAAGATGTAATGGATCAAAAATTACAGTTATTTAGAAGTATTATTGAATTAAATGATGAAACTACTTCGAATATTGATTTTGTTGATTCAATTAAAAAAGATGTATTAACTAATGATGTAATATATGTATATACTCCAAAGGGAGATGTAATTGAATTACCTGAAAAGTCAACACCAGTTGATTTTGCTTATAAAGTACATAGCGAAGTTGGAGATACAATGGTAGGAGCAATAGTTAATGATAATATTGTACCACTTAATTATGAACTTAAAACTGGTGATATTATAAAAATTAATACTAATAAGAGTTCTAAACCTAGTAAAGATTGGTTAAACTTTGTTATTACTAGTCAGGCTAGAAATAGAATTAAATCTTATTATACTAAACAAGAAAAAGATGAGAGTTTAAATAAAGGAATTGAATTATTAAATAATGAAATAAGAAAAAATGATTTATCTATTACAGAAACTTTATCTAATAAAAATATTGATAAGTTAATTGAGGAATTAAAATTAACTAATGAAAATGAATTATATATTGGTATAGGTTCAGGTAAATTTACTGCAAGTTCTATTGTAAAAATGTTAACTAAGAAAGAATTACCTAAGAAAGATATTGTAGAAAAAATAAATGAAACTACTTTTAAAAAGGAAATAAGTAAAAATGATATTTTAGTCGAAGGTATTGGAGAAATAAAAGTAACTATAAGTAATTGCTGTAAACCTATCCCAGGAGATAATATTATTGGTTATATTACTAAAGGTAGTGGAATTACTGTACATAGATCTAATTGTAAGAATATAATTGATTTAGATGAAAGATTAGTTAATGTTAAATGGAATAATAATGTTGTTCATAAGTATTTAACTGATATAATAGTATATACTAATACTAGTGATAATTTACTTGATATTATTGCTAAAGCTAGTACTAATGGTATTACTATAGATAGTATATCTACGATTAATAAAAGTGAATATAAAGTATATAATATGACTGTTTTAGTAGAAAATAAAGAGAAATTAGATAAATATATAGTAGATTTACAAAATTTGAGTTTTATTAAGAAAGTAGAAAGGTATATAAACTAATGAGAATAATAGTACAAAGATGTGATAAGGCAGAAGTAAGAGTAGAAGGGAAAGTAGTAGGTAAAATTAATTATGGTATGATGTTACTTGTTAGTTTTACTTATGGTGACTCTGAAAAAGAAATAGATTATTTAGTAAATAAAGTATTAAATTTAAGAATATTTGATGATGAAAATGGAGTAATGAATAAAAGTATATTAGATATAAATGGTGAGATATTATCTATTAGTCAGTTTACTTTATATGCAAATACTTCAAAAGGTAATAGACCAAGTTATATTGATGCTTTAAAAGGGGAAGACGCAATTAAATTATATGATATGTTTAATGAAAAACTAAAAAGTAAGATACATACTGAAACAGGGGTATTTGGTGCAGAAATGAAAGTTGATTTTATAAATGATGGACCAATTACTATATTACTAGAAAAGGAGAATAAGTAATGCATAAGTCTAAAATTAATTATAAGATGTTAAATATTTTAATTATTGTTGCTATTATTGTTTTAGTTTATTTAATTAAAGATTTATGGATAGGAATAGTAAGTAAAATATTATCTGTACTTGCACCATTTTTAATAGCTTTTGTAGTAGCATATGCACTATATCCTTTGGTAAAGAAATTAATTAATTTAGGATTACCTAAATGGTTATCTATTATGATCATTTGTTTACTTGGATTAGGATTTCTTGCTACAATTATATTGCTTATAGTACCTATGTTATATGATCAAACATTACTATTTTTAAGTAATATATCAGTATTTATTTCAGATATTTCTAGTAAATATGAAATAAATTTAGGAGTATTACAAACTTCTATTTCTGATATATCATCTGGTATAATCAAAGGAATAGGTAAATATATTTCTGATGGTGCCATTAATGTAGTTAATACTTCGATTAGTGTTATAACTAATTTAGTAATAGTATTATTTAGTGCAGTATATTTCTTAATTGATATGGATAAAATAAGAGATTATGTAAAATCTAAGTTAAAAGGAAGAAGAAATAAATGTTATAGATATGTAAAAGTAATTGATGAAGAATTAAATAATTATTTTGTAGGATTAGGTCAAAATATCTTAGTTCAATTATTTGAATATACTTTTGTATTCTTTATAATAGGACATCCTAATTATTTAGTATTGGGTATATTGGCATCATTTACTACAATTATTCCATATTTTGGAGCATTTATTGTAGATGTGCTTGCAGTATTAATTGCAAGTGTAGTAAGTACTAAATTATTAATATTAACTTTATGTGTACTTGTTATTTGTCCATTAATTGATGGATATATTATAAGTCCTAAGATATATGGTAAAACTAATAAGATACATCCATTAGTAAGTATATTTGCAGTATTTGCAGGAGGTATACTTGGAGGATTCTGGGGTATTGTAGTAAGCCTACCAGTAGCAATAATTATAATTGCAACAGTTAAGTTCTTTTTACCTGATATTAATAATAAACTAAGCGAGATTAAAAGCAAATAACAAATTTTAAGGTTTTTATATAAAAAATAGTTGTATTTTACTTAAAAATATGATATTATTATTAAGCAATCCGCTTTATATCTATATATGATTGTTTTAAAAACAAAGGAGTGTGAATATCGTGGCAAAGAATTTAATCGAAAAAATCACTGAAAAGCAACTTAATCCAAACGTTCCTGAATTTAGAGTAGGAGATACTGTAATTGTAGGATGTAAGATTATTGAAACTAAAAGTGGTAAAGAAAGAGAAAGAATTCAAAACTTTGAAGGAGTTGTAGTAGCTCGTAAAGGAACTGGTGTTAGTGAAACATTTACAGTTAGAAAAGAAGTTTCTGGTATCGGAGTAGAAAGAATATTCCCTGTAAATAGCCCTAACATTGCATCAATTACTGTTACAAAGAAAGGTAAAGTAAGAAGAGCTAAGTTATACTTCTTAAGAGATAGAAAGAAAGCTTACAAAATTAAAGAAAGACGTTAAGTCTTTTTTCTTTACTTAGAAATATAATAGTGTTATAATTGATATGAGGTGCAATATGAAAATTATAAAAGAAATTATTCCATATATAGTAATATTAATAGTAGTTATTTTAGTAAGAATGTATCTTATTACTCCTGTAACAGTAGTAGGTAGTTCAATGGATCCAACTCTACATGATAAACAAATGTTAATACTTAGTAAAATAAGTTACAAAATACATGATATAGAAAGATTTGATATCGTAGTAATAAAAAAAGAAAACGAAGAAATAATTAAAAGAGTTATAGGATTACCCAGAGAATATATAAGTTATGAAGACAACAAACTATATGTAAATGGTGAATATGTTGAAGAATCTTATAACTATGGTAATACTAAAGATTTTGATTTAGATTATATTTGTTATGTTGAAAAATATAAATATTACGAAAAGAATGATAATTTCAAATGTGAATATGATAAAATACCTGATAATTATTATTTAGTTTTAGGTGATAATCGTGGTATTTCTAAAGATAGCAGGAGTATTGGATTAATTAAAAAAGATGATATTCTTGGTAAAGCAATAGTTAGATTTTGGCCTATAAACAAAATAGGAAGTATTTATTAAATTTAGTTTATGCCTATGAAGCCTAATTAAAAGTCTTCATAGGTATTTTAAAGCCTAAGGTCTTTAAAATAAACAAGCATATTATAATAAAAAGTTAAATGATTCTATGTCATTTAACTAATTTTTTTACCTTGGAATTAATTTCTATTTCATCAATATTCATTTTATATATATTATTAAACTTACTAAGCACATTAGTACATTCAGATAACTTAGTTATTCCACCATTTATAATTAAATGTATATCTTTATCACCAACATTTATATCTTTTGTACCTCTAGCATTATCAGGAAATAAACTTTTATCGGGAGCAATAATACCAGTATTACCTTTAATTTTATCAAAAGGATAAGGTATCATACCATTATGCATATGTCCAGAAAATATAAAATCATATTCCTTAACTCTATCTATAACATCTTTATCAGACATATAAATTGGAGAATGACATACAAGAACCTTAACTTTACTATTGTCTAAGTTATCTAAATAATTTAAGTTCTTATCTAAAAAATTAAGTAAATAATCTTTATTTTCTTTATCACCTGAAAAATAGTAATCATATCCTAACTCTAATTGATATGCAATTAAATTATCATCTTCATAATAAGGAGTATAATGCGATACATGAATATTATTAGAATCATTTAAATTCTTCCATAAATCAGTATTCCAATCCTCATTACCATTTTTAAAACTTTTTGTAGTAAAATCATGACTACCTAATATTATAAATAATTTATACTTATCGCTGAGTAATTTTAACCAAGAAACTAATCTTTCTTTTTTTCTCTTATCATCATGTAAAAAATTAGTACTATCTATAAGATCTCCTGCAATAAACAAATATTTACTATCATTATTAAATAAATACTCTGTTAATAAATTTAATCTTTTATCGTCAAAACTAGAACAATAATGTAAATCTCCAAATGTAGTTATAGACATATCATTACTAATATTAGGCATTGTATAATTATGTTTTATACTAACTATTTTATTAAACATAATAATTTCCCCTTTCATGTAGCATATTATATAAAATACTAACATATATGTCAAGAACAATTAATAGTAATATTAATAAAATTTATTACTAAATATAAGTATTAAAATAAAAATTCATAAAAATGTAAAATTAGAAGTTAATATGAAAGAATTGAGCAATGAAGTGGTTGTTGCAAAAATTGTGAATACCACTGAACATGGTGCTATTCAAGGAAAAACACAAACTCACGTTGTAGAATACTATAATTCGGATGTAATAATTAGTGTAGTTTACTGTGTTAAAAGTAAGAATGGTGTTATATTTAGAAAGTAGGCTACAGGTGTATTAAAAGAATACTTAATTAATGGATATGCAGTTAATAAGAAA
>CAJMAC010000004.1 GCA_905211265.1 uncultured Eubacteriales bacterium
ATTCAATAAAATGTTCTTTTTCCATAACATGATTTACTTTTACAAGTATTTCATCACCTCGTTAATGATGTTAACTTTGTAGAATAATCAATTCAAGTTATTTTTTAATTAAATTAAAAAAAACGATTTTTCCTTATAAATTAAGGCTAAATCGATAATTTTCTATGGCAGGGGATAAGTGAATCGAACACTTATCTAAAGTTTTGGAGACTCCTATTTTACCATTAAACTAATCCCCTAATACATTATTTTTTCTTTTTTTAAAAGACTATATATAATGTATCATATTTCTAATTTTTTTTCAATAAGTTTTTGTATTTTTTTTAAACATTTTATTATTTTATGTATTTTTTAATTACTTTATAAAAAAGAAGTTCAATTTAATGACTTCTAAATAATTAGATTAATATATTTTTTTACATATTCCTTTATCAGGATTATAGAAACAATGATTCTTATAACTTCCTGCAAATGATTGATTCCACCATTTATCAACGCATGTTGTTCCTTTGGCTGGTGCATAAAACCATAAAGCATTTGTAGCGGGATAGTAATATTCCCCACGTAATACTCTATCTGCTAATTCTTTTTCTTTGATTGTAGGATTTCCATAAAATAAACTACTTGAACTTCCAGAAAAACCTCCAGGAGACTGAAATACCATTTGACTTATTGTGTTAATATCTTTAAATGTAAGGCAATCAGCTAAAACTCTATTTATCCCGACATTACCTACCATAAGCATACCTAAGTCACCTTCTCCTACGGCTTCTGCTCTCATTAATCTAGCTAACAATTCTTTTTCTTTTTCTGTATATTTCACTATCATATTTATACCTCTATGATAATATATGTTTTAAAATAGACTATATTTACTAATTTATTCTATTATTAGTATTTGACCTATGGAAAGCATATTTGATGGGAGATTATTTAATTTTTTTAAATTATCTACAGTAGTATTAAATTCTTTTGCTATAGAATATAGAGAATCTCCACTTTTTACAATGTAAGTTCTTTCATTTGTTGAAGTTGTTGGTATTTTTATTGTTTGCCCTATTGATAATAAATTTGATGTTAAATTATTTAATTCTTTTATGCTGTCTACGGTTATATTATATTTTTTAGCAATTTTATATAGGGAATCCCCTGAAACTACTTTGTAATTGAAATAGTTTGGTTCTGGTACTTCTTCGCTTATTATTGTAGTTGGTATTGTTAATACTTGCCCTATTGATAATAGGTCATTCGTTAGATTATTAGCTTTTTTTATAGCATCTATGGTTGTATTATACTTTGTTGCTATTTTATATAGCGAGTCTCCACTTTGTACTGTATATGTTATATTTGTAGGTTCTTGGGATGGTTCATCTATATCCGCTGGTTTTGGTAATTTTAATATTTGTCCTATTGATAAGGTATTTGATATTAAGTTATTTAATTTTTTTAGAATATCTACTGTTGTATTAAATTCTTGCGCTATACTATATAAACTATCGCCCTTTTTTACTGTATATGTTTCAGGTTCACTTATTGGAGAAGGTATTTTTAATAATTGTCCTACACTTAATGTATTTGATGAAAGATTATTTAAATTTTTTAATTGATCTACGGTAATGTTATAGTCTTGTGCTATTTTATATAGGGTATCACCACTTTTTACAACATAGATATTTTCTTCATCATCAATTACTACTTGACTAGGTATTTTTAATACTTGCCCTATTGATAAAGTATTTGATGTTAAGTTATTTAATCTTTTTAATTCATCTACAGTAGTATTTAGTTTTCTTGCTATACTATATAGGCTATCTCCTTTTTGTACTACATAAGTATTGCTGATATAACCTTCAGGTGGTATGTATTTTAATCCCTTGTAATCCATTACTGACCTAATTACTGCTTCTGCTAAACGTTGATAATTTTCATTTAAAAATTCTACATTTTCTGGTTTATCATCTATGAACCCATATTCTACTATTAAAGGTTCTGTAACACCTGTGTTTCTATGTATAAAGTAATAATCTTTACTTGTATCAGATGGTAAGCGTCTTTGATAATATTTTCTTGTTGTTTGACCTTCTGCTCCTAGGGATTCTAGAATTTTTTTAGCAAGGGTATCTTTGTTTCTTAGGGCATAAATTACCTCAGCACCGGTACCACCCCCTGCATTCAAGTGATTAGATATTACAATTACATCTTTATTGTTACCAAACTCTGATAATATTTTACTTGTTCTTTCTGTTGGTGATAAAGTTATATCACTATTCCTTGTTAATGCTACTGGTACACCTAATTCTTTAAATCTATCATACATATATTCAGATATTAATAATGTGTAATCTTTTTCTAACATATCATTTCCTGTTGCACCGGAATCGGTTCCACCATGTCCTGGGTCTATTATAATACCAGTTAATTTTCTTATATCATCCATTGATATCACTCCTCATAATAATTTATGAAAGATATGTAAAAATGGTTAAATATAATTATTTTTTATTCTCCTTTGGCTACATATAAGTATTTATCTTCTTTTATTATAGTTAATTTATAAGTTGTTGGATAAGATAAATCTTTTTCGTAAGAGATGCTTACTTCGACTAAATAACCTTTATATTCTTTATTATTATAATTAAATGTTGTTTCTTTTACCAAATCAATATTTACTTCATTTACTATTGGTAATTCTTGTACTCTATCATTATATATATTACTTAATATATTTGAATATAATCCTGTTTGATTTATTTTTATGAAGTCTTCTCTAAAATCTGGATAAATAAATTGTAATCCTCCAATATCTGATGAAGTTACTTTATTATCTAAAGTAAATACATCTGTAACAAATAATTTTGCTACTATTTTAGCATATTCTTCATAATCTACTTCATCTTTATTAGTAATATCTTTTAGTTCTTTATATAGACTTTTATAATAGTCTGTGGCATCTTCTTCTAGATAATATCCATATTTATCAATTACATCTACTTTTTTTGCTTCTTTAACATCTTGTTCTTGATTATCTTTTTTTGTTGTTAATGATAATATTATTACTACAATTGTTAGGATAACTAAAGTAGATAAGATTATTAATACTAATTTGTTTTTCTTTTTATTCTTCATTTAATCACTCTTTCTATATATATTTTATCATATTTTTTTACTTATATATAATTTTTTTAAAAAAACTAATATATTTTCTATATTAGTAATTTTTTATTCTGTTCTAAGTGCTTCGACTGGATCTTTTTTACTTGCTATTTTACTTGGGATAAGTCCAGCGATTAATGTTAATGATACACTTATTATTACAAGTATTATTGCTCCAAGTAAAGGTAGGGATGCTACGCTTAGTCCTACTAAATGTTTTAATACAATATTAATTATAACATTTAGTATTAAGGTAACTACAATACCTATTGTACCTGATACTAATCCTATTATCATTGTTTCAGCATTAAATACTCTTGATACATCTTTTTTACTTGCACCGATTGCTCTTAGTATTCCTATTTCTTTTGTTCTTTCTAATACAGAAATATAAGTTATTATTCCTATCATTATTGATGATACTACTAAACTAATTGCTACAAAGGCTATAAGTACATAACTAATAACATTTACTATTGAAGTTACTGAACTCATCATAAGTCCAACAATATCAGTATAGTTAATTACTTTATCTAATTCATTATTATCTGTTTTTTTCTTATTATAGTCTTCAATTATATTACTTATTGTTTCTTTTGATTCAAAATCTTTTGGATAAATATTAATACTACTTGGATAATCTTTATCTACTATTCCTAATTCACTTATTACATTATCATAAGTATTATTTTCCATACTAGTCATTAGACTAATTAATTCTTCTTGGGATAATGATGATATATAGTATTTTTGTTCAGTAGTTAAGTTATTGATATCAAATTTGCTAGAAAAATCCATTCCTGTTAGAACATTTATTTCTTTATTGTTTAATTGTTCTTTTGCTATATCAGTTTCTAGTGTTTTATCTATTGCATAATCTACTAAACTTCTTGTATAACCTATATTACCATATACTTTATTTGACATTCTTTCTTCATTTGGTTTAATTATTCCTACTATTTTTAAATCTATGCCATTATCTATTAATGATTTTATGTAATTATCATCACTTTGTTTATCTATATAGACATTACCACTTTTTTGATAATATGATGTTGATAAGACTAATTTTAATTTTAAATCTAATAGTTCGTTATAATCATAAGATGTTGCTTCAGAATTGAATTCTGTTTTATTTCCTCTGAATATTTCTTTGATTGCTTCTTTCAATGGTTCAGTATTTAAGACTCCTAATGAGTATAATGTATAGTCACTTATTTCGTTGTTTTCATCCACTATTAAAACTACTTCATTATATTCAGTCGGCCATTTACCTGATACTAAATTGTATTGGTCTTTTAGTAAGTCTTCGTTATCTAATAGTTGTTTAAATACTTCAGTTTGACTATATGTTGCAGAATCTCCATAATTTGTATTTCCCATCATTTCACTTAATCCAACATTATCAAATATTTCGTTTGGATTTACTTTTACTATACCATTGGAGTAATCTGCATTATATACATTTAGTGTTATGTTATAACCATATTCAATTGAATTTGTATATTCTGATAGATGTTCTTCTTCGATAAATTTTTTGAATTCATGTAAATCATTTGATTGAACTTGGTTAGCCATTGTTTCTACTACATTATTCATAATGTTATTGGTATATATTTTATCAAATGGATGTTCTTTTTTATCATTCATTCCCATCATTGATACCATAATGCTTGACATATCAATATTTTGTTTATAAATTGATATTGGATATGTACTTAATGTATCTTCTTCAATAGAATTGATATAATTTTGAACACCGTTTGATAGTGATAAGATTAATGCTATTCCTATAATACCAATTGAACCTGCAAATGATGTTAGAAATGTTCTACCTTTTTTGGTCATTAAGTTATTTAATGATAACGATAAGGCTGTTTTTATTGACATTGATTTTTTACCTTTGGTAGTAAATTCTTGTTCTTCTTTTTTCTTTGATTCATATGGTTTAGAATCTGATACCATATTTCCATCAAGTAATTTTATTATTCTTGTGGAATATTCTTTTGCTAAATCAGGATTATGTGTTACCATTATAATTAATTTATCTTTAGAAATAGATTTTAATAGTTCCATTATTTGGACACTTGTTTTAGAATCTAGGGCTCCGGTTGGTTCGTCTGCTAATATGATATCTGGTTCATTTACTAATGCTCTTGCTATTGCTACACGTTGCATTTGTCCACCAGATAATTGGTTTGGCTTTTTATTAATTTGCTCTTTTAATCCTACTTCTTCTAAGGCTTTTTTGGCTCTTTTCTTTCTTTCTGTTGCACTTACACCAGATAAGGTTAAGGCTAATTCAACATTTGCTAGGACACTTTGATGTGGTATTAAGTTATAACTTTGGAAAACAAATCCTACATTATGATTTCTATATGTATCCCAGTCACTATCTTTAAATTTTTTAGTGCTTTTACCATTTATTATTAAATCTCCTTTGGTGTAGTCATCTAATCCACCAATTATATTAAGTAATGTTGTTTTTCCGCATCCTGATGGTCCTAGAATTGATACAAATTCATGCTTTCTAAAAGTAATATCTATTCCTTTTAAAGCACTTACTTTGGTATCTGATGATATATAATCTTTTTTTATATTTTTAAGTTCTAACATATTGCCCTCCTTATTTTATATCATACTTTTCATTATATGTATTTGAATAATTAAAAATTTGCTACTTTTCATCTTCTTTATCATCAATAAGTTTTAATATTTTCTTTTGATTTGATAAAATAAGTTCCATTTTGTCATGAAGTTCTTCTAATATTAATTCACTTTTTAAATCTGTTCTATAATCATTTCTACTTCTTTCACTATCTTTTTTGCTTTGTCTATTTTGACTCATCATTATTATTGGTGCTTGAAATGCTGCTAGACATGATAAAACTAAATTAAGTAAGATAAATGGATATGCATCTAATTCTATTATTTTTGTTGAATTTAGAAATATCCATAATACTAAGCAAATAGTAAATATAATTATAAATATCCAACTACCTGCTATTTCTGTGAATTTATCTGCTAATTTATCTCCTTTGGATAATTTTTCTTTGTCAGGATCTATTGCAATAGATTGATCAATTAACATTTCTAATAATTCTTCTTCATTTCCTTCAATGTTATTATTTTTTAATAATTTTTTTACTAATTCTTTTTTTGATGTTGCCATGTAAAATCCTCCATTCCCTACTAATTAATTATACTATTAATTTTGGATTTTTTAAAGAGAAAAATAAAAAAACATATGATAAACATACAATTTTAACTATTACAACTTGTACATATATTGTCATTTGATTTAGTTATAATATCATTTAATTTATTTTTTAAGTTATTTACGCTTTCTTCATTCCAGTATTCTTGTGGTGTTTCAAATCCTTTTGTATCATAAGATGTTTCATCATCAAATCCTACGATTTCACCTTTATTTACTCCAATTACTGCTGGTACATATATTTTTTTATTTCCTTCTTCATCATATTGTAAATAATCTCCGATTAATGAAACTATTTTTTTATAGGTATCGGTATTATTTTTTCTATCTTCTAAGATATTGTAATAATATATTTTTTCTATTCCTATATCTTTTGCTACTTCATTTAAGTATACTACATATCTTTGACACCAAGGACATTCTGGAAATCCTAACATTACTACTCCTGTGCCATGTTCTAATATTTTAATAATTTCTTCAGAGTTTTTATAAACAAATATATTATCTTTTGTTAGTTCTGTGTATTCTTCAGAAAATTTAACTGAATCAGAAACTGGCTTTTTAACTAGATAAGTTATTAAATAAATTAATAATACTATAATAACTAATCCTAATATTACTAAAATATATGCTGTTTTTAATAATCCTTTTGATTCTTCAATATTCTCTTCTTTATTTGAAACTACTTTTTCTTCTTTTGTTTTATTATCTTTTGCTATTTTATTATTTTCTTTCTTTGACATAATATTACCTCCAAGTATAATTTTACTATAAAAATTAAAAAAAGAGAATAAACTTGTAATTAAATTAACTAAACTTTGAGTTTACTTTAATTATTACATTTATTTTCTAATTCTAATGGTATATTATAAGTGACTATTTTATTATCTATATTCAAGGCATTTACTCTTAAATATAAGTTATTACATGTTGCATTATTACATGAACAGTCATAACTATCTATATTAAATTCTATATTAGATAATAATTCATTTATTGATTTTGCATTACTTTTATCATAATTATCATAAGATAATATTTTTCCTTCTTCATAGATTATTTTTTCTATACTGTTATTTTTTTCATATAATATACATTCTACATCTAAATATTCTTTTTTTTCTTCTTCAGAGCATTCTATTTTAGAGATGTAGATTGATTTTTTATTTTTATTATATGCAATTACTCCTTTTACTCCAAAGCAAGAGTTTTCTGAGGTTATTGGTTTAAAATTAAAAGTACTTTTATCATCTTTATTATATATAATAGCTAATAAGATAATTAATATTAATAGGATTATAATACCTAATACTAGATATTTCTTTTTATTTTTTTTTGGCTCTTTTTTATTATCTTCACCATTTATTATTTCTTTTATATCAACATTAAATATTTCACTAAGTTTATTTAATTGTTCTATATCAGGTATTCCTCTTCCGTTTTCCCATTTACTTACTGCTTGTGATGTAATTGATAATTTATCTGCTAAATCTTTTTGGGTTAAATTATTTTTTATTCTTAGTTCATATATGTATTTACCAATTTTTTCTTGATTCATAATATCACAACTCTTTCGTATAAATATTATATCATTTATAGTTGAATAAGTAAATTATTATTTTAGTTTACTATCTCCAGTAGTGTAATCTATTTCTATGCCTTCTTGTACATTGTAAATAAATACATTAAATTTTATTCCTTCGCCATTATCTTCGACTGAATATGCTTCAATTTCTACTCCTGTTGCTAATAAATTACTATCTTTAAATACTGGTGTTACTCTATATAATACATGATTATTTGTTTTTTTGACATAGTCTACTACTTTGTTTTCATATTCTAACATAGTTCCTATATTCATTTGTCTTGTACATGTAATTAGATTTTTTTCATTATCGTTTTCACCAGTTAATTGATATCCAATTAAGTGACATCTATTATATAAATATTTTCCATTTACTATATCATATTTTATTGTATGCCATCCTGTTGGTTTAATCATTCCTATTGATCCTCTTTCAATTGTAGGCATTGTATCTATTCCAACATTGGCATATGCTACTCCACATCTACCTAACAAATCTAAATCACTATATTTTTCAAATGATTTTAAAGTATAATCTTCTTCAGTAAAATATGGCTCATTATTGTTTATAATTATGTATTCTTTATCTGTATATTCAGGAATATTTTCTATTGAATAAGCATATGTATAATTTATTGGAATTATTTTTGATATATAATTATTTATTTCTGTACTATTTTTTGAATATATAAAGGCACAAAATAATATTAAAAATGATACTCCCATTCTTAGTTTTCTACTTTTTTTATTCATTTTACTACCTACTTTCTATATAAATAATTATATCATAATTAAAAAGAATTAGAAATATTTTAGAAAAAATTAATATATTTTGTAATTTTATGTCTATTTTTAATAAAAATTATATGTTTTTTATTAAAAAAGTATTGAAATTATTTAAAACTATGATATAATTAAATAGCAATTTGATTTTTGTCTCCTTAGCTCAGTTGGTAGAGCAACTGACTCTTAATCAGTGGGTCTAGGGTTCGAATCCCTAAGGGGACACCATTTTTATATTTTTTAGAAAAAAAGGCTTGTCAATTCATTATATATATGATATAATGAATGAGCAAACAAAAAATGGGCTTGTAGCTCAGGTGGTTAGAGCGCACGCCTGATAAGCGTGAGGTCGATGGTTCAAGTCCATTCAGGCCCACCATTTTTTGGCCAGTTGGTGAAGTGGCTTAACACACTGCCCTTTCACGGCAGCATTCATGGATTCGAATTCCATACTGGTCACCAAGTTGAAATTAAAGAACTAAGAATTGTCTTAGTTCTTTTTTATATTTTTAATAAGATACCTTTTTTTAATAGATTAAGTAACTTAGTATTTTGTTCTGCACTGCCTGTATAATTATTTATACCATTTACATTTGCTAATTTAGTTCTATAATTATATGAACTATCAATATTTATTTCATTTAAGGCATCTACTATTGAAGTTCCTTTATAATTAGGATTTGATAAATAGTTATTATTTAGTATTACTGAATCATTAACCCATCCTATGTTGCCATTATCTAATAGATATGGATTTCTTACATTATTTATTATTTTTGTTATTGTTCCCGTTTTAATAAGTGGATTTAGTTTTTCAGTGCTCTCTGAAGAAACAAATACTCCATTTATTGTTACTTTATCTCCAACTTTGTATTTTTGTTTTATTTCTTCGTTATAAAGATTAGAATTTATATAATTTTCTGGATTAATTCTTACTCCATCTTTCCATACTTCAAAATGGAGATGTGCTCCATAAGCATTACCTGAGTCACCCATGTATCCTAACCTTTGACCTTTTTCTACATATTCTCCATTTTTTACTAATAGTCCTTTTTGCATATGGGCATATAATGTTGCATAACCATTTTTATGTTCTATTTTTACAAAGTTACCATAACTTGTATTTCCAGTGCTTCCTTTTATATTATTATATCCATCTTGTAATATGATTACTTTACCTTCGGTGTGTGCTACTACATAATCAAGTTTTCTATCACCATCAACCATATCTACTGCTTGATGATTACTATTATAACCTTGTGTTATATTACATTTGCCACTTTCTAATACTCTTGTATTCATAATACCCCCTTTGTATAATTTATGAATAGTTAATAGTATTGAATAATAAAAAAGTAGTTATTTCATTAAATGATTAACTACTTCGGTTAAATTAATTCCATGTGATGCTTTTAGTAATACTACATCACCTTTTTTTAATATATTATCTAATACTTCATATGTATCATTATATTTATCAAAGGAATACATTTCTTTATCATAAGTATTATCAATTAATTCATTGATTAAATATTTCATTTCTGTTCCTACGGTAATAAGAATATCAATGTTAGAATTAATTATTTCTTTTGCTAATGATCTATGTATTTCTTCGGAGTATTTTCCTAATTCTAAGATATCTCCCAGTACTGCAATTTTTCTTTTTTCTTTTCTATTATTTAATGTTTCTATTGCCGCTTTTATTGAATCATAACTAGCATTATAAGTGTCATCAATAATTATTACGCCTTTTTTATTTTCTTTTATTTCTAGTCTATTTTTAGTTAGTGTAAAGTTTTCTATTCCTTTTTTTATCATTTCTTCTGGTATATTTAGTTTCTTACCTATGGCATATGCAATTAAGGCATTATATACAAATGGACTACTACCTACTTTAACTAATATTTCTTGATTATCTACTTTAAATGTTGAAGAGTTTTCATTGTATTTTATATCTTTGGCCATATAATTACTTTCATTTTCTATACCAATAGTTGCTATGTTATCTAGTTTATGTTCTAAGTAATAGTTATGTAATAAATCATTATCATTATTAATTATTAATAAACCATTACTTTTTAATCCTTTGATTATTTCTAATTTGGCTTTTAAGATATTTTCTCTTGAACCAAGGATACCAATATGAGATGTTCCTATATTAGTAATTACTGCTATATCTGGCTTAGCGATATTAGTTAATAGGCTTATTTCTCCAAAGTTATTCATTCCCATTTCTAATATCATTACTTCTTCATCAGTATATTTAAGTATTGTCATTGGTAATCCTATATGGTTATTATTATTTCCTATTGTTCTTAATGTTTTATATTTTGTACTGACTACACTATAAATCATATCTTTTGTTGATGTTTTTCCTACACTTCCTGTTACTGCGATTACTGTGCCTTTAAAGTTATTTATAACATTTCTTGCTAATTCTTGAAGACATTTAATACTATTATCTACTTGTATTATTGTGGCATTGCAATCAATTGTTTTGGGTGGTTCTTCCAATATACATACTGTTACTCCTAGATTGATGGCATCCATATAAAAGGAGTTTCCATTAAAGTTTTCTCCTTTTATACCTACATAAACATCTCCTTTATTTAACTTTCTTGTGTCATTACAAAAGTTTTTACATATAGTTTCTTCATCACCACATAATAGTTTTCCATTACATATTTTAATAATATCTTTTACTTTAAACATAATATTCCCCTTTATTTATTATCTTCAATATCATGAAGCAAATCATCAATAGTCATAATTCTGTCATCTATTTCTTTTAGACTTGGTTCATTATTTTTTACTTCTTGATTGTTATCTTTTGATTCAGCTATTGTTTCTTCTTCCATTAGATATGGTACATCTAAATATGAATTAATTATTTTATCTTTTACAACATATGAACCATTACTATATCTATCCATAATAGGTATTTCTGTTAATTTAACTAATCTTGTTTCTTTGTTTGTAACAACATTTATTTCTGTTTTATTGTTTTTTATATAAACTTTTACTATTTTACTTGGATTACTTTTGATTTCTTTCATAAGAAGTAAACCGCGATTTGCTCTACTACCTTTTTCAAAATCGGTTAGTTTTAATCTTTTTCCTGTTCCTTTATCTGTTAATATTGTTATGTATTCAATACTATCATTAAATAATATTCCACTTACTACTTCATCATTCTTTAAGTTTATTGATTTAACTCCAGTTGCTTTGATACCTACGACACTTACTTCGCTAATATCATACCATAAACCATAACCATTTTTGGTAGCTACGAAGACATTTGTATTAGGACTGATTGTTACATCAATAACTTTATCATCATCCTTTAGGTTCATCATACTCATTGCTTTAATATATCTTTGAACTTTAAAGTCTTCTAGTTTAGTTCTTTTTATCATACCATTTTTAGAGAAACTTGTAATGCATAAATCTTTTGAAAAATCACTTACTGGAATTGCTGCAATAATATTATCTAATGAATCCATTGAAATAATATTACTAACATGTTTACCTAAATCTTTCCATTTAGCTTCAGGTATTTCATAAACTGGTATATATAAATAATTTCCATTGTCTGTAAATACTAATAAAGTATCAAGTGTGTTCATGTTATATAATCCAATTATATAGTCATTTTCTTTAAGTGCAGTATCTTCTTCACTTGCAGAGTAACTTCTTAGACTAACTCTTTTTACATAACCTTCTTTAGTTATTACTACCATAACATCTTCTTTTGGTATCATGTCTGTTGTATCTATTTTTATATCTTCAATTTCTTCTTCTACCAAGGTCTTTCTATCTGTTCCATATTCTTTCTTTATTTTTCTTAATTCATCTTTAATAACTCCATTTAGTTTTTCTGGATCTTGTAATATTGCATCTAATACTTTCATTATTGTTTCAAGATTTGCTTTTTCTGCCATTAACTCTTCAATATCGGTATTACTTAAACGATATAATCTTAAATCCACAATCGCTGTTGCTTGTTCTTCGGTAAATGCAAATTTTATTACTAGATTTTCAATGGCATCTAATCTATTTTTACTAACTCTAATTGTTTTTATTACTTCATCTAGAATAGATATTGCTTTAATTAAACCTTCGACTATGTGATATCTTGCTTTGGCATGTTCTAAATCGAATTCTGTTCTTTTGTAAACTACTTCTTTTTGATGAGCAATATATGCATCTAGTATTTCTAGTAATCCTAGTAATTTTGGTCTACGATTAACTATTGCAATCATATTAAAGTTATAACTAATTTGTAAATCAGTATTTTTATAAAAATAATTTAATATGTTTGTAGCATTTGCATCTTTTTTTAAATCTACGGTTATTTGTAATCCATCTTTATCTGATTCATCTCTTACTTCAAGGATTCCATCGATTTTTTTATCTATTCTAATTTCATCCATTCTTTTTACTAATAGATTCTTATTTACTTCATAAGGTATTTCTGTAATGATTATTTTATTTTTTTCTAATTTTGTTTTACTTTTAATCATTACTTTTCCACGACCTGTAAGATATGCTGATTTTATTCCATCAAGTCCACATACTATACCACCAGTTGGAAAATCTGGTCCTTTTACATAATTCATAATTGTTTCTAATCTTGAATTTGGATTGTCAATTCTAAAAATCGTTGCTTCGATTACTTCGCTTAAATTATGTGGAGGTATATTAGTTGCATATCCTGCGGAGATACCAGTTGTACCATTAACTAAAAGATTAGGAAATCTACTTGGTAAAACAGTTGGTTCTAATATTGTGTCATCATAGTTTGGTGCCATTATAACTGTGTCTTTATCTATATCTCTTAACATTTCATTTGCTATTTTTGATAATCTTGCTTCAGTATAACGTGATGCTGCGGCAGAGTCACCATCAATGGAACCATTATTACCCTGCATATCTACGAATGGTTCTCTCATTTTCCAATCTTGGCTCATTCTAACTATAGCATCATAAATTGATGAATCTCCATGCGGATGATATTTACCCATAACATCTCCGACTGCACGAGCAGATTTTTTATATGGTTTATCATAGGTATTTTTTTCTTTATACATTGAAAATAATATTCTTCTTTGAACTGGTTTTAATCCATCTCTTACATCTGGGATTGCTCTATCTTGAATAATATATTTTGAATATTTACCAAATCTTTCTCCCATTATTTCTTCTAATGAGTAATCATATATTTTATTTATAATATTTTCCATATTTATCACCATATTAATTGTAACATATTTTATTTTTTTTAACAACTTACTTTACACTTATAAGACAAAAGAAAAAGGAATTTTCATTCCTTATGCTTCGTTATTTATTTCATTATTTTTCTTTGAAATATTCCATACTGTAAATGCTAATGCACCAAGTCCAATTAATGCTAACCATTTTACCATTGCTGATCCTGTTTGTGGTGTATATACTATACAGATACTTACATCTTTGGCTGGCATTGTAAAACTAAGTTTAGTACCATCTAGTTCTGGTTTATTTACTATTTGAGATGAATAAGTTCCTAGTGCTGGTCTAGTCATTTTATCAATTGAATTTGGAACATCTATTGACATTGCTTGTCCTGCTTTTAGACCATCTTCGAATACTGGTTCTTGTAATGTTTTACTACAATCTTCATCTTCACCATATGTTAAAGTCATTGTATATGTTTGTTCTCTATATTCACATATAAGTTCTTTTGAACCTTCTTCAGGCATTTCTACTGAAACACTTTCTTTTAATCTGTCATAATATTTTCCATCTTTTGATAATGTTTCAGGACAGTTAGATGTGTAGGTTCCTGCTGGGACATTGTTATCAACTTTATCATCATGTAATTTAGTTGTAGTATTCTCAATATAGTAATGAGTTGTTACTTTATTTTCTTTAGTTACTGGTGGTTCTGGGTCACTTGAACCTGTACAAACTTTATATTCTACATAATATCCTCCAATTGAGTAAAGTACTGTTTCATCGGTAAATCCTTTACCTTGAAGTGCTTGTAATGTTGAAGTATTGTAAGTTCTTGTTATACTTGCGCGAAAGAAATTACTATTACTAGAATCTGCATTAACAATTTTTGTTTCACTACTGTTGAATGAATGAATTAATTGTTTTTCCCACGCTGCCCATGTACTAGGACTATCAACAAAACCTGTTTTTATACTATTTCCTTCTTCCCAAATTTTAGAAGTTGCAAAACATACTTTTCCTTTCGAATCAGTTGCATCTGTACAATATACCCAACTTCTTATTTCTTTACCATCTGGGTCAGTTGTTTTTTTAATATCACCTCTAATACGACTAGGATTTCCTGTTAAATCATAAAATGTTGCTGTTGACATTTTACCATCTAGATAATAATTTGTATCACTTCCTGTTGTAAAATTAAGTTCTCCTTCATCAAGTATTTCAGCATTTGCTGGAACAGGTAATGCAAAGTTTTTGGTTGTTGTTCTTAAAGCAGGTGGATTTGATGGATTTTTAAAACTATAATATTTTGAACCATCTTGAAACAAATAATAATTAGTTGTTATAGTACAAGTTTCTTCTGCTTTTGCCTCACTACCTTTAATATTAATTCCTATAAATATTACTGTTACTAAAAAAATCATTAAAAATAAAATTTTCTTTTTCATAAATTAATACATCCTTTCTTAATAGGTTACCTATCCTATGATATAAGAATAGCATAACTTTTAAAAAAATACAATAGATATTTAAAAAAATAATAAAAAAACAAACTATTTTAGTTAGTCTGTTTTACGAACTCTAATCTTAATTTATCTGCGATTGTAACAATAAATTCACTATTAGTTGGTTTAGCTTTATCTATATCAACACTATGACCAAATACTTCTTCCATAAAGTCCCAATTACCTCTATTCCAACTTACTTCGATGGCATGTCTTATAGCACGTTCTACTCTTGATACAGTTGTATCAAATTTTGTGGCAATATCAGGATATAATTCTTTGGTTATACCTCCTACTATTTCGGGATTATCATATACCATGCTAATACCTTCTCTTATATATTGATAACCTTTTATATGAGATGGCATACCCAATTCATGTAACATTTTAGTAATTGATATTTGTAAATTGTTATGATATAAATTCATACTTTTATTATTTACTACTTCAAAGACATCTAATATTCTTTGTTCAATGTCACATAAGTCATATGGTTTTAAAATATAATAATTTACTCCATACTCACTTGCTTTTCTTATGGTATCTGGTGCATTATATGAAGTTTCAACAATAATATTTTTGCTTATATTACGCTTGTTTAATTCTTCTAATACATATATTCCATCTTTCTTCGGCATGACTAAATCTAATAGTATAATATCATATTCCTTTTCTTTTTCTAATATTGTTTTTAATCCTTCTTCTCCATCACTACAACTTAAAACTAACTCTATTTTTTCATTGTCTTCAAAATACTCCTTTAACATATTAACTAGACTTGTATTATCATCAATCATTAATACTCTGATTTTATTTTTCATTTGTGTTCCTCCTTTTTATTTAATTAAATTATATAACTATATCGTGTCATATTTTGTCGAATTAGAATTAGAAAAAAGAAAAAGAGAAATATTTTAAATACTTCTCCATAACTATACTTTAGATAATTAAATTATATCATATTTTTTATTAAATGAAATGATTTATTTGATACTTTACATTCATTTAACATTATTTATCTATAACATTATAACCTAAGTTATTTATTATTTCTTTTATATTATTAATATCTAATTCATTAGTGCTTGTTATTAGTACTTCTTTGGTATTTAGATTTATTTCTACTTTTTTTATGTCTTTATTTTTCTTTAAGGTATCCCCAATTCTTTTGGCACAACTATTACAGTGCATACCTTCTACTAATAATTTAGATACCATTTTATTTTTATTAAACATTATTGTTTCCTCCTTCTAATTTTATATTTTTTAATCTTAATGCATTTAGTACAACGGTTATACTACTTAATGTCATTGCAATACTTCCTAACATTGGATTCATATTTATATTCCATTTAGATAGTAATCCTATTGCTAATGGAATCATACAAATATTATAGAAAAATGCTAGGAATAAATTTTGTTTTATGTTTGTTATTGTTTTTTTGCTTATATGAAACATATTTATGATATTAATCAAATTATTATTCATAAGTATTACATCGGCGGAATTATTCGCTATATCTGTACCGCTTGATAATGCTACTCCAATATTTGCAGTTACTAATGATACTGCATCATTTATTCCATCCCCAACCATCATTACATATTTATTATTATTCATTAATTCTTTTATTTTTTCTGATTTTTCTTTAGGTAAAACATTTGCAATTACTTCTTTTATTCCTAATTCTTTGGCAATAACTTGTGCAGTTATTTCATTATCTCCAGTTAACATAATTACATTTTTATTCATATTATTTAATTTTTTTATTACTTCTTTTGCTTCTTTTCTGATTATGTCTTTTACTCCGATTAAGGCAATTATATTATTATCTTCGATTACATAAATAATACTATTACCATTATTAACTAAATCTAATTCATCTTTACTATGAGTATTATTTATTTTTAGTTTTTTTATCAGTTTATTATTTCCAACATAATATTCTTTATTATTAGTTACTCCCTTTAATCCAATACCATCAATATTTTTAAAGTTTGTTACTTTTTGTAATTTATCATTAGTTTTAAATGCACTTGCTATTGGATGATTGGATTTACTTTCTATACTTGATACGATATTTAGTAATTTAGAATTATTATAGTTGCTATAATTACATAATTTGCTTATTTTTAAATTACCATATGTAAGAGTACCTGTTTTATCAAAGACAATTGTATCAACTTTATTAATGGCTTCTAATACTTTACTTGTTTTAATTAATATACCATTTCTTGCAGTTATTCCCATTGCTACTACTACTGCTAATGGTGTTGCTAATCCTAAGGCACATGGACAAGATATAACTAAAACTGTTACAAATCTTGTTAGTGAGATATTCAAGTTATATCCTAACAGTAAGTAACTTATTAGTGTAATTATAGCAATAAGCATTACCAGTGGTACAAATATTCCACTTGCTTTATCTGCTAATTTAGATATTGGAGACTTTGTATTTGTGGCTTCTACTACTAATCTTACTATTTCTGATATTGTTGAATTCTTTCCTATTTTTTCTGCTTTGTATTCTATATATCCATCTATATTTAAACTTCCTGCAATTACTTTATTACCTTTTCCTTTTTTGGACGGAATTGATTCTCCTGTTATAAAAGATTCATCAATATGAGTAGTACCATTAGTTATTACTCCATCTACTGCTAATTTCATTCCTGGTTTACATACTAAGATATCATTTTCCTTTATTTCATCTATTGTTACTTCTTTTACTTCGTTTCCTACTTTTAATAAAGCATAAGATGGTGTTATTGTTACTAATTCTTTGATAGCATCCAAGGTTTTTTCTTTATTTTTTGTTTCTATTTGTCTACCTAGTTTTATAAAATATATTACTACAATACAAGATTCATAATAAAGACTATCTACTAAGGAAGTATTACCTTTTAGTAAAAGTATTGTGTTATAAATACTATAAATTAAACTAGATAAAACTCCAATAAAAACTAGTGTATCCATATTAGGATGAGCGTGTATTAAGTTCTTATACCCGTTTTTTATAATATCAAATCCATATATTAAATAAGGTATTGTTAATATAAGTAAACTTATTGTATAATTAATAGGATTTCTCATCATATCTAAATATGGTATACTTGGTAATGATAACATATGGGACATTGATATATATAAAACTAAAATTGTCAGAAAAGTAATTGGTATTATTATTTTATTACTTTTATTAATTTTATTTATTTTAGTTTCATCATATATTCCAAGACTTTCAAATCCTGCATCACTTATAAATTTATTTAAGTCTTCAATAGATAAATTATCATTGTATTCTATACTTGCTTGTGATAATACTAAATTTACTGTGGCATTAATTATTCCATTTTGTTTATTTAGATATTTTTCTAAGGAATTAGAACAAGCACTACAACTCATACCTTTTATATTTAAAATTACTTTTTGCATAATTATCCTCCTTACTAATATATTTTACCACAAAATGAATATTTTTATAAAAAAATACTAGTATTTCTACTAGTTTAATTATTTATTATTTTAATTATATCTATACCATACATTTCTATTTTTTTATCTCCAAAGCCTTCTATTTGTTTTAATTCTACTTTATTTTTAGGTTTTTTATTTATAAGTTCTTCTAGTGTTTTATCACTGAATATAAAATATGGTTTATAATTTAATTCCTTTGATTTATTTAATCTATATTTTTTCAAATTAGTTCTTATTTCATCATCATTGTTTATATTTATTGTTTTATTATTATCAGTTATATCTTCATTAATATTTAATAAAGGTCTTTCTTCAGCAATTATTTCTTCTTTTTTACATAATGCTAAGATATTATTACATGATGATATTATATCTTTTTCACTACTTGCGTAACTATCGGTATTTTTTTCTATATATTTTATATATTCAATTAGTTGATCTGCTCGAATAACTTTATTTTTAACATTTTTAGGGGCATATTTATCTTCTACTACTGTATTATCATTTGCTAAAACTACAATTCCATGATACATACTATCAAATATTTTCTTTACTATTAATTTTCCTATAAAATTATTTCTATCTTCAATATATCTTCTAATTATGTTTATGTGTCTATCTAATTGAGTTATTGGGTTATAAATACCTACTTTATTTTTATTATTTATTCTATAAAAATTACCTTTATTATCAATAGATATATTTCCATATAGATTTTTACATTCAATTATATAATAATTTTTCTTAGTTAGTATTATAAAATCTATTTGTGCTTTATAATCTTTATATTCTAGGTTTATATCATGTAATATATACATTGGTATATGACTATTTTTTAATTCATATAATATTTTATTTTCTCCTTGTATTCCATATTTATATTTTTGTATTTCTTCATATAAATATAATTTTTCTTGTTTTGATTTTGTATTTTTTAATTTGTTTTCTAATACTTTAATTTTATTTTCTAAGGTATTTCCTGAATAATAAAGTATTGTGTCTTTAAATGTGTCATTAAATATATTTAACATACTACTACTCCTTTTTATTTAGTATAATATAAAAATTAGGTAATTAGTTATATTAATTCTATTATTTAATTTTTATGTACTGAATGATAATTTATTTATATTTTTTTATTGCATTATTTATTTCTTTATATAGTTTTTTATTTGGGGAGTCTTCTAATACTTTCCACATTAGATTATTTTCTTCATCAAATAATGGTACTAATTCTATTTCTCCATATTTATTTATTATTTTAATATATTCTTCTTCTACTCCTATTGATAAGTAATGCTTATTATTTGCTAAGTCTAGCAATGTATCTTCTTTAGAGATTGCTAATACTTTATAAAATTTATTTTCATATTTGGCTCTTATTGCAAGTATTACTGAAGCAATATGTTTACAAAAGAATTCACATGGACAAGTACAATAAAGTTGGGTTAACATATTATCTTCATCATATTTTATTACTACTAAATATTCTTCATTACCTTTTACTATAGCATAATATTTATCTTCTATTTTTTCTAGAAATGTTACCTTATTTTCTTTATAATATTCTTTTCCTCTTTTTATAATTGTTTTATTAAATATATTTTCCAAGTCATCATTAAATAAATCAAAATTTAGATTATCTTGATACTCATAAATAGATTTTGTATGCATAATTTCAGCGTGTAATTCTTCTAGAAACTCTGTTAATCTTCTAGGAAGATGATTAAATATGATTATAAATATATCTGATATATTAGATAAGTTTTGTGGTATATATCTATTAAATATAAAGTGATAATTATTAGTAAGATAATATGTAGTAAATTCTACTATGTTTTTATTTGTTTCTTCAATATAATCAAATGTATTATTTCTTTCTATTAGATTACATATTTCTTCGACTACTTCAAGTGAGATATGTTCTATATTAAGATATTTTTCTATTTTATTATCTTTTATTAAATCTAAATCTATCCAACTTATTTTAAATATATTTAATTTTTTTATGTAATCTATTCTAAAATATAAGTTATAATTCTCATAATTAATTAATTTTATATCTAAAACTATATCTTTATTTTTTATATATTTACTTACTTGTTTAATTTTATTTTCTATGTTATTCATTTTGCACCTCAGTTAAGTTTATTATACAATAAATTAGAAAAAAAGAATAGTAATCTATCCTTATTTTAAATTAAATAGTCCCATAATGTTATCTCCAGCATAAGTTTCTGGTAATTTACCATCCCATTTATCGATAAATTCTTTCATTATTAATTCATCTGTTAAAGTTTGTTTTAATAATTCATTAGATTTTTGGGTTGCTTCTGCTTCGACTATTTTAGCTTCTGATTCTAATTTTGCTGTTGCAAGTTTTTGCTCTGCAACTTGTTTTTCTTCAATTGCTTTGGAATATTCTTCACTAAATTCTAAGTTTATTATATTAAAGTTATCTATTACAATACCATATTTTTCTACTTTTTCTTGTAATTCTTTCATACATTCACTAGATACTTCTGGGCGTAATGTTATTGTTTGCTCTGCGGTATATTTAGAAATTATTGATTTAATACTTTCTTCAATCGCTGGAGTTAATATTGTTTGTTCATATGAATTACCTACTGTTTTATATAAATTAGTCGCTGATTTATTTTCTACACGATAATTCACTGCTAAGGTTGTTTTAATATCTTGTAAATCTTTACTAGCACTTGTAGTATTAACTTCTACTTTTTGAACTTTAATATTAACTTTAACTATTCTTTCAATGTATGGTATTTTAAAATTTAATCCTTCGGTTAAGTTACTATCTATTATTTTACCAAACCTTACTCTTAAACCTACTTCACCACTATTAATGGTTGTAAAACTACTTAATATTGTAATTAATATAAATAATCCTAATACACTAAATAACACTATTTTTTTAACCTTTGTTTTTTCACTTAAATCTATTACTTTCATAGTACCTCCTTATGATTGTATTATACCATATAAGTAGAAAATATTAAATGTTTATTTGAAATAATAGATAAAAATATTATCGTTCTTGATAAATGAATATAGAATGAAGAAAAGAACTCTTATAAAAAGTCCTTCTTCTCATCTCTACCATTTTATTACCTTATTGGTAATAGCAATAAAAATATAGGCACTCAATTAGATTGAGTGCCAACACTAAACTTTTAGAGGTGACATTCATTTGCAAAATCAAATGTTCCTCTTTTTTATTTTATGAAAGTCCTCTTGCTTACATACTAATAATAATATAAATAATTAATATTGTCAAAAGTCAACTTCTAATTTTATTAAAATAATAGACATAAATTTTGAAACTATAGGTTCAAAATTTCTTTTTAATAACCTTGGGTATTAAAAAGCCTTGGAATAACTTTTAAGTTATGAAAAGGAACAAAAAAAGAAATAATCTAATTAAAGACTATTTCTTATAATTCATAATAATTTATGACTTATTTTATTTCAATATATTTTTTATTTGTTTCTGCTTCTTTTTTAGGAATGACTACTGTTAATGTTCCGTTATTGAAACTTGCTTCGATTTTGTCTTCGTCAAGATCCCCTACATAGAATGATCTTTGGAATTTTCCATAACTTCTTTCTTTTCTTATATAATTCTTTTCTTTTACATCTTCTTCTGATTTTCTATGTGCAGTTACATTTAAGTATCCATTCTTTACTTCAAGTGAAATATCTTTCTTATCAAATCCGGGAACATCCATTTCTATATGATATTTACCACCTTTTTCATAGATATCACATTTCATACTGTCACTTTCTCTTGTTGACATGAAATTGTCAAATAAGTCATCTAAATATAATTTTCTTGGGATTAAATCCATATATCCTCATCTTCCTTTCTTATTTACAAATACCATTATATCACTTTTTTAGCATTTGTCAATACTTTTTGCTAAAATTTTAGCAAATTCTCTTGACTATTGCTAAATTAATAGTATAATTATAATTATGAAAAGTGATAATGCTTTTCTTATGAAAGGTAGATGAATTAAAAATGGCAAAAAAACAATTTAAGGCCGAATCTAAAAAACTATTAGATTTAATGATTAACTCTATTTATACTAATAAGGAAATATTTTTAAGGGAACTTATTAGTAATGCAAGTGATGCGATTGATAAACTATATTATAAGTCTCTTACTGATAATAGTATTAAGATTAAACATAGTGATTTAGAGATTAATATAAGTGTTGATAAGGAAAAAAGATTACTTACTATTACTGATAATGGTTGTGGTATGACTAAGGAAGAACTTGAAGATAATTTAGGTACTATTTGTAAAAGTGGTTCGGAATTATTTAAGGAAAATAATGAAAAGAAAAAAGATATTAATATTATTGGACAGTTCGGTGTAGGTTTCTACTCTGCTTTTATGGTTAGTGATGAGGTTACTGTGGAAAGTAAAAGTATTAATAGTGATGAAGCATATACTTGGAAATCTAATGGTGCAGATGGATATACTATTGATTCTTCTAGTAAGAAGGATGTTGGTACTAGTATTACTTTGAAGATTAAGGAAGATACTGAGGATGAAGAATATTCTAAATATTTGGAAGTATATACTATTAAGTCTTTAATTAAGAAATATTCTGATTATATTACTTATCCTATTAAGATGGAAGTTACTCATAAGGATTTAAAGGAAGGTACTAAGGATGAGTATGTTGAACACTCTGAAATTGAAACTTTAAATAGTTTGGTACCTATTTGGAAAAAGAATAAGAAAGATGTTAAGGATGAGGAATATAATAATTTTTATATGGAGAAATTCTCTGATTATGCTAATCCTGATGAGATTATTCATATTAATGCTGAAGGATTAGTTACTTATGATGGTATATTATTTATTCCTAGTCATACTCCATTCGATTATTATTCTAAGGAATATGTAAAGGGATTACAATTATATTCTAATGGTGTTCTTATTATGGATAAATGTGGTGATTTATTACCTGATTATTTTAGTTTTGTTAAAGGTGTTATTGATAGTCCTGATTTAAAATTAAATATTTCAAGGGAAGTATTACAACAAACTAGAATACTTAAAACTATTGGTAAGAATATTGAGAATAAGATTAAGAAATGCCTTGAAGATTTAAGAGATAATGATAGAGAAAAATATGAAAAGATATATAATAATTTTGGTATTCAATTAAAATATGGTGTATATAATAACTTTGGTATGGATAAAGATAAATTACAAGATTTATTGTTATTCTACTCTTCTAAGGAAAAGAAACTTGTTACTTTAAAAGAGTATGTTTCTAGAATGAAGGAAGGACAAACTAATATTTATTATGCTTGTGCAGAGACTACTGATAAGGCTGATATGTTACCACAAGTTGAAAAATTTAAAGATAAGGACTATGAGGTATTATATTTAACTGACTATGTTGATGAATTTACCATGCAATCATTAAGGGAATATGATAATAAAAAGATTGTTAGTGTTTCATCAGAAAATACTGATTTAAGCAGTAAAGAAGAAAAAGAAAAATTAGATAAAGAGAATACAGAATATAAAGATATGTTTTCTCTTATGAAAGAAGTTATTCCTGAGGTTAAGGATATTAAATTTACTAATAGACTAAATAAGCATCCTGTATGTTTAACTAATGAAGGTATGATATCTACCGGTATGGAAAAAACTTTAAATGCTATTAGCGAAGAAAAAGTAAGTGCAGATTTAATTCTTGAAATTAATGAAAATCATCCAATCAGTAATAAGTTAAAGGAATTATATAAGGATAATAAAGATGAATTAAAGGAATATACTAAAATTCTTTATGCTGAAGCTAGATTAATCGAAGGTCTTTCTATTGATAATCCTACAGAAATAAGTAATTTAATTTGTAATTATATTGCTAAATAATGATAAAACTGATAAATAGTTAGTTCTACTTATCAGTTTTTTATTATCTTGATTTATGTTTTTCGTCTTGGTCTACTATATCTTGGAATGTTTTTTCTTTAACATTAAATATCGTTTTCACCATATCATTGAAACTTGTTTTGCTATTTTGACTCTGTTCTGTTGGTTTTTTATTATTAGCAAAATCATTAAAACTTTTTAATTTAAATGGTTCTATTTTTATATGTTTTTTTGGTTTATCAGTATTGTTTAATTCTAATGGAGGCATTTCTTGATGTTCTATATGTTGAAAAGATGCTATTTCTGGATTTTCTTTATCAAATTTTGGAAAACTTTTTAGTTGTTCTTTTTTTTCTTTTAATTCCTTTATTGTTTGTTCAATAAGTGGGGTATTCATTATAACTTGCTCTTCATGATGACATATACTTTTTATGGTATCTATATTTTGTTTAAATTCTTCTTTGTCTATTTCTTCGATTGAGTCATTTTCTATTAATCTTTCAAAATTATTTATAAATGTTGTTAAGTTGTCTACTCCTATTTTGTCAATAAACTTTATTGGGTCTGTTAAAGCAAGTGTTAAATCACCTTCAAAGGTATAAGTTAACATTTCTGTTCTTCCTTGCCAATAATCATAATCCTTATTTTGATTAAATAGAAATACTTGTTTTTTAGCTAGCGACTCAGAAATTATTTTCGATACAACATTGGCAATATCACTTCTTAAATTGATATATTCATTTTTGAACTCTTCGCCATATTTTGTTGATAGTTTTTCAGATAAGTCATTGTCAAAGACAAGTAAGTTAATGAATTCTAAAATGTAATCTTCATTGGCATGAATATCAAATATGTCTAATTTAATGCAAGAATATTTTTGATTAGCGTATTTGAATGTTTTGGAATCCCTATCTTTAAGTAATAGTTTTGACATTTCTTCCCTATCTTTTTTTCCAGTAAGATTTAGAAATCCAATTATTGTTTCGGTATCATTTAACATATCAACGTTGTCAAATATTTTATCATCATAGTAATCTAAGGCTGATATTGTTTCATCATCTAAACTATCTCTATTATTAAATAGTTCATCAATTGTTTCTTTTTTAGTGGTATACATAATTATTATATTATCAAATGATGCTTTTATTTGTTCAGTATACTCTTTACCAAAGATTGATACTAATTCATTTATTATCATATCTTTACATTGTAATAGATTTTTATTTATATTTTTCTCTATCTCTTTATTTATTTCCATGATATCTACCTTCTTATTATAGATTAATTATAACAAATTTTTTTTATTATGTCATTAAATAATTTAAAAACTGATAAACATTTTACATTTATCAGTTATTTTTTAATTATTAGTCCATTTCCAATTTTGAACTTCAGGCATATCTTTGCCGTACTCTTTAATATAATTATTGTGTTCAATTATTTTATTGTTGCAATATTCAATGGCATTTGCTCTTGTATCTCCAAGAAATTCTAGATATTTTAAAGCATCTTTTGCTAGACTAAATCTATCTATTTTATTTTGTACTCTCATGTCAAATGGTGTTGTTATTGTGCCTTCTTCAAGGTAACCATGAACATGAAGATTTTTATTTTTTCTATTATATGTTAGTTGATGGATTAAGTTTGGATAGCCATGAAAAGCAAAGATTATTGGTTTATTTTTTGTAAATAAGTTATCATAATCAAAGTCTGTTAAACCATGTGGATGTTTATCATTTGATTCTAGTTTCATTAAATCTACGACATTAACTACTCTTATTCTAAGGCCTGGATAAAATTTTTTTAAAATTGTTACTGCTGCTAGGGTTTCTAATGTTGGAGTGTCTCCACAACAAGCCATTACTATATCTGGTTCTTTTCCTTCATC
The DNA here is from genome assembly GCA_905211265.1 of uncultured Eubacteriales bacterium. GTDB lineage: Bacteria > Bacillota_I > Bacilli_A > RF39 > UBA660 > HGM10818. The sequence continues at coordinate 26,744 of CAJMAC010000004.1, forward strand.
ACTACTTGCAAAGTTCCATATACCTATTCCTTTGGTACAATGTTTTACTGCTTCATCCATAGTTAACCATTGATATCTTGGATGCTTTGATGCTATTATTACATTTATATAATTCTTACTTCTTATACAATGATCAAAACATGAAAGTAAACAGTTTGCATCTGGTGGTAAGTATGCTCTTACTATATCAGATTTTTTAGTTACAATATGATTTAAAAATCCTGGATCTTGGTGTGTATATCCATTATGATCTTGTTGCCAAATATGGGAAGATAATATATAATTTAAGGAAGATATTCCTTTTCTCCATGAAAGTTCTTTGGCTACTTTCAACCATTTTGCATGTTGACTTGTCATTGAATCTACTATTCTTATGAATGCTTCATAACTATTAAATATTCCATGACGCCCTGTTAAAAGATACCCTTCTAACATACCTTCGCATAAGTGTTCAGATAATACTGAATCTATTACTCTACCTTCATTAGATAATGATTCATCATTTTTATATATTAAAGCATTAAATTGTCTATCTGTTTTTTCAAATACTGGTGTTAATCTATTACTTTTTGTTTCATCTGGTCCAAATACTCTAAAATTAGTTTTATTTAAGTCTATTACATCTCTAATAAACTTGCCTAATTCTTCCATATCTTGACACATTACTGTACCTGGGGTGTTAAAGTTAACAGCATATTTTCTAAAATCTGGTATTACTAAATCTCTAAGTAATACTCCTCCATTTGCAATTGGATTGGCGGACATTCTTTTGTTACCTTTTGGACTTAAATCTTGTAATTCTTTGATTAATGTACCATTATTATCAAATAATTCTTCGGGATGATAACTTCTTAGCCAATTTTCTAATAAACTTAGATTTTCACTTTTTTCTTTATTTACTACTATTGGTATTTGATGAGCATTAAATGTACCTTCGATTTGTTTACCATCTACTAATTTTGGTCCAGTCCATCCTTTTTTACTTCTTAGTATTATCATTGGATACATTGGTCTAGTACTACTATCATTAGATTGTATTTTCTTTATTTCTTCGATTACTTCATCTAGGGTTCTCGCCATGTCTTGATGCATTTTTTCTGTTGTTGATATATCTACATGGTATGGTTTATAACCATAACCTTTGAATAGAGAATCTAATTCTTCATCACTAATTCTAGCTAAAATCGTAGGATTTGCTATTTTATACCCGTTTAAATGTAGTATTGGTAAAACTATTCCATCTGTTTTAGGATTAATTATTTTATTTAAATGCCAAGAAGCTGCTAAGGGACCTGTTTCTGCTTCGCCATCTCCTACGACACATGCTACTATTAAATCTTTATTATCTAATACTGCACCATAAGCATGAGATAAGGAATAACCTAATTCTCCACCTTCGTTAATTGATCCTGGTGTTTCTGGTGCTACATGGGAAGATATTCCTTTTGGAAAAGAAAATTGTTTAAATAATTTTTGTAATCCACTTTCATCATAAGTTATATTTGGATATACTTCACTATAAGTTTTTTCAAGATATGCTTGAGCAACCATAGCATTACCACCATGTCCTGGTCCTGAAATATATATCATATTTAAGTCATATTTATTTATTACTCTATTTAAGTGAGTATAAATAAAGTTTTGTCCTGGTACTGTACCCCAGTGTCCTACTAAGGTATGTTTTATATCAGATAATTCTAGTTTTCTTTTTAAAAGTGGATTATCTAGTAAGTACAACTGACATGCTGATAAATAATTACTTGCTCTAAAGTAAGCATCTATTTTATATAATTCTTCTTTACTTAATACATTATTCATAAATTACCTCCGTTTTATTCTTATAAATACATTATACAACAAATTGTTAAGAAAAGAAAGTTAAATTGATTAACTCTCTTTATTTTCTGTAAGTGTAATTTCTACAGTATTCTCTTTATTATTTCTAAGATATTTTATTTTTATGGTATCTCCTGGATTATGTTTGTATAATTCATATCTTAATTCTGCGACTGTTGAGATTTTTTCATCATCAATACCTGTTATTATATCTCCTTTATCTAGTTTTGATGCTGCCGGTGAACCTACTTGTGTTGCTATTACTACAACTCCTTCGGTTATATTCTTTGGTACTGATATTCCATATTGCCATAAGTATGTTGTTTGATTTATATCCATCATTGATATACCTATAAATGGACGCTTAATTGTTTCACCTTTTTCTAAAGATTTTGCATAAGTTAAAGCATCTTCAATAGGAATAGCAAATCCCATACCTTCTACTTCGTCTTTTACTAATTTTAATGAGTTAATTCCTATTACCGCACCATTTACATCAAGTAATGGTCCTCCACTGTTACCAGGACTAATTGCAGCATCTGTTTGTAATACTTTCATGTAATAATCTGATGTACTACCAGAAAAACTTACTTCGACCATTCTATCTTTACCTGATAAGATACCTTTTGTTACAGTACCACTATATTCTAATCCCATTGGAGCACCAATAGTAAATACTGTATCTCCTAATTTCATTTTTGAGTTATCTCCTATTTCAAGCACCGATAATACTTTATCTTTATTAATAGATAAAACTGCTATATCTGAATAAGTTTCTTTACCTAAGATAGTAGCTTCTACTGTTTCGTTGTTAGACATAACTACTTCTACTTTATCTGCTCCATCAACTACATGATTATTTGTCATTATATATCCAACTTTATCATCTTTTTTATATACGAATCCACTTCCTGTTGATATTTTTTGATTGTTTTTGTATGATACTACTGTTACTACTCCGTCATATGCTTTTTCTACTGACAAAGCAATACTATTTTCAGTTAATTCTACTTTACTTACATTTTCTACTATACTTTTACTTACACTTGGTACTTTTGTTATAACTATATATGAACCTAGTGTTCCACATATAAATGATATTATTATTGAAAGTACTAATATAAGTACATTATTATTATTTTTATTTGTTTTATTTTCCATAATTCATTCATCCTTCTTTCTATAAATCTATTATATCCATGTAGTTAGTAGGAAATCCCATTCTATCTAATATTTTTTCAATAGGTATAGAATCTATCCTTCCATCTAGTTTTTCTATTTCATATTCTATTTCTTTTAGCATTAATCTAAAGGAATCATCAGTTAATAATATTTTAAATATTATTATTACAGCGAATAAATCATTTTTTCCATAAATATATTCTGCATCCATTTTAGGTATATTTAACTCTTCATGATAGATATTATCTTCGATATATCTTTCAGTTTTATTTTCGTATACAATATCTTCATGTGCACAAAGATTACGATAATTAGATAATATTATTAAATAGTTTGATAAATCTTCTGGAGTAGTATTAAAAATATCTGCTATTTCTATTTTATCTTCTTTCTTTAATATGGTATAAAGTTCACATACTATACCAAAAGATAAAACTTTAACTAATACCCATAAAGGAATATATCCATAACTATTTGCATAGTGTGCAGTAGCATTATGATGCAATGAATTAATTCTAATTTGTCTTTTCATTTTTTCTAATACATCTTTTACTCTACGCTTTTTATCATGGTCATTTGTAAAGTTTTTTGGATTTAAATAATCTTTTTCTTTATATCCATATTTTTTAGATAGTTGATATGATAATATTGATTTTAGTTGATTTTCTATAACTAATACATTTTTAAATATTATATTTCTAAAATATCTATCAAATAGGAATAAAGAATATAATTCTCTAAATGTTGAACCTTTAATAAATGTTCTGTTTTTTTCAGAGACCATAAATAAATGTCTATATCCATTTAAAAAGAAATAATTTTCTCTTAATAGTACTTCTTTTGCTTCATCGATGTCTTCAACAATTAATCCTTTTTTTTGTAATATTTCTACTTGTTCATCTATTGTTCTAAAATCTTTTTGCATAAATTAAATCACCCTTACATACTCTTCTTATAAAAGTATATCACAAAAATTAAAAAAAAGATATAAAAATTAATGGTAAAATTATGGGAAATTATGATATAATTTTAAGTATAAGGAGATTAGAGATATGCCTAGTTCAATTACTCATAGTTATTTTATGAAGGATGTATATGATAAACTTGATGATAATATTAAAAATAAAATAGTATTAGAAAGTGCTAAAACTTTTGCGCAAGGTCCTGATATTTTCTTCTTTTATAATATGGGATTTGGTAAGAAAAGTAATACTTTTAGGAATAATGCTAATTATATGCATGAACATAATGTTAATGATTATTTTATAAATATTGTTAAGTATATATTTGATAATAATTTATTTGATAATGATGATGTTGTTTCTTATTTATATGGCAGTATATGTCATTATGTATTAGATTCTACGATGCATCCTTATATTATATATAAGACTGGTATATTTGATAAGAATGATAAAAATACTTATAAATATAATGGGCTACATCCTGATATGGAATATTATTTAGATGCTTATATGATATTTCAGAATGAGAAAAAAGAAGCTAAAGAATATAAGATGTATAATTATATTTTAAATAATGATATATTTGATGATACTATTATTAATATGATTAATAAGGTTATTAAAGATACTTATGATATAGATAATATGGGAAATATTTATAATAAGTGTATTAATGATATGAAAAGATTTTATAAGTTATTTAATTATGATCCTTATGGAATAAAGAAGTTAGGATACTCTATAATAGACTTTATCACTCCAAGGAGGTTTATTAGAAAGAAAGAATTTTCATTTTATTTAACACATAATAGTAAGAAATACTATCTAAATTTAGAGAAAGCTACTTGGAATCATCCTTGTAATAAGTATGAAACATATAATTATTCTTTTATTGAATTATATGTTAAGGCTATTGATAAGACTTGTAATATTATTAAGGAAATGGATAAAATATTAAATAAAAAGAAAATTGATATAGATAAAATTAGTGAGTTAATTGGTAATTTATCCTACTTAACTGGTAAAGATTGTAATAGTGATAGTAAAATGATTTATTTTGAGTTTTAGAGGTGATAAAAATGGAAATTAGAGAATATAAGAAGGAAGACTCTAAGGAATTATTAAATTTATTTAATAAATGTTTTAATTATGATTATAAGGTTATTGATATGGAACCTACCGGTATGATATATGTTGTTGTTATAGATAATAAAATTGTTGGTATGGCTACAATAGATATATTAAATGATATATTTAAGAATATTAAGTATGGTTATGTTAATGATGTATGCATTGATCCTGATTATCAAGGACAAGGATTAAGTAAAAAATTGATGAATAAGATTTTAGAATATGGAATTAGTAATAACTTAGAATATATTATGCTTACTTCGAATAAGAAAAGAATTGCTGCACATGGACTATATAAGAGTATGGGATATGAGATAGTGGATACTTGTGTATTTAAAAAATATATGAAATAAGAAAAAAATGCAAGATTTATGTTTTGCATTTTTATTTATATTAATTATTTACTACTTTAGTTTTACCTGTTTTAGTATAACCTTCTAAAGATTCTTGATTTGAATATTTATATTCGATTGTAGTTATTTTGTATCTATATATATCAGTATATTCATTCCAAGTATCTACAACTGTGTAGTTATTATATTTACTACTATTTTCTGTTTTATCTATAACACAATTTGATTTATCATTTGTTAATGTAAATTTAACTGGTACATAATAAATATTTCTATTAATTTTATTTAGATAATATGGTGTAACTCCATTAAAGTTTTTAATATATATTGTTATATCAATATAGTATTTACCATCTTGTTTGTAAATATTTGATGTATTAAATGTAAAGTTACTTGAAGTTAAAGCATGATTCTTATAATCATATGGGTTTTCATTACCTGTTACTCTATTATTTTCTTTATCTATAATTGATACTGTATTATTTCTATTTTGAATATAGTTTGTATAGTCTTCGATTGATGTAAAGTAACTACTTGATAATAATTTTATATTAGAACTTGTATTTAAATTAAGTAATTCTAAAGTATATGAATAAGTTCTTATATTTGAAGCATAACTAATTGTGTAATAAGTTAATTCTTCGTTTTGACAATATTTTGAATAAGATACTACCTTAGTACTATTTTCAATATTTTTACCTGTTACTTTACCATTATACCAGTTACTATATCTATCTACATTTTTAACATACTCGTATAAAATAGTTGTAGTTGGTGTACTTGGAGTATTATTTGTAGTATTATTACTTGCTGGAGCTGTTCCACCTTTAGAAGTTTCATTACTTATTGGCTTTTCTTCTTCATGTGGTTTATCTTCTTTTTTGTTTATTGGTAAATCTTCAATTTTAATATCGCAAACTTCACATTCACTATTACCTAGTTTAATTTCTGAAGTTTTAGTCTCATTATTACATTTTAACTCTGTTTTTATGTTGTAATAATTGTCTTCTAGAACTATTGTAGATTTACTATTTTCTTTATCACAAGTCTTACCTTTTTTATCCTTTAATTCTTTTAGATAATCCCATTTAATTAATTGATTTAGAGTTACTTGTGAAGTTTCTCCTTCTTCGGGTAAATTCTTTTTAAAGTATTCTACTGATGAATCACTAAATAATTTAAGATTTTTTTCGATAGATAGTCCTTTATTTAAAGTTAATTTAGATATTAACCAAATAATTAATAAGACTGCTACTACGAAAACTATTACTTTAATGAATAATCCTAACCAATTAATTTCATATTTTTTATCTTCCATCTTTATCCCCCACAATCTTGAATTTGTCTTTTATTCTAACATAGGCATTTTACTTTGTCAATTACTTTTATGAAAATTTTTGTTACTTTATTTGTCTTTTAATGTTACTATGGTACATCCTATATTAGTACTTGCTATTTTATAAGATTCTACTAATTTATTCATAGTTAATGTTTGATGAACTATTTCTTTTACTAGTCCTTGTCCTATTCCATGAATTATTACTACTTCTTTATGATTTAGTATACTACTTTCTAATATAAAATCATTTACTGCAACTTTAGCACTTTCTCTATCATATCCATGTAAATCAATATGTGGTAATCTATCTAAAAATATATCATATGTTTTCATACTTCACCTACTTTAATGGTAACTTTATTGTCACCTTTGTTCCTACATTTAACTGTGAACTATATTTTATACTACCTGAATGAGCTTTTATTATTTCATTTGATAAGGCTACTCCTAATCCTGTTCCATTTTGTTTAGTAGTAAAAAATAATTCTGTTATCTTATTTATTGTTTCTTTATCCATACCTATTCCATTATCAGTTATTTCTATATAAAGATTTGTTTTATTAGTATGGGTATCTATTTTTATTATACCATTATTTTCTATTGCTTCAATACTATTTTTTATTATATTTATTAATACTTGTTTTATTTTATTGTAATCAATATTTACATATATTTCTTCTTTATTAATAAACTCTATGTTTATATTTTTAGAACTAGTTAATAAATTTAGACTATTATAGACTTCTTCGATTAATAAGTTTATATCTACTAAATCTTTTGTTAAGGTTATTTTGTTTAATTCTTTAAAGTCTGCCATAATTGCTAAACTTCGTTCTATTTCATCTTTAATTATATTTAGGTATTTTTCAGTTTTTTCTTTATTATCTAAATTCATCATTTGTAAGTATCCTTTACAGACTGCTAAGGGATTTTTTATTTCATGTGTTAGTTTAAATAATGAATTTTTAAGTTGTTTTTCTTTTTCTAAGTCTTTGACACTTACAAATATATTAGAAAGATTATCTAGTAATTGAAACATATATAAAATAAATATAGATATTAGAAAGAACATTATTATCATCCATATTATTTTAAGTAAAAGATATTCTTTAATATTAGAATTAAAGTAATATAGAAATGATAAAATAAATGATTGAAAGATAGCAATTGATATTATGAAATTATCATTAGTACTTTTCTTCTTTCTACATATTGTATATATTATAAAATATCCTATAAAATTTATCATTATATAAATTATTTTAATATTTATACTGTACGCAAAATAAATATATAATAATGTTAATATAGATGTAAAGACTGCTAATTTATCTTTCTTTTTTAAGTATGCTACTAAGATTGGCATATTTATAAATAGTAATACTTCATTATTTTCAGTGTTTTGTCCAAACTTAATACAAATATACAAAGAAAAGATAATTGTAAATTCAAAGACTATTTTCTTATAGTTTGGTTTATTATTTATTCCCATGTAACAGTTATATACAAAATATAAAAGAAAGGGAAATAAAACAAGTATTATATTTATTATTATATTATCTAACATTTTTCTTCACCAATAAAATTATATAACATTAATTTGTCGAATTTTGTAGTTTTGTGAGGGAAAATGTAATTTTATGTACTAAAATGTAGAAAAAACAGAACATAAAGTTCTATTTAAGTTCATCTATATATTGTTTTAATTGTTTAGCACCACTGCCAATTATTATTTTTAATTGGTCATCTATTTCTACTACGCCCTTTGCGCCAAGTTTCATTATTCCTTCTTTATTTGCTTTACTAACATCTTTTAAGGTTACTCTAAATCTTGACATTTCTGCTTCTGTTTCTATTATGTTGTCTTTACCTCCAAGTAAGTCTACTAATTTATTTACTTCTAATTTAAAATCTTTTTTATTTGCTTTAACTATTGCAAAAGCTATTATTACTAATATTGTTATTATTATTAAGTATTGATACCATTCCATTTTATCTCTTTTCTCCTTAAAATGATTATACTATATTTTGTTTTATTTGTAAATATCATTTGTTTTATAATTTTTTGTTATTAAATTTTTACTTGTATGAATTTATTGTTACTTATTAGTTAACTTTAAATCTATCTAATAAGTATTATATTTTTTAAAAGATATTTCGACAAAAAAGTACTAGTTAGTTGTATAATGAAGATGGTGATGTAAATGAAGAAAAAAATTCTTAATCACTGCATGGAGGTTGTAAAAAATAAATATCCAGAATATGATGAAGATAAACTTGAAATAATTAATTATGGACTGGAAAGTATTTATTTAACATTTACAAAAATAATAATAATATTTGTTTTAGCAATTATTTTGAATATTTGGAAGGAAGTATTATTATTATTAGCATTTTATAATTTGATAAGAGTTGGTGCATTTGGTATGCACGCTAAAAAAAGTATTCATTGTTTAATTATTTCTTTAACATTATTTATTGGTGGTGTGTATCTTTGTAGATATCTAGTAATACCTTTAATACTAAAAGTAGTTTTATCTATAATATGTATTGTGTTAATTGCTAAATATGCTCCTGCAGATACTGAAAAAAGACCTATAATAAATAAAAAGTTAAGAAGAAAATATAAATTTATTAGTGTAATAATATCTGGTGTATTTGCAATTTCAATTGTGTTATTAAGTGATAAAAATATATCTAATTATTTATTACTTGGTATGATTGAGGCTACTATAATGTTATTACCTATTACTTATAAAATATTTGATTTACCATATGATAACTACAAGAGGTATTTAAATGAGGTTTAATTTTAATTAAACATAAAAAAGAAAAGGAGGTACAAAACATGTTTGCTAATTTATTATCTTTAATTGGATCATTTGCTGCTACATTAGGTTCTAATGGATGCGTATTCTTATTTGTTGATGAACCTAAAATGCCAAAATCTTTAATTAAATAACTATTTAACAATTGTACAAATATGCAACTTAAAAATCGTACATTAAAAAAGCCTATCTATATAGACTTTTTTATTTTTAGTTTTTGTGAATATACTACATCTGTTACTATTCTTTGTGCTTCAAATCTTTTGCTTTCTTCTAATATCTTACTAACTAACATTAAACCATATCCGTGATTCTTACCTTTTGTGGTATATTTTGTTTTACCAATACTTTCTGTATCAATTTTACCTTCATAAGTATTTGATATAATTATTTCTATATCTTCGCCTGTTTTATATATTTCAATAGCCATTTTCTTATCTTTTGAATTTTTACTTGCTTCAATTGCGTTATCTAGATAAACTCCAAGTAATATACCTAATTGTTTAAAGTCATTTGTATCTAAATCACCAATAAAGGTGTTTTCAACTTTTGGAGAAACATTAATACTTAAATTTATTCCGTTATTCTCTGCTTCATTTGCCTTATAATAGAAAAATCCTTTTATACCATTTGCAGGCAAATATTGAAAACTTGTATATTTTTCGTTATTTCCTTTTACATAATCTGCAATTATACTATTTAGATATTCAATTACTTCATGCTCTTTCTTTTTATCAACAATTTTACTTCTTGCAGTTATTAATTGATTTTTAGATTCATGTCTAAGTGACTTTTGTTTATCTAACTCTTTTTCGTAGTTTTTAATAAATTCTAATAATTTAAGATATCTAATCATCAACTTGTTGTTTTTTATTCTTTGGTTTATCAAACTTAGAAGAATTGCTATAAAGCATACCATTATGCATATACTTAGTATTGAATCTTTATCCCACATTAAATTATTACATGCTTTATAGAATAAAATTATTATACATATTAATGTTAAAACTATATATATTATTATTACATTATCATTATTGATTTTTAACTTAAGTATTTTTTTAAGAACTTTTCTTAGTAAAAATGTAACTAGTAATATCAATAAATTTACAATTAGTGTCATTACAATAGTTGATTTTAGGTTATTATAGAAATAACTAGTTGATGTGTTTAATAGAACTACTATAAAAAATAATACTATTAAATCCGCTATTACACTTATTAAAGTATATACAAGCATTAGTAAGGTCGACTCATAATAATTTTTGTTAAATATTATCTTAAACAAAAACAAATATACTCCACATAATAATAAAGTTTTTGAAACGCCATCCAGTGTACCAATGACTATGCTATACAAGATTATTGAAGTAATTATTACAACAATACTTTTAAAGTTTAAATTGATTTTTTTCTTTTCTAGTAATATTTTAGCAAACACAATTGAAGTTATTATCATTAATAATGAACATATCAGTAAACTAATGAGTTTCAATGTACTTCTTTAGTCCTTTTCTACTTCTGTCTGATAATAACTTAGTTTGCATTTTATTATTAAATGTTATTGTGTTTGTTATGTAGTCTACATTATGTATATTTTTAATGTTTACTACACACTTTTTATGTGTTTGATAAAAATTATCATTTAACTGGTCGGTAATTGCTTTTAGAGTTGAAGTTACTTCATACTTCTTACCATTTTCAGTTGCTATTATACATTTGTGCTCATCCGTTACTTTTTCGATATATAATATTTTACTCGCAGGTATTCTATAAGTCGTATAATCGTAAGTGAAGATTAATACCATCTTTTTATCATATATTTCTAGAACTTTTATTAGACTTTCTTCAAGTCTTTTTTCATATTCGTAGAATTTAGATATAAAGTCTAAAGCCATTATTCTATAAAAGATTATATCATCTCTACACTCAGGATGCGCACTTACAAAGATTATCATACTTTCCCAATCCCCATTATTCCTTATCTCGGTTGCGATTTCTAATCCTGAAACATTTGGCATTTCAACATCAAGAATATATACTTTTTGCTCATCTTTTGACATGATTAATTTATGTAGTTCTTCATCATATTTATTGAACTTACTTATCTTGTAATCAAAGTCATATGGCATCATTATTTTTCTTATTGCATTTACTGTTTTATCTAATGCTTCTTTGTTATCATCGCAAGTAATGAATCTTATCATGCATATTTCCTTCTTTCCTTATTTATTATACCACTAAATGGTAATTTTGGGGAATATCTTGTTGTAAATTTCAGCAAAATGTTGAAAAAATAAGCAATGTTGCTTACTTTTTGTTACTACTTTTTTCTTCTAATTCATTTATAAGATTAAAGTTAATTATATCATTGGATATTTTTATTATTTTATCTGCTTTCTCACTATTTTCTTTTATGTAGTCTTCGGTTACTGCTTCATTATTTATAGAATATATTTCGCTCTTTTGACTACTATAATATATTTTACTTGTTAAATATGAACTATCAGTAAACACTACAATATTATCATTATTTTTGATACTAAATATATCTGTTCCTAATTGATATTTGCTTTGTACTCCAAGCATATTACCTAATGTTGGAAGAACATCAATCATACCTGTTGGTATAGTTATTTCTTTATTAAGAATTGTATTTTTACTATCTTTTGTCCATATAATAAATGGCACTTTTTTATTTAATTCGTGTTCATATTTATTGTAATCTTTATAATTTTTATCATCTTTATCATATAATTTACCTGTTAATGGATTATAGTTATATAATAAATCAAATTCTTCTTTATCTATTCTTGCTTCATGATCTCCATATATTACAAGTACTGTATTATCAAGAAGATTATTTTCTTCAAGGTCATTAACTAGTTGGCCAATTGCTTGGTCTGCATAATGAACTGATCTAAAATAATTTTCTAACATTGTTCCTTTAATTGGATTTGCTATAATTGTTTGATTATTTACATCATATTCTATATTTGTTTCAAACTCATCAGTTAATTCTAAATCATCAAATGGTGTATGGTTAGATAACATTATTAATGTTGTATAAAACTTTTCATTTCCTTGTTTTATATCTTGTAAATATGGTATTACTTGCTTAAAGAATGATTTATCTGATAGTCCTAATCCTATTGTTTCATCGATTGTAAAGTAATCTTTGTCATAGAACATATCATATCCCATATTTTTATGCATTATTTTTCTATTCCAAAAATCTCCATTATTTGCGTGCATACTAGATACATAGTATCCTTGGTCTTTCATTAGTTTTTGAATTGTTATATAATTTCTATCATAGTAATTAACAAATACTGTTCCATTTAATGATGGCATCATTGAGGTAGAAAAAGTAAACTCTGCATCACTTGAAGTTCCTACGCCAACTTGTGAATAAAAATTACTGAAATATAATCCTTCGGATGCTAATTTATTTAAGTTTGGTGTTACTTCGTGGTTATTGAATTTCATATCCATAACAAATTGTTCTATACTTTCTGCATGGATTACTATGACATTTTTATCTTTAAAGATATTTGTATATTCATTATCTTCTTTGGGTTTATTGTTTTCTTCATAATAATCTTTTGTTTCTTTATAAGCATTATCATGTCCAAATAAATCATTTAATCCTGGACGTAAACTTTGAACTAAATCATCAAATTGATATGTGTATATACCAAAAGCTCTTACTACACTTTCTCTATTCCATAGGTTATAAAATCTATTCCATTCAGCATTCTTTATAAATATTGCTCCGGTTGCTAATAATATCAAAGAAGTTATAAGGGTATTTCTAAATATTTTCTTTGTATTTTCTAATTTTAGAAAGTCTAATATACTTTTCTTTTTTAATACTTTAATTAAGAATATTAATCCTATTAATTGCCAAATATAAATGAAATACTCTATATGTAAAACATCTTTAACTACTACATCTGATACATCTACTACAAATGTTGAAGTAGCAAGTAAACTTACTGATACAAATGAAGTATAATAGCCATAATAGTGTGCATTTATTACACATATTGCTATTAATATCACTGACCATACTATAAAGTAAGTATTTCTTTTCTTTGGTTTTAATAAGTAAGAGAATGCTCCGATTAGTGTTAGGACTCCTAAATCTATTATAAGTGGTTTTAATGTATGTGGACTATCTAACATTATTAGTCTTAACATTGTTGAATTTATAAGATTTGATACAATAAAGTATATAAATATAATATTATCTTTTATATATTTTATAAAATTATTTTTCTTCATTTTTACCTCTTTTTCTTTAAATTAATTATATCACTTAACTATATTTATTACAAGGTTAGTAATTAATTTATTTACATAACTGTTATTTTTTGTTATAATTATTGTAGTGATGTGAAGTGAAAAAAGTAAAGAATTTTTTTATTGATTATTATAATAAATTTAAGAATATTATTAAAAACCCCAAAAAATTTAGTTCTTATATGTATATTATATATATGGCTATTCCATTTTTAGTTATGGATTTATTTACTAGAATATTTGAAGGTAAAAGTAGATTTTTTTCTATATTTAATCCTATACCTATTTTATTTACTTTAATATATATAATGTTAATGCTTGGTATTGTTTTATCTTTTAAGGGTAGGAAAAGAAAGATAGTTTATGTTATATTTATATGTATCTCGCTTGTTATGTTTTTAGTTAATAATGTATATTTTACTGTTACTAATACATTTTTTGATTTTAGATTATTAGAGATGGCTGGTGAAGCAAGTGGATATATGTTAGATACTCTTATGAATGCTAATAAGATTATATATGTAGTTTTTTCTTTAATAGTTATTGGGGTTATATTTATTATTAGATATATGCCTAATGGTAAGAAAACTAATTATAAGATAATGATTAAGTGTTTCTTGTTATTTTTGGTTTTACATTTAATTATTCCTATTTTTTTAGGTAAAGCTGATACTGATTTGACTTGGAGTACTTGGAAAAATCCTAAAAATGTTTATATATCTTTTAATGATAATAACAAGAGTATGTCTATTGCAGGATTATATGAATATATGGTTAGAAACTTTTATGTTACTTATATTAGAGAAGATAAAACGGATAATGAGGAAGAAAGAGATTTTTTAGATATTGTATATAATAATGAAAATGAAATTTATAGTAATAAATATACTGGTAAGTTTGCTAATAAGAATATTATTTTAGTTCAAATGGAAGGACTTGATAGTTGGTTATTAAATGAAAAAGATACTCCAAATTTATATAAGATGTTAAATAATTCAATTGTATTTAATAATCATTATTCTTATTATAATGGTGGAGGTTCTACTTTTAATTCTGAGTTTGCAGTTAATACTGGTTTTATAACTCCAATATCTTATAATCAAAATGCTTATACTTTTAATAAAAATACTTTTGATTATACATTGGCTAAACTATTTAAAAATGAAGACTATTCAGTTAATGCATTTCATATGAATACAAGTGAATATTATTCAAGAGGTACAAACTATAATAGTTGGGGATATGATAATTATTATGGTCTTAAGGATTTAGGAACATATAAGGATAGTTCTTATGAACTTGATAGAGAACTTGTTTTAAATGAAGTATTTAACGAGAAGTTAATTAATACAGAAGGTAGGTTTTTAGATTATATTATTACTTATTCTAATCATACTCCATTTTCTATAAATAAAGGAGTATGTAAGACATTAGTATATGAAGATGTTACTAAAGATTTAACTGAGGAAGAAATCAAAAATAAAGAATATGAAATACCTGAGTTAACCGAGGAAGATTGTGCAAGAAGACAAGCTAGTGAGACTGACTATATGATTGGTTTACTACTTGATTTACTCGAAGAAAAAGGTGTAATGAATGATACTGTTATTGTTTTATATGCTGATCATTATTTATATACTTTATCTGATTTAACTATATTAGATAAATATAAAGATACTAGTAATAACTTAATAAATCATACTCCTTTCTTTATATATAGTACTGATATTTCTAGAACTGATGTTAATGAAGTTACTTCACAATTAAATATATTACCTACTATTCTTAATTTATTTGGTATTAGTTATAATCCTAATTATTATATTGGTAGTGATGCCTTAAATCCTAGTTATAAGGGATATGTATTTTTTAGTGATTATTCTTGGTACGATGGTAATGTTTATGTTAAGGATGGAGAAATTATTAATGGTAAATATATGAGTAGCGAGGAACTTGAAGAAAAGAATTATAATATAAATTATATAATTAAAAAGAATGATTTAACTCTTAAATATAATTATTTTAAGATATTACATAATAAAGAAAAAGTCTAATTACTTAGGCTTTTCTTTTGTTTCTTTTATCTATTACTATGATAACTGCAAAAGTTATAAATCCAATTATACTTAAAGCTATACCTATATTTAAGAATGGTGCTTTATAACTTATTTCAATGTTATGGTTACCTTTACTTATTGGCAATCCAATAAATCCTTTATTTATATTTTTATATTCTACGACTTCATTATCTACTTTTATAGTATATCCTTTATCATATGGAATTGATGTTACTAAGTAAGAATTATCTTCGGTAATATTAATTGTACCTTTTATTGTATCATTTTCAAATGATGTTAAGTTAAGGGAAGTTAAATCATTTTTTCTTCCTTTAATATTATCATAATCCAATGTATATGTTTCAATACTTTTAATATTATATGTACCTTTGGTTAATTCTATATTTAGTGTATGTATATTTTTATCTGAGATAACAAATTTGAAATCATTATTTTTATTGGCATATGTCCATGTTTTACAGGTTAAAATATTTTTAACATTGTTTATGGTCATACTTATATTATCTCCGACACTACATTTATTTTCTTTTAGTCCGTTTATGTTTATAAATAAGAATGTATTATTTAATTCTTTATTTAATGTTACTACTAAATGTCCTTTATCTTTTACTTTTAATACATAATCATTATTTTCATCTTTTTCTATTACTACTCCATCATTTGAAGTTATTTGATATTCAATATTATCTTTATTAATTGTAGTTTTATTTTTATTGTAAGAATTGTCTTCAACAATTACATTTTTTAATAGTAATTCTGTTTGATATGGATAATCATAATTAGAGAATTCTTCAATATTCATTAAGTTATTACTTGCATATATTATTGGAAATACTTCTTCGTTTAGATAAGTATTATTATTGATTTTTGTATACCCTATTCCTAAATCATAATCTGAAAATGAATATTTAACTCCCATAAAGGTATTAAATAATATATTATTTGAAGCAGGTATTAAGAAATAATTATATTCAAGCATACTTGTTTTAAATGTATCTCTTAAAAATTCTAGATAATATTCATTATATGTTGAAGAATATATTGTTGTGGTGTAATATCTTTGATTATATATTTTATTTACTGTTTTAGTGGGATATATTAAATTATTTGATCTATAAAATGAATCATCATTATCTATTACATTGTTTATTTCTTCTTCAATGGTTTTATCAAATACTTTATTTAACATATCTCTACTTACGAATTCTTCGTTTTGTGCTTCATATCCAGCGATACCTAGTGCTACTAAAACAATATATAATGTCATAATATTTTTTATATATTTCTTTTTATCTATTAATAACAATAATGGAATAAATCCTATAAAGAATAGATAACTTAGTTGTCTTTGATTATAATAATATATTGGTATTAATATTATAAGTAAGAATATAGCAAATTTTTTGGTATCTATTTTTTTATTATATAAATCATTTAAGAAAAGTGCAATCATATAACCAAATACTGGGATAAATGGTATAAAACATTTTTCTCTTAAATATAGTCCTCCGTTTAATATATACATAAATATTGGCATAAATATTATGATACTACAAGAAGTTGCAAATACTATGTTACTTTTTTTCTTAGTATAGAATAAATATAATAATGAAATAAAGCCAATCATAGATACTCCGATAGCATATGTACCATTAAATAATTTATATATTTTTAAATATGGTGTAAATAATTGTATTAAGCTAATTGTGGAAGTTGATTCTCCACGACCTTGAAGTAAGGTATATGCTGTAGGAAGTAATAATATTCCTGACATAAATATGCCTACAAATACTAAGAATACATATTTTAATCCATCAAGTATTAATTCTTTAAAGGTAAATTTATTATTTATATCTATATATCTATATAAGTAATATAATGATACTACTATTATTCCACATACACTATAATAATAACTTGTCATAATCATTAGGAATATTCCTAAGATTAAAGTTGTTTTATTTTTAGATTTTATGTATTTATCTACTCCCATTAATGACATAACTAAAAATGGCATATAGTTTACAAACATCATGTGACGATGCATTTGGAATATTAATGGTGGTGCTAAAATAAATATTAAGGATGTTATTAAGGTTATATCATCATTATATCCATGTGATTTTATCCATTTATAGAATAATACTGATGTTATCATTAAGACTATTATATTGGATATTATGGTATATGTTTGCATACTTAAAAATGGTAATAAGTATGATGGTAATACTATTGGACTTAATAATCCATAATATGATAAATTAAAGATATTTTGTCCTCCACCATAATTAAATGCTAAGTTAGGTAATAATTTACCTGTATTATAAAATGTTTGTCTAAAATAATCTGGTATTATGGTATGTTGATTTATCCAATCTGTGTCTGAACCAAATACATTAGAAAATTTAGTCGTTAGAAAAACTATCAAAATAATATTTAAAAATAATATTAGATAGTTTCTTATTTCTTTTTTATTCATTATTCTTCACCTTACTTTTAAAGACAAGGAATTTACTTAAAACATAATTTAATACTATTACTACGAATTGTACAATTAATTTTATTATTTTATCATTAAATTTTAATCTTATTACAAATATTTGCATAAGTAACATATCTAAAAGTAATGTTGATAATCTAGATAAGTAAAATTTTGATGCTTCCTTTATATTCTTTTTTTCTTTTAGTTTAAATACATATTTTCTATTTGTAAAATATGCAAATGTAACTGATACTATCCATGAGATAACATTAGTTATTTGTAATTGAATTGATACTTTTGGATCTAATACAGTAAATGTTAGGATGTAATATGTTGCTAAACTTACAACAGTAGTTAATACTCCGATTATTAAGTATCTTATTACTTCTTCATATTTTATTAATAATTCTTTTATTTTATTCATGTTTATCCACATTCGTTTCTTTTATTATATATACTGGTCTTTTTTTAGTTTCAGTATATGTTTTAGAGATGTATTCTCCATTTATTCCTGTACACATTAATTGTACTCCAGAGATAAAGAATGTAATACAAATTATAGTTAATAAACTAAGAGATGGATTAGTTAAAGTAATTGATTTTACTACAATTATTATTAATAATATGAATGCTGTTAAAAGAAATAATAAGCCCATTACTATTGAAATAACTAATGGCACAGTAGAGAATGCTACTATTCCTTCAATTGCATATTTAAACAATTTCCAAAATGACCATTTTGTTTCTCCTGCTACTCTTTCAATATTTTCGTATTCTAACCATTTTGTATCATATCCTACAAATGAGAATAATCCTTTTGAATATCTATTATATTCTTTTAATTCTAAAATTGAATTAACCATTTGCCTAGTCATTAAGCGATAGTCTCTTGCACCATCAACCATTTCTGTTTTAGACATTTTATTGATTATTTTATAGAACATTCTAGCGAAGAAACTTCTAATTGGAGGTTCTCCTTTTCTAGTTACTCTCCTTGTTCCTACACAATCGTAGTGTTCTTCTTCGATTAATCTAATCATTTCTGGTAATAATGCTGGTGGATCTTGTAAATCTGCATCCATTATAGCAACATAATCACCACTAGATAATTCTAGTCCTGCTAACATAGCAGCTTCTTTTCCAAAGTTTCTTGAAAAATGTATATATTTTACCCTCTTATCTTCTTTACTTAATTTTTTGACTACTTCTAATGTTTTGTCTTTCGAGCCATCGTTTACAAAAATAAATTCAAAATTAACATCTAAGTTTTTACTTACTTTATCTATTTCCTTATAGAATAATGGAATAGATTCTTCTTCATTATATGATGGCACAATAATACTAACCTTTTTTTTCATACTTCTCTTCCTTTCATAAAACAATTTAAAAGTTATAAATTATGCCTATATTATACTATAAGTTATTTTTTTATTCAAGTTTTATAGTTCTATTTGACAAATGTAGTATTTTTTTTGTAAAATAGTGTTAAGTTGAAAGGAGAAAAAATATGAATGTTATTGGTATTATTGCAGAATATAATCCTTTTCATTTAGGGCATTTGTATCAGATTAATAAAATTAAAGAGATGTATAAGGATTCAATTATTATTGCTATTGTATCTTCATCATTTACCCAAAGGGGAGATGTTTCAATATTAAATAAATGGGATAAGGCAAGAATAGCTCTTGACAATGGTATAGATTTAGTTATTGAATTACCTTATTTTTATGCAGGACAGTCTTCGGATATATTTGCTAAGGGGGCTGTTACAATACTTAATTATTTAGGAATTGATACATTAGTATTTGGGATAGAAAGTGATGATATTAATAATTTAAAGTTAATGGCAGATATTCAATTAAATGATAAAAATTATAATAATATTGTTAAAGAATATTTATCAAATGGTTATAACTACCCTACGGCATTATCTAAGGCAATTAAAGATATTCTTAATTTAGATATTTATCTTCCGAATGATTTACTTGCCTTGTCTTATATTAAACAAGTTAAATTAATAAATAATAATATTAATGTTATTGGTATTAAACGCACTAATGATTATCATAGTAAAGAAATAACTAGTAATATTGTTAACGCTTCTTTAATTAGAGAACAATTTAAAAACAATTTAGATATTAGTAATTATATTCCTAGTTATGATACTAATAAATTATATAATGTTAGTGTTAATGATTTTTATCCTTTATTAAAATATCAAATATTAAATAATATTAACAATTTAGATAAGTTTTTAACTGTAGATGAAGGAATTGATAATAGAATTAAAAAATATATAAAGAATTCAAATAATTGGAACGAATTAGTTAATAATATTAAAACTAAGAGATATACTTATAATAAGATTAATCGTATGCTTATGCATATATTATTTAATTTAACTAAGGATGAATCTAAGAATATAGTTATTGATTATGTTAGAGTGCTTGGTTTTAATAGTAAAGGAAGAAGTTATTTAAATAAGATTAAAAAGAATAAAGAGATAAATATTGTTACTAATTATAAGGATGGTATTAGTAAATTATTTGATTTAGAAAATAGAGTTAATAATATTTATGCTATTATTGTAGATAATAAATTAATATATGAAGAATATAGTCATAATCCTATAATTATAGACTAGTTCTTTTTTATTTCTTCATAGATTATTTTTTCTATTTTTTTAGGGAATAAATTTAAAATAAGCTTATTAAATTCATTTATTGTTTCTACTCTAAATGATAATGCTAATTTTATTAAGTTATCTACTTTATAGTTATTTTTATATTTTTTATAACAATTATCTAAATATAAATAAGTTGCTGAAGTATTATTATTTACTTCTTTTTCTATGGTTATATTTTTAGAGTTTTCTACAAAGACATAAGCATTAAATCTATTTACATTATTGTTATCAAATATTTCTA
This sequence comes from uncultured Eubacteriales bacterium, assembly GCA_905211265.1. Classification (GTDB taxonomy): domain Bacteria; phylum Bacillota_I; class Bacilli_A; order RF39; family UBA660; genus HGM10818. The sequence goes on from CAJMAC010000004.1 coordinate 48,170, forward strand.
ATGTTACATCACCATTTATTATTTTATATTGAGCGAAGATAAAATCATTTCTATCTAAATCATAGTTAAATACTATACTTATAAATTCATTTAGTAGTCCTGTATTCATTAATTTAATTAGTATTTGTCTAAATATTTCTTTTCTATCATGTGTCATGTTAATCACCTAAAATTAACTTAACATAAGAAAAAATATATGTCAAAGTATTTATGGCATATATTGTGTTTTGTTGCATATTTGGCAACATAAAAACATGTAAAGGAGTGTAAAGTTATTTCTGACAATTAGGACAATAATAGGTTCCTCTTCCATTTACTTTTATTTTTACTATTGTTGTACCACAATTTTTACATGGTGTATTTTCTTTGGTATGGACTAATAATTCTTGTTGGAATAAGCCATGTACTCCATTTACGGAGGTATAACTTCTTATGGTTGAGCCTCCTTTTTTTATTGCTTCGGATAATATTTGACGAGTATATTTTATTATATTACTTAATTCTTCATCTGATAATAAACATGCTTTTTTTAAGGGATTTATTTTTGATAAAAATAATATTTCATCAGCATATATATTACCTATTCCTGTGATTATTGATTGGTCTAATAATACAGTTTTTATTGGTAGTTTTTTATTTTTATATTTTTCTTTTAGATAAGACATAGTTAAGTCTTCACTCCATGGTTCATATCCTAAATCTTTAAGTGGTCCAAGCTCTTTTATTTTATCTTTTTCAATTAATAACATTTTACCAAATTTTCTTACATCATGATATCTTAATTCTTCTTTGTTATCTAAAATAAATACTACATGTTCATGCGGGGACAAAGATTCATTAGGCTTTTTAAAGAAATATTTTCCTTCCATTCTTAGATGAGATAATAAATAATAATCATCTAGGACAAGAATTAACCATTTTCCATATCTTGAAATATCATTTATTTTTTGATTTATTATTCTTTCTATAAATTCTTTTGGTGTTGGATAATCAATTATATTATCATAATATATTTTTACATTAGTTATTGTTCTACCAATTAATTTTGGTTTTAGTGTATTTCTTACTGTTTCTACTTCAGGTAATTCTGGCATATTATCAACTACTTTCTATTTGGCTTCATACCAATCAGTTCCATACTCTATATCTACCACTAATGGTACTTCTAATTTATAGGTATTTTCCATTATTTGTTTTACTATTTGTTTTACTACATCAAGTTCATCATTTAAGACATTAAATATTAATTCATCGTGTACTTGTAATAGCATTTTACTTTTTAAATTTCTTTTTTCAAATTCGTTTTGTATTTCTATCATTGATTTTTTCAGAATATCTGCACTACTACCTTGAATTGGGGTATTTAAAGCCATTCTTTCTCCCATATTTTTAATTAGATAATTAGTGTTATTTAATTCTTCGATTACTCTTTTTCTATTCATTATTGTTTTTACATATCCTAATTCATGTGCTTTTTTTATTGTTTCGTTCATATAGTCTTTGATACCAGGATATGTTTCAAAATAAGTATTAATAAATTCTTTTGCTTCTTTTGGAGATATTCCTAAATCTTCGGATAAGCCATAACTACTTATTCCATAAAGTATTCCAAAGTTTACTGCTTTTGCTTGGCGACGCATAGACTTTGTTACTCCTTCTTCGGGAACATGAAATATATCCATCGCAGTTTTAGTATGTATATCCATATTATTATTGAAAGCATTTATTAAATCGGATACTTTTGACATATGGGCAAATACTCTTAATTCTATTTGTGAGTAATCTGATGATAAGATTACGGAATTATCTTCGGGTACAAAAGCTTTTCTTATTTTTCTTCCATATTCATTTCTAATAGGTATATTTTGTAAATTAGGTTCAATCGAAGATAATCTTCCTGTTCTTGTTAATGTTTGAGTATAAATAGTATGTATTTTACCATCAGTACTTATAGTATTTAATATTCCATCAACATAGGTTGAAAGTAATTTAGTTAATGTTCTATATTCTAATATTCTTTCTATTATGGGATATTGTATTCCTACTTTTAATAGAGTTTGTTCATCTGTAGAATAATTACCACTTTTTCCTTTTTTACCATGTGGTAAGTTTAATTTTTCAAATAGAATACTTCCTAATTGTTTTGGGGAAGATATATTAAATTCTTCGCCTGCATAGTTATATATATCTTTTGAAATTAAATCTATTTTTATATTTAATTCTTCTTTCATATCAAGTAATACTTGTCTATTTACACGAATACCTTCGAGTTCCATTTTAGCTAGCACTATGGATAAAGGTAACTCTATATTGTTATATAAATCTATTACTTCTTCATTAATCATTTGATTAATTAATGTTTCTTTGGTGTTATAAATAAATTTTGCTTTATTGATACTTCTTTTTATGAATTCTTCTTCGGTTAAGTTTTCTTTTTTATCATAAAATGGTAGATTATAACCTAGATTATTTGCTAGATATGCAATATCATCTTTTATATTATAATTAAGTAAATAACTTGCTATCATGGCATCATATGATGGTTTATTTATAATTATATTATTTTTATATAATGCTGAATATAATCTTTTTATATCATAGGTTAAAATATTTATGTTATTTAAGAAATTACTATTTTTAATTAATGCTTCATAAGGAATATAACCATATATATCTTTGTTATAAATACTTAATCCTATTATATTAGCATTATGATAATTGTCACTGTCTAATTCTATATATACGGATGTATCTGTTGTTAATGTTAGGGAGGAAGTATCTGTAATTATATTTATTTTTAAGTCTTCTTCTTTTTTAGGTATTGATTGTTCTTTTTTGATAAATGAATAGAATTCTAATTCTTTATAGATATCTATTAATTTACTTGAATGATTATTTGTATATACTAAATCATTTAGTGTTATATTTAATGGTACAGAGGTATAAATGGTAGCTAAACTTTTACTCATAAATGCATCATCTTTACCTTCTTCAATTTTTATTTTGGTAGCTCCTTTTAATTTATCTATGTTAACATATAAATTTTCTATTGAAGTATATTCTTGAAGTAATTTTAAAGCTGTTTTTTCTCCAATACCTTTTACTCCAGGGATATTATCTGAAGCATCACCCATTAAAGCTTTTAAATCAATCATTCTAATTGGTTCAATTCCATAATGTTCCATAAATACTTCTTTATTCATTCTTATATAGTCTTTTTGTTTTAATAATTTTACTTCAACATCTGGACTTATTAATTGTAATAAATCTTTATCACTACTTACTATTGTAGCAATATATTCATCATTTTCATCAACCATTTTCGCTAATGTTCCAATTATATCATCTGCTTCATATCCAGGACATTCTAGATATTTAATTCCCATTGCATCCAATATTTCTTTTGCTTTAGGAAATTGTCTTTTTAAATCATCAGGTGTTTCTATTCTTCCACCTTTGTATTCGGTATAACTATCATGTCTAAATGTTTTTCCTACATCAAACGCTACTGCTATATATTTAGGGGATTCTTCTGCTATTATTTTATTCATCATATTTACAAAGCCAAATAAGGCATTAGTAGGAAATCCTTCTTTATTTTTCATAAGACTTCCAGAGTATGCTGTTGCATAATAACTACGAAACATTAAATTATTACCATCTACTAAAATTACTTTTTCCATGTAATCACATCCTTATAAATATTATACATTATTTTTAGTTAAATTTATAGTTTATATGGGTAAATTTTGTAAAATAATCATACAAGAATAAATTAGTAAAAAAATGTGACTGCATTGTAATATCAACACAACCACATTTATACTCTACTATTCTACCAAGAACCTCCACCGCCTCCGCCTGAGCCGCCGCCAGATGATCCCCCGCCAGAGAAACTTCCTCCTGATGAACCACTACTTGAAGAACTTTGGGACATTGATTTTTGTGCAGATGCCATCGTTGAATTCATAAATGTTCCAAATGTCATTATATTAAAACTACTTGGACTATCATACCAAGATGGTGCTTGTAATGAAATAGTTTCAAACTTTTTAATCCATTTATCTGATACTCCTAATACGTAAGTATAAGGTAATATATCATAGAAATAAGTTGGATTTTGCATAACCATTGCCTCTAATTTATCTTTTTCAGCTGTTTCTAAAAAGTTTTTAAAGCCTTTTAATTTCCCTAATATTTCATTGCCATATGGAGTTCTTTTAGGTAAATATTTTAAACAAATTGCTAATCCTAAAATGCATAACATTCCTATAATATAAATAACTAAATATATATAATCTTGTAATAATGATGGTAAAACCATAAATTTCAATGACATTCCAACCCACATTCCTCCTACAAATAAACCAAATAACTTAGTTATAATTGATGAATATGTTGGCTTACCATTTACATATATTGTTCTAGTTCCTCCTAATAACAATGTAAACATTATTGTAAATCCAATACCAGGAAACAATAAAGCAGCCCAAATAATTTCTAATTCGCCATATTGAATAAGTGGTGGTATTGATATTAAACAATAAATAATTATAGCCATTAATATTATAAATATCTTTTTATCAGAAGCACTTTTCTCTAATATTTTATTTTTATTATCTTCACTATTTATATTTGTTAATATAGCATTCGTTGTAACATAAAAATTATCACGTAAGTCTGATGAAGTTACTTCATCTATTTTGTTATTATAGTAAACTTCATTATCAATTTCAAATATTGAATCTTCAGGTTTTTTTGTAAATAATCCCCTTAAGAACATTCGCTCATTTATATCATTGCCATGATATTCTTTTAATTTAGTAATTTTAAATCCATGAGAAGTTGAAAACAAACTTTTTTCTTCGTAATCAGATATTTTTATATATCCTTTATTGGCTAAATACACAAGTAGAGATGTTACATCTCGTTCTACTGCTTTTCCTTTGTATAAAAAACCAACATCTAAACTATTGCATCCTGATGGTGGATAAAACTCAACAGTTTCAACAACAATGTCATCTTTTCCATATTTTTTCCATATTAAATATCCTATTAATAGGAATAGTATTGGAATTACAATAGAAATAATCATCATTAAATCTAGATTATTACTTGCACCGACAAAATATCCTTCGGGTAATTCTAATCTTACAGTTAATGCTTCACCTGGATTTAAAGTTCCATTTAATTTGCCTATAATAACATTACCATCCAGATCATAATCTATATTTGAACTATTTGTTGAACCTATTTTACCACTTGAAAAACCAAGTTTTGATTTATCAAATTCCTTAGGCATAGTAATAGTAAAAGTTATATTACTTATTTTAGTATCCCACTCATCCCCAATTAAATTAAAATATAATTCATCATATCCTTTTCCAGTATCTTTTCCTAAATTATATAAATAACTAATGGTATAATTTTTTTGCCCTGTTACTGTATAATCAGGATTTCCTATTTTAATTACTTTATATATACCTTCATTAGATAATGAATAATTGTCATTAACATTAATATTGCTAATTTTTACACGATTATTCGAAGTTGTTCCATCTAATCTTGTTACTTTGTTTTTTAAAGGAATTTTTCTAAAAATACCATGTTTATAAGTATTAAAATAAGCACCGATTTTTTCAGTAATATTTAAAGTATTATTCTCATTTACAACAATGTCTATATTATATTTATTAATTACATAATCATATGAACTATATTGATTATTTTGACTAAGATTTTCTTTAGTAAGAGGCTTTCCTTTTACTGTGTAATAATTTATCTTAAAATAAGCTATATCATCAATTTTATAATTACCTAAGAAGTCATTGTCATAAAGGATTATATTCATCTGATAATTATCTTTAGCAAGCCTAGGAGATTCTGTTTTAGTTGACCTAGCAACTATTTTATAGTTTGTATCATAATAATCTATTGTCATATAAGCAGATAAATAATATCCACTAGTATTTATCATTTTTCCAAATAAGACTCCATATGAAGTTAATCCTCCAGTATTTAAAGTAGATTTGCTAAAATATACTTCTGATAAAGAAAAATCTTCACCAACATAATTATAAGATACATCATCTATTTTTATAAAATCACTAGAATATTTTTCAGCATTTACAACATTAGGAAAAACAAATAATCCCAATATAATAAATGCAATAAATGAATACACTTTGTTAATAATTCTTTTCATTTCACTCTCCATAATTATAATTTAATTTTTACGTTTTTTCGCTCATTTTCAGTAGCTTCAAACATTTTTCTTGTTTTATATCCAAATATACTAGCTATTATATTACTTGGAAACATTTGAACTTTATTATTGAAAATTCTTACAGTACCATTATAATATTTTCTAGCATTGGCAATATCGTCTTCAACTTTTACTAATTGTGTACTTAAATCTTTAAAATTTTCATTTGCTTTAAGTTCTGGATAAGACTCTGCTACTGCCATTAATTTATTAATACCTTGTGATAATTTATTATTAACTTCTACTTTATCATTTGTATTCATTTTATCATAGGAATTACTCCTTAAATTAGTAATTTCTTCTAAAGTATTTTTTTCATGTTTAGCATATCCTTTTACTACTTCAACAAGATTAGGAATTAAATCCCATCTCTTTTTTAAATAAATATCCATTGTAGAAAATGCTTCTTCTACTTTATTGTTTAATTTTATTAGACTATTATAAGTTGTTAATACCAACAATAAAAGTATTACAACTACTGCTATAATTATATATAACCACATTCTTTTACACTCCTTTAGTATAATTATACCACACTTTTTTATTTTTTATAAATTATTATCAGAACTCAAAAAATATATTAGTTTTGAGATTACAAGCTCAAAACTTCTTTTTAATAACCTTGGGTATTAAAAAGCCTTGGAATAACTTTTAAGTTATGAAAAGGAAAAAAGAAATAGACGCGCTATTTCAATTTATTTTTAATTATTTCTAATTGTTCTAATTCTTTTGATAAATCTTCTTTTTCTTTATTTACTATATTGATAGGAGCTTTTGATGTATAGTTTTCGTTTGATAGTAATTTTTTTCTTCGTTCAATTGAATTAGTTAATCTTGTTAATTCTTGTTCTAAGCGAGTATGCTCTTCCTCAAGATTTTTAGTATTATCATATACTATTTCTAATGATAAATTATTATATTCTACTTTTACTGTATTAGAAGTATTTTCAGTAGTTAATTTATCTTTTATTTTTAATGAATTTAATATTAAGTCTAAGTTATCATTATTTTTAATATTATTTATTACTTTAAAATCTGAACCTATATTTAATTCTAATTTTTTATTTCTAAATAATGTAATAAATTCAAGAATGTTGTCTATTTCTTTTTCTTCTTTATTAAATACATATTCTTTTTCATATTTAGGATAAGTACTTATCATTATAGATTCTGAGTCTTTAATTGGTAACATTTGATATATTTCTTCGGTTACATATGGCATGAATGGATGTAACATTTTAATAATTGAAGTTAATACTTTTAATAATACACTTTTAGTAGTATTGTTTTGATTAAATTTAGATAATTCAATATATTTATCACAGAAATCAGTCCATATGAAATTATATAATGTATTTCCTACGATATTAAAATCATATTTATCCATTGATTTAGTAATGCTTTCTATTGTTTTATTTAATTTTGTTAATATCCATTTATCACTATTAGTAAGATTATCTAATGTATAGTCTTTGTCGTTAAAGTCTTCTAGATTCATAAGTACATATCTTGAAGCATTCCATATTTTATTTATGAAATTCCAAGTTGATTTTACTTTTTCTTCATCATATCTTAAATCTTGTCCTGGTGCACTATTGGTAGTTAGGAAGAACCTTAATGAATCACAACCATATGTATCTATTACATCCATTGGGTCTACTCCATTACCTAATGATTTAGACATTTTTCTTCCTTCTTTATCACGAATTAATCCGTGAATTAAGCAATCTTTGAATGGTCTTTTTTCTGTAAATTCAAGTGATTGGAATACCATACGACATACCCAGAAGAATATTATATCATAACCTGTTACTAATACATCATTTGGGAAATATCTTTTGAAATCAGATGTTTCATTTGGCCATCCTAAGGTTGCAAATGGCCATAAAGCACTAGAGAACCAAGTATCTAATACATCTTCATCTTGTGTCCAACCATCTTCTTGCGGTGAATTTATTCCTACATATACTTCATCATTTTTATACCATGCTGGAATTCTATGTCCCCACCATAATTGACGAGATATACACCAATCATGGCAATCTTCCATCCAATTAATTAATATTTTTTCAAATCTTTCTGGTACAAAGTTTACTTTGGTATCTTTATTTTTTTGATTATCTAATACTTGTTTAGATAATTTTTTCATATCTACAAACCATTGCTTAGATAAGTAAGGTTCAACCATTACTCCGGTTCTTTCTGAATGTCCTACATTATGAGTAATTTTTTCTATACTTATTAATAAGTCTTGTTCCTTTAAATCTTCGACTAATTTTTTTCTACATTCAAATCTATCTAATCCTTTATAGATACCAGCATTTTCATTCATTGTAGCATCATCATTCATTACGATTATTCTTTCAAGGTTATGTCTATTACCTACTTCAAAGTCATTTGGATCATGAGCAGGTGTTATTTTAACTACACCAGTACCAAAGTCCATATCAGCATGATTATCTCCGATTATTGGAATTAGTTTATTTACTATTGGTAATACAACATTTTTTCCTATTAATTTATTATATCTTGTATCTTCTGGATTAACTGCTACGGCAGTATCTCCGAATAATGTTTCTGGTCTTGTTGTAGCAACTTCTAGAAAGTCATTTGTTCCTTCGATAAAATATTTTATGTGATAAAATGCTCCTTCGGTATCTTTATAGATAACTTCTTCATTTGATAAAGCTGTTTTAGCTTCAGGATCCCAGTTTATTATACGTTCTCCGCGATAAATTAATCCTTCATTATATAGTTTACAAAATACTGTTTTTACTGCTAGTGTTAGGTTTTCATCTAGGGTAAATGCTTCTTTATTGTAATCTACTGATAAACCTAATTTTGCCCATTGTTTTCTTATGTTATCACTATATTCATGTGTCCAATTCCAACATTCTTCAAGAAATTTTTCTCTACCTAATATTGATTTATTTTTTCCTTGTTCTTTTATTCTTTTTACTACTTTTGCTTCAGTTGCTATTGCAGCATGGTCCATTCCTGGTAACCATAAGCAGTCATAACCTTGCATTCTTTTATATCTTATAATTATATCTTGTAATGTTGTATCCCATGCATGTCCTAAATGTAATTTACCTGTTACATTTGGCGGAGGTATAACTATACAAAATGGTTCTTTGGTTAAATCACCAGAATTAAAATATCCTTTTTCTTTCCATTTATTGTATTTGTCTTTTTCTACTTCGATATGATTATATTTCTTGTCTAACATTTAAATCGCCTATCTTTCTTTCTGTATACATATTTAATATTTTTTGAATTGCTGTAAAGAATTTTTTTATTTCATCATCACTAAAATTTAATGATTCAATTAATTTATTTATATAATTATTTTCTCTTAATATATAGTAACTATATCTTGAAGATAAAGAGAATACATTTGATAATACTAATAATACTTCATCTGAATTATTTTCTGTTAATTTATTTGGAATGGTTTTAAATTTTTTAAATTCATCATATACCATTGCTGTAGGATAAGATTCTATTCTAGTATCAATATATGGATAATTTATTGCTAGTCTAAATGTATCTAATTTATGGGCATCTTTTAATACATCACAAAAGTATACTATTTTTTGATCTAGGTTACTAGGGTATCCTTCTTTATTTAGAGAATATATAGCAAATTTAATTATTCCATCATATTTTGTTTCGGGAGTTATTTTTCTTATCATTCCATTTGTAAATAATAATTCTAAGGTTTTATTTGTATAATCTTCATTATTATCATTTATTATATGAAATTCTGGATTTTTATCAAAGCTTCCTATTTCATGAAATAATCCAATTAATTCACAGACGGTTATTTCTTCTTCGGTAAAGACTCCTAAGTTAGTGGCTATATCTTTTGCTAACTCCATTGTTTTTAAACTATGAAAATATTTTACTTTAATATTAGCATTATTCATATCAAAATTTTTCATGTATTGTTCAAAAATTCTCATTATTCTACTACTTCTCATAAATCCTCCTTAAAATTTTAAAAAAAGATAATTCTATCCAAAGGACGAATTATCGTGGTACCACCTTAATTTATACTTATTACTGATAACGCAAGCGAATGCGGTAATTCAACTCACAAGCAACCTTCAATTAAATTAATCTAGAAACTTTCACCATATTTTCCTCGCTATAAGATTATTAGATAATTTACTCCTCTTGTTCTTCGTCTTTTAATATAAGATAATTATATAATGTATTTTTAAATTTTACAAGTAATTTATTAATTTTTTCTTTATTTTTTATTATATTTATTATATAATTGTTATAGTAAGAGGTGTTAAATATGGATAGTCCTATTAAATATCAAGAAGATGATTATGGAATTATATATAGTTATTTAGATTCTTATATATCTGTTCCTAATGGTATACAAAATAATATTAAGTTATGTTTGTCTTTTGAAAAGAATCAAACTGATTTAGTTAATTCGATGAATAAATATAGAACTGAAGGAAATATATTATTTTTAACTATTACGAATAATATACCTGAGGTTGATTATATTTATGAACTTTCTAGAATTAAAAGACTTGTTAATCAGGTATATAATTTAGTTTTAAAAGAAAAAAATTTATCTAGAGATAAATTTATTAGAAAAATAGAAATATTAAATAATGGTAATAATAAAGAATTTGTTAATTGGTTATGTGAACATTATTCAAATAAATTTTATAAAAGTGGAATGCAAGTAGATAATGTATTTAAAAATAATGATGTTATTTTTAATACTCCAAAAACAGATACTGTAAATAATGTTCCTGTGGTTAATTCTAGTTATACTCCAACTGATGAGAAACTATCTATTGGAGAAATAGATCCTGTTTATAAAACATTACCTAATCCTAATACACAAGTTAATAATGGTGGTTTTTATAGATCTTCAAATAATAATGCTGCATTTATAAAATTACCTATGATAATATTAGTATTACTTTTATCTACAATTATTGGGGTTGGTATATCTATATTTATGCTAAAATAAACATTAAAAAAGTCAGATTAATTTCTGGCTTTTATCTTTCATAAGACTCTTTTACTAATCTATTAAATAATGGTATTATTTCTTGAAGTACTTCTGGGTTATCTTCCATACAAAGTGAACCATTTGGATTTACTCTAAGTATGAAATAATTATCTAAGGTATCTGTTTCATCTTCGTTTACATCATCTGCATATATGTATGTTGTATTATTATATACTAATTTTTCTAGAATAATTATTTTTCTTCCATTATTTAGTTTTAAGATATTTAATTTTTCAAATTGCATAAAACACCTCTTTATCTTGCTTTTATTTTATTATATTGTGCGGTAACATTATCTGATAATTGATCACTTATATTTTCTAATTCTGCAATATTTTGATAATATGAATCATATCTTTGGTGAGTTTTATCATTTCTTGCTTGATTTAATTTTAAGTAAACTCTTGATAAGTTGGCTTTTATTTTTTCAGTTTCTTCTTCAGATAAATTATCTTTATTTTCTTCGAGTAATTGCTTTGCTACTTCAATGTTTTCTCTTGCTTTATCTACTATTTTACTTTCTGGTGTTTTAACTATTCCACCAATTAAATTACTGATTGTATCTCCAATGTTTGTATTCTTTTTTTCTGCTTTTGCTTTTATTTCAAGTAATTTTTGTGCTGTTATATTTTTTAATCCTAAGATTATTCTTAGTCCTTTTTTTAGTTTTAGTTTTGTTTCTAATAAGAAGTTAGAATGAGTTTCTACTAAGGTTAAATCATCTGAAGTAGGTACTGTTAATTCTTGAGATGTATTTTTTGGTTGCTCTTGTAATTTTTCTACTTCTATATTATTTGGAGTATCTTCTTTAATTTCTTCTATTTCAAAACTAATTGGTTTATTGTTTTGTAATGGTTTATCATCAACTTTATTTTCTTGTTTTACAGGAAATGGTATGTCTATTTTTTTAGTTTGTTCCTCTGTTACTATAGGTTCCACATCTACTGTTTGTATTTTTTCACTTAATTTATCTTCAATACTATTTAATGAACTATTTATATTTTTTACTTTTTTAAGAAATTCATTATCTTGTTGTTCTTCATTATCTTTTTTATCTTCTTGTTTTATTAAATTATCTTCTTTTTCTATTTGTTTAATATCACTATATAGTCCTTTTTCATTTAGAATTAGTTGTTTTCTAGTTTCTAATTCGTTTACTTGTTTTATATTTTTATTAATTATTTCTCTTATTACTCTTTGTTCTTCTTTTTCTAATGAACCTTCGTTTAATATTTTTAATCTACGATCGATTCCTGATTGTAATTTTTCTATTTGTTTATCTATATTGTTTATTTCAGGTATTCTTGATAATACGTATTCTTTTCTTTCTTTTAGTTTAATACGCATATTATCTATTCTTTGATTTTCTATAATTTGTTCATTATTTTTGTCTATTATTTTTCTTTTAATATCTTCAATTTCACTAAGTATTTTTTCTTTATCTTTTAAATTATTAATTTCTACTTCTTCAGATAGAATTGTTAATCTTAGTGGTAAGTTTTTAGGATTATATTTATCTAAATTACTTGGTAAGATATTATTTAAAGAATTTTCTTTGATTAGTTTAAACAATGGTAATAATAAGTCATTTCTTTCTTGATTTTTTGAAGATAATCTTTTTTCTAATTTTTCTATTTCTTGTTTTATTTCGATATAACTATTCATACTAGCTCACCATTACTTTCTATTAGTCTTTTGTTATAACAGTTCCTGTTTGTCCTTTTAAGGCTTGAATTGCTTTGTCTAATGATGTTATTATTGCTTTTCCTTGTGGGAAGTTTTCTACAAAGTTTAGACATGCTTCAACTTTTGGTAGCATACTTCCTTTAGCAAATTCTCCTTGGCCAATATATTTTCTTGCCTCAATATCTGTTAAGGTATCTAAGGCTTGTTCGTTTTCTTTATTAAAGTTTATATATACTTTTTCTACTGCAGTTAAAATAAGTAAAATATCAGCATTTAATTGAGTAGCTAATTTGGCACTTGATAAATCTTTATCTATTACGGCATCTACTCCTTTATAACCTTCTTCTGTTTTGATTACAGGAATTCCTCCTCCTCCAACAGAAATTACTACTGTATTTGAATCTACTAATTTTTTAATAGTATTTAATTCTATAATGTTGATTGGTTTTGGAGAAGGTACTACTCTACGATAACCTCTTCCTGCATCTTCAACAAAAGTATATCCTTTTTCTTTTACTATTTTGTCTGCTTCTTCTTTGGAGTAGAACATTCCTACTGGTTTAGTTGGATTATTAAATGCTTTATCTGAACTTGATACTTCAACTTGGGTTACTATGGTTACACAATCTTCTTTTATGTTACTCTTTCTTAATTCTTCACTTATTGATTGTTGTAAATGATATCCTATATAACCTTGACTCATTGCACCACATTCTGCGAACGGCATACTAGGAGTTCCTGCATTACCGGCATGAGCAAAATCCATTGCTAGATTAATCATTCCTACTTGTGGACCATTACCATGCGCTATTATTACTTGATGTCCTTCTTTTACTATTTCTACAATGCTTTTAGCAGTTTCTTTTACTAATTTTAATTGTTCTTCTGGAGTTTTACCTAAGGCATTACCTCCAAGTGCTATTACTATTTTACTCATTTTATCATACCTTTCATAGTAATTATATCATTTTAACTAGTTTTAGTAAATAATTTTATTAAAATTTATAATTTAATTTTGAAACTTTAAGTTCAAAATTACTTTTTAATAACCTTAGGTATTAAAAAACCTTGGAATAGCTTTTTAGTTATGGAAAGGAAAAAAGAAAGAATTAATCTTCTTTCCTATTATCTTGAACTTTATAATAATTATATCTAGATATTGCCCATTCTTTTTGATTATCTAGTATTTTGTCACAATCTTTTGGATTTATTTGTTTAAGATTTGCATATCTATTTTCAGTCATTAAAAACTCATCATATTTATCAAAGTTTGGTTTGGAATCCATAGTTAATTCTTTAATATCAGGATTATATCTAAATGTTATAAAGTAACCACATTCTGTTGCTAAATAAGCATTTGTTTGGCTATGTTCCATTCCTTGTTTTATACCATGCTCAATACATGGAGAGTATGCAATTATTAATGATGGTCCATTGTGGTTTGTTGCTTCTTTTAATACTTTTAGGTATTGTTCTTGATTATAACCTATATTAGTTTGTGCTACATAAACATTTGGATAACACATAGCCATTCTTGCTAAGTCTTTTTTATAATTCTTTTTACCATTGGAAGTAAATGATGCAATTGAGCCTAAATTACTTGATTTTGATGATTGTCCTCCGGTATTAGAGTATACTTCGGTATCTAGTACTAAGATATTTATATTTTCATTGGTAGATAATACATGGTCTAATCCACCGAATCCTATATCATAAGCAAATCCATCTCCACCGATTATCCACATTGATTTTGGTACAATATAGTCTTTTAATTTTTCTAGATATGGATGAGAATTATAATCTATTTTATCTTTTACTTCTTTACATATTTCATAATTATCCATATTATTTATCCATTTTTTAAATAATGGTGTCATATTATCTTCCATATATTTTTTTATTTTATTTCTTTTTACATTTATTCCTGTTTTAATACCTAATCCATACTCAGAATTATCTTCGAATAAACTACTTGCCCAAGGTATATTATATGCGATTGATGGCATACTTGCACTATATATGGAAGAACATCCTGTAGCATTAGCAATTATTATGTTATCTGAAAACATTCTTGTAAGATTAGTTAAATATGGTGTTTCTCCACAACCTGCACATGCTCCAGAAAACTCAAATTTTGGTTCTTTCATGCTTATGCTTTTTACATTTAATGTAGGTAATGCTTTTTCACTATTTAAGTTGTTTTTTACTAAGTAATCAAATTCTTGATTAGTAAATTCTTCTTTATTATATGGTTTCATAGTTAAGGCTTTTTTACCTAATTTACCAGGACAAGCATTTACACATACTCCACATCCTGTACAATCTTTATATGAAACTGATACTACATAGTTTGTATCCTTTGGTAAGATACTTGGTATAGAATCAACAGCATTATTATTTTTATCTATAACATATGGTCTTATTACGCCATGAGGACATGCAAAGGCACATTTTCCACATTGAATACAATTTTCTTTTATCCAACAAGGTACATTTTCTGCAATTTCTCTTTTTTCTTTATCTGTTGTATGTTTAACTATTCCTTGCTTTTTATCTAGAAATGCACTTACTGGTAAGTTATCTCCATGTAATTTATTTATTGTTTCATAGAAATCTAATTCTTCGTTTGGTATTTTTAATTTTGACCAAGTACTATCTACTTCGATTTCATTAATATATTTATCTGATACTTCGACTATTTTATTATTGATATCTACTATTTTTTGTCCTTTATGTTTAAATCTAGTTTCATTAGTTTCTTTCATTATTTGTTTTACTTTATTAATTGGCATAATACCTATTATTTTAAAGATACATACTTCCATACAGGTACTTATTTTATTTTTAAGTCCTAATTCATTTGCTATTTTATAGGCGTCTATGGTAAATAATTTTAAGTTTTTATCAGATATTATTTTCTTTATTTTATTAGGTAATGAGGTAATTAATTCATTACTATTTAGATTGGTATTTAAAAGTACTATGCCATTATCTTTGATATTATCTAAGACATCATATTTATAAATGTAGGTATCTTTGGAGATTACTACTAAGGATGGATTTTCTACATAATAAGATGACATTATTGTATTTTTACTTATTCTTAAGTGACTTCTGGTTACTCCACCAGACTTTTTAGAATCATATTGGAAGTATCCTTGGACATAGTTTTTAGTATGATTTCCTATTATTTTTATTATATCTTTGGATGTTGATACCATTCCGTCTGAACCAAAACCATAGAATAAGTATTCTATATTTCCTGTATCTATTTTAAAGTTATTATCTACTTTTAAACTTAATTTTGTTACATCATCATTTATACTTATAGTAAAGTTGTTTTTATTTTTTTCTTTTAAATTTGTGTATACTGCCATAATATCTCTTGGGGTAGTATTTTTAGAAGATAGTCCGTAGCGTCCTCCAATAATTTTTATTTCTTTATCTTTAAGAGCATTTACGATATCTAAATATAGTGGTTCTCCAATTGAACCTGGTTCTTTTGTTCTATCTAATACTGCAATATTTGTTACTGTTTTAGGTAAAACTTTTTGTAAATATGTGGAAGAAAATGGTCTATATAGATGTACTTCGATTAATCCTAAATCTTGGTCATTTAGATAATTAAGTAATTCTTTTATGGTATTACATACACTTCCCATTGCTACAATTACATATTTTGCTTTTTTAGAACCATAGTAATTAAATGGTTTATAGTCTGTTTTTTCTAATTTATTTATTTTTTCCATATAGTCTGATACGATATCTGGTACATTTAGATAGTCTGTATTTCTTGACTCTGTATGTTGAAAATAGATATCTTCATTTTCTGCAGTTCCTCTTGTGTTGGGATTTTCATTATTCATTTGTCTATTTCTAAAGTTATCAAGGGCTTTTTTATCTATCATTTTTTCTATTCTGTTATAATCCATTAATTTTATTTTATTTATTTCATGACTTGTTCTAAAACCATCGAAGAAATGTACAAATGGTAATGATGATGATATTGCTGAAAGGTGTGCTACTGCAGATAAATGGTATGCTTCAGTGGGATTAGAAGACGCTAACATACATACTCCAGTTTGTCTTACGGCATATACATCTTGATGGTCTCCGAATATTGATAAAGCATGAGTAGATAAACTTCTTGCTGCTACATGAAGGACTCCTGGTAACATTTCTCCTGCCATTTTATATAATGATGGTATCATAAGTAATAATCCTTGGCTTGCTGTAAATGTTGTTGCTAAAACTCCTGAATTTAAGGCACCATGCACTAAAGCTACTGCACCTTGTTCTGATTGCATTTCTATTACTTTTGTTTTATTATTAAAGAAATTTAATTCTTCGGTATTACTAATTAAATCTACTTTTTCTGCCATTGGGGAAGCTGGTGTTATGGGATATATTCCGCATACTTCACTAAATTTATATGCTACATTTGCTACTGCTTCATTGGCATCCATTGTTTTAAATTTATTCATATAATCACATCCTTTTTTCTATTATAATTATATAATAAAGATATGATTATTACAAGCAAATTATTTAAAAAGGATAATTTTTATTGGTTAGTAAATTTTATTTTATTTATTTGAAATTATATAAAAAGGCTTAACTTTCTTTACAAGTTAAGCCTTGATTTGAATAAGTATCTTTTATTTTGGTATAACTTCTATCAACATTAAATCTTTTTATGTCAGTATCATTAATTGTAGTTAAATCTAGGTCGTACATTACTTTATAACTATTATTGGTATTATCTTCTATTTTTGAGGTAAAACCTTTAATGTTAGTATTATTTATTTGGTTTGTATGTCTATCTTTTATACCAGAAAGATCTAATATTGTATTATAAACTCCACCGATAATATCATCTACTGTGTCTCCGACTACACCATCTACTATACCATTATTATCAGTATTTGTGGTGTTATCACTAGTTGTACCATCAGTACCTGTATTAACTCCATCGGTATATTCTTTTTGGTTATAATTATAGGTAATAGTTACATGGGTTACGGTGTCATTTTTATAGGTTACTTTATATTCTGTACCACTAGTTAGTCCGTTATATGTATTTTCTCTTGTACAAGTCATTACTTTTTCATCATTACAACCTGTTAAAAGTAATAGTAAACTTATACTTAATATTAGATATGTTGTTTTTTTCATAATTACTCCTTTCATATATAGTATGGAGTAAATTTTTAGAAAAATACATTTTTTTATTTTTTTAAAATTCACAGTTATTTGGAGTTCTTGGATATGGTATTACATCTCTTATATTTTCTACGCCAGTTAGATAGATTAATAATCTTTCAAATCCCATACCAAATCCTGAATGGACACATCCTCCAAATTTTCTTAAATTTAAGTACCAATCCATTCCTTCTTCTGGCATATTTAATTCTTTCATTCTTTGAATTAATTTTTCGTAATTCTCTTCTCTTTGAGAACCTCCCATTAATTCTCCTGCACCTGGAACTTCTAAGTCTACTGCTGCAACAGTTTTTCCATCTGGATTTTGTTTCATGTAAAATGCTTTAATATCTTTTGGCCAATCTGTTATAAATACTGGGCCGTTAAAGTGTTCTGTAATATATTTTTCATGTTCTTTGGCTATGTCTTCACCATATTCAGGAGCAAACTCCCAATCTACTTTTGCTTCTTTTAATATTGTGATTACATCGTGATGTTTTATTCTTGTAAAGTGACTATTTACTAATTTTGTTAATTTTTCTATTAATCCTTTTTCTACAAATTTATCAAAGAATTCCATTTCTGTTGGACAATTATCTAATACATATTTTACTACATATTTTAGCATTCCTTCCATAACATCCATGTCACCATTTAAGTCACAAAATGCTATTTCTGGTTCAATCATCCAAAATTCTGAAGCGTGTGTTTTTGTATTTGAATTTTCTGCTCTAAAAGTTGGACCAAAGGTATAGATTTTCTTGTATGCCATTGCAAATGTTTCTCCTTGTAGTTGTCCTGATACTGTTAGGGCAGTTGGTTTTCCAAAGAAATCTTTTGAATAATCTACTTTTCCTGTTTCAGCAATTTTGTTTAAATCTAATGTTGTTACTTGGAACATTTCTCCTGCTCCTTCACAATCTGATGCTGTAATTAATGGTGTATGTACATATACATAGTTATTTTCTTGGAAATATTTATGTATTGCATATGCTGCTACACTTCTTACTTTAAATACTGCTTGAAATAAGTTTGTTCTTGGTCTAAGGTACGCTATTTCTCTTAGGTATTCTCTTGTTGGTCTACCTTTAGCTTGTAATGGATAATCATCTGGACAATCTCCTTCAAGAGTTAATTCTTCAAGTGTTAGTTCAAATTTTTGCCCTTCTTTTGGGGAAGTAATAAGTGTTCCTTTAACAGTTACTGCACTTCCTAATTTTATTTTTGTTATGTCTTCGAAGGTTGGTAAATTATCTTCATATACTACTTGTAAGCCATTAAAAGTTGTACCATCATGTAAGTCAATAAAACCAAAATGTGCTTGTTTTCTATGACTTCTTACCCATCCTTGCACTGTGATTTTCTCTCCAATATGATCACTAACATATAATTCTTTAATATCCATAATTTTCCTCCTAGTTCATCATTTTTTTGTTTATTAAGTTTACATATCTTTTGGTATCTGTAGTTAATTTTGTGTATAGATTACTATAATGTCTTAATTCCATAATTAAGTTTATGTCATCTTGTGATATGGAACCAACAAATTCTCTAGAATTAGTACTTCTAATTAAAGCTTCTCTTCCTAGTAAGTAATCAGTTGATGTACCAAATAATTCAGCCATCATTTCAAATGTTTCTAGACTTGGTAATCTTGTTCCACTTTCATAACCACATACTGATACTTTTGTTACTCCGATGATTTCTCCAAGTTGTTGTTGTGATAACCCTTTTTTAATTCTTTGTTCTTTAATCCTTTTACTAATTAACATTAAAATCATTCCTTTAAAGTGTTTAAAACAAAAAGTTATCTTCCTGTTAATTAATATTGTACAATAATTTTTTAAAAATGTATACTATTTATGGATATTTTTTTAATATTTATTGTAATTTTTGATAGAACTTAATAATATTACTCATTCTTTTTCTTCTTCATCATCGTTTCTTTTTTTAGCAGAGGTTAAAAATGTTACTTTTTCTGCAACTATTTCTGTTTTCTTTTTCTTTGTGCCGTCGTCTGATTCAATCATGCGAGTTTGTACTCTACCTTTTACTCCAAGCATATCACCAGTTTTACAATATTCAGTGGTGTTTTCTGCAATAGTAGTCCATAGTGTGCATTCTAAGAAGTCTGTGTCAT
Organism: uncultured Eubacteriales bacterium; assembly: GCA_905211265.1. Taxonomy (GTDB): domain Bacteria; phylum Bacillota_I; class Bacilli_A; order RF39; family UBA660; genus HGM10818. The sequence continues at coordinate 68,510 of CAJMAC010000004.1, forward strand.
ATTCACCATTAATATTTTTGTAATTTCTTGGTACTGCTAATGTTATTGTAGTTGTAGATTTGCCATTTTCTGTTACTCTTAATTCGGGTGTCTTTGCTAATCTTCCAACTAAAATTATTTGATTAACCATAATATCCCTCCTTTCAAGTGCAGTGTAACAAATTGACATATTTTTTGCAAATAGGTGAAAAAGTTTTTTAGACATAAAAAAACGCCCAAAAGAAGTTTTTCTCCTTAAGGGCAAAATCCCTTTTTATTATAACATGTATGTTATAATTTGCGGTTTAAAAAGGTTTTTTGGGTATTTTTATTAATTTTACATAAATTTTACACTTTTTTTAATAATATATCATTTATGGTATCAGATATTGCACTTATATACTTATCTTTTTCCTGGTCTAATATTTCCATATCTTTTGAATTTGATAGATAACACATTTCAAGTAGGTATGCTTCTGCTCCTATGTTAGAGTTATAATAATCGTTACCTTCTTGTTCTTCGTTTCTATCATCAACATATGCACCAGTCATTATTCCGCCAGTTTCTCTAATCATATATAAATAACTAGATAATGTGGTTATATCATAAGGTGTACGATTTTTATTTCTTGCTTCTTCGGCAGATGCTTCGATTTCTTTCTCGGTAAAGTTATGGGTATATACTCCACTGAATACTCTATATGTTGATTTATTTGAATATGTAAGAGTAGTATTTTCAGTTATTTTTTTAACTAATTCTTTAGCAAAGTTATAATTAATCTTACTTGGAGTATATACTTCTACTCCATGAACTGATGGTGCACTACTATTTAGATGTAATGAAAATACATATTTGGCATATACTTCGTGAGATATTTGTGCTCTTCCACCTTTACCATAATAGTTAATTACTTTATTATTTGTTATGGTATTTTCATCCCATGTTAATTTTACTTTTAATCCTAACTTTTCTAAACTTTCTTTTAAAGATAAAGCCATATCCATAGTATAATCAGTTTCTTTTTTACCATTTACTACTGCTCCGGGATCCATTCCTCCATGTCCTGGATCTATTACTACATCATATATTTCAGCATCTTTATTTTCTGTTACATCAAACATTAGTGTTTGATAATCATTATTTGAATTAATTGATATTTTATTATTATATTTGCTTAATGTATAATATGTTGTCTCAGGATATGTTGTTTTATTATCTAATGAATAGTATTTATATGATATTTCTTCTTCATTTTTATCATTTGTAGTTTTATGTGTTGTTCTAATAAATAGATAATATTTACCTGGGGTTATGTCATCAAGATATAATCCTTCGTTAATAAGGTCTGATAACTTAAATGATACTGTATTAATTTCTTTATCAGTAGTTATTTTTATAGTCGTAAATCTTTTTTCTGGTGATTCTTTTTTTTCTAATTTTAAGTCTTTGTTGTATAGTACTAGGTCAATATCATCATATTCTAGATTATCTACGGTTAGAGAACCTTCGATATTTAGATGTGTACCATATACTATATATTTTGCTATTTCTGCTTTTGTTACTTCTGGGGTTAATGGTGGTGTTTTATCTTTGGTTAATTCTACATATGCTACATAACCTCCAAATCCTAGAAATATTAAAATAATTATTATTATAAATTTTTTCATCTATGCACCTCCTATATTTAATGATAATAATCTATTTAATTCTACTGCATACTCCATAGGTAATTCTTCTCTAAATACATTTACAAATCCTAATACTAATAATTCTTTGGCAGCTTCTTCGTTTATTCCTCTTGCCATTAGATAGAATAATTCTTCATCTTTTATTTTAGATACTGTTGCTTCGTGTTCCAGAACTGATGTTTTATTATCAACAGTATTTGTAGGGATTGTATCACTTTTTGATTTGCCATCTAGGATTATTGTATCACATTTAATGGATGCTACTGAATGATGAGCTTGTGCTGTTATTTTAGCAGTTCCTCTATAATTTGCAGTTCCTCCATTGGATGCTATTGATTTACTTACAATATTACTTTTTGTATATGGTGCTAAGTGTATCATTTTGGCACCTGTATCTTGAATTTGATTTAATCCTGCGGATGCTACTGTTATACAGTTTCCTCTTGCATAAGGTCCTTTTAAAATGCAACTAGGATACTTCATATTTACTTTACTTCCAATATTTCCGTCAATCCATTCCATTAAGCCATTTGTGTCTACTACTGCTCTTTTAGTTACTAAGTTATAAACATCACTTGACCAGTTTTGAATTGTGGTATAACGACATTTAGCATTTTTACCAACATATATTTCTACTACGGCAGCATGAAGTGCATCTTCAGTGTATGTTCTTGCAGTACATCCTTCGATATAGTTTAGTTCACTATTATCATCTACAATTATTAATGTTCTTTCAAATTGTCCCATATTTTTTGAATTAATTCTAAAATAACTTTGAAGTGGTCTATCTAATTTAGTATTTTTAGGAATATAAATAAATGTTCCTCCACTCCATACTGCACCATTTAAGGCAGTAAATTTATTTTCATCATATTTTACTAAGTTGTTAAAATATTTTTTAAATAATTCAGGATACATTTTATATGCACTGTCAGTATCTAGAAAGATTACATTTTTTTGTTTTAATTCTTCAATCATATTATGATAAATTACTTCACTATCATATTGTGCTCCAATTCCATCTAAATATTTCTTTTCTGCACTAATTACTCCAAGTTCATCGAATTCTTGTTTAATTGGACATGATATTTTATTCCAATCATCTGTTAGTTCATTACTTCTTTCTTTATAGTAAGTAATTGTATCAAAATCAATATTTATTTCTGGTCCAAAGTTTGGTAAATCTAATTCGTTAAATTTTTCTAAACTTTTTAATCTAAAATTAGTCATAAACTCATCTTCGTTTTTAATTTTAGATATATTTTTTACTACTTCTGTTGTTAATTTCATGTTATCACCTTTTTCCAATTTATAACTATATTATACAGCAGAATAAGGGTTTTACAAAGAAATATTATAATATTTTTATATTTTTACAAAATTTTACAAGTTATTACTATTTTTTAATATAATTTACTAGGGTGAAATTATGAATTTAAAGAAAATTAAGGCTATCGCAGTTATTGGTATTTTTATTATATCTTTTGCTATTCATTTTATGTATGAATGGTTTCCTAATGTATTAATAAGTATTTTATGTCCTGTTAATGAAAGTATTTGGGAACATATGAAAATACTTTATAGTGCTACTACTTTTTATGGTATTATTGATTATATTTTATTAAGAAAGTATAAGGTTAAATATAATAATTTTATGTTTCAGTTATTTTTTACGGGATTTAGCTCTATAGTTATATACTTAATTATTTATATACCTATATATAATTTAATTGGAGAACATTTAATTATATCAATTAGTCTTATGTTAATTGTTTATATTATTTGTCAGATAATTAGTTATAAAATACTTAAAGGTAAGGAATATAAATATATTAATAAGGTAAGTATTTTATTAATTATATTGATGTATGGTATGTTTGGATATTTAACTTATAAACCATTAAATAACTATATATTTGTAGATAATTACGTAAAAGAAAAATCTAGATAACTAGATTTTAAGATATTTTCTTACTGCTCTATAACTACCAATCATACCTACTACTATTCCTATTGCTAATAGTACTAAGGAAATATAGTACATGAATGGTGTTGGTGGTACTAATTTAGCTAATGAAGAACCAAATAGTTTTCCTTTAAAGAAATTATATAATGATGTATAACCATATACACTTAATATTATTGGTATTATTGAACCTAACATACCTATAAATAATCCTTCGATTACAAATGGAACTTTAATTGATACATTTGATGCTCCGACCAATCTCATTATTTCTATTTCTCTTTTTCTTGAGAATATTGCTAATTTTATGGTATTTCCTATTAGGAATGCTGTAACTACTACAAGTGCTACTACTATAAATATTGATGCTTTTTCTACTACTTTGAAGACTGTTATTAATTGATCTATCATATCTTCACCATAGTTAACTGTTTTTACTCCATTAATATTTTTAATAACATTTACTGTTGTTTTTATATCATCTATATTTTTTACTTTTAACATAAAACTATCTAGTAATGGATTTGTTTTATCAGTCCATGTTTCTATTATTCCTTTGAATGTGTCATTATCTTTTAGGCTTTCTGCTGTTTTTTCTTTTGATACAAATGTTAATTCTTCAACATTTTTTGTTGCTCTTATTTCTTTTTCTATTTCATTTCTTTTTGTTTCTGTTGTATCTGAGTTTAGAAATATTACTACTGTTACATCTTTTCTAATTGATTCGGCAAAATTTTCTACATTGTATGATAATATTGCAGAAAATGCTACTACTATTAAAGTTATAGTAATACATGAAATTGATGCAAGTGATAAAGAGAAGTTCCTCATTACACTTTTTCTAGCATCTCTAAAATATCTATTTATATTTCTAAAAAATTTCATAAGTTACTTCCTTTCTAAAATCCTTCGTTATGGTATTTCCCTTTTTCATAGTCTTTAACTAAACGACCTTCTTCGATAACTATAACTCTTTCGTTCATTTTTCTTACTATTTCTAAATCATGTGTTGCCATTATTATTGTGGTACCCATATCATTTATTTGTTTTAATACTTTCATTATTTCCATGGAAGTTATTGGGTCTAGGTTTCCTGTTGGTTCATCACATATAAGTAATTTAGGATTATTTACTATTGCTCTTGCTATTACTACTCTTTGTTGTTCTCCTCCGGATAATTGATCTGGATATTGTCTTACTTTATTTTTTAATCCTACTAAGTCTAATACTTCCATTACTCTTTTATATATTTGTTTTTTATCATAGGCAAATACTTCCATAGCAAATGCTACATTTTCATATACTGTTAATTTAGGCAACAATTTAAAATCTTGAAAGACTACTCCTAATTTTCTTCTTAAAATATATACTTTTCTATTTTTTAATTTTGCTACATTTATTCCACCTATAATTATTGAACCACGATCTGGTTTTTCTTCACGATATAGCATTTTTATTAATGTACTTTTTCCTGAACCTGAGGCTCCAATTACAAAAACAAATTCCCCTTTGGAGATACTTAGATTAAAATTATATAATGCTACTGTTCCTGTTTTATATGTTTTTTGGACATCAGTTATTCTTATTAAATCCATATTATCACACCTTTTACAACTTATTATAACATTTTATTTTAATATTTTAAATAAAATTTATATAATTTACATAATTTAACATATTTATATTGCTCCTGATACTTCATAAGAATCAGTTATTAAAAAGAAAGCATTTTTATCTATAGTTAATACTACTTCTTTTAATACAAAGTATTCACTTGTAGGTATTACACAAAGTAGCATTTTCTTTTTATTTTTTGAGTAGCCTCCTTTGGCATCTATTACAGTTACCCCGTGGTTTAATTTTTCTACAATATATTGTTTTACTTCTTGTTCTTTATCCGTTACTATATAGAATGACTTTGTTCTTGAAGTACCTAATAATACTTTATCTGTTATTACTGTTGATAAGTATAAAGCAATTACAGCATATATAGCCATTGGTACTCCAAATACTATTGCACCAAATATTATGATTAAACTATTAATTATTAGACTTGACTTTCCTATTGATATTTTAAGATATTTATTAGCTATTTGATATAGTATATTAAATCCTCCAGCAGTAAATTTTGTTTTCATCATTATACCTGAAGCAAATCCTGATAATATTCCTGCATAAAGTGCTATTAAAAGTAGGCTGTCTGTTTCTACATTGAAATATACTACTAGGTATGATGTTATTTTTATAAATAATGGATACAATAATGTTCCTATTGTATTTCTTAATGTTTGTTTAAATCCTAGAGTAAAGAAACATAGTACTAATAAAGCTAAGGAAACGTATAGAACAAATTTACTTTCATCAAATCCTGTTAAATATTTTATTATTATTGATAATCCTGCACTTCCTCCAGTTACAATATTAAATTTTGCATAGAAAACATTAAATACTAATGCTGAAAAGAACATACTAAAAATAAATATGCAATATCTTTGGGGGGTATCTTTTCTTTTTATATCTTTTAAAATATCTTCAAAATCAAATGTTTCTTTTAATTTACTCATCTATTGTTCCTTCTTTCTGGCATACTTCATATGCATCACATACTAGAAAGAAGATATTGTTGTCTATTTTCTTTAATCCTTCTTTTACTATGAAATAATTTCTTGTTGGTACTACTGCTAAAAGAAGCAAGTGTTTATCGTTAGTGTATCCTCCTTTGGCTTTTAAATATGTTACTCCGCTGTCATTTACTTTAAGTAAAAATTCTTTTATTTCTTCTTCTTTATCTGTTACTATATAAAAAGCTTTACTTTGTGATATTCCTAATATTACTTTATCTGTTAAACTACTTATAATATATAAGATAATATATCCATATAATACTGTTTCCCAACTATAAACAAGCTTTGCAGATAATACTACTAATCCATCAATCATAACAATGGCAGTACCTGTACTTACTTTGGTATATTTTGTTACTATTTGATTTATTATATCTGTTCCTCCACCGGTAAAGCCATTTTTAAATATTAATCCATAACCAAATCCTGTTAATACTCCTCCTAGGATGGCTATTACTATTGGTTCAAGGCCATCTAAGTTAAAATATGGTACTAATGGTTTAGTTAATGATACTAATACTGGTATTATTATTGCACCTATTATGGAATTTTTTGTTTTTTCTTTTCCCAAGATTATAAAACTTAGAATAATTAATACTATATTAATAATTAATATTAATTTTGATGGCTCCATATATTTTTGTAATACAATAGATAATCCTGTTATACCAATACAAACTAGATTATATTGTAAAAAGAATACATTAAAGGCAAATGCTACGATAAAGCATCCTACTAATAACCAAAAATATCTACTTACAATATTCTTTTTGTCTACTTGGCGTATTATTTTATTTAATTTTCTATCCCTTAATTCTTTTAAAAACATATTCTTAACTCCTTATTCCATGATATATAAATTCATCAATTGCACCATCTAATACTTTGTTTACATCACTTGTTTCATATCCACTTTCATTATCTTTAACTAAGGTATATGGACACATTACATAACTTCTTTTACCATTACCCCATCCTATTGAACTTGAATCTTTAAAACTATTTATTTCATTATTTTGTTTTTCTATTTCTAGATTTTTTAATTTACTTTTTAAGATATTTAATGCTAATTCTTTATTTTTAATTTGACTTCTTTCATTTTGACATGTTACTACTATTTTAGTAGGTAAATGAGTTATTCTAACTGCAGAATCTGTGGTATTTACTCCTTGACCTCCTGGGCCACTACTACGATAGATATCTATTTTTAAGTCTTTTTCATCAATATTTATATTTATATCATTATCAATTTCAGGTATTATTTCTACTGAAGCAAATGAGGTATGTCTTCTTTTATTGGAATCAAATGGACTAATTCTTACTAGGCGATGTATTCCTTGTTCATGGTGTAAATATCCATAAGCATTTTTACCTTTTACTAATACTGATATACTTTTTATTCCTACTTCTTCACCATACTGTGTATCTAATATATCTAAAATATAATTATTTCTTGATAAATATCTTGAATACATTCTATAAAGCATTTCGGCCCAATCACAGGCTTCAGTTCCTCCTGCACCTGAATGTATTTCTAAAATACAATTACATGAATCATATTTTCCATTTAGATATGTTTCTGTTTTTAATAATTCTATATCCTTAGTTAATTTATCTAAATCCTTATTTAATAATTCTAATATTTCAGGATCTTCTTCATCTTTTAATATTTCTAATGTTTCCATATTTGTATCTAGATTATTTTTTATTATTGTTATTTTTTCTATTGTAGACTTTATATTTGAAGCTTCTTTAATTACTTCATCTGCTTTTTCTTTATCATTCCAAAAATTTATATCATTCATTTGTTCAAGTAATTGTTTATGTCTTATTATTTTATTATCTAAGTCAAAGTGACCTCCATATACTATTTAATTCATTACTTAAATTATCATAACTTGTTTTTATTTCTTTATAGTCCATATATATAACCTCACTGTATATATATTATAGCAAAAAATATTAAAAAAATCTATTTTATTTTAGAAAATTATAAATATTATTTGACATTTTTATAAATATTTAAAAAATGTGTAAAATGTCAAATTATGTTGTTAAAAATTTTATATTTCATGATATAATATTAGTTAAGAAGTAAAGGATGATGTAGATGAAAAAAAGAAAGTTAAGTTTTCAAAAAATATTTAATTTTGTTAGTCTTATTTTTTTAATTACTTGCTGTTTATTTTACGGTGGTAGATTTGTAAAGTTATATTTAGAAAACAAGAAACAAGTTGTGGAAGAAACTAATACGCTAGGTAAAAGTTTAAAGGATAATAATAGCGAGACATTAAAGAATATCAATGGTGAATATTATTTTACTGGGGAAGTTGATAATAACTATGTATTATATTCTGGTATTATGTTTAGAGTTATAAAGATAGGAAATAATAATGTTATTACAATGATTAGTGATAATAGTATTACTTCACTTGCTTTTGGAGAAGTTGAAAAATATACTGATTCAATGGTTAATACTTGGTTAAATAAAACTGATAAGGAAGGTTCTGGTATATTAGAAAAGAATCTAAATAGTATGATTAGTTATTTAAAAAGTGCTAATATATGTACTGATAAGATAGATGATGTTAGTAAGAGTAATTGTACTAATTATGATAATGAATATTATTTATCTAGTTTATCTATAAGTGATTATATTAATACTGGTGCAAGTAGTGGTTTTATTAATACTAAAGAAAACTTTTATTTGGATGGAATGACTTCGAATAATGAAGTATGGTATGTTACTAGTGAAGGAAAAATTAATAAAAATAAAGGTAATGAAATATATGGTATTAAGCCTGTACTTATTTTAAAAGAAAATATGGAATTAATTGGTGGTACTGGTACAAAGGATGACCCTTATACAATTGAAAGTGTACTTGGTACATTTGGTAGTTATGTTAAATTAGGCGAAGATACATGGAGAGTTATTGATGTTAATGATAATAATGTTAAATTAATGTTAGATGATTATTTAAAGAGTGGTAATGATACTGTTTCATATAAATATTCACAATATACTTCATATCATGATGATACAAAATATGGAACTTTAGCATATTATTTAAAGAATACTTATTTAAAAGGTTTAAGTTATAAAGATTTAGTTATTGAAACTAACTATGCTAATGGATATTATGGTAAAGATAATAATTTTGATTATACTGATACTTTAAAGAAAACTGTTAATACAAAAGTTGCTTCAATTAGTATTGGAGATATTATATTAAATCATGAATTAAATAATTATTTTACAATGACCAGTAGTACTAAATCTAATAAGTATGTATACACTATTCAAAGTGATAATACTCCTTATTCAAAAATAGTATCTAGTACTTCAAAGGTTGTTCCTGTTATTACTATAAGTAAAGATAAATTAACTAGTGGTACGGGAAGTAAAAATGACCCTTTAAAGGTTGGTGAGTAAAATGGAAAGAAATAAGAAAAAATGTAAGATTAAAAAATCTACAATTGTATTTATTATATTAGATATACTTGCAATTACTGGATTTATTATAACTTATGGTCCTTGGCCTACTTTAAGAAATTTATATGTTAATACTGCGATGAATACAATGGATCATCAGTATTTTGCAAGAATATTTTATAGTGAAGAAAGAATTAATGAAATAATGAACAGTAACTATTTTGTAACTATTGATGATGATGTTAATTTGGATGATATTGTTATTGATACTTCGATTAAAACTACTTTTAAAGATGAGTATGAAAAAGAATTATTAACTAGAGATAATGAAGATGATTTATATAAACTTATTAATTTAAAGGTAGGAAGTGCAAATGCATATTTAGTAGCAATATATGACCCTACAAAAGTACATTTGATTTCTAAGGAAAAATTAGGTACTGAACATGGTGAAAGAATTATTACAATGTGTGAAAGATATGGTGGTAGCGTTTGTATTAATGGTGGTGGATTTGTAGACTATGGATATGGCTCTGGTATTCCTATTGGAAGCGTTATTGAAAATGGTGAAATCAAATGGGCTGATGGTGATATAAATACTACTACTAACAATATTATTGGTATGACAAAAGATGGTAAATTAAAATTAATGAGTAATGCTACTGCTACTGAAGCTCTTGAAGCAGGTGTTACTGATGGTATGGTATTTGGACCATTCTTAATAGTTAATGGTAAACCACTTGAAATTGTTGGTGACCCTTGGGGAAGAAGTCCAAGAGTAGCAATTGCTCAAAGAAAAGATGGCGTTATGATGTTTTTAGTAATTGATGGTGAAAACTATATTAATGGTGCTTCTTTATCTGATGTTGTTGAAACATTACAAAGATATGGTGCATATAATGCTGCTAATCTTGATGGTGGTACTTCTTCAACACTAATTATAAATAATAAGTTAATTAATAATCCTCCAAAGGCTAAAGCTACTAATGGTAGATATGTTGTTACAGGATGGGGATTAATTCCATAATAAAAAGACTAAAGTAGAAATCACTTCTATTTTTAGTCTTTTACTTTATTTATAGATTAATTATTAGAATATAAAATATACTAAGTTTTGAGATTAAAAGCTCAAAACTATTTTTAATAACTTATTTATAAGGTATTAAAAATCCTTGGAATAACTTTTAAGTTATGGAAAGGCATAAATAATTTTACTCAACTTTATTTGCTAAACTTTCCCATTCATTAGTTTTTTCTTCAATTTTATTAGTTATATTTAATATTTCTTGTTCTATTTCTTTAGCTTTTGCTACATTCATATAAACTTCTTTTTCTAATAATTTATTGTTAAATTTTTTTAAATCATTATCTAATAACTCAATTTCTTTCATTATTTTATTTAACTTACTTGTATTATCCACAGAACTGTTGATAACTTTAGTTTTCTTATTTTTAGTGTCTTCTTTTAAGATAGGTATGTCTACTTTTCTTTTTTCTAAATATTCTTTATATCCATAGTTATATAATTTAGCTTCTTTATTTTCAAACACTAATAATTTATTACAAACATTATTTATTAAATATCTATCATGACTTACCATAATTATTGTTCCATTATAATTAGTTAATATTTTTTCTATTGTATCTTTGCTTATTATATCTAAGTGATTTGTTGGTTCATCTAGAATAAGTAAATTAGGCTTATTATTTAGTATTTTACATAAACTTAATTTTACTTTTTCTCCCCCAGATAAATCATTTATTTTTTTAAATACATCTTCCCCCGTAAATTCAAAACTACCTAATAGAGTTCTTATTTCATTTGGAGTCATACTGGGATATGCTTTATCTATTTCCTCATATACTGTATTGTTGTTATCTAGATTTTCAAAATTTTGAGAGAAATACCCTATACTTACTCTATCTCCATAAATATATTTACCACTTAACGGATGAATTAAACCTGTCAATGTTTTTATCAAGGTACTTTTACCTATGCCATTTTCTCCGATAATACCTAATTTATCTTGTCTTTCTAAGTTAAATGATAATTTACATAATTCTTTATCATATCCTATACTTAGATTTTTTACTTTTAATACATCTCTATAACTATTTTCTTCAGTTTTAAGATTTATTTTAAATGTTTTGGTATTAGATTTATTTGGTTTATCTATTTTTATCATTTTTTCTATTTGTTTTAATTTAGACATAGCCATTTTTGCTTTAGTTGGTTTATATCTAAACCTATCTGCGATATATTGTAGTCTTTTTATTTCTTTTTGTTGATACTCATAATCCTTTAATTGTTTTTCATAATCTTGTTCTTTTTGTTTAACAAACGAACTATAATTTCCTACATATCTTTTTAATTCTCCATACTCTATATCATATATTATATTACAAATATTATCTAAAAACATCCTGTCATGACTTACTAAGATAATACTTTTTTTATAATTTTTTAGGTAATTTTCTAACCATTCTATACTATTTATATCTAAATGATTGGTAGGTTCATCTAATATCAATAAATCAGGTTTAGATAATAACAATCTTATTAATGATAATTTAGTTAACTGTCCTCCGGAGAATTCATTTAATAATTTTTCTTTATCTATATCAGTAAACCAAAATTTTTTTAATGCTATTTCATATTCTTTTTTATAGGTATTTCCCCCTTTATAAATGTATTCATTTTGTAAATCATTATATTTTGTTAAAATTTGTTCACTATATGAACTACTTAGTTTTTGTTCTAGGGAGTTTAATTTATTTTCTATTTCTAAGATATCACTATTAGATTCTTTGATATAGTCAATCATTTTCATATTTAGATTATCTGTAATATTTTGTTTTACATATCCTATTTTAAAGTCGTTACTACTTTCTATTTTTAAATCATCATAACCATCTGATAAGGTATATTCATTAGTTATTGCTTTAAGCAAAGTTGTTTTTCCACAGCCATTTCTTCCTACAATACCTATTTTATCATTATCCTTTACATAAAAATTTATATCTTCTAGAATGGTATTTGCTCCAAGGGTTACACTACCATTACTTATTTTATAATACATATTTATCACCAACAATTATATTTTACCATAAATAAAGAAAAAGTACTAATAAAAGTACTATATTGTTTCTTTTACATACATGGTATTATCTAGTCGTTGTACTACTTCTTTATATGTTTCATATACTTTTTTATAATTAGGTAAGTATTTTGCTATTTCAGGATTACTAAATGGGATTACTAGGAATCCACGCCATGTACTTTGATTATAATAATTATATATTAGTTCATTTTCTACATTGGTAATTTTTATTTCTTTTTTATTTCCTTTGACTGTCTTTTCTATTTTAAAGTTTGTCATTAGTCCTACGGTACATTTATAATTTGAACAAGTTCCTTGATTTTGATATTGGGCAGATATAAAGTTACCTAAGGAATATATTACTAATGTATCCTCTATCCATGTTACTGGTTGTATTACATGGGGATGTGTTCCTATTATTACATCAACATTTAATGATGCTAGGTATGACGCCATATCTTTTTCATATTCAGTTGGATTGTGAGTATACTCTACTCCCCAGTGCATTGCTACGATTAGGACATCTACTTTATCTCTTACTGCTTCGATATCCTTTTTTACTTGTTCTTTATATGCTTGATATTTAGTATCTGTTTCAGGATTATTAATTCTATCAGTATCTGTTGGCCATACATTAACTAAATAGTTATCTGATACAGGCATACCATTTGTACCATAAGTATAATTTAACATAGTATAAGTTATATTATTTTTTTCTGCTATTTTTATTTCATTTCTTTCTTCTAAAGAACAATAACTTCCTGCGGTTAAGACATTAGTTTGTTTATTCCAATATTCACAAGAATTTAATACTGCTTTTTTACCTTTATCCATTGTATGGTTTGTTGCTAAACTTACTAAGTTAAATCCAGCATCTAGCATATCATCACCAGTTTCTTGTGGGGAATTAAATGTTGGATAATCAGATAATCCTAAGGAAGTACCTCCTAGAATTGTTTCTTGATTATAATACGCTATGTCATAGTCTGATACTATTTCTTTTATATATTTAATCATTGGTTTAAAATCAAACTTATCAGTTCCATATCCATTACCCCCGGCATGTCTATTGGCATCTCTATATACTGAACCATGTATTAAGTTATCTCCTACGGCAATTACTGATGCTTCATAATGTTTTTCTACTTCAGTTGGAGATGGTGTTACTGTATTTGGTTTATCATTATTATTATTTTTTAAATATTTATTATATGCTTTATAACCTACAAATGATGTAATACCAAGTAATATTATTACTACTAGTATTACTACCCATGACTTTAATTTTCTTTTTCTTCTTTTTTTCATTTTACCACCTTACTACTAAGATAATTATAACAAATGAATTATTTTTTGTAAATGTTAAATACTAATTTTTTCTAACTCTTTTATTTTTATTTCTGCTTTATTTTCTATAATTGCATCAATAATATTATTTTCTATTTTATTACTTATTATTTTATCTATTCTTCTTGCTCCAAAGATATTATAATTAGATTCTGTTACAATATCATTTATTACTTTATTAGATATTAATACTTTTATTTTATCTTTATATTTATTCTTAGTATTATTAATTTTATTTTTTATTATTTTAGATATTATTTCTTCTGATAAATTATTAAATATAATGATATCATCAATTCTATTAATAAAGGATACTGATAATTCATTTTTTAAACTATTAATAATATTGTTTTTATTTAGTTCATTAAATCCTACTTTATTTTCATTGTAACCAATATTTGAAGTCATAATTATAATATTATTATCAAATCTTATTATATTTCCTTTGCTATCTTTTATTTTTCCATAGTCTAATATTTGATATAAAAGATTTATTACTAAAGGATGTGCTTTTTCTATTTCATCTAGTAATATTATAGCATTTGGTTTATTACGAATTTCTTCGAGGATATTTTTATTATCATCATAACCTACATATCCTGGAGAAGAACCCATTATTTTATTTATTGAGGTTGCATCTGAATATTCACTCATATCTAATCTTATAAAATTATCTAATCCTACGGTATAGTTAGCAAATAGTTTTGATAACATTGTTTTTCCTACTCCAGAAGATCCTACGAATAAAAGAGAATTTACTTTATTATCTTTATATCCTAGTTTTATTTTTTTTGTTATTTTCATTAATTTATCTATTGCTTCATCTTGTCCAATAATTTCTTTTTTTAAGTTATCTTCGATAGTTTTTATTGTTTTAGAATTATCTCCTAGTATTTCATAGATAGGAATATTTGTTTTGTTATTTATTACTATTGCTATATCTTCCATTGTTACTTCTTTCACATCTAATTTATAATTAGTTTCT
Source organism: uncultured Eubacteriales bacterium (assembly GCA_905211265.1). Taxonomy (GTDB): domain Bacteria; phylum Bacillota_I; class Bacilli_A; order RF39; family UBA660; genus HGM10818. Next base: position 83,634 of record CAJMAC010000004.1, read on the forward strand.
AATTCATTTAATGTTGAAGTTAAATTAGTTTCTTCTTTTCTATATTGATATGCTTTTTCTATATTATTTTCTATTATTAAACTATTCTTTTCTTTATTTATTTTCTTTAATGTTTCTTTTATTTTCTTTATATCTTTTGTTTGTTTATTTTCTTTTATACTTACTTTGGAACATACTTCATCTAGAATATCTATACATTTATCTGGTCTTGACCTATCATAGATATATTTTTCTGATAAGTCTATTATAGATTCTACTATTTTATTATCTATTTTTACGTGATGATATTTTTCATATATTGGTTTTAATTTTAATAAAATATCTTTTGTTTCTGATAATGATGGCTCATTTACGGTTATTTTTTGAAATCTACGGTCTAGGGCGGAATCTTTTTCTATAAATTTTTTATATTCATCATATGTCGTTGCACCAATACATCTTATTTTACCTCTTGCTAAAGCTGGTTTTAATATATTGGAAGCATCTATGGCTCCTTCTGCTCCACCTGCCCCTACTAAGGTATGTATTTCATCTATAAAAAGTATTATGTCATCATTATCTTCTAGTTCTTTAATTATTTTTTTCATTCTTTCTTCAAATTCTCCACGATATTTAGTTCCTGATACTGCACTGGCCATATCTAAAGATATAATTTTTTTATTACTTATTTTATTTGGTACTTGTTCTTTTTCAATTAGTCTTGCTAATTCTTCGACTATAGCTGTTTTACCTACTCCGGCTTTTCCTATTAGTATAGGATTATTTTTAGTTCTTCGACATAATATTTCTATTAGTCTGTTTACTATATTTTCTCTATCAATTACAGGGTCTAATTCATTATTTTTAGCTTTTTCTGTTAAGTTTGTACCTAAGTCTTCGACTAATAATTTTTTATTTCTTCGATTATTTTTCTTTATTAGTCTACTATTAAATTCATCATATAATTCTTCGACATCTATTCCCATACCTATTAATATTCTTATGGCTATTCCTTCGCCTTCTTCTAATAAGGAAGAAAATAAATGTTCTGTTGTTACTTCTCCATTATTATTATCTTTGCTATTTACTATTGCATTTTCTATTACTTTTTTAAATAATGGTGTATATAAAAAACATTCACTCTTTTTGCTACCTGTACCTACTACTTTTATTATTTCTTTTTTAAATTTATCATAGGTTAATTCATAGTTTTTTAATCTACTTGATAAGTTTGTTTTACTTTTTAGTATTGATAATACTAAGTGTTCTGTTCCTACATAAGGATGATTTAGTTCTTGCATTTCTTCTTTGGCTTTTACTAAAATTCTTTGTGCTTCTTCGTTAAAGTTTCCTATCATATAATCACCTTTCTAATGTATTCTATGATATTATGTTCTTATTTTTCTTTTTTTAAACAGAAAAAAAGCAACATTTTTAGTTGCTTTAATTTTATAATATACACATAAAGAATGTTAATACTATAATTGACATTAGTGCTAGGCATAATACAATTTTGAATGCCCATTTGAACCAAGTAGTATATTCTACTTTTGCTAACTCTAATCCTCCCATGATTGCTCCACATGTTGGAGTGAATAAGTTTACTAATCCGTTTGCTGCTACTAATATCATAATATTTGTTTCAACACTGAATCCTAATGCTTGAGTAAGTGGTGCCATAATTGGTGTAGACAATGCGGCAATTCCTGATGATGATGGAACTAGTATTGATAATACAATGTGTAATACATAGTTTAATGGTGCATATAGTATTGCAGGCATACCTTTTAGTAATTCTGCAGCATTATAGATAATATAATTATCTAAGTGAGTTGTACTCATTAAAACTGATGCTCCACGAGCTATTGCTATGATTAAGATAACTCCAATCATATCATCTGCTCCATCAACAAATATATCAACAAATCCTTTTTCTCCGAAATTGTTTACTATTGCTATTAATATTGCTATTAATAAGAACCACAATGCTGAATCATAGAAGTACCAATCTCCTAATGGAGCACCTGTTAATATTGCAGTAAATGATGGCATTGTAACTCCAAATGATCCCCATGGAATAAATCCAATAATCATTACTACGAATGCTGAAGCAAATAACCATAGAGTTGCTTTTTGTTTTCCTGTTAATTTTACTTCTTTAGTTAAATCTTCTTCTTTAAGATATTTCTTTTCCATTTGTTTTTGTTCTCTTAAAGATAAGAATGTTGAACCTTTATCTGCTTTAACTTTTCTAGCATATTTCATTACAAAATATACAGCAATTAAGTATGCTAATATCCAAAGGATTGCTCCAATACCAATGATTAGTCCTTGGTTAACATGCATACCTTCTGGTAATGATGATACTGCTGCTCCAACTGCAAATGGGTTTACAGTAGAACCAAGTACACCGACACCAGCACCAAGTAATATTGTTGCAGATGCTACTAATGTATCCATACCTGCCATTACCATTGTTGCGGATAGTAATGCATAGAAACCAACTGTTTCTTCAAGCATACCATATGTTGTTCCTGCGATTGAGAATATGAACATTAATATTGGTATTAAAACTAATTCTTTGCCTTTTAATTTTTTTACTAATACTTCTATTCCTGTTTCAAAAGCTTTAGTTTTGTCAACAACCTTTAATAATCCCCCTAGAATCATTACGAATATTGCTACATCTACTGCATCTTCAAATCCTAGGAATGGTGACATTAATATATCTGATAATTTTGCACCTACTACACCGCTACCATTAACAATTTCATCATTAATGAATGTTGCTTCTGGTAATAAGTGAGATACAATTCCTAAAACAAAGATAATTATTAAAATTATAGAGAAAGATGTAAGCATTACCTTTTTTCTTTGCTTTTTAGCCATGTTTCCTCCTTATTATTTTGTGTTCTACACAAACACATTTATTTCAAAAAACTAGTTATCTAGTTAATTGACTAATTTAGTTCATCTAATTTTTTATCACTTAGTGTAGCAAACATTACTGCTTTTATTGTATGCATTCTGTTTTCTGCTTCTTCGAATACTCTTGATTGTTTTCCTTCGAATACACTATTTGCTACTTCCATTTCAGGTAATCCAAATTTTTCATAGATGTCTTTTCCTATTTTTGTATTTGTATCGTGGAATGATGGAAGACAATGTAAGAATATTGCATTTGGATTTGCATTTTCCATTACTTTATCATTTACTTGATAGTCTTTTAATAATGCAATTCTTTCTTTCCATTTTTCTTCTGGTTCTCCCATTGATACCCATACATCTGTGTATAATACATCAGCATTTGCTGTACCTTCTTTTACATTTTCAGTTAATGTTATTGTTGAGCCATGTTCTTTAGCTAATTCTTTACATGTATCTACTAATTCTTCAGTTGGCCATAATTCTTTTGGTGCTACGCATGTAAAGTTCATTCCTAATTTGGAACATACTACCATTAAGGAATTACCAACATTGTTTCTAGCATCTCCCATGAATACTAAGTTTATTCCTTTTAGGTATCCAAAATGTTCTTCAACTGTCATAACATCTGCTAACATTTGTGTTGGATGAAATTCATTAGTTAATCCATTCCATACTGGTACATTTGAATATTTTGCTATATCTTCTACTATTGATTGATCAAATCCTCTATATTCAATTCCATCATAGATTTTAGATAATACTCTTGCAGTATCTGCAATACTTTCTTTTTTTCCCATTTGACTTCCAGTTGGTCCTAGATATGTACAATGCATACCTAAATCATAACTAGCTACTTCAAATGAACATCTTGTTCTAGTGGAATCTTTCTCAAATAGTAAAGCTACATTTTTTCCTTTTAAATATTCATGTGGAATACCTGCATGTTTTAATTTCTTAAACATTTTTGCTAAATATAAAAGGTATTCTATTTCTTCAGTTGAATAATCTAAAAGTTTTAGAAAATCTCTATTATATAAATTCATATTAGTCCTCTCTTTCTAGTGCCATGCTCATACAATGTGGACCTCCACGACCACGTGATAGTTCACAACTCGGTATTTCAATTACTTTTACACCATGTTTTCTTAATGTTTCATTTGTAACATAGTTTCTATCATATACTATTACTACTCCTGGTCTTACACATAAAGTATTAACACCATCACTCCATTGTTCACGTTCTGCGGCGATTCTTGCACCATTTCCACATTTAATTAATTCTACTTTTTTGATTTTTAAGTATTTTTCTAATACTTTATCAAGTGGACTATTAATTTCTTTAATTTTAATATCTCCATTTTTGTTTTGTGTTATTTCATATATTGTTGAGATATTCATTACATGAGAATGTACTGCAAATTTAGTATAGTCTACTCTTGTCATAACTGTATCTAAGTGCATGAAACTTCTTTCATCTGGGATATCTATTGCAAGTATTGTTTTAAAGTTATTATTTTTATCTTTAAAGATTTCTCTTGCTAAGTTAGCAATTGCATCAGGTTCTGTTCTTTCTGAGATACCTATTGCTATTACTTTATCACTTAATACTTGAATATCTCCTCCTTCAATACTATATGATTCATATCTATTATAATATAATTTAGTATTTTTATATTTTGGATGATATTTAAATATGTATTCTCCAAAGATTGTTTCACGACATCTTGTTATAGAAAACATTTTGTGTAATGATACTCCTGAACCAATTGTAGCAAATGGGTCTCTTGGGGCATATAGGTTTGGTAATGGGTCTAGTATCATTTTTCCAATATCTCTTGTAGCATAGAATCCAGTACTTTCTCTTAATTTTTTTAATTCTGTTATATCTATTCCTTCGATACATTTACTTACTAATTCTTTATTATCTTTGATATTATTTAAAAATTCATAAACTATATCAAATACTTTTTTACTAGTTACTCCACCTTCAGTAATGAATTGTTTTATAAATTCTTTTCTTACTTTAACTGAAGTATCTAGAGCTTCTGCAGCAAGGTCTACTAGATAAACTACTTCTACTCCTTCATTTCTTAGAGCTTCAGCAAATTTGTCATGTTCTTCTTGTGCTATTTTTAAGTACGGTATATCATCAAATAATAATCTTTGTAATGTGTTTGGTGTTAGATTTTCGAATTCTTTTCCTGGTCTATGTAATAACACTGTTTTTAATGGTGCTATTTCACTATAATTATTTATACTCTTCATTATTCACCTCTTTATTCTTCATCACATAATGTTGCATACATTACTGCTTTTATTGTATGCATTCTATTACCTGCTTCCTCGAAGACAACTGAATGTTTACTTTCAAAAACTTCATTTGTTACTTCCATTTCAGGTATTCCATATTTTTCATAAATATCTTTGGCAATTGTGGTATTTGTATCATGGAATGATGGTAAGGCATGCATAAATATTACATCTTCTTTGGCACTTTTAATTATATCCATATTTACTTGATATGGCTTTAATAAATTAATTCTTTTCTCCCATAGTTCTTCTGGTTCTCCCATTGATACCCATACATCAGCATATATGGCATCACTTGATTTTACTCCTTCTTTGATATCATCAGTTAGAGTTATTGTTGAACCATTTTCTTTGGCAATTAATTTACAAGTGTTAACTAAATCTTCATTTGGCCATAATTCTTTTGGACCACATGCTACAAAGTTAACTCCTAATTTTGCACTTGCTACCATTAATGAATTTCCAGCATTATTTCTTGCATCTCCCACAAAGGTTAATGTTAATCCATTTAAATGTCCAAATACTTCTTCCATTGTTAAAAAGTCTGCTAACATTTGTGTTGGATGAAATTCATCTGTTAATCCATTCCATACTGGTACATCAGAATATTTTGCTATTTCTTCAACTATTTGTTGACTAAATCCTCTATATTCGATTCCATCATATATTTTTGATAATACTCTTGCAGTATCTGCAATACTTTCTTTCTTTCCCATTTGACTGCCAGTAGGACCTAGATATGTGCAATGCATACCTAAGTCATAGCTAGCTACTTCAAATGAGCATCTTGTTCTAGTAGAATCTTTTTCAAATAATAATGCTACATTTTTGCCTTTTAAATATTCGTGAGGTATTCCTTTTTTCTTCATATCTTTAAAATTTCTTGATAGGTCTAGTAAATATCTTATTTCTTCACTGGAAAAATCTAGTAATTTCAAAAAGTCTCTACCTTGTAAATTCATATTAGTCCTCTCTTATAAGTGGCATACTCATACATCTTGGACCACCACGGCCACGAGATAATTCAGCACTATTCATTTCATATACTTTTATGCCATATGCTCTTAATATTTCGTTAGTAATATTATTTCTATTGTATACTACTACTACTCCTGGAGCAATACATAGAGTATTTGTACCATCATTCCATTGTTCACGTTCAGATGCTATTTTATCTCCTCCAGCACATGGGATTAATGTTACATCTATTTTTAAATACTCTTCAAGTATTTTTTCTAGACTTCCTCTTTTTTGTTTTACTTTAACATCATCTTCGTTTTCTCCTCTTGTTATTTCATATACTTCAAGAGAATTCATTATTCCTGGATGATATGTAAATTTGTCAACATCTATTTGAGTAAATACTGTGTCTAAATGCATAAATGCACGACATTCTGGTATTTTGAATGCAAGTATTGTATCAATCTTACAATTTTCTGATTTGAACATGTTTTTAGCAAGTAAATCTATTGCTTCTGCACTTGTTCTTTGAGAAATACCAATTGCTAGTAAATGCTCATTTAAGTTTAGAACATCTCCACCTTCGATTGAGAATGGGTTTTCTCTACTATAAAATTTTTCTACTTTATCAATATATTTTGGATGGTAGTTAAATATATATTCTGCATAAATTGTTTCTCTACTTCTTGTTACAGAATACATTTTATTTAATACTACTCCATCTCCTACTGATGCAAATGGGTCACGAGTAAAGTAAAGGTTAGGCATTGGTTCTGCTAAGAATTTTCCTTCCTCACTTACTAAATCGACTAAAGAATTTTCAATATCTTTTTTTCTTCTTCCTAATTCTTTTACTTTGATTCCTTCCATTGTTTTTAGTACTAATTCTAAATTATCTGTAAAACTATTTAGATAATCAAATAATAAATCCTTATACATTGGAGTTCTTACTCCTGCTTCATAAATAAATTGTCTTATGAAACTTGGTCTAATTTGTGGATTTGCATCTAATGTTTCAGCCATTAGGTTTTCTAGATATACTACTTTTATTCCATTATCTCTAAGTATTTGAACAAATTCATCATGTTCTGCTTGAGCATCTTTTAGATATGGAATATCATCAAATAATAATCTTCCTAATGTATCTGGTGTTAGATTCAATAATTCCTTTCCTGGTCTATGTACTAAGACCTCTTTTAATGGTTTAATTTCACTTGTTACGTGTATCACACTTATCCTCCTCCTATTATATTAATTATATAATTTTTTTGATTTTATTTCAATACATATTTTAATTTATTTTGTTTTTATTAAAAAATCTTTTATGTCTTGATTATCTTTATTATTGAAAAACTCTTCTTTTGGTCCATCAAATATGATTTTACCCTCTTTTATGAATAATATTCTTGTTGCCACTTCCTTTACAAAGTTTAACTCATGACTAACTATCATCATATTCATACCGGTAGTAGCTATTTTTTTAATTAATTCTAATACTTCTCTTGTCATTTGTGGATCTAATGAACTTGTTGGTTCATCAAATAGTAATAATTTTGGTTCCATCATTAATGCTCTTACAATGGCAACCCTTTGTTGTTCTCCCCCTGATAAATTTATTGGTTTTTCATTTTCTTTAGTTAATAGTCCTATATCATTTAATAATTTTTCTCCTTTTTTATAGGCTTTTTCTTTGGTTAATAATCCTAGTTTTATAGGTACTAAGGTTATATTTTCAATTACTGTTAAATGAGAAAAAAGATTAAATTGTTGAAATACCATACCAACATTCATTCTATATTTATTTATATCTATATTTTTTTTCATTATGTTGTATTTATCATATTTGATTATTCCAGATGTTGGTGGATCAATCATATTTATACATCTAAGCAGTGTTGATTTACCACTACCTGAGGGGCCTACGATTGCTATTATTTCCTTATCATGTACTTCAAAAGAAATATTTTTTAACACTTCTTTTTTCCCAAATTTTTTATTTATATTTTCTAACTTTAATAACATGTTATAACTTCCTTTCCATTAATTTTACTAACTTTGAAAGTCCTAATGTCATTATTAGATATATTATTGCTACAATTATTAATGGTACAAAATATTCATATGTACGAGAAGCAATAATATCTGATGCTTTAGTTAAATCCATTATTCCAATATAACCTGCAACAGAAGTTTCTTTTAGCAACGTTATGAATTCATTACCCAATGCTGGTAATATATTTTTTATTGCTTGAGGCATAATTACATAAATCATACTTTTTGAATAATTAAATCCTAATGAACGAGAAGCTTCCATTTGACCTTTACCTATTGAATTTATTCCAGACTTTATTATTTCTGATACATATGCTGCAGAATTTAATCCAAATGCTATTATTCCTATGATAATACCATTTACTTCTACACTTTTAAATATTACATAATAGATTATCATTAATTGTAATAAAGCTGGTGTTCCTCTTATTATGCTTACATAAGTTTTACAAAGAAAATTTAAAACAGGTAGTTTTTTATTTTTTTCATAATTATCTTCTACTACGGCGATTAATATACCTAATATAGTTCCTATAATTGTAGCAAAGAATGCCATTATTATAGTACTTTTTAATCCTTCAAGAATATATTTATATCTATCTTGGTATATTAATGAATTATATAAACTATCTTTTATGCTATATAAACTATCTTTTATGCTATATAAGATATTATCCATGTTATACTCCTTTTATTTTGAGTATTTTACTATATACTCATCTATTTTATTTTCACTCATTAACTTATTTAAAACATTATTTATAGTACTTAATAATTCTGTATTTCCTTTTTTTACTGCAATTCCATAAGAATCTTCAGAGATAGAACCTTCTAATATTTTTAATTCATTACTACTTGCTACTATTTGTTCAGCTGGTAATTTATCCATAACTATTAAATCTATTTTATCTGATTTTAAGTCCTCAACCATTGATAGGTATTTCTTTTGCCTTACTAATTCAGTGTTTGGATAGTTTTCTGATAGATATAAGTCTGCTACGCTTCCTAATTGTACTGCTATTTTTTTATCATAAATATTATTTATTGAATTAATACTACTATTTTTCTTTACTATTACTACTTGTCTTGATGTTGTGTATTGTATTGAAAAGTCTACTTCTTTTAATCTTTCTTCGGTTATTGACATTCCTGCTAAAGCAAAATCTGCTTTTCCACTTTTTAATTCATTAATTATGGAATCAAAGGCAATATCTTTTACTATTAGTTTTTTACCTAAAGCATTTGCTATTTCATTTGCTATTTCTATGTCTACTCCTACTATTTCTCCATTTTCATAATACTCATATGGAGCAAATCCAGCTTCTGTTGCCATAACTATTTCGTTATCATTTTTCTTGCTACATCCTGTTAATGCTAATGTTGTAATTAATAATGCTATTACTATTATTGTTTTCTTCATTTCATATCCTCTACTTTCTATTTAATTTTATCATAAAATGTTAAGTCATGCAATAAGATACGAGAAAAAAAGCCAAGAAATAAATCAAGGCTTTTGTTACTATATTAATGCAATTATTAATACAACTGCAATTATTAGTATAAATAATGCTAAAATAAATCTCCAAATGTATTTTAACCATGTAGTATATGGAACATCTAAATAAGATAATGCAAATATTAACATTAAACTTGTTGGTCCAACAATACTGATTAATCCATATAATGATTGGAATGATAAGGCAAGTGGAGCTAGCATAGTTTCATCTGATACTGCTTTTAATACTGGAGTAAATACTCCTGCTACTGCGTAGTATAAATCAACATGAAGTAGGCTACCAAACATATTAATTAATGTTGCTACTGCAAAGTTAATATCGCCATTTTTACTAGCATTAGTAATTAATGTTTCAATGAAACCATTATTATATGTACATACTAATACTGTAAATGCTACCATAAGTAACATTGCTGTTGGTAGCATTTTCTTTGCACCTTCAACCATGCCATCTAGCATATCATCAAATTTAACTTTATAAACAAATTTGATAATTAATAATGCTATTAACATAATTACCATAAGCATCATATAACTTCCTAATTCTCCCCAAGAACCAAATGCTGGGAATATACTTGAAATTATATTTGTGAATATTGTGAAGTCCTTAATATTTAATCCTGTTACACTTTCATGGAATTTAGTAAATACTTCAATTTTAAATAGTGAATTCCATGGTACTAATCCTAATACTAATAGTACAAATAATACTGATAGTACTGTAACAAGTGGCCATGTTTTAATATCTTTATAATTACCTTTTACTTCTGTAATTAAGATATCTCCACTATTATCATTTAATTCATATTTTACTTTTTTAGCTTCTACATTATCAATATGTTTTTTAACAAACATAATTAATAATCCTATTCCTAAAAGAAGTATTAATAAGTGTGGTAATAGATTAGTAAAATCATCTATTCCTACGAATCTTTCAAATGTTGTTAATGTATAAGAATATGCATTTGGATCTCTGAATGTTACAAATAATCCTCCAACAAATCCTACTAATATTGCTACAACAGTTGAAGATATTGCTACTAGTTTATCATAACCTAATAGTAATATAATTGATATTACAAATGGTACGAATACCAAAAGTGGTAATGTTAAACCAGTTAATGATGCTACTACTGCAAATACTATTATTGTAGTAAAGATAAATTTTTTACTTGCAGGTTTTGCTTTTTTAACTATACTATCTAATAGTTTTTTATAAGCACCTGTTTTATTTAGTACTCCATAGAATGCACCAATAATAATCATAAATACTACTGTATCAAAGAAATAGTAATATGATTGAATGTAATTAGTTATAATATCACCAAATGGTAAATAACTAACTGCTCCTGCTCTTGCTGGGATAAAGTATGTTAATACTAATACTAATAATAATACAATTCCCATTGTTTTAAGTAAACTGTGTTTTTTCATTTTATGACCTCCTACTAATGATTATACCACAAAATATGGTAATTTCACTATTATTTACTTGTTGTTAACTTTTTTAGATGTTTTTAATATAATTTTGCTCCTGCTGGAATATGTTCATCAACCATAATAAGATGAAGTTCTTCTTCTTCTGAGTCTTTAAGATTATTTACTGCTGAAAGTAACATACCACATGAGTCAATTCCCATCATTGGTCGTGGTGGAAGGTTGGTAATTGCAATAAGTGTCTTTCCAACAAGTTCTTCTGGTTCATAGTATGCATGAATACCAGAAAGTATTATTCTATCAACTCCTGTTCCATCATCAAGAGTAAATTGTAAAAGTTTTTTGCTTTTTGGTACTGCAATACATTCTTTTACTTTTACTGCTCTAAAATCTGACTTTGAAAATGTATCAAAATCAACTGTTTCTTCAAATAAAGGTTCAATCTTAACATTTGAAAAATCTATTTTTTTAGTTATTGGTTGTTCATAGTTTTCGTAAGTATTACTACCAAAATCTCTTTTTTGTTTATTTTTCATTTGTGGGAATAAAACTACATCTCTTATTGATGGTTGATTATATATTATCATCATTAATCTATCTATTCCAAATCCTAATCCTGAAATTGGTGGCATACCTTGTTCCATCGCTTGTAAGAAACTTTCATCTAATTCCATAGTTTCATCGTCACCTTGTGCTTTTGCTTTTAATTGATCTTCAAAATTAGATCTTTGGATAAATGGATTTACTAACTCTGAATATGCCTTACATAATTCAGTTCCACATACTAATACTTGGAATACATCAATTAATCTATTATCTTTATCATTTCTTCTGGCAAGTGGTATTAATACTGCTGGATAATTATATATAATTGTAGGTTCTATAATATGTTCTCTTATTAATTTTTTGTATGAGAAATCAATTATTTGACTAAGTGATTTATAATCTGTTAAATCTTCATAAGTAAATAAATGTTTTTCTACTATTTTATCTTTTAATTCTTGTGGATCATTTATACTTAAAAAGTCAAATCCTAATACTTTTGTTAATTCTTCAACATAGTTAATTCTATTCCAATTTTCTTTGCCAAAGTCAATTACATTTCCTTGATATTCAATAACTGTTGTACCTTTTAATTCTATAAGTAGACTTTTAATAAAATTTTGATAGAATCTTATATTATCTTCAAAATTCCAATATGAAGCATACCATTCTACTTGAGTAAATTCTTGTAAATGTTCTGTATCCATTCCTTCATTTCTAAAACATTTTGCTACTTCATATACTCTATCAAATCCTCCGGCAATACATTGTTTTAAGTATGTTTCTGGTGCTATTCTTAAATTACAATCCATATCTAGGGCATTATGATGTGTATAGAATGGTTTTGCACTTGCACCACATACAGCATTTTGTAATATTGGTGTTTCTACTTCAAGGAATCCGTTTTCTCCTAAAAATTTATGAATAAAAGCATATAATTTGCTTCTTCCTACGAATACTTCTCTTGACTCGGCATTCATAATTAAATCTACATATCTTTGACGATATTTTAATTCTGTATCTGTTAATCCATGAAATTTTTCAGGAAGTGGTCTTAATGCTTTTCCTAAGAATTCAAAACATGATACTCTTAGAGTTTTTTCGCCTGTTTGAGTAGTAAATATTTCTCCTTCTGCGCCAATGAAATCACCAGTATCTATCTGTTTTTTAAAGAATTCATAATTACTTTCTCCAACCATATCTATTTTAATTTCTAATTGCATATCTGCTTCTATATCTCTAATACGAACAAAACTTAATTTACCCATTTTACGCATAAATACTATTCTTCCTGCAATTCTTACATCTTTTGTACCATCTTCAAGTAATCTTGCTTCTTTTAGTCTATGTGTTCTTTCATATTTTTCTGGATATGGATTACATGTTTCTCTTATTTTATCTAACTTTTCTATTCTTACTAATTCTTGTTCTGTTCTTTCCATTCTAATTACCTCTTTCTTCTAATACTTCTGTGTGTGCTATTATGTCATGTAGTCCTAATTTATCTTTTCTATATAGTACAAATAATGCTGAAACAAATATAAACATTGTTTCTATCATTTGAACAATACTATATCCTAAATAGTAAGTATTCTGTTTTAATACAAATATAAAGATTATTCCAATTAATCCACTAAAAATACTATCTATTAAAATACTTCTTATTATCATTGATTTTAGACTAGGGTCTTTGCCATTTTCTACTACTTTTATTTTAAGTAATTTTTTACCTAATGTTTGTCCTTTATTTAAATATTGAAATACTATAAAATATGCTATTGATAGGCCAACATTTATTCCTGTTACCAATACACTTGATTTATTCATAGTATACATTAATGGGGAAATATCATCTAAATATTCTCCTATCGTGATTTCTTGTGCCATATATTTTTCATTTAATTCTAAATATTTATTGTAGGCATCATCATATTCTTTGGAAGTCATACCTGTTGTTGTTATTGCTACTATTATTGTTAAAAATATTGTATCAAGTAAGTATGCTCCAAGTCGTTTGAAAAAACTTGCTTTCATTTTATTCCTTCTTTCTTTATAATATATTATTATATAATATTTTTTAATTCTTTTAAATAGTTATTTAGTATTTTTTCTAATTCTTTTATTGTGGTTGCTTTAAAGCATTGATTTTTTACTTCTGTGGAGTTTGGTAATCCTTTTAAATACCATGCTATATGACTACGAAGTTCTAAGACTGATACTTTTTCATTTTTTATTTTCCTTAGATATTCTAAGTGGTGAAAACACATATTTATTCTTTCTTCATATGTTGGTTTAGAAATCACTATTCCTTTATCTAAGTATTCTACTATTTCTTTTATTAACCATGGATTACCTAGACAACCTCTTCCTATCATAATAGCATCACATTTAGTATATTCTAACATATGTTTTGCACTTTCTATATCTACTATGTCACCATTACCTATTACTGGTATAGATACTGCTTCTTTTACTTTTTTTATTATGTCTAAGTCTGCTTTACCTGTATAACCTTGACTTCTAGTTCTAGGATGTACAGTTATTGCTTTGGCTCCTGACTCTTCAATTATTTTAGCTACTTCAACGGCATTAATACTTTTGGAATCCCAACCACTTCTTATTTTTACTGTAACTGGTATTGGTACAGCATTAACAACTGATGTTACTATTTCTCTTATTTTCTCAGGATTTTTTAATAAGGCTGAACCTGCTTGTGATTTAACTGCTACTTTTGGTACAGGGCAGCCCATATTTATATCAATTATATCTGGTTTCATTACTTCATATACTGTTTTAGCAGCTTCTACAAAAGTATCTACATCACTTCCAAATATCTGTTGGGCAATTGGTCGTTCTTCTTCTTCAAAATAAAGCATATCATAAGTTTTTTTACTATTATATACTAATGCTTTATCACTTACCATTTCAGCATATATTAGTCCACAACCCATTTCTTTAATTATTTTTCTAAATGCACTATTACATACTCCTGCCATGGGAGCTAATACTACATTATTTTTTAATTCTATATTTCCTATTTTAAACATAATTACCTACCTATAAAACTCTTCTGGCGTTTTAGCACTTATTGTTAATAATTTATTAGTTCTAGGGTCAATTAATTCTAACTTACTTGCATGTAACATCATTCTATTAGATTTTACTTTTGAACCATATTTTTTATCTCCAATTATGGGATTACCATTTTCACTAAAATGTACTCTTATTTGATTTCTTCTTCCTGTTAAGATATTTACTTCTACTAGGGTTTTATCTTTAAATTTCTTTAATACTTTATATAATGTAATTGCTTCTTTTCCTGTTTTATCTTTACTTGAATATACTTTTCCTAATTTGTTCTCTTTTAAATATGTATGAAATTTACCTTCATTAGGTATGGTACCTTCTACTTGAGCTAGATATATTCTTTTTTTAACTATATCATTCCAATTATCTTGAAATAATTTTTTAGTTTTTTCATTTTTAGCAAACATTAATACTCCAGATGTTTCTTCATCCAAGCGATGTATTACAAATAAATATACTTTAGGATTAAGACTTCTTACATATTCACGAACTAATTTAAATGCTGTTAGTTCTTTTTCTTTAGAATTGGAAATTGATAATAATCCACAGGGTTTGTTGATAACTATAATGTCTTTATCCTCATATAAAATATCTATATTTACATCATCAATTAATCTTCTTTTATAATATATTGTTACTATATCTTTATTTTTTAATTCATAGTTAGAGTTTGTTACTACTTTATTATTTACTTCGACCATATTATATTTTATGTATTGTTTTATCTTTTTTTTAGATAAATCTTGTTTGTTTAATGAAATAAAATCTAATAATGTAATATTATTTTTAACTATTAATTTTTCACAATTTTCATTCATAATATTCCTTCTTTTCTTTTTAGTATTTTATCATATATTTAGATATTTTTAAAGATTTTTATGTAAATTAGAAAAAATAATTGTATTTTATTTTATACAATTATTTATGATAGGATTCATTATTTAATATTTTAAAACTGCGATATATTTGTTCTAATAATATCAGTCTAAATAAACCATGTGGAAATGTCATTTTGGAAAATGATAAGCTATAATTACTTAGATTTTTTATTTCTTGATGTAATCCTTCAGAACCTCCAATTATAAAGGTAATGTTAGGATTAGTTATAAATATTTTATCTAATTTATTGGCTAATTCTACGGAAGATATATTATTTCCTTCGATATCTAATGTTATTATGTAATCTTTTGGATTAATCTTTTTAAGAATTAATTCTTTTTCATTTGATATATTTGAATCAGGTAATTCAATTAGTTCTAATTTATGATATTTATTTATTCTATTTAGATAATCATTTATACCTTCTTTTAGATAATATTCTTTTAATTTTCCTATGCAAATTATTTTTATCATATTTCTATCAAACTCGTTTCTACATTTTGTGAGGTAACAATTATGTTATCTACATGTTTGTTTTCATTATTTAGTCTATCTATTAATGTATTATATGCTAAGTCGCTTGTGTTATTTTCTTCGGATAAATGTGCTAATAAAATATATTTAGTTTTATCTCCGATAAATTCAGATAAGTACTTAGCAGAATCATAGTTTGATAAGTGCCCTTTATCAGATAATATTCTTTTTCTTAGACTAAATGAATACCTACTATTATTTAACATTTCTATATCATGATTACTTTCAAAAATATACAAGTCTCTATTTTTTAAAATGTCATGATACTTTACATTTATGTATCCTGTATCTGTTACATACACTACTGATTTACTATTGTTTGATAAGATAAATCCTCTTGAATCTGGGGCATCGTGTGATGTTTTTATCATGTCAACTGTTATATCTTTTATTGTAAAGTTACTTTCGTCAATTAATGTATAATTTTCGACAAATGGTAAATCTGGTTGCATTTTTGGGGTCATATATACTTTAGTATTAAATTTGTGTAAAAATACTTTTAATCCATTTATATGATCTGCATGAGTATGACTAATTAATATGCCATCAATTTCTTTTGGATCTATATCTATTTCCTTTAATTTTTCACAAATATATTTGCAAGTATTTCCACAGTCAAGTAGTAGTTTGGTATTTTCTGTTTCTACAAAAGTTGTATTTCCTTTACTACCACTAGATAATACTTCTACTTTCATTAGTATAGATTATATGGGTTAATTGTATAACCACCGGCATATGGTGTTCCTATATATACTCCAAAGTGTAAGTGAGTTCCACCATAAGGGTTATAACTATTTGGTACTGGATATACATTTCCGGTATTTCCCATTGTTCCTATTTTTTGACCTCTTGCAACTGTTTGTCCCTCTTTTACATAGATATCTTTCATGTGCATATAGATTGTATGATATCCTCTGATGTTATGATTAATTATTAAATAATTTCCTTGTGTTTGATTACACCTTAAATTTCCTGGGTAACATCCTAATCCTACTTTTGTTACTACTCCATTATTAGCAGCATATATTGCTGAACCATAACCTGGTCCTGATATATCTAAGGCATTATGGAATGCTCCCCATCTCCACGCATAACCACTAGTTATTGAATAAGGTCTATCTGTTGGCCAAGCCCAATATGAAAGATCTGCGACTGATGGAGCATACTTTTTACCTCTTACTATTACTCTATTTATAGCAGGTTTTAATTCTGTTGAACTAACATTGGTTGTATCAATTAATTGTCCATTCATATATTGTTTTTTTCTTGTTACACGATATAGTCCATTTTCTCCTTCGGTTACTACTCTATCATCTGTACCTGCATAGATAGTTTCATCATATTGAATTTCGGTATCATATTTTTTTTCTTCATCTGATACTTCATGATAATCTACTACTACATTTATTATAGGTTCAATTAATCCTACATATACTTCTTGTGATTCATATAGCAAGTTATTTACACTTGTGAAGTCAGGGTTAGCAATCAAAAATTCTTGAACATTAAGTTTATTCTTTTCTGCAACTGTTTCTATTGTATCTCCTGCTTGAACAGTATATGTTTGTTGACTTTCTGTTGTACCATATAATAAATATTTAGCTAGTTCATCAACGTCAGTGTATATTTTTTCTTTACTTGATATTAGTGTTTCTTTATATGTTACTTCTTGTCCTAAGTCAATGTTTTCTATTAGACTTCCTGTATCTACTATTTCTTTTTGAGTACCATTTATATAATTATTATATTCTTCAACATTTACAAAAGCTTTTATTGTATTAGTTATGGCTTCATCAAATATTTCTTTTGATAAAACATTTAATGTTGTTGTTTTATCATCATCCTTTATGTTTATTTCTACTCCTTTTATAGTAAAATCTTTCTTTTTTATAATTTTATTATATATTTCTTCGTTTGTACTTATTTTTGGTTTATAAGTTATTTCTTCTTTTATTTCTACACCATTTGGAGTATAAACATTCTCTACTTTATATTTATTTTTAATAACTTCTTCTTTGGCATTTATAAATTCTTTGAATGAATCTTTTGACTCTATTGTACCAATTAAACTACCATCTAAATAGACGTTGTATACTTCTTGAGGTATGCCTTTATCTTTCGATTTAAATCCTAGTAGAAAAATTGATAATGTTGTTATTAAAAGAAATACTATTAGTGATACTGAATATTTATTTTTCATTTGTTCCACCATCTTTTTTTATTGATAAGAAAGTTGATGTTCTTTTCTTGAATAGTAAATCTATTGTTCCTGTTGGACCATTTCTGTGTTTTAGTATTATTAATTGAATTGGAGTTGGTACTTCATCCCCTTCTGGTATTTCAACATCTGGTGCATGAAGTGCTGCAACTATGTCGGCATCTTGTTCTATTGCTCCTGATTCTCTTAGGTCACTTAATACTGGTTTTTTATCTTCTCTTTTTTCAACACTTCTAGATAATTGGGATAATGCTATTACAGGAACTTCTAATTCTAGTGCTAACATTTTTAGGTTTCTTGATATTTCGGAAATTTCTTGTTGTCTATTTCCTGCATATTTTGCAGATGAATCAATTAATTGTAAATAGTCTATTATAACAAGTCCTAATCCTTCACCTTGTGTTGCAAGTCTACGACATTTTGCTTTTATTTCACTTGATGTTACTCCTCCAGCATCATGAAAATATATATTAGTATTTCCTAATTGACTTAGTGCTTCATCAAATCTTCGCCAATCTTCATTTTCCATGTTACCTGTTTTTAATTTTGAGTTATCTATTTGTCCTACGGAACTAATCATTCTTAGTATTAATTGCTCTGCGGGCATTTCCAAACTAAATATAGCAATATTTTTTTTGGTATTTCTTGCTGCTGATGTTGCTATGTTTAGTGCAAAGGCAGTTTTACCTACGGCAGGACGCGCTGCAATTATTATTAATTGAGTGGGATGTAATCCTTCGGTTAATTTATCTAAGTCATATAATCCTGTTGTTAATCCTGTAACTCTTCCATGATTTTCTACTAAATGTTGTAAATCTTGTTGAGCTTTTGTTAATACATCTTGTACTTTTCTAAATTCACTTGTTTTTCTTGATTTTGCTACGTTAAGTATATTTTTTTCTGCACTTTCTACTAATAGTGATACATCAATATCTGGTGTATTAGCATTAGTTATTATTTTAGTAGCTTCTTCAATCATTTTTCTTAATGTAAATTTTTCTAATACTAAGTTTATATAATAATCTATATTGGCTCCGGTAGCAACGCTATCAATTATTTCATTTAGATATTCTACTCCACCTATTTTATCTAGCAATTTTTTTGTTACTAATTCTGCAGTTAATGTATTCATATCTACTGGTTTTTTATTATCATATAATTCTTTTATTACTTCAAAAATAGTACCATTACTATCTAAATAAAAGGCTTCTTTATCCATTTCCTCACATGCTTTTTGTAAGGCAGCATATGACCAGAAAACGGAACCTAATAATGATTTCTCTGCTTCTATATTGTTAGGTAGTCCTTTATCCATTGTATCACCTACTTACTCATTAATTCTATATTTAATTTAGCTTTTACTTTTTTATGTAATTCTACTTCGACAAAATGATTACCTAATACATTTAATGGTAAATCAATTATTATTTTTTTCTTGTCTATATCATAACCTTTTTCTTTTAATTCATCTGATATTTGTTTTGTAGAAATATTACCAAATACTTTATCATTTGATCCTGTTTTAACATTAAATTGTATTTTTAATTTTTCTATTTCTTTTTTGGTTTGTTCTGCTAACGCTATTGCTTTTTCTTCTTCTATTCTATTTGTTTCTAGATCATTATTTAATCTATCTAGACTCCCTTTAGTATATTTTACTGCATAGCCATTCTTTATTAAATAGTTTGTAGCATAGCCATCACTTACTTCTTTTATTTCATTTACTTTTCCTTGCTTTTTTAAATCTTTTATAAAAATTACTTTCATTTTATCCCCACCTTCTTAGTTAATATTATACCATAAATTATTAATTTTGAAACAATTTTGCAAAAAAAAAGATAGATAAGTGATGATTATCTATCTTAGAAATTATTAATAATATTTATGATTTAAGTATTCTTCATATCCCCCAACAATATTCGTAGTATTATATCCAAATAAATTTAATCTATTGCTAATTTCAGAACTTTGTTTTCCATTATCACAATATAAATAATATTTTTCGCTTTTATTTAGGTAATGAGAAAAATTATTTAATAGGTTATAATATGGAATATTTATTGCATTTTTTATATGTCCTAGGTTATATGTATAATTATCTCTTATATCAATTATTTTGGGATTATACATATTTAATACTTCATTTATACTAACATTTTGCATTAACACCACCTCTAATATAATTTATTGAATTATAAAATTGATGGTAAGTTAATAAGCCAAAAAAAAGGATGAAATTAATCATCTGAAAAGAAATCATCAAAGAAGGCATCGTCACTAACTTTATTTTCCTCTTTCTTAGGAACTTCTGGTTTTTCTTCAATTATTGCTTCTTTTATTGGTTCATTATTATTAATTAAGTCATTTAAGTTTGGATCAACCATATTATCATTTTGTTTCTTCTCTTGTTGTTCTTTTCTTTCTTCTTCTTCAAGTTCTGCAATTTTAGCATCAATCTTTTTAACCAAGTCTTCAACATTGAATGTTGATTCTTCTTTCATATCATCTGATGAATTAAGTGATGTTGTTTGATTAGACATTGGCATTTGTCCTATTGCAAACGGATTTACCATTGGACTTGATCCTCCGAATGGATTAGCACCAAATGGGTTAGCACTAAACGGATTATTTCCATTTGGCATCCCCATTCCACTCATCATTTCGTTCATTTTTTCTTTTTTTAGATTTTTGACAAATTCTTTTAAATCAAATAATTTAACTTCTTCTTTTTCTCTATGTGGATATGTTGCTCTTTCATATTTTTTACCCCAATCCATTTTATAATTTGGTGTTAATTTTGTTTTGAAAGGCATTGATCTTAATCTTAATGAAATTACTTCAAATTTAGATAATCTTTGTAAATCACTTACTGTAACAAGTGGAGTCGAAGCAGTTTTATCTTTTTCCTTTGATTTTACTTCTCCACACATTTTACTAATTTCTTCGAGTGCTTGTAATTCACTACTTATTAAGTACATTGTGTTACAGTTACCTTTAATAGTTTCTGCATCTTCTTTACCATATACTTGATTTAATTGTGCATAGTTTTGAATAATGAAGTTAAATCTGATTAATCTACTTCTTGCTGCGGTTACCATTGTTGTAACATCTTTAAGTGGTGGCATATTAGCAAACTCATCTAGAATAAAGTTTGTTCTATTAGGTAATTTTCCGCCACATTCTTGTGCAACATCAATTAATGTTTCATATACTTGTTTAATGAATATTGTTGCTAATGGGTGTAATGTTTTCTTTTCATCTTGTACTATCATAAATACTGCTGTTTTTTGTCTTCCGATATCTTTCATGTCAAAGTCACTATGTGATAACATTTCTGATAAATTATCACGTGATGAAAATAGTTTTATTTTTTGTTTAAATGTTGATAAAATTCCACCTTTAGTTTCTTCTGGTGAATATACTGTACCAGAAGCATTTATATAGGCTGGTCTTGATGGATCTTTAGAATTAAAATATTCTTTTATATAATTATTGTTTGGTGCTCCAAATCTTTCTTCACCAATTGTAGCCATTAGGTTAACACTATTTATATTTATTTCTTTTTCATCGGCATCTTCAAATAATCCTAATGTTAATCCTGTAAAATAATCTGCTGATGTTTTTTCCCAAAACGGATCATTTGCTTTACCATCATATAATATATTTAAGGCTAAGTCATCTAGCAATTCTATTGCTTTATCAGTGTCGCCTTCTTTGTATAATTTATATGGTAAAGTCATTGGGTTCCAAGCATTACCATTTTGTGGATTTCTGAAGTTTAATAAAACAATATTATATCCTCTTTCTTTTAACATATTAGCGGTATTTTCGTAAATTTCACCCTTAGGGTCTGTTATTATCATTGATTCATCGTGTTTTGCTAAGTTATAAACAAGTGGGAATACTACTATTTGTGTTTTACCTGAACCAGTAGCACCCATTATTAGGTTATGCATTTCGCCATTGTCAACCCACATTTTTTTGCCATTGTTTATTACTGCTAGACCTGCAGCATCTGCTTTATAGGCTTTTGGATCTACTTCTGATAGTGTTTTTTTAATCTCTGATTCTTTTGCCCATCTAGAATATCCTTTATCTTTTTTTCCTCTAGCAAAAAAACCAAATCCACTTTCTCTATCAAAGAAATATGAACTTACTGCGGCAAAAATTCCTACTAAAGCAAGGACAAATAAAGCAATTGTTGCTCCAAGATATTGAAACGTAAATGCCTTGAATGGTGATAAACCATAAAATGTTCCTTCAGTGGCTAGTGATGATGCATTTAGTACTCCTATTGCACACATATATAATAAGAATAAACAAAATGCTCCAAACATTGCCCAATCTTTTGGTTCTGCACTAAACTTCATATTCTTTTCCTCCTTTTTTTTCAGTATTATTATAGCACACGAGTTTATAAATTGCAACATAATTATTTTTTATAAATTTTTAAATTATTCTTTAATATTTATTGTCACATTATACTTTAGGACATATGTAATATTTATAATATATTCATTATTATAGTTATCTTTTATTCCTATTGTATTACCATTTACACTAAATTCTTGCATTGTTATGTTGTTATGCTTGTTAACAAAATCATTAAATTTATCTAATGTATCAAAATGATTTGTTCTAGTTTCACTATCTATCAAAATATATGCTTCATTTGTATTTGTATATAATTTATCAAGAAAATCATTAAAATATAATGCCGCTCTACTTTTATTACTTAGTGTTGTATAATCAAACTTATTATAATTATTCTTTTCTATATTTTTAAATTCATGATTTATATTTTTAGCATTGTTATATGCTTCTTTATCTATTTCCTCAACAAAAAATGCTGAAGTATCCATATCATAATTTAATATATAGTATTTTTCGTTTATTAATTTATTTGGCATATCGTATATATTTTCATATAAGTTACCTACTACATAGTATTTATATAAGTTTAGTCTACTTATTACATATATTTTATCAGCTTTAAATGTTGTATTTTCATACTCTTTAGAATTAACATTTGAAATATATTTTAAATTATTAGAATTATTTGTTGAATACTCACATATTTTATTTATATTGTTTGATACTGATAAGAAATTATTTTCATCTTCAAGTAATGTTAATTTATTAAATTCTGTATTTCCTTCAACATCTACATAATTTTTTTGATAAATTAATATAATTATTGCTATTAAACTAAAAATTATTAATAAAACTACTATTGTTTTTATATCTCTTTTATTCATTTTTCACCTCAATATTAGTTATAGGTATATATACCTTTATTAAATAATTTCCACTCTGCTTCCCTTCTTCTAGCTAGTCCTGATAAATAAGTTCCATCTATTGCTGTTGTTGGACTACTCATATAGTTATCATATAATGCTTCTGTGTTTCCATATTGTTTATAATGTGTTGGAAAGTTTTTTATATTACCAGTATTATAAGTTCTAATTATTAATGCATCAACTTGATAACTTTCTAATGTTATATTATTATTACTTAATATACCATTTACATAATTTCTATTATCTTCTAATATTTCTAATTCTATTGCATCAACAATTGATATTTTTATTTCACTACCTGATTTTAATTTACTTATATCTATTCCGTGATCTTTAAATTTGTCCTTGTTATTTATTAGAGTTACACCATGTCCAACAGTTAATACTCCACCAGAGTCAGGATATACAACATAATTATCTCCTTTAATAGTTCCTGTACCTTCCCAACTTCTTAGCATTGTAAGTAATTCTCCTTGATTACTTGTATTATTATCGCTTCCACTTGGTACTGTTACTGGTCTAGGATTATCTACAAATATATATTCCCTTGGATTTACTGCATATTTGGAGCCTCTTCCACCAACTTCTACTCCTATATGTAAATGTTTTCCGGTTGAACTACCACTATTACCCATTTCTGCTATAATTTGTCCCTGATTAACTGTATCTCCTTGACTTACTCTTATACTATTCGGATATAAGTGAGCATATACTGTATATACACCATTTGCATGTTCAATTACTATATGATTACCATAACCTCCACCACATTTATTTTGATAATACCCATTATTGTTACAACCATTAAATGTAGAATATATAATTCCTTTCATTGAGGCAATAACATAATCAGTTTGATTTCCTGATGCTCCAATGTCCATTCCTGTATGTGATGACGTTACTCCATTAATTGTTCTTGATGGTGAAAATTCTGATGTTACTACTAATGATGAAGGAGTACCAGTTGCATATTCTACCCCATCTTTTTCTTCTACTTCTGTTCCACCTACTGGCCACCAATAATTATCTTCTGAATTACTATCAATATAGCCTAAATTTGAACCACTTCCAGTATTTCCACTTCCACCACCAAATAATAACAACATCATTAATGGGCTTATTAATACTACAAAAAACAACATAAAAAGCACAACCCCTAGAATTATGCCTCCTATAATAAGTTTTGTTTTAAGAGGCATTGCTTTTATTTTTTTTGATATGCCTTT
Organism: uncultured Eubacteriales bacterium; assembly: GCA_905211265.1. Classification (GTDB taxonomy): domain Bacteria; phylum Bacillota_I; class Bacilli_A; order RF39; family UBA660; genus HGM10818. The sequence continues at coordinate 108,603 of CAJMAC010000004.1, forward strand.
TTTTGCCATATCTCTAAGTAATGATTTTTCTTTTTTGTCATTCAAATTATCTTTTTTGTTAAAATCATTATTCATACAATACCTCCTTTAAATTAGAATCCTCCACCGCTTCCAAATGATTCTAATTCATTATCTGATACGACAACATTTATTTGCATTCTTCTATTACCACATACAAACAAACCTTGTCCTTGACTGTATCTTTTAATACCCTCTTTTTCATTATCATTTAAATCTATTAGTTGTGCTAAATCTTCTGCCGCTTGTTTCTTCAATCCCATTACTAAATAGTATGAAGCATTATCGAATATTGCTTTACCATGACTAATTATTCCTTCACCAACAAAATCTGATGGTTGTTGAGTAATTATTATTGTTCCTGTGTTATATTTTCTAGCTCTTCTTTGTACTTGTGCTAAGAACTCTGCTCCTAAAATATTTTTTTCTCCAAGTAAGACATGAGCTTCATCTACTGATAAAACTGTATTTACATTTGGATTTAAACATAGGCTCCAAGCATATTTTAATACATTGAATAGTAAAGCATTTCTTATATTTACATCTGAATTCATTAATTCTTTTATATTAAATACTATAAAGTCTGTATTTGAAGTAATTGATGTATGACCATTGAAATAAAATTTTAGTTCTCTAACAAATGGTCTTATTTTAAGTTCTAGTCTTTCTAAAACATCTCTTTCATGAGTTTTTTCGGTTAAAGATGTTAATTTTCCATAAACTGTTGCATAAACATCTGAAAATGTTGGATAATTTTCTGGTTTAAATCTACTAAAATCAGTTTGAAAATTAATTCCAAATCTTTCATATGTATCTTGTACTATTCCAATAAATAGTGTTAATACGTCTTCTTCAATTCCTGGATCATAGTATTTCATAAATGCTTTTAATGTTTGTAAAGTTTTGGTAAGAACAGTGTTACCTGCACCATTTCTTAACTCATCATCGTCAGCATCAACTAAAATTTCAAGTGGATTAACCATTCCAAATTCTCCACCTTTTCCAAGGTCTACAACTGTACCACCATACATCTTTGTCATCTCAGATATTTCGCCTTCTGGATCTACTGCCACTATTTGATAACCATTTCTTATATGGCTTCTTAATATTAATTTTGCTGCAGTTGATTTACCACTACCAGAAGTACCTAATATAATCATATTGGCATTATTTCTGTTGTTTTCTTTTCTTATTTGATATAGAAATTGGTTAAATAATACTACACCACCAGAGAAGTCTACTCCAAGTAATGTTGATAAGCCTTCGTCTTTAATTGTATCAAAGATAAATGGATACATTGCAGCCATTGTAGGACTTGGCATTGGTGTACCTATTCTTGATTCTACTGCTTGATTAGGAAAAATTGGAATTATTGATTTCAATATATTTTGTTGTTCAAACCTAAGTGGTATAGCCTTCATTTCCATTGCATCTAAGTAATTTTTTACTTGCATTTTTTTATTTTCTAGTCCCTCTTTAGTGTCTGCAATTAACATTAAATGCATTTGAAAATCAAATGTTTTTGATTGCGATGCAGTAAATTGTTGAATGAAATAATCTAATGAATCCATATCTTGACGATATTTTTCTAACATTGTATTATCTCTTTCATTATCATATCTTGCTCTCAAATCTGCAATTTCTTTATTAAGCATTTTTCTTATTACATCTCCACTTAGTGGTAAATGCTTAATAACCATTTTAACACCAGACATATTCGTGATATTTGCTAAATATCCTGGTCCAACAAATCTTGGATATGATACAACTGTAAGTATTGTGGCATATTTATCACTTATGGTAAAGAAAGAACCACCTTTATCAAATTCCAATCCTTTTGGTGCTAATTGACTTTTTATGTTCATAATGGCATCACCGTTCCAAACTCTGTATTCATTCCCCCATTTAAGAAACTATTTAATACTACCCTCAAATCATCATTAGATGTTTGTGTTGCATCTAATCCTGCATTTGCTAATCCTGTTATTAATGTTCTTAATTTTTTTTGTATTTGTTCACTATTTTTTTCTCTAAATAATATATAATACTCAGTATCAGTAACACTATTTTCAATAAATTCATTTGCTTTGTCAACATCTTGCATTATTAATTTTTTTAATACTGGACTAGTAGTTTGATTAAATAAAACTTGTAGTCTTGCTAAGTAGTCTGCAATATCAACCGGTTTATCTGTTGATATTAACCAGAATTCAAAATCAATAGTATTATAAAAGTTTTTCAAAGCTATAATAGTATTATCTTGTGATATTTTATCAAGTATAAATATATTTCTTGGAGTAATCTTAACTCCAGTTACTTTTGTACCATTATTTGTAATTATACATCCATCAGTTATGTCTTTTACTGGTATCCAATCTTCTGCATACCTACTATTTTTTTGTGTTGAGGAATCTCTCATAAATACACCAACCCTTCCATACAAATCTTCTTCTTTCAGTATAAAATGATATTATACTTTGTATTGCACATAATGTATTGTGATAATATGGTATTGGTAGTACAAGCAATGCTGAAATTGCTGCAGGCATAATTGCTAAAATTAGCATCAAAAGAGATGAGGTTTTTAGAATTACAAGCAATAATATTGTTATTGCCACTCCAATTCCAAAGATTATTGCATCAATTGGCCTTAAAAAGTTAAACCATAGCATACCTTTTTTAGCATTAGCTGGTACTAAATAACTATCTTCATACATTTTGTATCACACTCCTTATCTTCTTTTTTTATTTACTTGTTCTTTTGCGTAATCAGCATAATATTTTTCTTTTGAAGTTTCAATATTTACTATTTGGCTATTTAATTCATTGTTAATACTCATACTATCATCATTTTTGTATTTAACAGGATTTCTCATAGATAATAGATGATTTTTAACTTTTTCTAAATCTAATGCATCTTTTATTTCTGAACTAACCTTCAGTCTTTCAAGATTATGCTTAATTTTATTTAACAATATTAAGATTTGATTTGAATTGCCTTCATGAATATTTGTATTAGCTATTATATCATTAATATGTCTTTGAACAAACTGTTCTTTCTTTTTTTGATACGTTAATTGCATATTAGTAATAACTGATATATCAACTTGTTGTCTTTTTGATCTTGCTATTGATAATTCATATGATGTTAATTCAGTGCTATACTTTATTGCATCACCATTTTGAATATCTTCTTCGGATAATTCATATATTTTATTTATATCAGTTATACATAAATCTATTATAGATAACTTATTTCTACTAGTTTCAATGTCTGTTTGTACTTTTTCTTGTTTTTTTCTTAAATCTTTTAAATCCATTTCTATTTCATCAGATTTAGTGTCAATACCAAATGACATTTTTAACTTTGTTAAGAAATTTATTTTTCTTTGAATCTTATCCATAATTATTTACCACTACCACCATATTTATCATTATTAATATTTACAGTATTTTCAATATAACGTTGGAATGCCTCTTTTTCGTGTTGAGCATCTTGTAATACATCGTTTGCATCTGCTGTTTCTCTTGCGTGTTCTGCTTGTTCTCTTTCAAATACGCCCTTTAATTTCTTCCATTTATTAGATAATTCTCTTATATTTTCTTCAGTAAAATCCGCTGCTGTTTTACCAATGGTAAAATTTTCAATTTCACTTTGTAATCCTTTAATTTCATCACCATATCTGTTTGAATTATTATTTAATTCCCTCATCAATGAATTATATTCATTTTCTATCGCTTGACTTGAATAAGCATCTTTATCTATTGCTATTCCAGCATTTCTAAATAATAAATTCATTAAGCCTGCAGCACCTTGTTCTCTACCATAATCAGACTCTTCAAGATTCATTCTTTGGGTAGACGCAGTAATTATTTTGTTATATGCTTCATCAAGTGAGTTGCAACTTAGTGCTTGATTTTCTAGTTCTGCTTTTTGTCTTGCTTTTTCAGCTGGTGTATCAGTAGGATTTGCATTATTTACTATTGTGTTAATTAAATTTGATAACATACCGAATTCAGCATCATTTCTATTAACCCTCATTGTACTTTGTGTTGGTGTCATATTATTGTAAAATTCTTTTGTTCTTTCAATTGCATTTTTCATTTCGTTGGTTCTTGTCGATAATACTACATCGTTCCATCTATTATTTGTAGCATCATAAACTCTAAGCCTTTTATTTTTTGCTAAGTCTCCTGAGCCTTCAGTTTCAACTGCCTTAACTGATGATTTATTATTACTATATGCCTTTTCAACCTCTTGCAACTTAGTAACTTCTTCTTTTTGTTTTTTTATTCCTGCATCTAAATCGTCGATTGCATATTGAACTGCTTGTCCCTCAGTTTCAAAGCCATATTTTCTTTGAATAACTGATACTGTTCTTTTAACAGCATTATCAAAAGTTGCAGGATTATCTTTAAACCAACCTTGTTCTTTTGTAATTTTTTGAACTTGTGTTTCTCTTGCCTTTTTAATGATTTTCTTATATCCATCTTCGTGTATTGCTGCGCTTCCTGCTGTTGCAACTCCACTTAATACTGATGTAGCAAATGTTGTTGCTTGATTTCTGTATCCAACCATATCACTATTAGCAGTAATTTTTTCCATAATTTTTGCTCTTTTTTCTTTTGCATTTGGATCTGAATCTGATATATTAGCATATTGATATTGTAAATTTTTGTTTTGTTTCTTTAAATCATTTCTAATAGCATGGGTACTCCTGTTTTTCATATTATTAATTCTTTGTTGCATATTATTTGATAATCTTTGTTGTTCTTCTGCACTAAGACTTCTATATTTTTCACTATTCTCCATTTTTGCTTTAGCGTTTTGAAGTTGTTGTATTCTTTTGTTTTTATATTCATTAGCCTTTTCATTTTGTCTTGCATTGTATTTGGCAGCATTATATCCGCGCACTATTGCATTTTTGGCTATTGCACCTGTTCCTGCAACTGCAAATCCCAATGCTTTTTTAGGTGCTTGGTAAACATATTTGCCACCTACCATTGCATCTGTTCTTTTCTTCCAACTTAATCCAAAGTCTCCACTTGCTTTTGTAACACTCTTTGGTAATAATTCTTGAATTAAATCTGGTGCTTTTTTTGCAAATGTTAGTAATCCTAGAACCAAAAATATTTGTATTAAACCATTATTGGCACTTGATGATATTTCAGATAAAATACTATTTTCTCCTAAAATCATTGATATTAGTGTTATCGAAAAGTTTATTATTGCAATTCTTATAAATAAATCTAAATATGTTGTTGTACATTGCTTAATCCATTTTGAAAACATATTATCTTTTTTAGGTGTTAAGTAGGCCATTATTGGTATTGGAGCAATTATTTGTAAAAATATTAATTGAATGTATCTACTGCCAATACTAATACAGTACATTAAAATCATCCAAAATACAAATACTCCAACTCCAACTGCCATTAATCCATCAAAATTTACAATATTTGCTTTAATTGTACCAGTTGATGTAGAAATATTTTGTTTATATGTTAAGCATAAATTTCCTGCTAAATTTACAAGTTTTCCGGCATTTGGATCATCATTTGCTACCCCTGATAAATGTCTATAATAATAACCATCTTTGCCTGCATATTCTGAACATGTTGTATATTCTGAAGCGGAAGTATCAATCCCTTCTTCATCATTCATTGAATAAAAATTATTAAATAGGTTTGCTGCCATTAGTCTACCAGCCTTCTTTGCACTTGTAACTTCTGTTCCTGAAGGTGATATAACTTGTGCAATAAGGTCACTTGTTACAACCTCATATTGTATGTCATATGCATATTTAAAAAGAGTCGGTGTTATTGCTAACATTATTACAGATACTAGAATTTTTTTTATTATATTAATTGGGGCCTTTTCTTTATCTGTCATATAATCTGGATTTATTAATATTTCTATTAACCAAAATATAGTTCTAAAAACCATAAATACTCCAATAATTAGGCTTATTTTGTTATATATGTCAGAAAATTTATCAACATATAACATTGAACCCATATCCATGAATAGCTCATATAAGCCAGCAATTCCTGTATATAAAAATTCGCTTATCCATGCTGTAAGTCCTTTCAAACCATTGTTTATCATTTCTAGAACATCATTTAATCCTAACAAAAAGTTCATCAAATCACTCCCTTGTTGATTAATATTAATTAGTACAAAATTGTATAATATAAAATATCATTAACCAACTTTATTTATTTCTAAGTATATTTAAAAACACAAAGTTTTTTATTAATTTTTAAATATAGACATAATAATTCATCATATTGATATTATAGCATAAAATTATTAAATATTAAATATATTTTTTATTTTTTTTAATTTTTATTTTTATGCTAGCAAAAATAGAAAGATTATTTCTTTCTATTTATCTAATCCACATATTTCATAATGAGCATCTACCCAAACATCATTTACAATATTAAATAATAAATTTATTAATGTTGGTACAAAGAATATTACTATCGCTATAATTATTCTTTTTATTACTTTACTTTGTGCTTTTTTCATTTTATCATCTGATTCTGCAAATATTGCTGTTGCAAAATCTACTATTATTAATCCTACTAATAATATTGGTACTGCTATTCTTATATATGTCATTATATTATTAATTAACTCTCGTAAATTATCACTAATTAATCCTTCACATGTAGTTGGTTTTGGGTCTACACTGGGTTCTTCTGTATTTCCATTTTTACAATCTGTTTTTAATTCTAATTTATACCAATCTGCTGTTGTAGCATTATCTAATTTATATGAGTCATCGTTTGTTGGTAGCCATTTGTAATAGAAATGTATATTACCACCAAATTTACTTATCGAACCAAAATAGTGATATATATATGCAGGACATGAATTAGTACTGATGTAATTTGAAAAGTGATATTGATCAGTATTTATTGCGCTTTGTTTACCTTCTATTATTTTTTCACCTTCGGTTGATTTAACTGTTTGTGTAGTTTTTTTGTCACATATATTCTTAGCTGATTTTCTTACATTAGGATTTCTTGTATCACATTTCCATTCTATCATTGTTTCACCATTTTTTATATATAAATTGGCTGTTATTGGCAATGTACCATCAATATATATATATTGGCATAAATTTGTATATCCCTGTTTTTCTTCTAATTTATCACAGAATGCATCAGCATATATATCATTACTATTTATAAAGAATAGTGTTATAATTAGTGTGATTATTAATATTATTTTCTTTTTCATTTTTTTACCTCTT
>CAJMAC010000005.1 GCA_905211265.1 uncultured Eubacteriales bacterium
ATTATATAAAAACATAGTTTTTTCTTCATTAGCATTATCACTTATTACTTTTGCTTTATGAACCTCTTCGAGCATTTTTGTATCAGGATTTTCTATTGTAAAATACATTACAGATACGACAGTTACTAAGGAAAAATTAATTAAAAATGAATCTGGAAATACTTTTTGAACTAATGTTGCTGAAATTAACATTATTATTACTAAAAATATTGGAATATATTTTTTTACTTGCTCTTTTGTTATATTTCTTAATGTTAAAACAATTGAAACTATTAGAAAAACTCCAACAATTAAATAAGTTAAGTTGACACCAAGTCCACTTGGATAAACTGCATTTGCTGTTTTTTTGAAATCAATAGGAAATGACAAGACAGAAATAGAAGACAATACAAAAATAATTTTAAATATTATCGATCTATATTTTATAATACTATTCTTTGATATTGCATAAACATAACTAGTAAAAATTAGAACCCATGCTACAAAATATACCAACATACCCTTTGCTAATAAAGTATATAATAAAGAATTAACATCTACTCCCATTTTATACAATATAAAGCTAAATATATCTATTAATGAACCAATAAAAGTAATTATTAACAAATTACCATATAATTTTGTTTCATCACTTTTAATACTATTTTTTGAAAAAAAGCACACCATAAAAATGCTTAAAAATATAATACCACTTATCGAAAAACATATTCCTATCATACTAACTCCTCTTTATTTGTATAAATTAAGTATAGCATAAATAAAGTAACAAGTCTACAAAACGTGTTACTTTATTTCTATATTTTTTATTTTTTTATTAGTTTCTTCGCTTTTTCAACATCTTGTTGTTGATATGGTTTTGGATCCAATTTACCATTGCTAGTTCTTGAAAGTGGTTCATAATAAAATTCATAATATCTAGCTAAATTATTTTCTCCTAATGTAGATAATATTAATTTAATAATTTTCTCTTTCAATAATTCAATATTAGTATTTTCATCATATAAACTTATATGATATTTTGGTACATATTGTAGTTCATTATCTTGAACTTTTGTAACTATACTTTCTCTAATTTCGGGAATACTACTAAGTAAGTTTTCTATTCTTTGTGGATAAATATTTTCGATTCCACACACAAAACTTCTTTTAGCACGATCTATATATTCAATCTCTCCATTAGGTAATACTTTTGCAATATCACCAGTAAGCAACCACTTTTCATTGTTCTTATATATAAATGATTTAGCAGTTTCTTCAGGATTATTATAATATCCTTGCATCATACCTGGACCATTTACACAAAGTAATCCTTCTTGATTAATTCCTAATTCTTCCATTGTGATTGGATCAATTATCATTTGATTATTAAATGGTATTAATGCTCCGACTGTACCATTTGAATTTTTTCTTCCCATTTTAACAGAAACAGGAGCCCACATCTCTGTCATTCCTAACCCATTCCATAAATTATCTTTTGCTCCTAATTCTTCAAATAACATTGAGCAAACCAATTCAGTAAACATTTTTAATTGTTCACCACCTGATACTCCCATTTTTAACCAAGACATATCTAATTTGCTTGTATCATTCTTTCTGACTAATTCTCTTAATGTTTCTAAATATTTTTTATAATCTATATTTCTATTTAAACTAAAATCTATTTTTTCATTATCACCAGTTATTTCTGAGAAAACACTATTAATAAAGTTTTCCCACTGTATTGGCCCTGCAAAGACACCTGCAGGTTTTATTCTATATAGTTCTTCCTTAAAATCTTTTGGAAGTGGTTTAAATGTAAAGTTAACATGTAAATTTTTACATAATGCATAATGCATAGAAAGTTTTCCAAAAGCCATAAACATTGGTAAATTCCCCATAAAAACTTCGCCTGGTTGTAATTCAGTAACATAATCCAAGGATTTAGCTACAGCATTAATTCCATTTTCACTTAGCATAACTCCTTTATGTGTACCACTTGATCCACCAGTAAACATAATGTCTCCAATTTTATTAGCTTTATGCTCAGGATAAACTGCTTCATTAAAGTTTTTTCCTTTTTTTAAAATATAATCTAAATTATTATCCAAAGAAAATAATACATTACCATTAAATATTTGTTTAAATTGATATAATAGTTTAATTAAATTATTGTCTAAAGATTTAACAACAGGAAATAAAATAATATCTAAATCAATATCTTTACTTGCTTTCTTTATATTTTGATATGTATCATTTATTCCAATGTACATTTTTGGTCTAACCACTTTTAAATCTTGCATTATCTTATAACTTTTATCCATTGGATTAATTGGCAATATTATAGCTCCTAATTTATTTAAAGCATAATTTATATAAATTGCTTCTGGTGTGTTAGCAACAGAAACAGCAATTATATCATTTTCTCTAACCCCTCTTTTATATAAACTTCTTGCATACTCATCAATCTTAGTATGTAGTTCTTCATAGGAAATATCTAAATTGCCAAAAGTTAAAGCGATATTATTCATATATTTTTTGTTTCTTTCATATAAAAAATTATATTCACTATCCTCAGGTATAGTAGCATTCCTTGAATCATTACTATAAAAATTCATATTTAACCCCATTTTTGAAGGTTTGTTAAAATTATCCATATTTACTCCCTCTTTCTTATTATTTTCTTTTTACCTTTATATTCTTTTTATCTTTATAAATATCTATGTGGTCAACAGTTAAATTCATTTTTGGATCTTTATTATCAACTATACTTTTGTCATAATACTTCATCCATGGTTTATCTATATGTGGATAACCTGTTTCATTTTTCATAATACTTCTCCCCCTTATTCAATAAATATTTTATCATCTTTATATGCTTTTTTCAATTAATTTCGCATGTTTCCCTTTCAGTCTTAGTATTTTATCACAAAAATTAATTAAATGCAATGCGTTTAAGGTATGAAATTAATCATACATGAATATAAGAAAACTCTATATAAAATAGAGTTAACTTACTTTATCAAATTGAGAATTATATAAATTAGCATAGAAACCATTTTTCTTTAATAATTCTTCATGTGTTCCTTGTTCTACAATATCACCATTATCCATTACTAAAATTAAATCGGCATTTTTTATTGTAGATAATCTATGAGCAATTATAAAACTTGTTCTACCTTTCATTAATTTATCCATAGCTTCTTGAATTAATATTTCTGTTCTTGTATCTACTGAAGATGTTGCTTCATCTAATATTAATACTTTGGGATTAGAAAGTATTGCTCTTGCTATTGTAAGTAATTGTTTTTGACCGCCAGAAATATTATTTGTTTCTTCGTTTAATACCATATTATAAGTATCTGGTTGAGTCATTATATAGTGATTAATATTAGCGGTAATTGCTGCTTGTTTTACCTCTTCATCTGTTGCATCTATTTTTCCATAACGGATATTTTCCATTATTGTTCCACTAAATAACCAAGTATCTTGAAGTACCATTCCAAATATTCCTTTTAAATCACTACGATTAATATTACTTAAATCTACTCCATCAAGTAAGATACTACCTTTTGTTGGTTGATAAAATTTCATAAGTAATTTTACCATAGTAGTTTTACCTGCACCAGTTGGTCCTACTATTGCTATTTTTTGCCCTGCTTTTACTTTGGCATTAAAGTCATGAATGATAATATTGTCTTCATCATAACCAAAACTTACATGTTTAAATTCTACATTACCCAAAACATTATCTAATTTAACTGGATTAGTTACTTTCGGTTCTTCTTTTTCTTCAAGAAAATCAAATATTCTTTCTGCTGATGCTATTGTTGATTGTAATGTTGCAGATATTTGTGCCATTTCATTTATTGGTTCTGTAAAGTTTTTAGCATATTGAATAAACGATTGAACATTACCTATTGTAATTCTACCTTTTACAACATTATATGCTCCAAGTACTGCTATTCCTACATAACCTAAGTTACCTGTAAAATTCATTATTGGATGCATAAGTCCAGATATAAAATTACTTTTCCATGCACAATTATATAATTTTTCGTTTTCTTTTTTAAAGTCATTTACCATATATTCTTCATTATTAAATGCCTTAATTATATTTTGACCTGAATACATTTCTTCAACTTTACCATTTACACTTGCTAGATATTCTTGATTATCTTTAAAGTAATGTTGACTCTTTTTAACTATAAAACTTACTAATACTAATGAAATTGGAATTAATATTAATGTTACTAATGTCATAGTTACATTAATTGTTAACATCATTATAAATATACCTAAAAGTGCCGTTATAGAACTAATTAATTGTGTTGCAGATTGATTAATACCCATACTTAAATTATCTGAATCATTTGTTATTACTGATAATGTTTCTCCATATGATTTTTTATCAAAATAACTAAATGGCATATGATTAATTTTTTCTATTATTTCTTTTCTTAATTTATATGATGTTTTTTGAGCAATATTAGTCATTATAAATCCTTGAATATATGAAAATATTGCACTTACTATATAAAGTATACCAAGTGTAAATAATATTTTAAATACATTATCAAAGTTTACACCAGTTCCTCCGCTTAGTTTACTTGATATTCCTTTGAATATTTCTGTTGTAGCATTACCTAATATTTTAGGACCTACAATTGAAAATACTGTACTTAACATAGTTAATATTACTACAATTATTAAAGATATTTTATATTCTTTTAAATACTTAAAAGTTTTCTTTAGAGTTTTTTTGAAATTCTTTGGTTTTTCTATATTTTGTTTAACTGGAGGCATACTATAATTCCCCCTCTCCTAATTGTGATTTAGCAATTTCTTTGTATATTTCACAACTATTTAATAATTCTTTATGTGTTCCTATACCAACCATTTTTCCTTCATCTAAGACAATTATTTGGTTAGCGTTTAAGACAGTACTTACTCTTTGAGTAACAATTATTATTGTAGAACCCTTAGTATTTTCTCTTAAATTCTTCCTTACTTCTGAATCTGTTTTATAATCTAGAGCTGAAAAACTATCATCAAAAATATAAATTTCTGGATTTTTAGCAACTGCTCTTGCAATAGCAAGACGCTGTTTTTGTCCTCCACTTACATTCTTTCCCCCTTGACTAATCGGAGAATTATAGTTATCTTCTTTTTCAGTTATAAAGTCTTTGGCTTGTGCTATGATACTTGCTTTTTCTACTTTTTTAAAGTCCATATCATCTTCACCAAATTTAATATTTGATTCAATTGTACCAGAGAATAATACTCCTTTTTGAGGTACTAGTCCTATTTTATCTCTTAAATCTTTTTGTTTAACATCTCTTATATCTATTCCATCTACTAAAATACTACCACTTGTTACATCATAAAATCTTGGTATTAAATTTATTAATGTTGATTTACCACTTCCCGTTGAACCAATAATAGCAGTTACTTCCCCTGGTTTAGCAGTAAAACTAATATTAGATAAAGTATCTTCTTCACCATCATAATATCTAAATGATACATCTTTAAATTCAATATATCCTTTTTTATCTTTTGGAAAATGTTTTGGATGTTTTTTATCTAATATTGAACTATCTTTATTTAATATTTCTCCAATTCTTCCTAATGATACAATAGTTCTTGGTAAGAATACACTAAGTAATGCTACCATTAAGAATGAGAATATTACATGCATTGAATATTGAATTAAAGCAAGTAAATCTCCTACACCAATTAATCCATCATTAACTTTACCTGCACCTACCCAAATTATTAAAATACACATCATATTAAGTACTAATGTCATGGTAGGCATCATCATAGACATAGTTCTATTTACAAAAAGGTTTGTTTTAGTTAATTTAGTATTAGCTTCATCAAATCTATCATCTTCGTATTTTTCTGTATTAAATGTTCTAATTACTGGAAGTCCTGTTAATATTTCTCTTGCTACTAGGTTTACTTTATCTATTAAACTTTGTAATATTTTTGTTTTAGGCAATACTGCAAGTAATAAAAATACTATTATAAATACTACTGCTCCTATACCTAAACCCAATACCCAAGACATATGTCCAGCCATATTATATACTTTTATGAATGCTCCTATTCCCATAATTGGAGCAAATACTACACTTCTAAAAATCATAGTAAGTACATTAGAAATATTTTGAATATCATTTGTACTTCTTGTTATAAGAGATGCTATAGAGAATTCTTTTAATTCTTGTTCTGAATACGACATAACTTTTGATACTACTTTATTTCTTAATTCTCTACCAAATTTAGCAGCTACTCTTGATGACAAATAACTAATAATAACCGCAGTTATAACAATTAAAAGTACTACTCCTAACATTCTAAGTCCTGAAGATAATACATAATGTATTTGCATAGTATCTATATCTATTCCAACTTTAACATATTCTTCTTTAATATAATTTAATACTACTTGATTTAATAATGTTTCATCTATATTTAATTTATTATTACTATATTTAGATAAATCATTTAAATTAATCATATTATTTTCTATTAAATAATTAATAGAAATTACTTTTTTCATAATAGTATTTAATTTAGTACTATCTACTTTATCTGTTATTAAATAAATATTTTCATTATTTAGTGCACTATATTCATTTATATAATTAACATTGCCTTTTTCTATTAAATTATAACTATCACCAACAATATCTTTTTCTTCATTAGTTAGATATTTAGTTAATTTATTATATTCACTTTCTCTAATTACATCTGGATAACTATTAGTTATACCATAGTTAACTATACCATTATTAACTATATCTGATGTGTAAGTTGGAAGTGATAAATCAAGTAAAGCTTGTAATACTAAAAATGCCATTATAAAAACAATTGGTACTATTGATTTTTTTAATATTTTTAAAACATGTTTCATAACCTTCCTCCATTCGTTGCTTATTAATTATATGAGAAATTATTTTTTTTGTCAATAAAATCACATAATTTAATATATTTAAAGATTACTATCTACACGATAATAATCTTATACTAATTTATTATTATTTAATTGTATTTTATTGTAATACTCTGAACCTGTAACTTTTATAATATGTTTTTCTATTTTTTTAAAATTATCAATAACATATGTTTTTTCTATACGATGAATATCTGTACCTAAAAAATCAATATAATGTCTTTTTAACATATATTTTAATAATTTAATACTGTCTTTACCATAATAACCTAATATACTAGAATAATTACTTTGAAATAAAAATCCATCTTCACGTAATGTATCTACAATACTATAATCTTCTTTAAAAGCATCATATCTTTCTGGATGAGCAATAACTACTTCATAGCCTTTACTTCTTATTTCATAGAGTATATCTTCTATATTTAATAATTTATTATGCATAGGAAACTCTACTAATACATATTTAGTTCCATTTAAACTTGTTATAATATTTTTTTCTAGTAATGTTGGAACATTTTTATCAATAAATATTTCATTACCTAAATATATGTTTATATCTATATTTTCGCTAATTAATCTTTCTTTTAATTCATTATATATTTTTATATTAGCTTCATAATTAGAATTATATGTACTATCTAGAATAAAATGAGGTGTTAATATTACATTATTAAAACCTACACTTTTTAATTTCTTTAATAGTTCAACTGATTCAGAAATAGTTCTACTTCCATCATCTATACCAAATAATATATGTGAATGAACATCAGTCATAAAGTCCTCCTATTCATAATAACTTGAGTATTTTCCTCTTTTTGTTTGAGGTGTTCTATTTACAACTACTCCTGCTATATTAGCATCTACTTTTTCTAATGCTTTTTTTGCCTCATTTAATTCATCTATATTAGTGTGATTACATGAACATACTAATATTACTCTATCTACATGTGAAGCCATTATTAATGAATCTGATAACCCATTAACAGGTACTCCATCAATAATAATTCTATCAAAGTTTTTTCTTAATACTTTAAGTATTGATTCATAATTTGATGAATTAAGTAATTCACTTGGATTTGGAGGTACACTACCTCTTGTTATGACATATAAGTTTTGTATTTTAGTTTTTTTAATATATTGAGAAAAATCTATTTCGTCATCACATATTAATAAATTAGAAAAACCTTTTTCATTAGAAAGATTAAATATTTTATTTATTCTACCTAATCTTAAATCTCCATCAATGATTAAAACTGATTCTCCAGTTTGAGCAAAAGCTGCTGCTAGATTACTACTTATAAAACTTTTTCCATCTCCTTGCATTGAGCTTGTTACAAGTAATACTTGTGAAGCATTATCTGAAGAAGTAAACTGAAGGTTAGTTCTTATAGTTCTTATATCTTCACTTACATTTGATTTGGGTCTACTATCTATAATTAGTTCATCTTTCATTTCTTTTTACCTCTTCCTATCTCTTGTACACTTCCTAAAATTGGAAGTTTAATTTTTTGTTCTACTTGTTCAGCAGATTTAACACTACGATCAAAGTAGTAAATAACAAATAATATACCAAATGCTAAAATAAATCCTATCATCATATATATAACTAATTGTTTTGGAATATTTATATTATATGGCTTTTCATTTAATATTGCTTCATCTAAAACATTAACATTATTCATTTTATATTGTTTAGATACTTCTTTAATAAAGTAAGATGCTGTAACATTAGCAATATTTTTTGCTACTACTGGATTTTCATCACTGGCGGTTATTTTTATTATTTCAGTATTATTAATCGCAGTAACAGATAATTGTTTTACTAACTGATCATAAGTTTTATCTAATGATAATTCTTCGATTACTTGGTCTAATACTTTTCTTGATTTAACTATTTCAGCATAAGTATCTACTAAGTTTTTATTTAAATTTAATTCAGTTTGAGTAATTGTATTTTCTCCACTTAATATTACTTTTGTATATGAATTATACATTGGTTTTTGTATAAAGAATGCATAAAGGCATCCTAATAAACATACTCCAATAAATATTACAAAAAATACAAATATTTTATTTTTAAAAAAACTAAATAATTCTCTTAAATCTATTTCTTCCACAAAATCTACCTACCTATCTTATTATTAGTATATCATAAAATTTAATTATTTTATATACTTTTTTATAAATTACTCTATTACTTCATTATTTAATACTTTATTCATTAATTCTTTTGCATTATTTATAGTTTCAGGATATGGTATCATTATCCATAAATCTTGATTAGGATATGAATATGTTGGTCCCATTGAACCATAGCCATCTACTTGAGTTGAAACAATTTTATAATCTTTTAAATCATTTAATTCATATTTTATAAAACTTGTTACTTCTTCCATATCCATATTTGTTGCAAACTTTCCATCAAGCGAATCTATTATATCAGTATATGAAGTTAAAATTGTTGTACCACTACTAAGTTTATTAAATATAGCTTTAATTACTTCTTGTTGATTTCTTCCACGATGTCTATCTCCATCAATATAAGAGTGTCTTTCTCTTGAAAAAGCTAGGGCACATTTTCCATTTAATTTATTCATACCTACTTTTATTTCAGGGCAATTACCTAATTTAACATATTGATCAGCATATACTTCAATGCCACCTATTTTATCTACTAAATCTACTACTGTAGAGAAATTAACTTTTACATAATAATTTATATCTATATCAAATATGTCTTCAATAGTTTGAACTTGCATATTTATTCCATAATAGCTAGCATGAGTTAACTTATCATTATATCCTTCAGTACCATGTAATTTAACATAATAATCTCTTGGAATTGAAGTTAATAATATTTGATTAGTATTTGGATTAATCGTTGCAACTATATTAACATCATTTCTTGAAGTTTTATTAATATCTCCATAAGTATCTATACCACTAATTAACAAATTATATGGAGTGTTTTTTATAGATACTCTTTTAGTTATATCCTCTATTTCATTTTTTATAGATATTGTTTTTAATACTCTTATTTTCTCATTAAATGTACTATCTTCTTCCTCATATTTATTTTTAATAATATCACTTATTAATATTGATTCTACTTTATGATTAAATAAGTTATCTTTAAGAGAATTTATATCACTTGTACTACTATAAGTAAGAGATAACTTAATACTATCTAATACTTCTTTATCAGTTTTATCATAATATTCTAATGTTTTTTCATATAAGTCTGATGGTTCTTGATATACTGAATCATTTAATACTATAATATAATAATCTGTTACTTCTTCTTTTATAACATTAAAATTATCAAATAAATTCATAGTTTTATTTAAATAAAATATTCCAAAAGAAAATGAAATTAATAAAAGTATTGTTATAACATATGAAATAATATGCATAACTTTTAAAAACTTATTTTTAAAATTAAACATTAATAATAAATTTAATATAATATTAGAACTAATTAAAAATACAATTATTAATATATAATAATTATCTGGAATAACATTAAAAGTATTAATTAATACTATTAAACTAATTGTCATAATTATTAGTAATATACCTAGTATAATACCAAATAAACTTATTTTTTTTCTTTTTTTCATTGCATCACCCTAAATATGTTTCTATATAATTATAACACATATTTTGACAATTTTATATCTTTTTTAAAGAAAAAACTTATACTTTACTTTTTATTAATAATTATAAATATTCCAAGAGAAATATAAAAGAATGTTATTAATAATAAAAGTATAAGTCCTATATATATAAATACTTTATAGTATCACCCCTCTAATAAATTATATAACAATAAATAAACATAATATGTCAAAAAAAGTGTAAGATTAATTCTTACACTTCTTAGTTATTAATTTATATAAATATATTCCCATAATAGACCCTAATGAATCTATCATAATATCTATTATTTGACAACTCCTACCAGGAACAAATATTTGATGTATTTCATCACTAGTAGCATATATTATACATAAAAGTATTGCTATAATTATTTTTTTATCATATCTTGTAATAAAGTTTATTACTAATATTCCTAATATAAAATACTCTATAAAATGTGCTAATTTTCTAATTATTAAACTTAATAACCCTATATCTTTAATATTTATTATACTAGTAATTATATCTACTATAAAATTAGATTGATTAGAAGAACTAGTAGCATCAAATGAAGACATTACAAATATAAATATCATCCATAATATTACTAAAATAATAGAAATTTTATTTTTTATCAAAATTTATCCTTTTTCTACCTATTGAAAGATATTTAACTTTTGTTTTTTCTACATCTTTCAAATTATAACAATTTCTGCCATCTAATACTAATGGATTTTTCATTAACTCTTCATACTTATTTAAATCATATTCTTTTATTTGTGGCCACTCCGTCATAATTAATACAGCATCACAATCTTTAATTGTATCATCTATATCTGTATAATAGTTAATTTTTTCGACAACTTTATCTTCATCAACAAATAATTTAATTTTTTCTTTAAATTTTTCAGTACTTATTGGGTCATATGCTTTCACATTTGCTCCTGAATCTAATAATAATTCAACATTATCAATTGAAGCAGCTTCTCTTAAATCATCAGTACCAGGTTTAAATGTAAGTCCTAATACTCCAATATTTTTGTTTTCTAAATCAATTAGTAACTCTTTTAAGTATTCATATAATATTATTTTTTGTCTTTTATTTACTTCAATACATGCCGATACAGTCTTTAATTCGCGTTCTAATTCTTTGCTTAACCAATGTAATGCTTTTGTATCTTTTGGAAAACAAGAACCACCATAACCAATACCAGCATTTAGAAATTTATTTCCTATTCTACTATCATAACCCATACCCTTTGTTACATCTTCAATATTTGCTCCAACCTTTTCGCAAAAGTTTGCTATTTCATTAATATATGATATTTTTAGTGCTAAGAAATCATTTGAAGCATACTTAACCATTTCTGCTGAGCATCTATTCATAGATAGATATGGTACTTTATATGGCTTTTTCGTAAGTGGCGAATATAGTTTTCTCATTATTCTTTCAGGTACTCTATGATTTGTACCTACAACTATGCGAGAAGCATGTAATGTATCTCTTACTGCTGTTCCTTGAGCAAGAAATTCTGGAT
The DNA here is from genome assembly GCA_905211265.1 of uncultured Eubacteriales bacterium. Taxonomy (GTDB): domain Bacteria; phylum Bacillota_I; class Bacilli_A; order RF39; family UBA660; genus HGM10818. The sequence goes on from CAJMAC010000005.1 coordinate 12,118, forward strand.
TTGATGCAACATATATTTTAATTCCAGGTTTAACATTCTTTCTCAAATATTCTTCGACTTTATCATTAGTACCTATTGGTACAGTAGATTTAACTACTACTACACAATCTTTATTAACGCTTTCTGCTATTTGTTCACAAACTTTATAAACATAATCTAAATTAGCAGAACCATCTGCTCTTTCAGGAGTACCTACTCCAATAAATATTACATCTTTATCCTTATATGCCTCTTTATAATTTGTAGTATAAGTTAATCTTTCTTTGTCTTCTTTCATTAATTCTTCCAAGCCTTCTTCATAGATTGGACTTATACCTTGACTCATTTTTTTAACTTTTTCTTCATCAACATCAACACAAGTTACATCATGACCAATATGTGCTAATGCTACACCAGTTACTAATCCTACATAACCAGTTCCTGCAACTGCAATTTTCATTTTATTTCCTCCTACTTTTATTTACAAATTAAATATATCATACTTTTTGCAAAAAGTATATGCTTTTTACAATAATTATACATTTTTATTATTATTTTTTTGCAAAAATAAAGCATTTTTAATTAATTATGCAAAAAAAGCAAGTATTTTTACTTGCTTAATTTCTTTTTTTATACCATTCAGCAAAATTTTCTATGCCTTTTTTAAATGTTGTTTTAGGGTTATATCCTAATAATTTTTGTGCTTTTGAAATATCAGCATAAGTTCTATCTACATCACCAGGTTGCATAGGTAATTGTTTGATATTTGGTGTTTTATTTAAAACTTCTCCAATTATATTAATCATTTCTTTTAAAGATATTGGACTTGAATTACCTAAATTAATTATTTCGTAAACATCTTTATTTTCTTCTACATATTTTATGCTTCTTTCAATTCCATCAACTATATCACCAATATAAGTATAATCTCTTGAAGTATTTCCATCTCCATACATAGGAATTTCTTCATCATTAAGCATTAATCTTGTAAATTTATTTATTGCTAAATCTGGTCTTTGTCTTGGACCGAAAACCGTAAAAAATCTTAACATAATTACATTTATATCATTTAGTTTATGATAAACATGTGTCATTACTTCATTGGCTTTTTTAGTAGCAGCATATGGACTAATAGCATAATCTACCACAAAAGTTTCTTTAAATGGTACTTCTTTACAATTTCCATATACACTTGAAGATGATGCCATAACTAATTTATTTACATTATTTTTTTTCATACACTCTAAAATATTTTGTGTTCCTAAGCAATTAACTTCTTGATATAATATTGGATTTTCAATTGAAGGTCTTACACCTGCCATTGCAGCTAAATGAATTACACAATCTATTTTATTTTCAATAAATACCTTATCTAAATTATCCTTATCCCTTATATCAATTCTATATAATTTGTAATTAGGGTTATTCAAATTATCTTTAACATTTTCTTCCTTTAACTCAGGATTATAATAATCACAAAAATTATCTACTACTACAATCTTATTATTCTCTTTTAATAAACTATCTGCAAGACTTGAACCAATAAATCCTGCTCCTCCTGTTATTAAATATGTTTTCATTTGTTTTCCTCCTCTATCAAATATTCTTTCCAACCATCTGTTGGTATGAAATGTTTATTATATTTATTAACGTCAACTATTTTTGATTCACTATATAAATTAAATTCATTCTTATTTGCAATTGTATATTTACTTAATTTATATCCATTTTCTATATATTTAATTTTACTTGGATTAAATCCCATTACTTGGCAAATTATTTTGTCCATATTTAATTGATTAAAACTTGCAAGTATTAATCCAACTTTTTTATTACTAGGAATTAATGGTCCTTCTTTTTCACCAGAAACAATCATATCTGCTACATTAAATATTATTCTTTGTTTTTTATTAGTTAATTTGCCATTTTTATCAGCATATAATACTATTTTATTAATATCTAAAATTGTTCTCCATATCGTATCATTTCCATACCAACTACCTTCAAAATATTTTTTCTTACTAGTTTTTTTAGCTAAATAATGTAATGATGAATTTAAAAAACTTATTATTCTATTATGCAAGTAGGTATAATTCTTTACTTTTGATTGCAGGTTTTTTAATATACTATTTTCTGGATATTCATCACCATGATTATGTATACTTCCATTTCTATGATGTGGCAAATATTCTTTTTTAGCATTTATTCCGACAAAATTTTTCATGCATGCTGTTATTCCAGCTTTTCTGTGTGTTTTTGGCTTAGGCATATTAATAATTACATCAGCATTCAATACATCTTGTGGAATTAAATATTGATGAATACCATTATGATGATGCTCATGCATATATTTTAAATTATAATTAGTAATAGCATATTTATCTGCATATTTATCAACTTCAACTAATGAACTATCCTGATTTAATGATACTTCAATACAATCTAATGATGTATTACTATTCTTTCTAAAATCTATTAACTCAATATTATACCCCTTTTTTTGATATTTTTCTATTGAATTCTTTAAATTATTTATTTTTATAACTTCTTCAAAATTACATTCTTGAACCGGAGCATCTCCCACAATTATTTTTCCAGTTTTATTTAATGCCAAAATTGTGTAGTCAATAATGGGACGTATTAATGAAAAATTTGTAATCAACGAATCTGTATCTCCAGCATCACACGTATTTTCATGTTTTACTAAATTTGGCTTTATTAACACATTATTTCCGGGCTTTATAAAATCTTTAAATGGATTCCATTCTTTTGTACCAATATTCTTTGAATCTAATTTCATATCTATTAATAAACTTCTAAATTCATTATATATTTTCTCATCACTTTCAATATTTATATTTAATCCTTCTTTATATCTTGAAGATGGATTAAATATAATAGAATTTTCATATTTAGATAATTTTGTGTTTTTTAAATAAACATTATTATTCATATTTCCTCCTAATTTTATTAACTATTTCTTTAAAAATATTTTTATAAAATATACTATTTATAAGTATAACAATTAAAGAAACAATTATGAATAAGATTAATGCATATATAAACCATTGAATATAATTTTTTACCATTATATTACCTATCATTAAATGTATTGCTAATGAGATAATAATTTCTCCATAAGAAATGATTACAATTTTCATTGAATTGATTAACTTTATCTTTAATATTTTTTTACTTGCATAATCAATAAATCCAATGCTTCTTATTAACATTGAAATTAATGTTCCAATTGCAACACCCAATAATCCATATTTAAATACTAATAATACTGATAAAATTATATTTATAATTGGTTCTATTATTGAAAATACTTTTGTTTCTTTAAAATGCCCTTTGGCATATACAATTGTTGAATAAGGGTAACGAATTATATAATTAAATTCTGCCAAAACTAATACATAAGCAAAAGCTGGTTGAATGTAATTAGCATCTGTTATATTTTTTGTATAAATTGATACAAAAGGTATTATTAAAAATAATGTACATATAATTAGAATAGTAGAAATTGTATAAAATAAAAAAGTATACATAGAAAAATTTTTATTAATTTTTTCGCTTGAATCAGTAATCATTTTTTTGCCAAAAAAAGAATCAATTCCATTTGTTAAAGAAACAATAATTGAACGAATGGATTTAATAATTAGTGAATATATTGAATATATTGATATATTCTTTAGTTCACTAAATATAGTTAAAATTGTAATATCTATATTCGATTGCGTTGCTGCAGCAATATGATGCGTTAATCCATCCCATTGTTTTTCAAATTTATAATCACTTTTTTTTGTAATATTATAACCATAATTTGCATCAAAATATATTTTTAAAATTATAGGTTTAAAAACAAAAATTATTGAACTTATTAATTTAACCATTTGAATATTACATCCAATTTTAATTAAAATTATCATCAATATCAAATTAATAACATATCCTAGTGCATTTATATAATCAATAACATAGTTTTTTTGATCAGCTTGTAAAAATAATTTGTAAGTCATACCCAAAAAATATTCTGCAAATTGGCTAATAGAAATAATAATTATTAGACTAACTGTATATAAATTTGAAAAATCGCCATTTATTATCGGATAAATTATACATAATATAAATACATAAAACACTAATATATAAGCAATTCTTTTAAAGAACTTACTTGAAGCCCCAAGTATTCGTTCAATATTATTACTATTTTTTTCAACTATTGGTTTAAACAAAGCATTTTTTATAACTGGACCAATTCCTGCTTCTAACAACGATATATATGCTATAAACTGAGTTATTGATGATACTAACCCATTAACCCCTGAACCATATTTTTTAATTATTAATATTGGTATAATAAATCCATAAACTATTGTTGAAAATTGAAAAATTAGTGATGATATAATGTTTTTAATTACTATTTTCTTATTCATCAATATCACTTAAATTCTTTTCTGGTAATTTTAGCAGTTCACCTAATCTATAATCCCATTCTTCTGGAGTGAACTCCTCAAATCCTGCACCAGGAAAAAAAGTTAATTCACCAAAATATAGTTTACCATTTATTTCATACCAATCTACTCTCACAAATGGAATATTTTTAGATAATTTTTCTGATAACTCAATCATTTTATTGTAATTTTCAGGCTTTTTTATTTTTTTACTGGAAGACCTATAATGTCTTTCAAACGGCATTTTTTTCCAGTTAAGATCGAAAAATGTAACTGCTAGTCCTAAGTCTTTATTATCTCTTTCGCTACAAACAAAACTACACTTTGCTTTTCCATCAAAACACATTATTTTATAATCATTCAATTGACTGTTTTCACCATCATCTAAATATTTTTCAATAATAATTCTTGGTTTTACGTTTTTGTATGGCCATTCTCTATGTTTATAATAGTAATTGTTTCTTAATGATTTATTAATTTTTTTTCTAGCTAAGTTAATATCTAATTTTTTCTTGTCTTTACAAATAATAATTCCACCAGAATCATGTGTACATTTCATTACAAATTGATTTGGTAATTTATCAAAGTCAATATTATCAAACTTTTCATAAACTCCTATTGTTGGTATTATATATTCCTCTCCTATAATTTTTGATACATATTCTTTTACATCATATTTATCAACCATCTTTGTATACTCTGGATTTCTATCATATAATTTCAACCATTGAAGTTTTTCATTAAATGTTTTTGGATTATCAAGATTAATCTTATATCCCATTTTTAATAGAAATTTTTTTTCTAAATACTTCCTATCAGACATATTTTTATATAAGCCTATCGTCGAAAGACACCCAAATCTATATAGTGGATCTGAAATAATTTTTTTAATTTTTTTTATATATTCAATCATATTTCCTCCTTTTTCAAGGGAACATTGAGTTTTTCTTTTAAAAAGTTTGACGTTTCTATTTCATATGGTACTATTTTTGAATTTTTTAATGAATGTACCATAAAAATTATTAAAAGCAATACTAAAAGTGTTTTAACAATTGCAATTACCTTTTGATTATTATATTGCTTTATTAATGACGGAATACTCAAAAGTAAAAAAGTATTATATATTTGCATTGTCCTTGCAAAAATATCATTATATAAGCCCATTATTTCAATAAAAATAGAAATCAGTAATGTATATAATGAAATATTACACATTTTATTATTCTTTATTTTATCAAAATTGACAAAAATAAGAACTATATTAGATAAAAAATACAATAATATTATTAAATTATTTAGTTGTAACTCATGCCCGACATATCCTTTACCTAGTCTTGACATAATAGCGTAAATTACATTTACATAAATAAATCTTGAAAAGATTAAAAATGGAATACTCAATATTAGTAATATTAAGAATTTTTTTCTATTAATTGGTTTAAAATTAGCAAATAAAAATATAGGCAACGCTATTATTATTGCCCTATGACATAAAAAGGCAATAATAAAAAGTAAAATTGATTTTAACCTTTTCTTATTTATCAAAAAATGCAATGACCACAAAAAAATACTTAATGCAAGTGATTGCCTTATAATTCCAAAAAAATATGTATATATACCAAATGTACATAATATAACATAACTTAACCATGGAATATCAGAATATTTATATATAAAATAACTAAATGAAAAAATGTTTACAAACGCACAAACAACTAAAAATCCATGAAAATTAAATCCTAAATGTGATATTACCCAATTTAATACAACATAACCACTTTCATAATCAAAAGGATATATTAAATCAGCGATTTTAAAGAAATGTAATTTTGATATCATTTCTGAGAAATTAAGAGTTTTAATATAATTGAATCCTGCACTATAGTTAGCCAAATCAACTCCTAAACTACTACTTCTCAATGCAAGTATTAAAAATAACTGTATAGATACTAAGATTATAAATTTTTTTCTATTTTTTATCAAAATAGCATATACAATTATTAGTAATATATTAATTATATATATTGTCATATTATCATCCTTTCAAAAAAGTTAATAAAATAAATAATCCTCCCACTGTTTCATTATCTTTTGTGTTTTAAAGCACATTGCTCTTATTTTAGCATTTTTCCCGATTTGATTATAATCACTATTTAAAACATTTTTTATTGCATTTGATAGTTTTTTTGAATCATTACAAGGAACTAATATTCCTTGTTCATCATTTTCTATCAATAATCTTGGGCCACCACATGGGCAGTCGGTGGAAACACATGCTATACCGGTAGCCATTGCTTCCATAAGTGCATTTGGCATTCCTTCATAATCCGATGATAGTACAAATACTTTTGCTTTACTCAATTCATTTTCAACGTTTAATACATTTCCTTTGAAAAAAATTTTTCCAAAAATATTTTTTTTCATTGCATAATCTTTTAATTCTTTTTCCAGACTTCCTTCACCATATATTATTAAATTCTCATTAGGAAAATCTTTTGTTATCAATTCAAATGCATCTAATAATAATTTTTGATTTTTTTGCGTTTCTAGTCTACCAACAGTAATAATGTTTTTTTTATTTTCTACTATTTTTGTATTATAAAATTTTTCATCAACTGGATTAAATATTATTTTAGAATTATTTTGAATTTTTTTTATAAAATATCTTCTAGCATCAGGAGTTTGAAAAACATAACCATCTGCTAATAAAAAGATCAGATTAGTTATTACTTTCTTTATAAAACTACCACCATATTCTTTATTTGGATCATTTCTCACTGATACTATCTTTCTTGATTTAATTCCAATTGTAGATAATAACATTCGAAAGTTAGGTCTTCCTAAAAATGATAATACAGTATCTGGTTTTTCCATTTTTATTAATCTTCTTAATTCATTTATTCTTTTTATATTTTTTATAGCAATATTACCTTTATTTTCTTTTTGAAGATACACTCTATGTATCTTTGATGGCAAACTATATTCATTGTTTTTATCATTTGGTTCAAAATCATTTATTAATAACACCTCATAATCATTATTTACCAAATATTCTGCTAATACAGACATAACTCTTTGTGCACCACCACGATACATAGTATCAATATATAATACAACCTTTTTTTTCATCTTTACTACCTTTCATTTATAAATGTTAATTATTTTTCAATTTCAATAATTAGAGTTTTCATAATTTTATCTGGCATATATTCTTTTGCTTCTTTTTGACAGCATTTGCTCATCTTTTCTATAATATTTGGGTTTTTGTATAGCTTTATTAATATTTCACTTGTTTTTTTAACATCATGAACAGAAACCATAATTCCAGTTTCATTATTCGTTAAAACTTCAAAATTACAATTCCAGTCAGTTGCAATACATGGTGTACATGCAAAAAGTGTATCAATTAATGTTCCTGGAAAACCTTCGCCTTTCCAAAAAGTTAAAAACAACATTAAGTCATATTCATTTATTATTTTACTAGAAATATTTGCATCTATTTCTCCTTTGTATTTTATATAATTTGGTAGTTGTTGTTTTATTTTTTCGAAATCTTCAAAATATTCATTATCAATTCTTCCATATAAATCTAATGTAAATATATCTTTTCCAATTTTTTCATTTGCCAATTTAACAACATCAATTGCATCTTCTATTCCTTTTTCTTTTACTATTCTTGTAAATGTACATATTTTTATTTTAGAAATTTCTTCATACTTTTTAGGTTCTTGTAATTCAATATTTTTAAAATTCGGTAAAACTTTTACATTTTTTATTTTCCTTTTTTCATACTCTTTTTTCATACTGAGTGTCTCAACAAATATTTTTGTAAATGAATTTGCAACTTTTTTCAAAAAAATGTTATTGTCATACACGTTATAACGTACACCACCGATTACAATATCAAACACTTTTTTGTTATTTTTCTTGTTAAAAAAATACAAAATTGGTGATATAACTTTATATCCTCTACTTGAAACAATTAAAATTACTACATCATTCTCACTTATGATTTTTTTTACTTTTATTATCATCTTTACTAAGTTTCTTGGTTCATAATACGTATCAACTTTATCTATATTAATATCATAGTATTTTTCTAAATAATTACATATTTCTTTTGTTTTGACGGTTTGACCATCAGTGAATTTTTTATTTCCACCAAAATGACCTATTATGCCTATTTTCGGTTTTTGATTATTAGAATTAAACATTTTTAATAATTCATTATTTCCTTTTTTGCTATAGCACTGATTGGCACAACAAGCTGGTGTAAAAGTAAGTTCGCCAAAAATTATTTTTCCATTATCATTATATAAATCTACTCTAACAAATGGAAAGGGCTTAGATAAGTCTTCTGATATTTTAATCATTTTTTCTAATTTTTTTGGCTTTAAAATATTTTTTTTATTTATATATTTTTCTTTGATGTATGGTAATTCATTCCATGACAAATCAAACATATTTAATTTTAATTCAGTATCTCTTTCACTACATACTAATATACACTTTGCCTTACCATTAAAGCAATATACCTTATAATCAATTGGCATTTTTCCATTCTTATCACATAAATATTTTTCACATATTATTCTAGGTTTTATTTTTAAATAATGTAACTCCGTTGTCGCTAAACCATATCTTTCCTTCATGAACTTATTTAGTTTTTCTTTTGCAACACTTATATTTAAATTTCTTTTATTACTACATATTATATTATAAGCACATCCATGTGTACATTTTAACGCAAATTTATTAGGCAATTTATTAAAATCAATCTCTTCTGAATTATTATAAACTCCATATAACTCATTCAAAATGCTTGAATATCCCAATTCTTCAATGTATTTTCTCACTTCATATTTGTCAGTACATTTAATTACTAATTCATTATTTGGATATTTATACATTTTTAATACACTTGTTTTATCATTAAAATTTTTCGGTTTCTTATAATGTGGTATTTCATGTGTTCTCATTATGTATAAAATACTATTGCTTAATTTAGGATTTATTTTTGTCAATAATTCTAAAATCCTTTTCCCTATATATACAATACATTTTTTCACTATATTCTTCTCCTAACTGCATTAAAACAATACCAACCAAAATTATAAACACTATTAATAATGTTTAGACATTCAACTTTTCTATAAAGATTCCAAGTTCTTTTTAAAGCCTTTAGTTTATTTGATGATAATGTATTAACATCTCTTCTGTAATATGATAATATTTCATTTATTCCATATGCTTTTGATACTTTCGTTCTTAATACTTTCCACCAAGTGGCTGTATCTTGTCCCCTTTTAACATTTGGCATTTGGATATCTTCTTTAGTCATTTTTTTCATATTAAACATTACTGTGCTAGTCCATATTGTAGTATTTTTCAAGGCTTGTTTATATGTAATTGATTCTGGTACACTTACTTTTTTTCCAGTTGGCAAACATTCAACATTACAGAATTGATATGCTGTATATGAAAAAGCACAATCTAAATTGTCCATAAATTTTATCTGTTTTTCAAGTTTTCGCTTGTCCCATTTATCATCAGCATCCAAAAAGCAAATATATTCTCCATTAGAATAATTAATTCCATTATTTCTTGTTACTGCTGCTCCTGAATTTTTATTATTTGTTAATAACTTTATTCTTTTATCTTTTTTTATTGAATTTTCGATTATTTTTTTTGAATTATCGTTAGAACAATCATCAACAAATATTGCTTCCCAATTTTCATATGTTTGTTCTTCAATAGTAGCAATTGTTTCTTTTAAATATTTACTAGCATTATAAACTGGAATTATAATACTTACTAATTGTTTTTTCATTATACACCACTACCTACTAATACTTTATCATCTATATTATCATTACTTTTGTTTTTTAGATATTGTACTTTTTGATTTATTTTATCATTATGTTTTTTGTTCTTTTTTCTATTTGGTGTCTTATTTTGATTTTTTAATATATTTAATTCTTCATGAATTGCTGATTTTGAATTACTAAATCCTTCTTTTTTTAAGACACTTTTTATTGTTTTTAATACGATATATATATCTAAAAATAATGACATATTTTCTACATATTCAACATCTATATCTATTCTCTCAATTATACCTAGATTATTTCTGCCACTACATTGTGCTAATCCTGTTATTCCTGGTAATACTTCTAATCTTCTCATTTGATGTTTTGTAAAATATTTTGCATAATCTAATATCCACGGTCTTGGTCCAATAAAAGACATTTCTCCTTTTAAAATATTAAATAATTGAGGTAATTCATCTAAAGATGTTTTTCTTAGTATTCTACCTATTTTTGTAACTTGATCTTCTACTGAAGTATCATATAAATTGTTATTATATATCATACTTCTAAATTTATATAAAGTAAAGTTTTTATTGTTTTTACCGCTTCTTATTTGCTTAAATATTACTGGTCCTTTACTATCTATTTTAATCATTATCGATATTATTAACATTAATGGTGAAAGTAAAATAATCAATATAAGCGCTAATATTAAATCTAATAACTTTTTTATAACCTTTCTATACATCTAAATCACCAATTAACTACTTTCTATTTCTTCTTTGCTAGCATTATACTTACCACTAATCCTAGTGATAATACTATTATAAGTATTAACCATTTTCCTTTATAGCTTGCATCTGTTTTAGTTTCTTTTGAACTATCTATTTGAACTTTTTTATTTACTTTTACATTTATTATATATTCTTCATTAGAATTATCTAAAGATGCTTTTATAGTTATTTTATTATCTTCTAAGTCTTCTATTTTTTGATTTGATATATCAATAGTAGTATTTTTATCTTTTGCTACTGGTTTTAAATCTAATTCTTTAATATCTTCATCAATATTTACTGTATATTCATAAACATCTTCTTTTAATTCTATTTGTACTATTTCTGAATCAATACTTTCTAATAAATTCTTTTTTACTTCTTTTGGTTCTTCTGGTTTTTGTTGTACTATATTAGCATTATCATCTACTTTTACTGTTATTACTAAATTATCTTGATTAATTACTGTACCATCAGTAGTGGTTAATCTTATATTATTTAGATTAATATTACTTGATTTTACATTTGGATTTTGTACTACATTTATTCTTACTTCTCCTAATGTAATATTTCCTGTTACTGGTTCATCAAAAGTAATTGTATGTGCTACTCCTGATGTATTAATCTTATAATTAGAATTAACTATAAAATTACCTGTTATATCATAACTATAATATACAAAATTAAATTCAATCTTACTTATTTCTTTATCAAAATTATCTGTTATACTTAGAGTTGTATTACTTCCTTTACTTAAAGTTATATCATTTTCACTTACATTTAATGCTTTTACTTTAGTAGTAAATGATATAGAAATAAATAATATAAACAATAAACCTACTAACTTCTTCATCTTTGCTCCTTATCCTCTACAAAAATTATAACATTTTATGATACATTATTCAACTAAAAATACACTTTTTTGACATAAATATAAGGTATTAACTAATTTTATTAGTTAATACCTTGATAAAAAACTATTTTATTTAATTATTTTTATTAGAAAATATGTAACTACTAATATTGCTGTAAATTCTAACATCATAATTAAAGTAGACATATTTACATAACCTTTTGGTTTATCTTCTTCTTTTTTTAATGTTTTAACATATGGTTTATTTTTGGATTTCTCTAATTCTTGTTCTTTAATCATTAAATATCTTCGATATACTTCTACTCTACGAGTCCATATTTCTTTGTCTATTTCTCCTAAATTATTTAATAAGGATGGATTCTCATAAAACATTACTACTTTTTCTTTAATATCATCATCATAACTCTCAAAATCCTCAGGTATTTCTTCTTTAACATTTGGTATATCTTCATAACTACTACTTAATGATTCATTATTATTTATTCTTTCTGAAGCATCTATATCTTGTTCATTATAATTTGCAGACTTAGGTTCTCCAACTTTAAAATTTTCAAACTTATCTTTAGTTACTTCATATATTTTTCCATAACTAGATAATCCTATCATATTTTCTATATTTATATAATCTATATCTAACTCAGTGGAATATCTAATTAAAAAAAATAATTTTTTGTAATCTTCACTTGATAGAGATTTTACTTGTCCTAAATATTTATCAATATTTTCTACTGGTATCATTTTTAATTCAATATCTTCATTTACTCTTTTATCCCTTAATATATCAGTAGTATTTTTTTGATTATCATTACCTTGATACTTTTTATTTTCTTCTTGTACTTCTTTTAATATTTCAGTTAAACTTCTGCCATCTTTTTTATTTTCTAATACTACTTCTTTACCTAGAGTATTATCATAGAAATAAAATATTTCTACTCCTGTATCTAATATTTTATGTTCTATTTTACTAATATCAATTCCAAATGTTTTAGATATTTCTTCAGGTAATGATTTAGGTTTAGAATCTAAATATTTATCTATTAATACTTCTCTACTACTAGGAAAAGTATTTCTTAAATTATTGAATAAGTTAGATAATTCAGGATCCTTATTTAATTCATCATTAACTTTATTAATTAGTTCTAATTCTTCATTATTAAATATTACTTTATTATTTAAAGTATATTTATCTAATAATTCAAAATATTTTAATATATCTTCTTTTTTCATATTGACTCCTACTTTTTATATTCTCTTCTATTATAATTTTATCACAAATATATTTTTTAAACAATAAAAATTTAAACAAAATAAAAAAAGCTAAGATAAACTTAACTTTATTTTGAGAAATCAACTTTTATATTTTCTCTTTTATCATTTTCTAATTTAAATAATTCTTTCTTTTCAAAAGCAAATATTTTAGCAATAATATTCGAAGGAACTGATTCTACTAAATTATTATATGATGTTACTGCATTATTATAATTTGATCTAGCATAACTTAATTTATTTTCTATTTCATTTAAATTATTTTGAAGACTTAAAAATTGCGTATTAGCTTTTAAATCAGGATATGACTCTGCAAGCAGCATTACATTATTAAATTTCTTATCAATACTTTCAGTTTCTTCAATACTAAATCCATGATTATTATATGAAGATCTTAAACTAGTTAATTCTTCTAAAGTAGAAGATTCGTGTTTAGCATAACCTTTAACGCATTCTACTATATTTGGTATTAAATCAAATCTTTGATTTAGTAAAACATCAATTTGCGATTCCTTTTCTTTTACTCTATTATTCTTTCTTATAAACTTATTATAAGTTCCTATAATCATTCCAGATAAAATTATTACTATTATTAACAATATATTTATTAACATTTCTTACTCCCCCTTACCTTGTTTCTATGGTTACTTTATTTACATAACCATTATCATCATAATCAAGTGATATTTCATAATGTTGAATTTCATAGCCATTAAAATTTCTAAGACTATTTTTAATTTCTTTTATTTTATTTGGATCAGTTCCATATGACGTTCCATCAAATACTACTTCCACTAAACGTTCATTATTCGTTTTATTGTTTTGTATAACTTCATCAATTTGCCATCCAGTTGCAGCTTTACTTTCTGTTCCTTGATATTTTTCAAAAGTATAATTAAAACTTTTCTTTTTGCTTTCTAATTCTTGTTGTTTCATTTCTTGTTCCATTTCTTCTTGCTGTTTTCTAATTTTTTCTTCTGCTTCTTCTTGCCTTCTTTTTGCTTCTTCTTTTGCTTTATTCATCTCTTCTTTTACTGCATCGCTTTTTTCTTTTATATCACTTCCTACTCTATATACTAAAGTAGCTAATGATGCAACAAAGATAATTATTACTATGTAAAGAATTATCTTTCTATTAGAATTATCTTTCTTTTTAGTTTCAACTTTCTTCTCTTGCTTATTACCTTCTAAAGATAATTCATCATTAGTAAGTATATTTATATCTACTTCAAATAACTTACTCATTGCATTTAACTTATCCATATCAGGCTTTGTTTGTCCAAGTTCCCATTTAGATATAGTTTGCCTTGTTACATCAAGTTTTTCTGCTAGTTGTTCTTGTGATAATAATGCTTTTTTTCTAAGTATTATTAACTTTTCATAAAATTTCATACATACACCTTCTCCTTTTTTGTCCAATAGTTTAACATTTTATAACATATATGTCTAGCAACTTATGTTGGAAATTTGTCAACTTTTATTAACATTTATGTTAACTAAATATCTTATACTACTTATCTTAATATAAGTTTACCATATTTATATTCTTTTAGCAATTATTTTTTAAATATTACTTGCAAATAGTATTATCATATCTTATAATAGAAACTAACACTTAAAATAAACAAGGATGTGATACCATGGATAATATCATTATCATTAGATAGAATAGATTTTACATTAAAAGAATACAATTATATATTTGATAGTAATTATTTTATAGTATGTGAAGATACTACACTTTATGGTGAGAATTATACTGATGTAACAAGTGAATGGATAATAAATGCAAAACCTAATACTCATATAGTTAAAGATAGAAAATATTTTGAACATAGTGGAATTAAATACAAAGTTGATAATAAAAATATTGTACTTGATTATTCTAATAATGAAAAAGACGTTGCTATATGGTTAGAAAATACATTTGGTGGAGAAATATATATGTTACCTAGAATAAATAAGCCAGATGGAATTCAAACTGCTGATTATTTATTTAGAGGTGAATATTGGGATTTGAAAACAATAAATGGAAAAAGTAATCAAGTTCTATTTCATTCAATATATAAAAAGAAAACTCAAAGTAATAATTTCATTTTTAACATAATTTCACCTGAGTTAAATATTAATGAATTACAAAAACAAATTCATAAATTATACAATAGAAAAGATACAGATTTTTTACAAAAAGTTATATTAAAAAAAGAGAATAGAATCTTCGTCTATAAAAGAAAAATGTGACCGCACTGGTAATTCAGCACGACCACATTTAATATACACATTATAGTGCAAAAACTATAACGTGTCTAATAGACCAGCCGCAACCCTACGGGTCACGACCAGTCAAATGTAATTACAATTACATTATATTATATTCTATATCAAATGTCAACTTTTATTCATATTTTTTAATAAAAATGTGACCATTGATATAAAAAAAGGATTAACCATCAGTCCCCAAATATGGACCAGGACCAATCCAAACATAATTACATTATATAAAACTATTAGTTCTAGAAGTTGACACCCTCTCCAAGCGGAGTGGGACCAACTTCAATGTAATTACTACTACATTATATTATCATTTATATTTAAAGTCAATAAATAATACTTAAATTTTGAAACTAACTTAGGTTCAAAATTTCTTTTTAATAACCTCAGGTATTAAAATGCCTTGGAATAACTTTTAAGTTATGAAAAGAAAAAAAGATAACTAAAACTAATTATCTTTACTATTACATAAACTATATAATGTTGTAACTTCTTTAAATGTTAACTTTCTATATCCTCCCTCTTTTACTTTATCTAAGGTTAAGAAAGCATATTTTTCTCTTTTTAATTTTATTACATCATATCCTAATACTTCAAACATTTTTCTTATTTGGTGATTTCTTCCTTCATGTATAGTTATTTCTACAATACTCTTATTATTTAATTTATCTACTTTTTTTACCTTTACTTTTGCTCTTGAAGTCTTTCTACCATCAATTACTACACCATGAATTAATTTAGATATATCATTTGGAGTTAATACTCCTTTTATTTTAGCTATATATACTTTATTTATATTTGAAGAAGGATGCATAAGTAAATTAGCTAGCTTACCATCATTAGTTAAAAGTAATAATCCTGTTGTATCATAATCAAGTCTTCCTATTGGATATATTCTAGTATCTGTTTCAATTAAATCTACTACTGTTTTTCTACCTTTATCATCACTAGCAGCACTTATTACTTCTCTTGGTTTATTTAATAAATAGTATTCATAATTTTTATTATTATCTAAAATATTACCTTCTACTTCAATAGTATCTCCTTTTTTTACTTGACTCCCTAATTTATTTACAATAACACCATTTACTTTAACTTTATTTTGTGTTATTAATTCTTCAGCATGTCTTCTTGAACAATATCCTAAATTTGCTATAACTTTTTGTAATCTTTCCATATAATTGGTCACCTCGTAATAATTATATAGTATTTTTATCTTTTTTACAAGAATTATTTAATCTTCTACTTTTATATTATATACTGAAGGACCCATAATACTATTACCATATATATCAAATCTACTTCCATGGCAAGGACAATCCCATGTTTTATCTATACTATTAAATATTAAATTACATTTCATGTGAGGACAAGTATTTTTCACTTTAAATTCCTTACCATTTTTATTTCTATATACTCCATACTTTATATTATCTTTTGTTTCTATTCTTACATTATCTATAAGAGTATAAGAATTATTTAATTTAGTTAAGATATAATTTTTCATATTATTATAATTATATATTGTTAAATTAATTATCTTTTTAGTAGTTAATCCTCTGTTTAATCTAAACATATCAATATACTTATTATCTTTTCCTTTAATTATATCTGATAATATTTTACCTCCAATTGTACCATTAGTAAGTCCCCATTTATTATATCCAGTTGATAGTAATAAATTACTATTACCAATTCTTCCTATTAATGGTAAATTATCTAATGTCATTACATCTTGATTCATAAAATAATATTTTACTTCAATATCAAATAAATCTTTAAATCTTTTAATATTTTCTTTATGTATATTTTGTTCTATATCATTATAATCCAACTTCTTAGAATTAGTACAATATAATAAATATGTCTTATTATTTGTAGTATAATACCTGATTGAATTAACTGGATTACTAGATATTGCTTGAAATTTCTTATTTTTCTTAACTAGACCTGTAGTTATATAAGACTTTTCTACCATAACTTTAAATGGTATAAAATATGGATTAATTATAAATGGATAATTAGTAGCAATTACTACATATTTTGTTTTAATTATATTATTATTTGCTTTTACTATAAAAGTATTACTTTCTTTTATTATTTCAGTTGCAGTAGTATTTTCATATATTTTAATATTAGAATTAAGTAATATTTTCTTTATTGAATATAAATATTTTAATGGATGAAATACATAACTATTATTAGTTTTTATATTATATATACAAGGAAATGTTATAGGTAATTTATTATGAGTAGTATAATTTATATTTAAATCTTTATATACTTTTATCTCTTTATTAAATTCTTCAATATCATCATAATAATTTGTAAATACATAAGAAGAAGTCTTTTCTAAATTACATTCTATATTATTAGTATTAATTATATCTAATATTAAATTAATTGCATCTTTTTGACTTTCTAAATATAATTTTCTATATTTTGAAGGTATCTTATGATAAATTAAATCTTGCATTATAGTTAATTTACCTGTAGTTAATGATGTTGAACCTGAACCAATATGATTTTTTTCTATTAAGGCTATATTTAAAGATGTATCTTTAAGAAAGTATGCTGTTGTTAATCCTGTTATACCTCCTCCTATTATTAATACATCTACATTAATATCATTAGTTAAACTATCAGTATAATTTTTTCTCATATAATTATTCCATATACTTTTATTTTCCATATCTTCACCATTATTATTATGATATAAGTTAAAAAAAATAATACATATATGAATTTAATATGTATTATTTAATATTATTTTACTTTAGCAAGATAATATGCTTTCTTGCCTCTTTTAATAATGATATATGTATTATCTAAAAGAAATTTACTATCTATTATTACTTCTGGATTAGTTTCTTTTACACCATTTATACTAATGGCATTTCCATTAATAAATTCTCTTGCTTCTCTTTTACTTGATGCTACTTTCATATCAATTAATAAATCTGTTAATGTTTTATTTAATTCTATTTCTTTTACTTCTTCAGTTGAAAATAATTCTTTTATTTCATTACTTGTTAAATCAGTAAATTTATTATTAAATAAACTATTTGCTAATTTTACTGCTTTTTCGTATTCATCTTTTCCATGTAAGAAAGTAATTATTTCTCTTGCTAAAGCTTTGTGAGCTTCCCTTAACTCCGGATGTGTTTTATTAGATAATTCTAATGCTTCAATTTCTTCTTTTGATAAGAAAGTATATATCTTTAAATAATCTATTACCATTTCATCTTCAACATTAATAAAGAATTGATATAACTTATATGAAGATGTTTTATCCTTATCTAACCATAATGCATTACCTTCACTTTTACCAAATTTATGTCCTTGACTATCTGTAACAAGTGGCATTGTAAAACCATATACAGTATCTCCAGTAGATTTTCTAATTAAATCTATTCCAGCGGTAATATTACCCCATTGATCACTTCCTGCACATTGTAAATCTACATTTTTATTTTCATGTAACCATTTAAAATCCATTGCTTGAAGTAACATATAAGAAAATTCTGTATAAGTAATTCCTGTATCTAATCTTCTTCTTATAATGTCTTTATCTAACATATAATTAATATTAAAGTATTTTCCATAATCTCTTAAAAAATCTAATACATTTAAATCTTTTGTCCAACTATAATTATTTACTACTTCAAAGCCAAATAATTTCTTTACTTGATTAGTTAATCCTTCAATATTTTTTTGTACTTGTTCTTTTGATATCATTGCACGCTCAGTAGTAGGTCTTGGATCTCCAATTTGTCCAGTTGCACCACCCACTAAAAGTATTGGATTATGTCCATGGTCTTTTAACCTTTTAGATATTAGAAAACTTGATAAGTGTCCTACATGTAAACTATCTGCCGTAGGATCTGTTCCTATATAAAATGTAAGACTACCATTATTAAGTTTATCTATTAATTCTGGACTAGATATATCTTTAATAAGTCCTCTCCATACTAATTCATCATATAATTTCATTTTAATTCTCCCTCCAAATAAAAAAACTTATTATCTGTAAAGACGAATAATCGCGGTACCACTTTACTTCATAATAAGTTATGCTCTTTCTTTCTTAACGTGAAATATCCGTTTTAACTCTGAAACTGTAACTTCTTTATTTAAACTTGGTTAATTCTCACCACCATTAACTCTCTTATTACTACTTAAATAAATACTTTTATTTCTTCTTCGTTAAATATAGTTATATGATAACATAATAAATTTATTTTGTAAATAGTTTTTTATTTATTATCTATTACTACTTTTTCTAAATATATTTTTTCATCAAAAGCACCACGTTTTTTACTTTTTTGTTCTGCTACAAAAATAACATCATTTAAAGTTTTATTTTCTAAATTTGCAAGTGCTTTTATTATTTCTAACATATCTGCTAATTCTTCTATTCTATCATCCTCTGAAGAATTAAGTACTTCTTGATATTCTTCATATAATTTATTTTCTAATTCTTTTTTATATTCATCATTATCTAATATTCTTGTAATTGGAATTTCTCCATTACTTTTAATTATATTAGGAATATTATCTCTTACTAATTTATTATATACTTTTTCCATATTACTTTTCATTTTCTTTCTTTTCTAAGTTAGACACTATTTCTTTTATTTTTCTAAACCTATGATTTAATCCTGATTTAGTTATCTTAACGCCTGTTTCTAATGATATAATATCACTTAATTCTTGTAATGAACTTTCTGGATATTCTAATCTATATTTAATTAATTCTTGTAATCGTTCATCTAATAAATCTATCATGTCATATTCTTTTAACTTTTCTATATCTTTTATTTGCTTTGATGAAGTCATAAATATTTTATCTACATTTGCTTGTTCACAATTATTTAATCTATTTGTCATATTTTTATGATCTCTATATATTCTTATATCTTCGAAATAAAGTACTGCATTATATGCTTTTATTACTCTCAAAAAATCGCTTATTTTTTCTGCTTCTTTTATATAAACAGTATAGTTTTTAGTTCTTTTTATTATTTTAGCATTAAGATTATAGTTATCTAATAAACTTTTTATAAATTGTGCATAAGAATTATTATCTACCACAAATTCTAAATGATATCTACTTGTTTTAGGATCATTTACACTTCCACTTACTACGAATAATCCTCTTAAATATGCTCTTATTGTTTCTTCATCACTAACTATATACTCTTTTGGTATATTTAAGTAATTATTATTATTATCTATTATTGATAAATCATTTAATATTTCTTCATTTTTATTTCTAACATCTAAAATATATGATAGTCCATTACTAAAATATTTCTTTCTTACTGTTATTACGGGAGTTACATCATATAATGACTTGATTAATTTATAGATTCTTCTTGCTACAAAATTATTTTCTAAATGAATTAAAATACTCTTATCAATACTTGCACTATTTCTAATTATCGCAGATAATTCTGAAATACTTTCTGGTTTTGTTGTATCTAGTCTTGATACTTCTTCTTTTACAGTACTAGAAAAAGTCATTATTCATCCTCTTTAATTAAATAATTAAATATTGCTAAAGCTGTTTTTAAATGATCATGTCTTACTTGATTATTTTTAATTATAGCAAGATCTTCTTTTACTAATTCTACATGCATCTTCTTTAATTTATCTTCATCAATTAATATTGGTGTAGCATATTCTTTTAAATATAATTCTTGTATTTCCTCATTAATTGGTTTACTATTTGCTATTACTACATCTATAAAATCTTTTCCAACATATTTATTTAATTGTTTTACACAATCACTTACTTTAAAATTATCTGTTTCACCATGTTCAGTCATTATATTACATACATACATTTTTTTTGCTTTAGATTTAGTTAAAGCTTTCTTCATATCTTTACTTAACAAGTTAGGTATAATGCTTGTATATAAACTTCCTATTCCTAAGATTATTAAATCTGCTTCTTCGAGTGATTTTAATACTTCTTTTGTTACTTTTACATCTTTTTTATATTCTACATAATCTATTTTTTTACCTGCTTTAGTAATATTACTTTCTCCTTCGATTACTTGTTTATCTTTAGTATGTGCTACTAATATAGCTTTATCTTCAGTAAATGGTAATACTTTTCCTTTTAAGTTTAATATTTTAGATAAAGCTTCTAATGAATCAGTTAAATCTCCAGTTATATTGTATAATGCTGTTAACATTAAATTACCTAATGCATGATTATTTAAATCGCTACTAGTTTTAAATCTATATTGTAATAATTGTTCTACTAATGGTTCAACATTAGATAATGACACTAAAACATTTCTTAAATCTCCTACTGCAGGTATATTAAATTCTTTTCTTAATATTCCACTTGATGCTCCATCATCTGCTACTGTTACAACTGCTGTAATATCTACTGGGAATAATTTTAATCCTCTAAGTAAAACTGATAATCCTGTTCCTCCACCTAATACTACTACTTTTTTCATATATATACTTCCTCTCTAATAAATCATATTCCTCTTAATTATATAATATATAAAGTGTTTTTGCAATAATTATACAAAAATAAAAAGGACATAAGTCCTAATTATTAAATTTTTCTAGAAATAATGGTAAAATTAATTTCAATTTATCTTCCCCAGTTATTTCTTCAATTAATAGTTTACCATCTTCATCATTTACTGTAACTATTTTATAATTATCTTTAATATCAGTATGCATTTGATTTACTTCTGCTATGTAATAATAGCTTTTATTTCCATATATTACTTTCTCTACAATTAAATATTGTTCATCGTTACCTAAGGTAATTACATTATTTATATCTAAATTCATAATTCTCCCTTTCTAATTTGGAAATATTCCATTTAAGTCAAATTTTTCTAAATTACTATTATCAGGCCATTTAAATTTGTCACTGTCATTATCTACTGGTAATTTCTTTTCTTCAATTGTAGGCATTACTGGTTCAGGGAATATCACATTACCACCACCATTGTTTGTTTCAAATACATTACTATTATTAATATTGTTATTAAAGATATCATTTTGTTTGTTAGTTTCAAATATATTATTTGGTTGTTCCTTTTCAAAAATATCATTTGATTTATTATTTTCAAATATATTAGTTACTTTATTATTTCCGAAAATATCGTTTGGTCGTTCTTTTTCAAAGATGTTATCTTCTT
Source organism: uncultured Eubacteriales bacterium (assembly GCA_905211265.1). Lineage (GTDB taxonomy): Bacteria > Bacillota_I > Bacilli_A > RF39 > UBA660 > HGM10818. Next base: position 34,726 of record CAJMAC010000005.1, read on the forward strand.
TCTTCATTTCAGGAACAGTTGTTGTATTTTCTTGTTTTACTTCTTCTTTTGGAGTATTATCTTTAAATAAATCATCTAATGGTAATTTTACTTCTTGTTGTGGTTCTTCACTACTTGATTTCATTTCTGCAAACTCTGTTGGTGTCCAGAATAAATCATCATTAGTTTCTATTTGTTTTGGTTCTTCTTTAACTACTGGTTCTGGCTTTTTCTTTTTAGTGTCTATTCCTAGCATATCTGCTACTCTTTTCATTACACTTATTGATTTTAATCTAGATAATCCAAAGTTCATAGACATAATCATTTCTGATGATTTAATTTGATTTGGTAAGTATGTTTCTTCTAATGGTTCTACTTCTTGTGTTTCTTCTACATCTTCATCTTTACTGTTTGCTTCATCCATTAAATCTTTAAATAAACTATCTGTTTTAGATTCTTCTATCTCAGGTTCAGTTTCTAAAATGTCTTCTTTAACTAAATCTTCTAATGGCTCTGGTTGTTCTTCTTTTTCATCTTCAAATAGATAATCTTTATCTAATGATTCATCATCATGATCATAAGTATCTATTAAATGAAATTCTTTTAATATTGATAATACTTCTGGTTTTTTAACTTCTTTATTTAATTCTTCTAATCTATTTTCTTTTAATTTAATTCTTTCTGTTAAAACATTTATATTATCTGTATTAGATTTTTCTTCTTCTATTTCATGAGATTGTTCTTCAACTAAATCATATATAGGTAATAATAAATCTTTTTCTTTTATATTCATATCTTTTCTTAGAGTTAATCTTTCTTTTAATAATGTTTTTACATTAGTTCTTTTAGTAAATAAATTACTATATTCTTTTTCTTTCTTTTCAATTAATTCATATAACTCTAATAATATTTCTTTTTCTTTTACATAATAGTAATTCCTTTTTGAATTTTCTACATATGAAGCATATTCTAATTCTAAGTCTCCACTTATACCTGAAGTCTTTAAATTATCAAAAGCTGTTACAAAGGTATCTTTTTGATCTTTAGCTTCATTTATTTCTTTTGCTATTTTATTTAATTCTTCATCTATATCTTCAACTTTAGTTAATGATTGTAAATCCATTTCATATAAAGTATTGATATAATCAGTATATAATTTATCTTCTAAATTAACATTTTTTTCTTCATTAGATTTCTTTTTATCAAATTCATTAGATAATTCATCTTCTAGATATGTTAATTCTTTTTTATTTACTTCGATTGTTCTAGAATTATCTAAATAACTTTTAATCAAATTTAATCTTTTTTCATATAAATCTAATTCACTTGATTTTTCTATATATTCTAAATCATTTAATTCTTTACCTGTTACATTCTTATAATCAGATTGTAAACTTTTTCTTTGTTCTATTCTATCTTTTATAAATTCTACTAATTTCTTTAATCTTTCTACTTCTTCTTCAAGAGTGCTTGTACTATAAAACATACTCTCTAATTTTTCTTCATAATCTTCGGTATACATTTTATCTAGATTTATTGAAGCATCTTTAAATTTAGATAATGTTAATTCATCTACTTCATCTTGACTTAACAAAACACTCATTCTTAGTATTTTATATAAATCTAACTTTACTTTTTCCTTATCTGTTAAGGATTCATCATGTTTTAACATACTTACACCTTCCTATTCTTTTATTTTTATCTCAGGGAATAAATCTTCTTGTAAAAATATATCTTTTTCTTCTTTTTTTTCTTTAATCGCAATATCTTCTCCAACTTTCTCAGGTGTTAAATTGTTACTTTTAATTATTGGAATTGCGTCAGACTCTAAAACTGAATTAAATGATACAATATTTTCTTTTGGTAATTCTTTTGGTTCTTCTTTTTTTATTTGTTCTTTTGGTACTTCTTCTTTTGGAAGACTTGAACTTATACTATTATAACTTACTTTTTGTTCTAGTTCATTATCTTTCTTTATCAATGTTTTTCTTTGTTGTTCAAGTAATTTTTTAGTACGAGTCTCTTGTTCTTTCTTTCTTTCTTCGATTATTAGTTGCTGACGTTTTCTACGCTCATCTTCAAGTCTTTTTTCTTCGATTAATCTTCTTTGTCGTTCTTCGTATTCTTGTTTTCTTTGTTCTTGTAAACGCTCTTCTTGTTTTTTTCTTTCATTAACTAATAATTCATCTAAAACTTCTCTAAATTCATCTGAGTTATTTTCTTCATTAATTTGTTCTAATTCACTAAATTTTCTTTCTCTTTCACTTACTAATGTTTCATAAGTATTTATATCTTGTTTTTCTATTTTTATTGTATTATATTGTTTATTTAATTCTTCTCCTACTATATTGTATAAATGACTACTAGATATTTCATTTAATATATCATTCATTTCTTCACGTTTATTTAATAATTGTTCATAATCACTTATTACATTATCATATATTTCCATTAATCTTAAGGTATATTTCTTTTCTTTTACTTTTTCATACTCTAATGTTATCGAAGAAAGTAAACTATCACATTCAATAATTAAATTTTCTTTTCCTTCGGCTTTAGCTTTCTTTACATTTTCTTTAGCCTTTTGTAATGAAAACTCTAATTCATTATAAGCTGACTCTATTTCTTCTTTTGAATCAGTTAATTTATATAATTCTAATCTTTCAAATGTCTTAGTAAGCATATTAATCATTTTCTTTTCTAATGTTGTATTTAAGTTTTTATTGTTTTTTATTTTCTTAACTGCTTCGCTTATTTTTGAATCTAAATCATTTATTTCTATACTTAAACTATTTTCTTTCTTTTTATTTTCATTAAACTTATCTATAATTTTAATATTTCTTTTAAATTCTCCAAGTTTATCTTCACCCATTACTTTTGGATAAGATACACTATATCCAGTAAGTTCTTTATGTCTATTTCTTTTTTCTTTAATATATTCTATTCTATCTTCAATTAATTTAATTAGACATAATAATCTTTCTTTTTCTTCATTAATTAAGTATGTACTACTACCTAATAATAACATATATTCTTCTTCATATATAGAATTAGTTTCTTCGAAAATACGTTCTAATAGTTTATTCATTTGATTATATATTTTATCTTTATCTTCACTTGAAGTCATAATACTCAAGCTTTTTAAAAACATTTCATATTGTCTTAATAATTGTGTAACTTGACGACTAGTGTATTCTAGCATACAACCACCTCTATAATAATTATATAATAAATTTAATTTTTGTCAATTGAATTAGAAAAAAAACTACTAATTTTCATTAATAGTTTTATCTTTTATACTTTTATACTCATTAATTAAATCTTTTGTTTTATATATATAATCAAAAAATTTTCTACACTTTATACTATTTTTATACTCACTACTATCTAAAACTAATTTTTCAGGTATAGACATTAAAATAAATAACATCTTCCTTTCTTCATTAGTTAAAGGATATCTAGATTCATAATAGTTAAATAATTCATAGAAATCAAAGTCTAAATAATATTTCTTATATAAAGTTAACAAATCATATATAGGCATATCTATTTTATTTTTATTCCAACTTATTAAATATGGTTTATCATTTTTTATATAATGATCTAGACTTAAATTATTATGAATATTAACTACTCTTATTTTTCTTTTATCTTTTATTAATTCATACCAAGAATCTACTTCATATTTACAATAATTAATTGTTTCAAATATTTTATTTATATTTCTTGCAATAATATAATTAGAAGGAGACATATAAATATTTTTTTCTATTAAAGTTATAATGTCATTATAATAATTAAATAGATATTCTAGTTTTTTATTTATTGTTTCATATAAATATTTATAATTGTCAATATCTACTTCCTTATAAAAAGTTGTTTTAGAATGTAAAATACTTGTTAAAGTTATAATATCTAGTATTCTTTGTTCAGAAGGTTCATTTACATCTTCGACATATTCATAGACATTATAGTCATTATCTTTATATATTATTTTTGGAAAATAATCAAAACTTCTAGAAAGCAAATAATTATATGTATCTAATATATTAGGATTATCTTTTTTTATTACTAATCTAGTATTTTCATTTTCTATTATTTTAGCACTATTTTTTAAAGTTATTTTTTTTGCTTTATATTTATTTATAATGTTTTTTAAATTATTTTCCATTGGTAGGAATAATTATTTTATCTAATGGTTTAATATTAGTAATATCATTATATAATTCTAAATCCTCTTTAGTTATTTTATATTTATCTAATATTTTATCTATAGTATCTTCTTCCTTTACTACGTAAACATAATATGTTTTATATGTTTCATTACCTTCTACATTAAATAAATTATTGGTATTAATATTATTATTTATATTAATATTATCTTCATTAATAATAGGATTATTTTTTACAATAGAATTATCTTCATTAATTATATTATCTTTAACTATATTTTTTTCTAATTCTATTTCTCTATCATTATCAATAATTTTAGGTTCTTCTTTTTCTTCCCTTACTTCTTCTTTTTCTTCTTTTTCATCTGCTTCGATTAATAAATCTATACTTACATTTAGTAATTCATTATTTACTATTTCATAATCAAAATTATCAATATCAACTTTTAGTGTACTAATATCATATTTTGAATTTAAAGCAATATCAAATGGTAAATTAAAATCATATTTTTCTCTATTTATACTTCCTTCGGTCATTTTATATTCACCATTAATTAGAAATTCTCCACTTACTAAATCATCTGAAGTACTAATAATTTTGTGTTCTAATGATATTGATGTTATTTCACTTACCTTAGTTTTAAATAATAAATCTTTTTTAAATGATACAATTTTTTTCATATAATCTTTCCTTTCTCAGTTAAAATATATGAAAGATTAATAAAAATATGCAAAAATATATAAATGTTGCATATTTGGCAACATAAAATATATAAAAGATGTGTTACAATAAGTATGTATTTTAAATAATTTTTGCGTTTAAGTTATGTATTCATTAATATAGTGCTTACTTTTTAAAGAAAAATTATTTTGATATAAGATATATTATATATCTTAGGAGGGTTATATGGAATACTATGATACATTTAGAAAAACTTTTGAACTAGAAGCATTTCAATTAGCAGACTTTGTAGAAAACTATGACAATAGTAAAAAGAAACTAGACTGGGGAGATGTCAATAACGAAGGACTTGATTACTTAGGGATTAAAGGCATAAAAAAAAGAAATAAAATTTTATCACAAGCCGTTAGAGAATTAACCTATCGTGGATACTCTATTGATTCAAATCCATTTAGATTAGAAAAGTATTAATTTTTAATTATTTGCGAAAGTCTTTTGATGACTTTTTTTTCTATTCTAGAAATATATGATTGGCTTATTCCAAGTAAATCCGCGACTTCTTTTTGAGTTAATTCTTCTTTTCCATTTATTCCATATCTAAGTTCTATTATTTCTTTATCTCTATTATTTAATTTTTGAATTTCTTCCTTTAAGAGTTTTTTATCAAATTCATCTTCGATTGGTTTTGTTACTATATTATCTTCAGTACCTAAAATATCTTCTAGATGTAATTCATTACCTTCGCTATCAAAAGACAAACTATCTTCGAAAGAGACTTCGGTCTTTTTTCTTTTTGTTTTTCTTAAATACATTAATATTTCATTATCTATACATCTTGAAGCATAAGTTGCTAACTTAATATTTTTATCTAATTTATATGTATTTACTCCTTTGATTAATCCTATTGTACCAATAGATACTAAATCTTCTAAATCTACTTTAGTATTTTCATATTTCTTTGCTAAGAATACTACTAATCTTAAATTACGCTCTATTAAAATATTTCTAGCATTATTATCACCTTCCAAAAACTTTTCTACATATTTTATTTCTTCTTCCTTAGATAATGGTTCTGGTAATATATCACTACTTCCTACATAAAATACTACGTTAAATTTTTTTAATACTTTTTTAATTATTTGAATTATTCTTTTCATATTCTATCCTTTCATAATACTTTTTTCCATTAATTTTGTATGTAATATACAATCCACTCCATCAATATTTATATTATCTTCACTTATACCTATTAAAAAATTTGTTTTAATTCCTATTTTATCTATATATATTTTTTCAGGTATAATACATTTTAATAACCCATGATTATTTAATGAATCATAAGGTACTAATAAAATATTATTATAATTAACTTTTATTTTAGATTTATCTACTAAAATTATTGGTCTATTTTTATATGGATCTACTAAATGATTACCAGTATCAAGATATCCTGTTAAAGAATATTTTGTTTTATCTTTTAAATATATATCTATATTATAATAATTACTATATTTAGTTTTAATATTTTTCATTTCTTTTATATAGATAAATATTATTAATGGTGATAATATTAATAACGATATAAGATTAGTATATACTCCACTTTTTAAATAAGATAATTCATTATATTTTTCTATTATATTAGTACTAATTAAATATATTGTTCCTCCAAGAAAAATACTTAATGTATATAAATAGAATAAATTTTTAAATGTATATCTTAAATTATTAAATTTACAACATATTATTACCATTATTAAAGAAGTTAATACTTTTATTAAAGCTAAATAATAAGATGGTAATTTATAATAAAAAGATAATATTGTAATTGAACCAATTAAACTTGCTAGTAATAATCTTTTTAAATTAGTTTGTCTACGTAGTAATAAACATAGACCAAATAATAAAATAAAGTCTATTATAAAGTTAATTATTATTACTACTTCAATATATACTTTCATTTTTATCACCATATATATTATAAAAAAAACATGACAAGAATTATGTCATATTTTAATTTTTAAGCATTTTTTATTTTATATGAATCTTCCAATGAAAATTCTACATTTTCTTCAATCCAATTTTTTCTTGGTTCAACAGCATCTCCCATAAGTACTGATACTCTTTTTTCTGCTAAGGCTACATCTTCAATATTTACTTTAACCATATTTCTTTTTTCAGGATTCATTGTAGTATCCCATAACTGACTAGCATTCATTTCTCCTAGTCCTTTGTATCTTTGTACTTTATAGTTTTGCTTACCACTAGTTAGTTCTTTTAGTTCTTCATTACTCCATAAATAATGTTCTTTTGAACCTATTGTTACTTTATATAAAGGTGGCATTGCTATAAATAAATGTCCATCTTCGATTAATGGTCTCATATATCTATAAAAGAATGTTAATAGTAAACATTGAATATGTGCTCCATCATCATCGGCATCGGTCATTATAACAACTTTACCATAACAAATATCTTTTAGATTAAAGTTTGCTCCATAACCTGCACCAATTGTATGAATTAAAGTATTTATTTCTTCATTTTTAAATATATCTTCAATTTTAGCTTTTTCTGTATTTAATACTTTACCTCTAAGTGGTAATATTGCTTGTGTTTTTCTATCTCTACCTTGTTTAGCAGAACCTCCTGCTGAGTCACCTTCTACTATAAATAGTTCTCTTGCTAGTTTATCTTTTGTTTGAGCAGGAGTTAATTTAGCACTAAGCATTTTTTCTATTTTTTTACTATCTTTACCTTTTCTTGTTTCTTCTCTTGCTTTTCTTGCAGCTTCTCTTGCTTCTTTTCCTTTTAAAGCTTTTGATACTATAATTGTAGCAATTTGTTTATTTTCTTCAAGAAAGTATTTTAATTTTTCAGAAGTAATTGATTCTACAATAGTTCTTGCTACTGGTGTACCTAATTTAGATTTAGTTTGTCCTTCGAATTGTAAGATATCTTCTGGTATTTGAACACTTATAATTGCTGTTAATCCTTCTCTTACATCTGTTCCTTCAAAAGATTTATCTTTATTTTTAACAAAGTTATTTTCTTTTGCATAGTCATTTAATACTTTTGTTATTGCTGTTTTAAATCCCACTTCATGAGTTCCACCATCACTTGTTTTTACATTATTAACAAATGATACAATATTTTCATTATAAGAATCAGTATATTGCATAGCAATATTTACATTTACTTTATCTTTGGTACTATTAAAGCATAATACTTTATGTACTGGATTTTTTCCTTCGTTTAAATATTCACAAAATGATTTCAATCCATTTTCATATAAATACTTTTCGCTTCTTCCATCAATTTCATTTTCTATTTCAATAGTTAATCCATTTACAAGAAAAGCACATTCTTGCATTCTTTCACATATTGTTGAAAAAGAAAATGTTGTTGTAGAAAATATTTCAGGATCAGGTTTAAATCTTACTGTTGTTCCTGTTTTGTTTGTAGTACCTATTTTCTTTAATGGAATTGCAACTTTTCCACCATTTTCAAATTTTATATAATACTCTCCACCATCTCTACGAGTAGTTACTTCCATACTTACTGATAAGGCATTTACTACTGATGCACCAACACCATGTAATCCTCCACTTACTTTATATCCACCTTCAGAAAATTTACCCCCAGCATGAAGTACTGTATAAATTACTTCTGGTGTTGATTTACCTGATTCATGCATACCTGTTGGTATACCTCTACCTTTATCAGTAACAGATATACTTCCATCTTTATGCATAATTATTTTTAAATGATTACCATATCCATTTATTGCTTCATCAACAGCATTATCTACTATTTCCCATATAAGATGATGTAATCCTCTTTTATCTGTTGAACCAATATACATACCTGGACGCTTTCTTACTGCTTCAAGGCCTTCTAGTATTTTTATTGAACTTTCATCATATTTTGCTGCCATGTTATCACATCCTACTGATTATTTTATCATAAAACAAAAAAACAAGCAACTTTATTGTCACTTATTTTACATTATAAAACTCTTCTTACATGTGTTATTGGCATAATATATAAATCTGTTATTACTATACCAACATTTGAGTTTAAGGCATGTACTATTTGACCATTACCAATATAAATTGCAACATGATGCGTTTTACCACTATAACCTGATAATACTAAATCTCCTATTTGAATATTAGATATTGGCACTTCTACTCCTACATATGATTGATCATATGCAACTCTTGGTAAGTCTATTCCATATTGTGCATAAATTAATTTAGTAAACCCTGAACAATCAGTTCCATTTGTAAGACTGTTTCCTCCGTATACATAAGGATATCCTACAAATTGTTTTGCATACTCTACTAAATTTTCTGCAACGGTATAATTCACATCATTTACTACTACAGGTTCAGGAACATATGTAGTTTCTACTACTGGTTCTTCTTCAACAACAACTTCTTCAGTTGAAACTTCTGTATCTTCTTCATTAACTTCTTCTTTTGACTCTTTGTCTTCATCAATAATATTGGTAGATACTTCGATTTCTTCTTTAACTGTCCTTGGAGCAAGTAATGTTCCAGCATTATAGTTATAAACTAGTAAATTATTATTTTCTTTTGTTGCACAACTATTTTGTTCATTATCGATTAGTAATAAAACTAAAACTAATTCAATTATTGTTAATTGTACAATCAATATTTTTCTTATATTTTTGCTTTTCATGATACTTCTTATTGTTACCTCTTTCGTATTTTTTGTGAAGACGTTTTCAATAATATCATAAAAGAAAAAGAATTGCAAACATTTTTTATCAAATATTTATAAACCCTTATAAAATAAAGAAAAAAAGTTTTTTTAGAACTTCTTTTCTTTTGTTATCTACTAGTTAATTTATAACTATTGTGTTATATTTTTCGTTAACTATTTGTAAATTAATTCCATAGTTTTTCAGGATAAATTTTAGAATTATGTAATAATTTTATTTCATTTTTTACACTCTCTAAATCTTCTTTGTAAGTCATACCTAACCATTTAGCAGTAGTATTTAAAACATGAACATCCATAATACCCTTATTCATTAATTCATTTACATAACTTGGTATTAAAAATTCACTTTTTAAATTATCAATATTATTATCTAAAAATTCTTTAAATCCTTTTTCTAAATAATCAAATATTTCTGGAGTAAATGCTAACATATTCATAGATACTAAAGTATTAGGTAATACTTCGAATGATTCTTCTTTTTCTAATGGATATGCCATAAATTTGCCATTTTCTTTTTCTATTTTACTTTCTATTAGCTCTACTAATTTACCATTTTCTTCGATTAGCACTCCTCTTTTTACTGAACCATTTTCTGTTACAGTATTAATTAAATGATATCCTACTATTGCACATGGTAATTTTTCTTTATATTCATTAATGTTTTTTAAAAATTTACTTATAGTAACAAAAGCATCTTTACCATAAAAATCATCAGCATTTACTATTGCAAATGGTTCATTTACTTTATCTTTTGCACATAGTATTGCATGACCTGTTCCCCAAGGCTTTTCTCTATCTTTTGGACAAGTATAACCATTAGGTAAATCTTTTACATCTTGAAAAACATATTCTACTTTTATTTTATTTTCAATTCTTTTACCTACTGTATCTCTAAATATTTCGTAATTTTCTTTTTTTATAATAAATACTACTTTTGTAAATCCTACTTGAATGGCATCATATATTGAATAATCAATAATAAAATCTCCTTCATCATTTATGGGTTCTATTTGTTTTAATCCTCCAAATCTGCTACCCATACCAGCAGCCATAATAACTAATGTCATTTCTTTCCTCTCTTTCTAATTGTTTTTTACTAGTTATTTTATACTACCTTTTATATAATTATCCTCCTTCCTTTATATATGTAATTAAAGTATATCATGAATAAATTTTTTTGTATAGTTTTTTACACTTCTTTACATAATAATTATGGAGGGATAATATGAATGATAAAAATGAAGTAAATGTTTTAGATGAATTAAATAAAGGATGTTCAATGGGGATTGATGCAATTGGTTACATACTTGATAAAGTAAAGAATGGTGAATTTAAAAAAGTATTAGAAATACAACTTAATGACTATAAGCAAATATCTAAAGAAATCAAAAAATTGTATCCTGATTACAGTGATAAAAAGCCACATGAAACTAGTACAATGAACAAAATAATGACTTTTTATGGTATTGAAATGAAAACTATGACTGATGAATCTGATTCTAAATTAGCAGAATTACTCTTAAAAGGTACAAATATGGGTATTATCGAAGGAAGAAGATTACTAAACCAAAAAGATACTGAAAAAGATATTCATTCATTAATTAGTGAGTATGTAAAAATGCAAGAAAAAGCTTGTGAAGAGCTAAAAAAATATTTATAAATAGTAAACTCATTTCTAATTGAATTGAGTTTTTTTATATAAATTCCCAATAATAATTGACAATACAGTCCAATAATATTATAATAAAATCAATTATTTTATGGAGGTATTAATATGAATGAAAAATTTATTGAACTAAATGATAATTTTGGTATAGTTAGTGATGATATGGGAAATTTAGACTTTATAAGTAAAAGAACTAATGAATATAGTTTTGAAGATATCTTATCAAAAGAAAATGAAATTGAAGATTTAGATGATAAATTACTTCAAGTAAAACATGAATTATTTTATAATAAAGAAGCTAAATTAAAAGCAGCAAAAATGCTTAATATTGCATCAATTATTCCTGGAGTATCATGTTTAATCGGAGCATTAATCACAAAAGTACCACTTCAAACAATAGTTCTTGGACCAGCAATAGCATTTGTAGGTTTTCAAATCACTAAATTTGCCATAATAGGAAGAAAATCTAAATTTAAAGAAAAGATAAGTAAATTAAATACTCTTGCTAATAATTTAGAAACTAATTTAAATACATTAGAAAAAGAACTAGAAGATATGAAAACAAAAGTAGATTATAGCAAAACTTATAATAATATTTTAACTATACCTGATAAAGATTATGACCCTGACGAAGTTATAGAATATAATAATTATTATGATGAAATTATGGAATATAATAAATATAATAATCATTATAATGAAATCATAGAATCTTATCAAAATAATAGCAAAAAGTATAAAATTAAAACACTTAAAAAATAATACTTAAATTTAGGTATTATTTTATTTTTATAATATTGTCTAATTTTATTTTAATATTACTTGTTAAAATTATCCATTTATTTATAATATCTATCTTTTTTAAATTACCTGATATAGTTAAATAATTACCCTTATCAGTTAATTTATCTTTTACAAAGTAAGTTACTGTTACATATGGATTATTTTTAATATCATTACTTAATTTTTGTAAACATTCATTTATTAATTCTTTTTCATCATCTTCTAATATAATTTTATCTACAAGTATTTTTTCTTTTTCTTTTATTGCATCACCATAACCTGTTAAAGCACTAAATGGTGCAAATTGAGAAGCCCTTTGTGAAGAAGATAAATTTGTTCTATACTTAGATACATGATGTGGTAAATTGATTATATTATCATATTTATTCATGCTTTATGTCCTCCAATTTGATTATTTCTTTCTACCATTGTAGAACACTCTAATAAATTTATTCCTTTTAATACAGCATTTTTACCATATTTTTCTTTTAATTCTATAACAGTCTTATTTAATTTGTTTTCTTTCTGTAATCTAGATATTTCATTTATTTCATTAACTTTATTAATATTAAATAAATTTATTTGTTTATATATCTTTTTATTACTTATTTTACTTGTCTGTTCTAAATTATTAAATACTATTGTTACTCTTTTTATTAATAATGATTTATTAACTATTTTATTATATAATTCAATTATTTTAGGAATTATTATTTCTTGACTAGATGTTTTATATTCTAAATTTATTCTTCCATTAGAAGGTTTAGGTACTTTTCTACCATAATGATCTAATGTTAATGTACCATTATATTCCTTGTTATTAATATCATAATCAAGTACTAATGCTACACTATCTGTTATTAAATTTTTCTTTACTAAATCTAATACTAATGAATCAATCATTTCTTTTATTATTATCTTAGTATCATTATAGTTATATGGACGATGTAATACTTGCCCAGAACTAATACTATTATTTAATGGTTTATATGATTTAATATCTTTCATGGTACATGATTCATATCCCCAAGCATGATCTATTAATAGTTCAGCATTTACTCCAAATAAATCATATAATAAGTCTTCATTATTTATAGAACATAGTGCTATATCTCCCATTGTATAAATATTGTGTTCATTTAATTTTGTTGCATATCCTTTACCTACTCTCCAAAAGTCTGTTAAAGGTACATGACTCCATAATAATTTTCTATAAGACATTTCATCTAATGATGCTATTCTTACTCCATAACTATTTGCTTTAGTATGTTTTGCTACAATATCCATAGCTATTTTACATAAATACATATTTGTACCTATTCCTCCAGTTGCAGTTATTCCAGTAGTATCATAAATATCTTTAATTATTTTAGTTACTAATTCTTCTTTGGATAGTTTATATGTATCCAAATAATCAGTTATATCACAAAATACTTCATCAATTGAATATACATAAATATCTTCTTTAGATAAATATTTTAAATAAATATCATATATTTTAGTACTATAATCAATATATAATTTCATATTTGGGGATGCTATTATTAAGTCTAATTCTAAATTCTTATTACTTTTTAATTCACTATCTAAATATGACTTTGAAGTAGATTTATGATAATTATTATCTTTTAATCTAATTTTATTTATTTCTTTTATTTTTTGCATTACTTCATATAATCTTGCTCTACCAGGTAGTCCATATTGTTTTAAAGATGGAGAAACTGCTAAACATATTGTTTTTTCTGTACGTGTAGAGTCAGCTACCACTAAATTAGTATCTAATGGATTTAGATTTCTTTTTACACATTCTACTGAAGCATAAAAACTTTTTAAATCTATACATGCATAAATTCTACTCATAGTTTCACCACCAAGTAAAATATACCATTGTAAACCAATTTAGTCAATACATTTGTTTGTATTTTATGTTAGAAAAAAATTCCAATTAAGGAATTATAATATTAATTTATTTACTTTTTTAAAAATTGTATTATCATATGTAAATTTATTTTCATTAACATCATGTGGTAATTCAATTATTTTTAATTTCCACTTACTAATATTTACTAATAATTTTACATTTCCTCTTTTTATTAAATAATAAGGTGATAAATCACTTGCGTTTTTTATTAAACCATAGTCTCCACCGGTTAATAATACATCAAATACTTTTTCAGTAGTATTTAATTTTTTTGAAGTAGATAATGCGAATATTTCATCATTTCTAAAATATTTTTCTAGTATTTCCTTATATGAACCTAACTTACTACTATATTCATTCTTGTCTAAGTCTATTGTCATAGTTAACTGTGGTAAAGTATTTTCATCATCTAATAATGTGTCTATTGGTAAATTAAATAATTTAGATAATACTTTTAAGTTTTCAATATCAGGTAATCCTACTCCTGTTTCCCATTTTGTTATTGCTTGTCTTGAAACATTAATTATACTTGCTAAATCATCTTGTGATAATTCTAATCTTGTTCTAATACTTTTTAATTTTTCACTAAATTTCATAATACTCTCCTTTTGATAATTAAATTATATAATACACTATTAAATTTGTCTAGCAATATACTACCATATTAATGCTACTTTTAGTTGCTATAATATATATGATAAATTAAATAATAATTTTATCAATTTTTATGTTATAATTAAATTATAAATGGAGGACAAAATGAAGAAGTATTTTATAATTATATGTTGTATAATTCTATTAACGGGATGTGAAAATAAAAAGAATAATATAATCTCAGACAAAGAAACAAAAGTTAATGTTACTGATAATTATGGTGAAAATATTGAAATATCTGCAAAAGAATTATGTGGTATATATGATAGTGATAATAATGAATATAATGAAAAATATTTAGGATCTAAAATTAATTTTACAGGACATATAAATCGTATTGAAACAGGTTTTACAATAAATAATGGAGATACAATTTATAGTGAGATTACCTTTAAAGAAGGATATGTTATTACTTTTGAAAGTGATGATAGTGTTAAAGATTTAAATCTAGGAGATACTCTTACTATTGAAGGTAATATTGGTTCAGCAGAAAATTGTAATTTTTCTAATAATATTATAATAGAAAATGTACAATTTAAAAAATAGTATTGTATTTATAAATAAAGTATGCTAAAATAATAATGTCTTTTAAAAAAAGATATTATTTATTGGCCTGTTGGTGAAGTGGTTTAACACATAGCCCTCTCAAGGCTACATACATGGGTCCGAATCCCATACAGGTCACCAATATTTATTCTTTTATATATTTTAATAAACCTGTTAGTTATTAACTATGCTCCTTTCTTTTTCATATAATAGAATCTTATTATATATAGTAGTTATTAACTAACTCCTTTCTTTATATATAAAATATAATAGCAAGAAAAAAGTCTTGATTATCAAAACTTTACTTGCTATTTTTATTTAGCACTTTATTATTAGCTATTAAAATAAATATTATTAAATAAGATATTGAAAATAAGAATCCTGCTAAAACATCACTTGTATAATGCACTCCTAAGTATATTCTACTTATTCCTATAAAGATAATTAATATTGATATTAAAGTAATTGAAATATACTTTAATTTTTTATTTTTTACATACTTATAAATTAAATAAATTAAGAATCCATAAAATGCCATACTTATCATTGAATGACCTGATGGAAAACTATAACCATTTTCATTTATTATTCTATTTTCTGTTGGTCTTGGTCTTTGTAAAATAAATTTAAATATTTGATTTAATATGGTTATGACAATTAAATTGGTTCCAATTAATAATCCTATTTTTTTATTTTTTATTGTTATAAATAAAACTAGTGTTAATCCTATTAAACATGTTGCTCCTCCAAAAAATGTTATTAATTTCATAACTGGAGTTATTTCTTTTTTTATTAAATATGTTTTAACAAAATTATACCCTATTATATCTTCTTGCATTATTTCTTTATTAAATACATCTTCTGCTAATGCTAGAAATAAAATTAAACAAATAGAAAGTATTATCCATTTATAGTTATCTTTAGTTAATTTTAATATTTTTTTCAATATAATACACTTCCTTTTAATTATTATATCATATAAAAAGTTGAATTTTTCATCAACTTTATTTTTTTATTTACAAACTATTTATTGCATCTTTTATACATTTAATTGAATATTTTATTTTTTCTTTTTCTTCATCAGTTAAAGGAATATATATTTTTTCTTTTACACCATCTTTATTTATAATTGCAGGAGTAGATATATAAATATTATTTTCTTTATCATATGCTGAAACTGATAAAACAAGATTTTCATCTCCTAGTATTGCTTCAGTTATTCTAACTAAACACATACCTATTCCATAGTAAGTTGCGCCTTTTCTATTTATTATTTCATAAGCTGAATTTCTTACATCTACTTCTAGTTTATTTTTCTCTTCTTCGCTTAAATATTCATCTATTCCTTTTAAAGCAATACTTACATTACTCCAGGGAATAAATTCACTATCACCATGTTCTCCAATTACAAAGGCTTCTATTGAAGTTGGACTAATTCCAATTTTCTCACTCATTAAATATCTTAACCTAGCAGTATCTAGTGTTGTTCCTGTACCTAATACTTTATTTGTAGGTAAATTAGAATATTTATAAGTTAAATATGTCATTATATCTAATGGATTTGTTGCTACTAAAAATATACCATTAAAACCACTAGACATAACATTATCTACTATAGATTTAAATATCTTACTATTTTTATGAATTAAATCCATTCTTGTTTCTCCAACATTTTGATTAGCTCCTGCAGATATTACTACTATTTTAGCATCCTTACAATCTTTGTAATCTCCTAATTTTATAGTTATTTTCGAAGGACTATATGCTAAACAATGGTTTAAGTCCATTACTTCTCCTTCAACTTTTTTTGTATTAATATCTATTAATACTAATTCATTTACATATGTTTTTTGATTAAGTAATGCATAAGCATAACTCATACCTACATTACCACATCCTATAATTACAACTTTATTATTCATTTTATCACCAAGTTTATTATATAAAATTTTATATTTTTTAGCAATAATATAAGAAAAAAAAGTAAAAATATTTAATTTCTACTTTCTATAAACATATTAATTCTTTTTTCTATTCTATCTTTACCTAATAATTTCAATATTTCATATAATGATGGAGTTTTAGTTAATGATGTTGTTATTACTCTTATAAACTCACATATATCTCCGATATGTCCATTATAATTATTGGGATTTTCTTTATATTCTTTTACTTCACTTGCAAAATTATATTTTTTTGCTAATTCTTTTAGTTTATTATACCAAGTTTCTTCATCATCTAATTCATCATAATAATTATTTATATAATCTAATAGTATTTCATTATTAGTATTTTCATTTAATTCTACATTATTATATACTGAATCGTTAAATAATTCATCATACATATACCAAATATTTTTCTTTATTTCTGAATAACTTTCATAATCTTTTCTTGGTTTTTTTCTTTCTCTTTCAATATTTAAAACATTAATAGAATATTCATCATATTTAACTAATAAATCATAAAAATCTTTATCAAATTCATTTGTCCAAGTAAGTAATCCATCATAAACTTCTTTGGCAGTTAACCTACTGATATAATTTTTTGAAATATTATTTAATTTTTCTATATCGAATAAAGTTCCACTAGCACTTATTTTTTTGAAATCTAATTTAAAGTTAGAAATATCTACTCCTTTATTAGTATCATACCATGCTTCAAAGTTAGAGTTTGCTATAGTAAGTAAATATAATTTTACTGCTTCAATCGGTATTCCTAATTTATGATAATATTCTACAGCAGCTTCTGGATCTTTTCTTTTAGATAATTTTCTTCTTGAACCATCTTCATCTATTTTCATTACTAAGCCTAAATGAGCATATTTTGGTACTTTAAATTTTAACTTATTAAATAATTCTATATGAAGTGGTGTAGAACTTAACCATTCTTCTCCTCTAAAAACATGAGTTGTTCTCATTAAATGATCATCAATTACATGAGCAAAATGATATACAGGAATACCATCACTTTTTATAAGTATATGATCTATGTCATTTTCAGGAAAGTCTATTTTACCTCTTACACAATCATTTATAGTTATTTTTTTATTATAATCTCCGGTTGATTTTAAACGAAGTACATACTTTTCATTATTTTGTATCCTTTTAATTTTTTCTTCAATAGAGATATTTCTACATTTAGCATATTTACCATAGTAACCTATTCTATCTTTTGTTTCTTCTTGAAATTTTCTTATATCTTCTAAATCTTCACTTGTACAAAAACAAGGATATGCATAATCATTTTCTACTAAATATTTAGCAAATGTATTATATATATCTATTCTTTTGGACTGAATATATGGTCCATAGTTTCCTATTTCTTCTGTTTCTGAAATTACTCCTTCATCTGGTATAATATCAAAGTTTTTTAAATCAGATAATATTCCACTTATGCCATTTTCCACAGTTCTCTTGCCATCAGTATCTTCAATTCTTAAATAAAATACCCCATTTGTATCTTTTGGCATTTTACTTGCAATAAATGCTGTTAGTAAACTTCCCATATGAACGAATCCTGTTGGACTTGGAGCAAATCTTGTTACTATTGCACCTTCAGGTAAATTTCTTTCTTTATATATTACTTCATAATCATAAATTGTTTTTGTAACATTTGGATACATTACATTAGCTAAATCTTTATTTGTCATATTTTTACCTCCTAATAATCAATTTAATTACTTTTTTATTTATATGTACCTAAACTGTACCTAATAACATATGAATATATAAAAATTCTTATAAAATAAGAATTTAAAAACAATATGGTTGCCCTAATAGGATTCGAACCTATGAAATGTCGGAGTCAGAGTCCGATGCCTTACCACTTGGCTATAGGGCAATTACAAAAAAAATTATAGCATAAATATATTTTTTTGTACATATATTTAATTAATTAAATTATCTATATTATGAATATTTTATACTAAAAAACATAATTATATGATGTAATGGTAATTTTTAAGTTTTTTTTGCAAAATATTTTACTTTTTTTAAAAAAAGTATTGATAACTTAAAAAAAATGTGTTATTATTAAAAAGCAATGGACCCTTAGCTCAGTTGGTTAGAGCATCCGGCTCATAACCGGGCGGTCGTAGGTTCGAGTCCTACAGGGTCCACCATTTATTTAATTATTATGCGGGTGTGGCGGAATTGGCAGACGCGCTAGACTTAGGATCTAGTGGTATATCCGTGGGGGTTCAAGTCCCTTCACCCGCACCACTTTTGATTATTAATCCTTGAATTTCAAGGATTTTTATTTTAGATAATGGACCATTAGAACTCTTACCTATTACTGCCCTTATAAGTAGTTAATAGATAATAATTAATATAAAAGTCCATTGCATATTATAATTATTAAAAATTGATGACTTTAATAGTCATCATTTTTGTTTATATTTAATTTTAGATTTATTATTATTAATTTGCTCTTGTAATTCTATTAAGATTTTATTACACCATATAATATCTTCTTTTACTCTATTTAAATCGTTAGTTTTTATTTTTATATCAATATTTGAAATTTTATCAATATTACTACATATTGTTTCTAATCTTATTTGAAAAGCTTCGTATAGTTTAACTAATGTTTTATATTCTAAGTTTGCATAATCAGTGTCTTTATTTAAATATTTGCTTGTAAGAACAAGATTAATAAATTTAGGATCTATATCATTAACTAAAGGATTATTTAATATATCTTCTATAGATTTTAATTTGTTTTCATTACCATACAAAACTTTGTACCAAGTCATTTCTTTAGTATTCTTAAAATACTTATTTAATAGATAATTTCTTATCGGTAATTTTTCAAGATAAGTATTATACATTGTAAAGAAACTATCAAAATCATATAATAAATCATCTCTTAGATATTTTTTTGAAGATATTCTAAATACTTTAAATCAACATTATCATCTTGTGGATTATTTTTATAATAGTCTAATGCCATATTAACGCCATAATCATTAGCATCTATTTCAATATACCAACTATCATGTTTAGTAAGATATTTAAAAATACCATATACAGAAGTTTTTAAATCTATTTCAATTTGTTGCATTATTGATTCAAAAGAATTATTTTTTGTTTCATGTTGTAAATAATGCCTTTTTTCATGATACATTGTTTTTAGAATACTACAACATATTTTTTTATATATTCTTTTTCATGCTCTACTTCAAGTTTTTTTTGCGATAAACTTATTTTTATACTTTTTATTCTACCAAATCTAATTTGATTATCTAGAAAAATCAATATTTCTTTTTTTAAATAATGATATAATCCCCCTCCAAAGCAAATTGAATTAGCTATAGAAGTTACTTTTTTAATTTGTTGATC
This sequence comes from uncultured Eubacteriales bacterium, assembly GCA_905211265.1. Classification (GTDB taxonomy): domain Bacteria; phylum Bacillota_I; class Bacilli_A; order RF39; family UBA660; genus HGM10818. Next base: position 55,220 of record CAJMAC010000005.1, read on the forward strand.
ATAAAAATTTACTAATTTTAATTTTTTATTAAAAGTTGGAGTATCATTATATTGAACAATACATAGATTTAAATTTTTAAAATCAGGTAAATTTTTAATTTTCTTTGCATATTCTTTTATTTGTTTATTTTCTTCATTATCTTCAAAAGGACTAAATATAATGTTTGATAAAGTTTCTTTTTTCATACCAACACCAACTTTCATTTGCGTGTATTATATCATATTTATTATTTTTTGTTAACAAAATTATGAAAAAATAATTGAAATTAATCTAAAATATGATATAATTAGTATTGTTAAATGCTTGTGTGGCGGAATTGGTAGACGCGCTGGACTCAAAATCCAGTATTAGTGATAATGTGTGGGTCCGAGTCCCACCACAAGCACCATTGGGAAATTAGTCGAACTAATCGACTTTAAATATATGAAAGGTTAATTTCGATTAACATTTTTTTATGCATTTCATTTTGAAAGAAGTTGATTAGTATGCACTTAATAAAGGAAAGATTAGATATTGAAGAAAGTTAAAAAAGGATTAAAAATACTTTAAAAATTCTAAATATCAAATCTAAAATTATAAAATGAAATATTATAAGTATTAAAAACACTAATCTTACTTATATAGAACCACATAAGTTAGTATTATTTAAGGTTCCTGTATTACCATCAACAATTATAAAAATATAATAAAAAAAGTACTAACTTTGTGGTCATATAATTTAAGAAATATTAATATTTAGGACACAGGTTATCTTATAAAAGCTTTAAATACTGGGATAAACTACCTAATGGATAGCTGTTGTCTGATGCATTATCAAATACATAAGTCGGTACCAAAAAGTAATAAAAATATTTGTTAAAATTAAAATTGTTTATAGCAGAGAAAGTTTGTGTAAAAATCTTAAAAATATATGTTATAATAATTCATATACAAGGAGGGTTTTATGGTAAATTTAGAACATAAATTAACAGTGGATGACTTAATAGTTGAGTATATGATGTATAAAGTTAAAAATGGATATGAACCAAGTTTTTTAACAACAGAATTTATAAACTTTCTATATTTTTTTGAAAGTAAGATGCTAGTTGAAGACTCATTATATGAAAATGAAAAATTGTTTCAAAGATTTTTCGAACGCAAGGCAGAAAGTGATTGGTCTATAACCATAGATTGGAAGACTGATAAAAAAAAGATAATACCACATATGGATATGGTATACAGTGATAAAGATAATGACTATTTAATTAAAGCAAATTATAAATTAAGCGATTTTGACAGAAGTGTTATAAATACGTATTTTATGGATAATGGTATGGGACAATATGATGATTTTAAAGGACAAACTTTTAAAATTAGAAATATCATTGGAAAATGGTTAGCAAATTATCCTAAAAGAAAAATTGATGAGACTATTGAAATAGAAGAACAAAATTTACTTGTAGGAAAGTATACTGCTGCTGAAATTATAACTAATATTTGGAACAGTTATATAGATAAACAAATTCAAAATCATACTTGGCCTAGACAGTGCAAAGATATGAATAAATATTTGTTTGAAATGGATTTGGCTAATATTATTGGAACAAAATCGATAAAAAAAGATTTAATTGAACTATATAGTGTTCTTTCAAAAAGAATAGCAATTTTATATCAAAAAGATAAAAAATTAAAAATTAGTTCTTTTTCAAATGGATATTTAGCTCATGCAAATTATAAATTATTAGTTCAAGGTTACGAGAATATAATAAGTATTGCTTTTGGAAAATATAACAAATCATTGGAAGTTGATTTATCTACTTTAACATTTAAAGAAAGCCATGAAATTGATGAAGTATATAATTGGGATGAAGATCCAGATATAAAAACTACTACTACATCAGTTGGAAATAAAAATGTAAAAAAATTAGTTAAAAATCTAGATAATCATAATTCAAATCAAAATGCATAATTTCATAATTGATATGTAATTAAATTCAAAAAAATACTAAATTCCAGTTTCTACTTGAAATTTAGTAAAATTTGAAAATAATTAATGATGATTTTATCTTTGTTTGTTAAAATATTTATAGAGATTTGATGAATATCAATCGTCTTATGCGAAAAGTTGTAGATTACTACGACACTCGCACCAGATATTAAAAATAAAGAACTACATATTTAATTGATGTAGTTCTTTTTATTTATTTATCAATATTAATTAATTCATATTCTTTATTTCCAATTTTTAAATCATAAGCACTATCAATTGTATGTACACCATTTCTTGATTCAATTCTTTCAATTAAATGTTCTTTACCTGAATCACTTGAATTATATACCAAGTCTAAGCAAGCTTTATCTATTGCAACAGGATCAGTTGAAGCAAGTATGCCAATATCTTTCATACATGGATCTTCTGCTTTAGCACAACAATCGCAATCAACTGACATATTACACATTACATTTATATATGCTATATTATTTTCAAATAGTTTAATAACAGAACTTGCAGCATCTGCCATTGACTCTAAAAACAAATCATGATCAGCAGTCCGTAATTTTTCTGGTTCTCCTGCACCATGAATATATGCTTTTCCATATGATGAAGCACATCCTATTGATAATTGTTTTAGTGCACCACCATATCCTCCCATTGGATGTCCTTTAAAATGAGATAATACTAACATTGAATTATATTTATCTATATTTTTTCCTAAATAATTCTTTTTTATTACTTTACCATTTGGTATTTCTATTTCTTTATCTGGTCCTGTTTCATCTAATAAATCAACTTTGAAATATTTAGTCCATCTATGGTTTTCAAGTAACTTTTTATGTTTTTTACTTGTGTTTCTTTCTCCATCGTATGCTGTATTACATTCTACTACTGTTCCATTTACATAATTTATAATATTTTTAAAATATTCTGGATGAAGAAAATTTTGATTACCTGCTTCACCTGAATGTACCTTTACTGCTACATTACCTTTTAATTCAATATTTAAGTGTTTAAAAATATTAATTAATGATTCACTACTTAAATTTTTTGTAAAATAAACTTTGCTTTTCATTTTAGTACCTCCATATATATTGTATCATAATATAATTATTTTTACGAAAAAATTATAAAAAAAAAGAGATTATCTAGTAGCATTTATGCTTACTTGTTTTTTATCTCTTCCTAAATGTTCATATTTTACATATCCTGATACTTTTGCAAATAGTGTATCATCTGTACCTCTACCTACATTAGTTCCTGGATGAATTTTTGTTCCTCTTTGGCGATAAATAATACTTCCTGCATTTACGAATTCGCCATCACTTGCTTTTGCTCCAAGTCTACGACCTGCTGAATCTCTACCATTACTAGTAGAACTTTGTCCTTTTTTATGAGCAAATAATTGTATATTAAATTCTAAGAACTTCATATTAGCCTCCTTAATCATATATTTTTATGTTTTTAGGATATTCTACTACTAAACTTTTTAGATTTGATAACATACTATTTAATAATACTTGGGAATTTTTTTCATTTTTTAATACTTTTATTGTCATCTTATCTAAAATATTATCTACTTCTAGTATAGAATTATCTAATGCTATTATGCCATTTATGGTAGTTAATACACTTGCACTTACTGCAGCACATACTATATCTTTACCATAATCATCATAATTAGCGTGTCCTGTGATAACAATTTTACTTATAAAATTATTATCATATTCAACTTTTATTTTTATCATAACACACCTTATTTAATAGTTTTAATTTCTACTTTTGTATAAGGTTGACGATGTCCTCTAGTTTTTCTAGTAGAACGTTTATTAGGTACATAAGTGAATACTCTGATTTTTTTACCTTTTCCTTGTTTTAATACAACACCTTCAACTGTTGCACCAGGAACATATGGATTTCCAGCAACTCCATTTACCATTAATACTTTGTCAAAAACAACTTTACTATTTTCTTCAGCATCTAATTTTTCAACAAAAATTACATCTCCTTCAGAAACATAAACTTGCTTTCCACCAGTTTCTATAACTGCTTTCATAACTTACCTCCTTTTATGTAATCAAAGACTCGCCTTTAAGGTGGAATAATCTCTTTTTATACCTTTTTAGTGCGGTTGAGTAATCAACTCGAGGTCTTCAAAACACTATGATTATAGCATAAATTCTTAATCTAGTCAAACATTTTTGACAAAAAATCTTCTTCTTTCATATAATTTTTATTATTTTTTATTATATGATTAGTATTTCTATACATTTTATTATAATTATCTATTATTCTTGTATTTTGATATTTAGTTTTATATAAGTATTTTTCTAGTAAAAATCTATTATAAATATAGTTAATATTTTTTAAATAATTATATAAATAATTTATAAGTATTCCTAATATTAAGATAAAAGAATAATTAAATTTAAAAATAAATAGTATTAAAATTATATTTATTATAGATAATATTATTAATAAAATATTACTTAATTTATAGTTAAATATTTTATTGATAATTATATTTAATATTTTAGATCCATCAAGGGGATATATTGGTATTAAATTAAATAAAACAATGGAATAATGATATTTATTAAATAACTCAAAAACATATGGTCTTATTATGTTATTTTTATATAATATATAAATAATAAAATAATATATTGTTTGCATAATAATTCCTGATATACTTATAATTAATTCTTTAGTTAAATCTATATCTATTACACTATTTAATCTTGTTATTCCTCCGTATGGATATATAGTTATATTTTTTACTTCAATATTAAGTATTTTACTAGATAAATAATGTCCTAATTCATGAATTACAATTAAGGAAGTAAAGATTAATAAATTAATAAATTGTCCTGTTAATAAAAAAGATAATACTAGTATATAGTATGTATAATGAAACTTTATTTTATTCATTTTATACTAATACCTAGTATTCTTCTATATCTAAAAATTTACCATCTTTTTCATAAACAAGATATAATGTATTATTAGAAACTTCTCCTAATAAGCTACCTTTTTCAACATAATCATATAATTTTACACTTGTATTAGACATATTACCATACCATATATTTATATCATCTACTCCTTGAATTATTATAACATTACCATATCCCTCTTTTTCCCCTGAAAATACTACTAAACCTTCTTTAATAATTGGTACTAAATAATTAGTAGATACTTCTAATTTTACTCCATCTAAATATTTACTTTTACTATTATAGGTTAATGTTTCATTAAATACTGGAGTGGTATTTTTTGCAACTTTATTTAATGAATCTACTCCTCCCAAATATTTATTATAGAATTCTTTTATTTTAGCAAACGAAAAATTATTATTGTATACTTTATTATAAATAAAATCTTTGTAGGTTGTACTTTTTTTCATTATTATTAAATTAATAAGAAATAATACTATTAAAAACAATATTCTATTTATATGTTTTCTATAATTAAACTTCTTTGGTTTATTATTTGTACCATTTATTTTATTTAAGTATTTTGATGTATCTATCATATTATTCACCCTAATAATATATATGAACAATATAATAATTTAGAATAAAAGAATTATATTATTTCTTATAATTCTTTAAATATTCAATTACATCATTAAATTTATCTACACTTATTATTTCTAAATTATAATTATATTTATTTTTAGTATTTATTGCTTCTTCATAATTGGCTTTTGGTACAAATACTACATCTAATTTATTTTTAGCAGCACCCATTATTTTATAATTTACTCCATCAATTTCTCCGACATTACCATTTATATCTATTGTACCTGTTCCTCCAATATTTAATCCTTTGGTTATATCTTCATCACTTATTGCATTATATATGGTTACTGCTGTCATTAAGCCACCAGAAGCTCCTGATTCACTTTCTTTAAATTTTATATTTATCTTAGGATCTAATTCATAATCATAATTAGTTATTACTACAATACCTAATACTTTATAATTATTACTTAATGTTACTGGTACATATAATTCTAATTCTTTATCATTTCTTTTTACAGTTAATTTTACTTTATCTGAAATATTAGTATCTTTTATTACTTCTTTTATTGTATCTACTGATTCTACTTCAATATCATTTATTTTTAATATTTCATCATTTATTTTAATTTCATTATCATTAGTAGTACCTATTACTATATTTCTTTTATTATTTATTTTTATTTCTTTACCTAAGGAATTATATGCTACAAATATAGCATTTTGAATAGAATTATCTAACATTATTTTGTTTCTTGTGTGTATTTCTTCGAGAGTTTCATTAGATAGTTGTTCGTTAGATAATTTTTCTACTTTCCATTCTGGCATAAATAATGACATTAATAGGCTACTTACATTACCATTATATTGTGTTACATATAATAAGTTAATACTACCTTTAGTGTCTTTATTATTAGAAACTTCTACTCTATCACTTATTGGTATTATACCTCCTGGAGCCATTATATAATATGGCAAGTTTATATTAAATATAATTAATACTAATATTATAGTTATTATATATCCTTTGAATTCTAATAATATATCTTTTATTTTTTTCATATATTCACCCTTACTTTAATTTTATTTATAATTATAATTATTATTCATATACTTTATTATGAAAACAAAATATAAAAATATTATTATAATTATATGTAGTTTATTCTTTTTAGTTAATTTAATTATTTATAGAAATCTTGTTTTTGATACAGTAGGATTTTCTTTAAATATTTGGATTACTTCTTTATTACCTGCTTTATTTCCTTTTTTTATAGTATCTGATATTTTAATTAATTATGATGTTATAAAGTATTTCCCTAAGGTAATTAGAAATAGTATTAAATATTTATTTAATGTTAGTGATAATGGTTTAGTAATAATTTTACTTAGTATGTTATCAGGTTTTCCTAGTAATGCTAGAAATATTAAAAATATGTATTTAGATAAAAAGATTACTAAGGAAGAAGGAGAACATTTATTATATTTTACTCATTTTTCTAATCCTATGTTTATTTTAGGTACTATACCTTTAATATTAAATAGTAATAAAATTAGTAAATATATATTAATTTCTCATTATTTAGCTAATATTATTCTTGGTATTTGTTTAAGAAAATATAATAGAGTTAATGATAGCAATAATTCTAATTATAAAGAAGATAAACATAATTTTGGATTAGTTCTTACCACTTCGATTAGAAAATCTTTAGATAGTGTTTTAGGTATTCTAGGTACTTTAACTGTATTTTTAATTATATCTACTTTATTAATTAATTTCTTTAATCTAGATAATACTAGTAGTTTACTTGTTAAAAGTATTTTAGAATTAACTAGTGGTTTAAAAGAACTAGGAAGTTATAATTTATTAGATAAATACTTACTTATTATTAGTTCTTGTATTTTATCTTTCGGGGGATTATCAGTACATATGCAAGTTATTAATGAATTAGTAGATACTGACATTAGTTATAAAAATTATTTTATTGGCAGAATATTACAAGTTGTACTTAGTTTAGGAATTAGTTATTTAATTAGTTTATTCGCTTTCTAATTCAAATATTATATCTCTTAATTCCATTGCACGTTCAAAGTCTAATTTTTTAGCAGCATCATTCATTTCCTTAGTTAAATTATCTATCATATCTAATTTTTCTTTCTTAGATAATTTTACTTTTGGTTCTTCTTTTATTTCTTCTTCATTACTTATTAAATCTCTTATTTCTTTTATTATTGTTTTTGGAGTTATATTATGTTCTTTATTATATTCTTCTTGTATTTTTCTACGACGAGCAGTTTCTTTTATAGCTTTATCCATACTTTCTGAAATAGTATCAGCATACATTATTACATGTCCGTGTTCATTTCTTGCACACCTTCCTATTGTTTGAATAAGACTACGATCACTTCTTAAAAATCCTTGCTTATCTGCATCCATTATTGCTATTAAACTTACTTCAGGTATATCTATACCTTCACGTAGTAAATTTATACCTACTACTACATCATATTTACCTAATCTTAAATCTCTAATTATTTTCATTCTTTGTAATGATTTTATTTCATTATGTAAGTATGCTACTTTTATATCTAAATTTTTTAAATAGTTAGTTAATTCTTCAGCCATTCTTATAGTTAATGTTGTTATTAATACCCTTTCATTCTTTTGTATTCTCTTATTTATTTCATTAACTAAATCATCAATTTGATTTTTAGTAGGTTTTACATCAATTGTAGGATCTAATAATCCTGTAGGTCTTATTATTTGTTCAACATATTTATTATTAGTACGATTTAATTCATATTCTCCTGGAGTAGCAGATACATAAATTACTTGATGTATCTTTTTTTCAAACTCTTCAAAGGTAAGTGGTCTATTATCTAATGCTGATGGTAATCTAAATCCATAATCTACTAAGTTCATTTTTCTTGCTCTATCTCCATTATACATTCCTTTTACTTGTGGTAGTGTAACATGAGATTCATCAATTACAAGTAAGTAATCATTTCCAAAGAAATCCATTAAAGTTGTCGGAGTGGATCCAGGTTCTTTTAATGCAAGTGGTCTAGAATAATTTTCTACCCCATGACAAAATCCTGTTTCTGCTAACATTTCCATATCATAGTTTACTCTTTCACGAAGTCTTTGCTCTTCTATTAATTTTCCTTTTTCTTTGAAATAATTACATCTTTCTTCAGCTTCTTTTCTTATATTTTCTATTGCTTGTTTTAATTTAGCATCACTTGTTACGAAGTGTGAAGCTGGGAATATTGATACACTCTTTTTATCTTTTAAAACTTTACCTGTAAGAGTATCAAATTCACTAATTCTATCTATTTCATTACCAAACAATTCTATTCTTATTCCACTTTTTCTTTCATTCGCAGGAATTAATTCTATAGTATCTCCTTTTACTCTAAATGTTCCTCTTTTAAAGTCAATATCATTTCTTTCATATAACATATCTACTAAGCGTTTTAAAATATCATCTCTTTCATAGATATCTCCTTTATTTAAAGTTAACATTTTATTTTTATATTCTTCAATTTCTCCAATACCATAAATACATGAAACAGATGCTACTATTATTACATCTTTACTTGTAATTAAAGCACTAGTAGCAGCATGTCTCATTTCATCTATCTCATCATTAATACTACTATCTTTTTCAATATAAGTATCTGTAGAGGGTACATATGCTTCAGGTTGATAATAATCGTAATATGATATAAAATAACCCACATGATTATCAGGAAATAATTCTTTTAATTCACTATATAGTTGACCTGCGAGTGTCTTATTATGTGCTAAAACAAGAGTTGGTTTATTAACTTCTTTTATTACGTTGGCAATAGTAAATGTTTTACCTGTTCCTGTTGCACCAAGTAATACTTGATCTCTTTTACCTTCTTTTAATCCTTGAACTAACTCACTAATTGCTTCTGGTTGATCACCACTTGGTTTATATTTACTTACTAAATTAAACATAACTATCATCCTTTCTAATACTTTATATCTTTTGTAACTAATATTAATCTAATTAATGCGTACTTAATTTAAATATATTTATATTTTATCACTAATAGTTAAGAAAAACAAGAAAACATTTTACTATTTCCTTGGTATTATTTGTCTATGTTTTATAACCTTTGACATCATTAAGAAAATATGCTATTATTAGTATGTAAGCAAGAAGTCTTGCATATAATAAAAAAGAGGAACATTTATTCTAGCAAGTGAACTTCTTCTTCAAAATGGTATCTGACACTCTACTAAGATGTTAGAGTGTCTAATTTTTTATTGCAACTATCATAATGATAAGAAGGAATAAAATGATAGTAATGTATCTGAGAACTTTGATTACAAAGTTTCTTTTTTTCATTATTATCTACCTCCTTTCTTTTTTAATTAGGAGGTTGACACTCACATAAATGTTTCATACAATTATTATATATTAAATGAATATTTTAAACAAGCTAACAAGCTTGATTTTTTTTAAAATTTAATAATCTTACATCATAATATAGAAAAAGTATATATAATAAATATACATACTTTAAATAATTATATCGTTATCAGTTATTGTTTTTAGTTTAGTTTTATCTTTAACATTTTTAGTATTTGTTGCATGATTTATTATAGTTTTTTCGTATACATTTCTTATAAATCTAGCATTACCAAAATTATCACTTAATCTTTCTTTATTAATTATATCATCTAATTTTGTTAAAGATTCTTTGGTTACTATAAATCCTGATTTTTCCATCATATTAGTAAATATTTTCTTTAATTCTTCATTAGTATAATCTTCAAAAGTAAATGTATAACCAATTCTTGAAGCAATACCAGAGTTTGAATTTATAAAGTCTTGCATTTCTTTTGTATAACCTGCAAAAATTACTACTAAATCATCACGATAATCTTCCATTGCTTTTATTAATGTTGCAATTGCCTCAGCATTATATGAATTATTTTTATCTACTGCTAACGAATAAGCTTCATCAATAAAAAGTATACCTCCCAAAGCTTTATTAATTACTTCCATAGTTTTTGGAGCTGTCTGACCAACATACTCTGCAACTAAATCCTTTGAACTTACTTCAATTAATTTATTTTGTCTAATATATTTTAAATTATATAAAATATTACTTAACATTCTTGCTACTGTTGTTTTACCTGTTCCAGGATTACCTAAAAATAACATATGTAAGTTTATATTATTTAGTTTTAAGTCGCCTTTTGTTTTATTTTTTAAAGTAATTAAATCTACTAAATCATATAATGATTTTTTTACTTTTGTTAAACCTACTAAGGAATTTAACTCTTTAAATATTTCATCAGTTGTTTTATTTGCTTCAAGTTTTGGTAATTCTTGATTAAATGTAATATATCTACATAAATTATCTCTATATGTTGGATAATCTAATCCACTTTTTATAAATGTTTCTTCAATATAATTAAGTAAATCTATTTTAAATTTATCATTAACTATACTTTCTGGTAAACTACTTATAATATTATCTAATATTTCACTACTTTTGGGTAATTCTTCTTCAAGAATAAAATTAAAATAGTTATTCTTTTCTTCAATATCATTAGAGAATAAATTATTTATTTCATTTTTATTTCCTGTAATTATTGTTATCTTCTTATCTTTTAAATGTTCTTTAATTATATATAATAATTTTTTATTATAGTTAGTATCATGTAATGATAAGCCTTCTAAATCTTTTAATACAACCATACTATAATTATTGTATGACTCTTCAAGAGTAGATATATCTTCTAATCTATATAGTGATATATTATTTATACCTATTCCTTTAGTATATTTATTTGATAAACTTATATTATTAATTAAATTTGTTATATCATTAATTAATTCTTTATTTTTAGATTCTATTATTATATTAAAATTTACATAAATATTATTTTCTTTATAAATAGATATATAATTAATTATTTTCTTTAATAGTTCTTTTGATTCGTTAGATAAAAACATATTATCTATTTTATTATTATAGTCTGTTATTAATAAATCACTTTCTTTTTCTTCATTATTATTTAATACTAAATTAGAATTTTTTCCAAAAAAGTCTTCATATATTTCATTAAAATTTACTCGATTATTCATAGGTCACCTCTATAAATAAAAGCATATTTGCTATGCTTTATTTATTTTTCTTTTACATTTATTTCTAATAATTTATCCTTTAATTCTTTTTCGATTGTTTCAAGTTCTTTTTCTGCTTCAGCACGTTTAACTCTACCATCTTCATGAATCTTAATAACTGTATCTAAGGTTTCAATTATATCTCTATTTGTTTTCTTTAATGTTTCAATATCAATAATAGCTTTTTCTGATTCTTTTGCTATATCAATTGAACCTTGTTTTAAAGTTTCACTATTTTTCTTTAACATATCGTTAGTCAACTCAGATACTGCTTGTTGTTGTTTTAATGCTTTCTTTGAATTACTTATTCCAAGTGCAAGTACTATTTGATTTTTCCATAATGGGATTGTATTTGTAATTGAACTTTGAATTTTTTCTACTAATTCAGCATCATTATTTTGAAGTAATCTAATTTGTGGAGCCATTTGAATAGATATAATTCTTGTTGTTTTTAAATCATATAGTTTCTTTTCAAATCTATTTATTTGAGTTTCCATATCATTTACTTTTTGAATTTCTATTTGATCATTAGATGCTTCGGCTTTTTTCTTTAATTCTGGTAAAACTTTTGTTTTTAATTCTTCAAGTTTTCTTTCACCAGCGATTATATATAAAGATATTTCCTTAAAATAATCTAAGTTTTTATCATACATTGTATCAAATAAATTAATATCTTTCAATAATTGTAATTTATTATTTTCTAATCCTTTTTCAATAGTATCAATATTATTTTCTATCTTATTATATTTAGCAACAATATAGTTTACTTCTTTTTTTACACTATGGAATAGTTTTGCTAATCCTTTTGGTTCAGAAGTATTAATTGCAGAGTCAAATGATTTAATTTCTGATACTAAGTTTGCTAATAAATCCCCGACATCTCCAACATTTTTAGTTTTAACATCTTCAAGTACAGAATCAGAAAATTCACTTATCTTATTTTGTGCACTTGCTCCATATTGTAATACTTGTGTTGAATCCATTACATCTATTTTAGCATTAAATTCATCAACTGCTTTTTGTTCTTCTTTAGATAATTCATCATAATTTAATGATTTTTCAATTTTTTCATCTGTAATTTTATTTACATTTTCTGTTAATTTTTCTGCTGTTTGAGCAGATATTTTGTTTTCTACTTTTAATTCCATGTCTCTTTCTCCTAACTCTTTAAGTATTCTATTAACTTATTGTAATAGTCCATTTTTAAACTTGTAACTGTACTAGTTATATTTTGTGGTACTCCAATACCAATTGTAGATACATCATAAGTTCCACCAGATATACCTGTTCTAAATCCATATTTTTCCCATGCTATTTGTCCTATTTCTTCATCTTCAAAGGCTTCATATAATTTTTTACCATTTTCAGTAAATATTGTTAAACAATGTGAATTCCAAATAGTAGGTTTAGGATATAATACTACAATATTATCTTTTACTTGATTAAATCCAGTTGGATTAGAGTTTGCAAAATCAATTATACTTTTTTCATAGTCTACAATCATTGGTTCTCCACCCATACCTGTCTTTAAATATCTTTCAAATAAGTCTGCTGGTGTATTATTCATATAACCTGATTTTTGATAAAATTGTTTTAATTTTACTAAATTTTCATCAATAGTATCATCTGATATTTGTCCATTACTTAATATTGATAAAAGTAATCCATAATAAGTTGCACCAGGACTTGATGATACTGGGTCAGTAGATGCTATATTGATATTTCCATATAAATCAGTTAATCCTATATCACTCCATTTTTTATTACTTAAAATATAATCTATTAATTTATTCATATCAGTTATGTAATATACTCCATCAGTTTCTGTTACAATACTTTCATTTATTAAAGCATTAACTACTTCTTTCCAACTATATACTACAATTGGAGTATTTAATGTTAATCCTCCTGCTAAAACTGTATATCTATCTGCTTCATCTTTTTCTTTATTTGGAGATAATTTATAATAATCATAAAATCTTTGATCTGATGTAAATAAAGCATCATACTTAGTAACTCCACTGGTATTAATAGTAATATTTTCACCATTATTAATTCTATTTATTATACTTTCATTACCAAGTTTAACAGATTCTCTTATTAATGGTTTAGTTATTGTTTTACCATTACTCCAAGTATCAAATACTACATTTAATTTGTATTTCTTCCTTAGTATTTCTTGTACTTTTTCATCAGATAGAAAATCTTCTTTTCCTCCACCTGTTGCTACATAAATAGTAGTTAAATTACCTAAGTTATTTGAACCACTAAATACCTTTATTCCAATTATTACTAAAATAAGTACAATAAATACTCCAATACCTATCCATTTCCTTTTATCCATTATTTTTCCTCCTTATTAACTTCTAATTCATTATCATCAAATCCATCTACTTTTAGCATTGAACTAAATACTTTCATTTCTGCATCCATATCAACTATTTCTGATTGATATAAATTATTTAATATATTTTTAAAAGCTTTATTTACTGCCTCAAGCATTTTAGATGTAGAACTAATAAATTTTTTACTATCTTTTGAAGATAAGTTTTGATTCTCTATTTCATCATATCTATCTACTATTTTAACTGTTATAGGTAGGTAGTAATCAAAGAAATTATCTATATTTTTTATTTTCTTAGGTTTTTTTTCTATTGTTTTAATTATTTTTGCAGTACTATCATGTATCTGTGTTAAATAAGTATTTATTTCTTCGTTATCTATACATGACTTCATTTCTAATATATGTTTATTTTGCTTTTTAGCATTTTCTAATACTTTATATAAATCAAAGTTTGATTCTTTTAAACTAGGATTTTTTGTTTTACCAAATACTAACTCTCCTGCACAAAAAGCAGATACTCCAATAGCAAGTGATGGTAATACAGGAAGTGATAATGCTAAATAAGGAACAGCAAAGAACATACTTCCAATAACTGCGGATACTGTATCCTTATGTTTCATAGTAGCACCCCCTAATTGTATCCTCTAACTTCTTTAAAGGCTTTAAGTAAATCTTTTTTACCATCGAATACCTTGGCATTTGTTAATGTTGCAATTCTTGATAATTCTGTTTCACTTGCATTTCCAAAAGTGATACTATATACTGGTATTTCTTTATTTAATTTTTTATAATATCTTGCTAGATTATTAAAACTACCTATATTAACTGCACCATCTGTCATAGCAATTATTGTTTTAGTATAATCATCAGTTTCATTATTTAATATATCTAATCCTTTTTCAATAGCATCATATAAAGCAGTACCTCCGCCAGTATTAAAGTCTTCAATGTTATTTATTAAAGTTGTTGTTTCATAACCACTATCAGTAGTCCATACATTACTTACATTACTACTAAAAGTTATAACTGTTATTTTATCATTCTTAGAAAATTGTAATTTATCTACTGATGCTTCACTATAATCTAAAATATACTTCATAGCATCAGTTAATTCTTCAATACCACTACCATACATACTACCAGAATAATCTAAACAAAATATAGTATGAGTAGGTTTTCTAATTGCTTCAATATATAAATTGATTGCTTTTGTCATTACTTTTTTGGAAGGGAATCTTGTTACATTTAAGTATTTTGTAGTATCTATTCCCCAATCAGGATTAAAAATGCTTTTATCTACATTATCATTTGTTCCACCATACCAAGTCCTTCTACCAACTTTATTTAGCATTTTTTGACCATCTTCACTAAGTAAATAGTTTTGTATTGTTAAAAATTTATCTTCTTTTGATTCATCATTACTAATAAATCCTAATGTTGAATCATTAATTGCTACTCCATCAGTTGGATAAATTAAATATAGTTCTTCTTTTCCCTTTTCTTTTAATGTTTTATTAATATTAATTAAAGATGCTTCATCTGATATAACCGCTTCATACTCATCATTATTTAAAAACATTTCTTTTAAGAAGTTTTCGTCACCACTTACACGCTCTACTCCTTTAAATAAATTAGTTAATTTACTAATTAGTTCTTCATTATCTAAATGACTTTCTGTTAATATTTCAGGATTTCCTGCTAATGAATTTAAAAATCCAATATAGGCAGTTGCACCAGTATTTGTTTTAGTAGCAGAAGGCATAATATATTTTAATTTATTTTCCATAATTAAATTTAATATATCTTCATTTGAAACATTATTTGAAGTTAAATTCAAATCTTTTGCTTTACTCATTTTAACTCCAAATACTACTGGACTAATACTAATACTTTTTGAATTACTTGCTAAATATGGATTATCTAACATATATAACCACATAGAGTTTGCTATCCATACAGCATCATATTTTTTAGAATTAACATTTAATTCATCAACTATATCCAAGTCACCCATATAAGTAAAGTTTAAATTTATTTTCTTTTTTTTAGCATATGATTTTATATTATCTTCCAAATCAGCATTTTCATAAGATGATAATATATTTAATTCTTTACTATTAGTAAATGCTATACTATTGTTATCATCTACTTTTATATTTTTAAAAATATAAATTGCTAATATAACTAATAATATAATAAATAATTTCTTATTATTTTTCTTTTTCTCTTCCATATAATCTACCCACTATCCTTTACTTAAAGTATACCATTTTTTTTGTTATATGGCAATATAAATAGTCAAATAAAACAAAAAAACTACAAGTATTATCTTATAGTTTACCAATCATTAAAACAAACATTAAATAGAAATAATTAAAGTAAAAGTTAGTATTCAAGTTATTTATTAAGCCTTTTTTTATTTCTATCATTGCACAATATTTATCAATTAAAGTTAATAAGAATCCTTCCTTTGTTTTTGGAGGAATAATTGTTACAGGCCACATATGGTGTAATATCATGTCTTTTTCTATTTCATTTAATTCAAATGTTTTATTTGCATTGTTTAATGCTCTTAGTCCATGAGTAAAAGCATGCATTCCTTTTTCTACTCTATCTTTTTTAGGTAGTCTCCAATCATATAGAAATAAATCATGTAACATTGCACCACGAGCAGCACTTTTATAATCTAAATTAAATTTTTTAGATATTTTATAACATATGTAAGAAACATTATAACAGTGTTCAAAACAAGATGTATTACAATGTTGCATATATTTCTTCATTTCTAATACTACATTATTATTTATTAAATCTTTTATTATTAAATTAAATTCTTCATTATTTCTCATGTTTAACCTCGTCTATTAAATTATATCATTAATAATAATATTTATCTATAAAATTATATGTATTTATTTTATTTTACATTGTGGTACATAAATTAACTTTTTAATTCCATTATAATTTCTATTTTCTAATTCTTGTTTAAAACACCCAATAGATATTGCTTCCATTAAATATAATTGTTTATTACTTAATATATTTTTATTTAAATTACTTGTTAATAAATTAATATCTCCGATAGATAATCTACTATTAGGAATATTTAACATCGTATTATATAAATACATAAATATATCATTTACTTGTAGTTTTACTAATTCTCTATTTCTATTTATTTGTTCTAAAAATAATTTACTATTTAATATATCTTCACTACTATTAGCACAATATCTATATAATGAATTAATTACATAATTTAATATGTTATATGATTGTTCCATATCTATTTTTAAATTAGAAGTTTTATATAATAAATAATATTTATATAGTGACATACTTAATTGTTTATCTAATGATATATATCTTTTTATCCTATCACAATTTAAGTAAAATTCCATATAAAGAAAATCTTTAATATATAAATCATTTAATAGACTTATTACAATATTTTTATATTTTAATTTATAATCTGGTATACTACTTGCTTGATATTTTTTATTTAATAAATTTATTTCTTCATTTAATAACATAGTAATTCCTCTTTTCTTAGAGTTAATTATATATTATGATTTTTTCTTTGTCAATTTTTTTGTATCTAATAATTCTTGTTCATAATTTAATAATACCATAAGTAAATCGACAGGAAGAAGACTATACATATTATAACATCTTATTAAATTACTAAATGATTCATCTTTTACTAAAATTAAATCTTGATAATATGTAAAATAACTATTATCTAATTCACCACAAGTAGTAACTATTATATTACTTTCTAAGCATTTATTTATAACTTTATTTTCCATACTCTTTATTTCACTGATTTTAGTGTATAATTTTCCCTCGTTTTTATATTTAATTTTTAGTAGTAATGCTACTACATAATTATAATTTATCCAATAATTTTTCATTTAATTTATTCCTTTCTTAATACTTTGGTAAATGAATGAGTAGAATATAATTTCTTTAATTCTTCGATTAAAGATAGACTATTTTTAAGTATTTTTTCTTCTTGAAATTTATCACTAATATCATTATTTATATTAGTAGTTACTTTATCAAAAATATACTTTATTTCTATTAAGTTTTTCAAAGAATTATAATAATTTATTATACATTTATTTATTATCTTATTTTTATATACTTCTAGATAATATGTTTCTAATATCTTATTATTTTCTTTTGATAAACCTATAACTAAATATTCATCTTCTAAAATCTTAAATATTATTTCTAAATATTTAATTATTGATACTAAATCTAATTTATCATTATATGTATTAAAAGTATTATCTAAAGTTTTTTCTATTCCTAAAGTATTTATATTCTCTTTACAATATCCTGTATATTCTATTTTTAATTTGCTATTTTTTATATTATATTCTTTTATAAAATATACTTTTTTCATTTTATCACACTACTTTTCTTTTTTGGATTATTATAAATTAAATAACTATTTATGTCAAGTAAATGAATTTACATCCTTTTTAATAATCTTTTAGTAAGTTTATTTTTAGTAAATATATCTAATGAGTTTGTAGTTATAAAATTATCACTTTGTTTATTAGAAAATTTTATACCTATTCCACCTTCTTGTTCCCAATTAATTAAATTATGTGAATAGTCATCTACTAGAAATGAATTTGTAGCGTTAACTACCTTACATTTATTAATTCCATTTGGTACACAAATTACACTTATATCATTATTTTTAGTTCTAATATATTCTATCTTAGCTTTCATTTCATTTAATGAATTAACTGTTGTTAATATTCTAGGATTAAATATATGTTCATTATATATTTCATTTATATAATAAAATGATTTGGATAATTCTTCACTTATATTAAGTAAATTTACCCAATCTAAATTTTTATAAAATTCTGTTACTTTTGTTCTATCTTTTAAATCTATTCCTAATTCTTCCATCATTTTGTATGATACATTTATTGTATCTAATAACACTCCATCAAAATCTAAATATAAATCCATTTTATCCTCCTTATGTGTATTTTTTACACTTATATATTTGTATTAAAATGTATTAATTAAAATACATTCTTATCACTTATATTATTTTTAAATTTATATAATTTCGCAGGTTTTTTTCCTTCGAATATTTTAGTTTTATTAGTGTCTTCAATTATATTTAAACTTAACATTTTCTTTCTAAAATTTCTTCGGTCAATATTTTTATTAAGTAATGCTTCATATACTTTTTGTAACTCTGGTAACGTAAATTCTTTTGAAAATAATTCTTTTAGTATATCTGATTTTACTATTTTATTTTTTAATATTTCTAATGATTTGTCTATTACTTCATTGTGGTCATATGCAAGAATTGGAATACTATCTATTGGAAAATATTCTGCATTTGAAGTTTTAAGTGTAGTTTTTTGAATATTTACTTTGTTTATATCTATTACTCCAAGAAAAGATATTCCTATCATTCTTGCTAGATTACTACGATCTAATTTATCAAATACTCCGACCATTTCTAAATTAACATTATCAATACCTGTTTTTTCTTTTAACTCTCTTTTAGCTCCTACTTCGAGTAATTCATTATTATATAGTGCTCCACTTGGTAGAGCCCAATATCCATTGTAAGGATTATTTGTTCTTTTTACTAATAAAACTTTAACTACACCTTTATCTACAGTAAATAATGTAGATAATACATGTATACCAATATTTTTATATAATTTATTTTTTAGTTCCATTTGCTACTCCTTATAATTATATTATATGTGTATTTTGTACACTTGTCAATAATAAATAAAAAAATAATATAAAATTTATACTATTTTATATATTTATATTCATCATATAAAATAACATTCTTATCTATATTATTTTTCTTTAGCATTTTTGATAAATGTTTATCTACATGACAAGTATGCCCCATTTGTGATAAACAAGTTAATATTATATCTTTATTTATATTATTACTTTTTATAAATTCATTATACATTATATCTAATAATCCTTTATTTCGGTAAAAGTAATTTATTTCTATTGTATCTATTAAGAATATTTGTTCTTCTAGACTTGTTTTAAAATTATCACTATATATAATACTTCCTATTATTGTTTCTCTATTTATTTTATTAGGTATTGTAAGCATAAATACTTTCATATCACGAGGTAAATTTATTGATAGAAAATGCATACCTAAAGGGTTATAATAACCATTATTATACCATTCAACAAACTTATAATTAATATAATAATTTTCTTCATAAAATTCAGTTAATTCTTCATTAGTTAATATTTGATATTTTATTTTATTAATATCTAATGGTACTATATAATCTTTTATATATTTTTTTAATTTATTTAACTCAAATTTATTATAATTATTTAAAACTTCGATTGGTAATTTTTTCATATATCCTCTTTCTAATTATATTGTAATAAAATATAAAGAAAAAAGCAACAATATTTGTTACTTTGTAAAAAAACTAGGGCTCTATCCTAAAATAGACCCCATACAAAAATGATTTAACATTTTTTCCTCATGTAGAAAATATATCATAAATATTAATTTATGTCAAACTATTATCTAAAATTTTTTTAACTAAATTTTGTTACTTTAACTTATTTTTATCATTATACTTAAATAAAGCACTTGGTCTATGTCCTTCGCCTGTTTTTACCTTATCTGTTTTTATTACTTTGTTTTGTATAATTCTACGAAAGGCAGGATCAAGTAATTTTTTATTTAATATTACCTCATATACTTGTTGGAGTTCTCCAAGAGTAAAGTATGTTGGCATCATATTAAATACAACATCTGTATAACTAGCTTTATTTTTTAATCTTTCAATACCTGATGCAATAATTAATGCATGGTCAAATGCTAGATTACCAGATTTAATTATATCATACTTATATCTATCAGTAGTTTTCTCTTTCAATGTCTTTGAAATTTCTAAGTCTATTTTTTCTTCGTCATTATCTAAGGTAATATATATTCTTTTCTCTGTTTCATTCATTGTTATTTTAAACCATGATGCATTATCATTTACTTTATCATTTAATCTATTTTTATCAATTAAAGCCATATATGAAGTACTTATTACCCTCATTCTTGGATCTCTATCAACTTTACCATAAGTATATAGTTGTTCTAAATATATATCATGTAAATTAGTTTCACTTCTTAATATTCTTTTTGGAGATTCTTCAATGTCTTCATCTATTTTCATAAATCCTCCAGGTAGACACCAATAATCTTTATATGGATAATCTTTTCTTTTTACAAGTAAAACGCTAAAATATTTCTTACTTAATTTACGATAATTATTTGTATCTTCATTAGATATACTTAATATTAAAATATCTGTTGTTAAAGATAATAAGTCAAACTTAGATTTGTCATAATTTTCTAAAAATTCTTTTTCTGATTTATATTGCATAATCTACTCCTTTATTTTAAAAATTTATCATTTACTTTTTTAAAGAAATTATAATTATTATTACGATAACATTTAATTCTTTTTTTATCTATTTTAGTTATAATTGATAATACTTCATTATAAATTCTATTCTTTCCATCAATAGTAAGTAAAACACTTCTTCTTTTTGTAGGTATTATCTTTATTTCTTTTCCTTCGGGTATTATAATTGGATTAATTAAAGATTTATACACTTTATTATGAAGTGGTGCAATTGGAGTTATTTCTAAAGCATGAAATGTACTAAATATTATACTTCCACCAAAACTTAAATTATATGCTGTTGTACCAAAAGATGTTGAAACAAGAATACCATCTCCGACAAATTGTTCCAAAAATATTTCATCAATTGAAATATCTAAAAATAATGTATTTAATTCTTTTTCCCTTATTACTATTTCATTTAATGAATAAATTTTATCTTCCTTTGTTTCTGTTTTTATAATTGTTTCTTCAATACCAATTTCCTCAATTTTATAATTATTTGTTTTTAATGAAGAAATAAAATTATCTATTTCATCAATATTTATTTCTTGAGCAAATCCTAATGTACCAGCATTTATTCCAACATATAATATATTACTATCAAAATATGTTTCACTTACCATTTTTAAGAATGTACCATCCCCACCAATAGCAATAGCTATATCGTAATTATCTTCTTTTTCTAATATGTCACTATCTAATAATTTTTTTCTTACTATTTCTTCTAAATCAATTGTTTTTTCATTTGAGAATAATTTAAAATATTTAATTTTTTTCATTTTTATAACTTTTCTATTACTATTAATGATGTACTATCAGGTAATCTTACTATATTACCTTCATTATCATAAATACTAATTTTATTTAATAAATTATCCTCATAACCCTTTTGTAAAAAGGATGTATATTTAATTATTTTACAATTATCTAGATTATCTTTAATAAACTTTACATATTCATTTAATGTAAAGTAACCAAATTGTTCTTGAACTTCTAAAGGATATGATTGTTCTCCCCATGTATATGTATATAAAAATTCCATTGCGTCATTTACTAACATTCTTACCTTATCATTAGATATTTGTTCAAAAGTTATATTTCTACCTTTAAAATCTTTACAGTATCTTTTTAAGATATTTATATCTTCTGGATTATTAAATTTAATTATTCTATAAGTTTCTATTGGTTCTGTTTTTATTCCATCACGTATAATAATTCTACCTTTTGGTTTTAATATTTTCCATGATTCTTGTAATGTTTGTCTGATTGTATCTTTATTAAATTTTTTACCATTATACTCTATATATGAATATAATTCATGAATAATCGAAGAATATATTATTGTATCAATACTATTTAATTCAAAATAATTTGTTAAATTTAATGCATCTCCCTTAATAATATTCCATGAATGATTTTCTTTTAATTTCTTTTCATTTAATTTTTCTATTACATTCGAAGATAAATCAATTCCCCAAATATCATAATTCTTATTTGTAGATTCAATTAAATCTAACATTACTCCGCCACCTGGTCCTACATCAAGTACTTTTTTTCCAGTAATATAATCTAGAATTATTGCTTTATCTTTCGACTTATTCATAGTACTTAAATAACTTAATTCATTATAAAATCTATCATATGAATCCCTTCTGAAACCAAATAAATCATATAACATATATGTTGCTTTTTGATAAATAATATCACTAGTTAATGATACTTCACAAAATTCTATTAATTTTTTGGCTTGAATAGAAAATTTAAAGTTAAATTCTAGTGTATCATTAAACTTTATTATCTTATAAGATATATGAGGATTTGGTGCTATATTATTACCTATTATATCTTCTAATGAAATATTATTTAAGTAAGACTCTATTATTCTTTTTTTATAAATATTTATTTCTTTTTTATCTTTATAATCTAAATATAAACTATTCATTAAAGATTCAAAAGATAAATTACTAATTTTTTTATTTATATTATTATTAATTAGCAATAATATTTTTACTTGTTCTTCTATACTAAAATCATTTAATGCTCCTTCATAATACCATATTTCTAATTTTTTAAATAAATTATTTAATATTTCTCCAATATTACTTGGTAATGACTTTAAATAATCAATATCTATCTTATTTATACCATTATTTAATCTATTTAATTTATCTAGGTAATTTATATTTTCTTCAAATGTATTATTAATTATTTTATTTATTACTACTTCTATTTCATTACTTACACTATCATACAATGTTTTTGATATTGCAGATATAATACATTCATTTAGTATTAATAATACTTCCTTTAATTTTGATGAAGATATTTTGTTATCTCTAATTAAATTATATAATTCTATATTTTTATCTAAGTTTATTTCTCCTTTTATATATTGACCTATTAAACCATGTGTTTTTATTAATACTTTTACTATTTCATTATTATTATGAACTAAATATATTTGACTTGAACCAATATTATGACAATATAAATTATATCCTTTTTCTTTCCATATTTTTCTTATTTTTTTATTACCTGTTTTAGATACATCTTGCCATTTCAAAGTTTCTTCGACTAAATATAAAGTTTGTTTATCTAACTTATTTTTATTATTTATATTATCTAATATTTCTAACGAACGTTTTACATAGTTAAATACTGAATGATTATTTATTTCTTTTAGACTATATACATTTAAAACATTATACTTTTTTTCTTTAGTATTATATAAATAATTTAACCATTCTTCCTCTTTATATTTTAAAGGATTATTCATTTGTATTAGAGATTTAATCATATTACCACTACCCTATAATTTCATTTAATAATTTTATTACTTCATTAATTACTAATTCTTTATTATCTTTTCTAGTAGATAATTTAGCTTCAACAATAGAATTATAATATTTGTTATTATCTTTATCATAAATACTTATATATACTACATTATCTAATCCATATGGATTAAATCTATCTACTCTATTTAATTTACCAGTTATACCTACACCATAATTAGAATTAGTAAATTTACTTATATTTTTGCTCATTTCATTAGCAGTTTCCATACTATAAACTGAATACTCATCAATTATATTTTTATCTACACCCATTTTAATTTTATATTCATTTGAATATGTTACTGCAGTAAACTTAAATACTTCACTTGCTCCTTCAATATTAGTAATAGCATTTGCTATACCTCCACCTGTACATGATTCCATAGTACTTATTGTTTTATTTAAATTTGTTAATTTTTCAATTATTTCTTTCATATCATTACCACCTTAATTATATTTTATCATTTATTATATAATTTATCTAGTATATAAGTTATATTTTAATATATAATCTATTATTTTTTTATCTAGCAAACTACTTAATTTTTTGTAATCTTTATTTATAATATTAGTTCTTATTTCACTTGAAGATATATTAATATTAGGTAGGTTATTACAAATTATATAATTATTTTTTTTATTTAATTTATCTAAGTAATATTTAATATCTATATTATTTCTATTTAAAATAATTAAGTTATAAGTTAATAATTCTTTATAATTCATCCATTTATCAAAGTTAATTATATTGTCTGCACCTAAAACAAGATATAAAGTATCATCAGGATAATCTTTTTTAATATGGGTCATAACCATATATGTATATTTAAGATTATTATATTTAGTATCAATAATTATTTTATCATTTTCATATTTCTTTAACATAGATATTCTTCTATTTATATCAATTAAATCTTGTTTATTCCAATAGTTACCCGTAGCAATTATAATTATTTTATCTAAAATATTATTATCAAGTAAATAATTTACTATTTTAATATGTCCTTTATGTACTGGATTAAAACTACCTACATAAATACCTATTTTCATTTGTTTTTCCTATAAGTTGGAATATTAAATTTATGTAAACTATTATTATGTAATTTTTTTATTTTTTTAGCAACTTCAGTTGAAACACTATTTTCATCTTCAATATAAGATGCTATGTCACTATATTTAACTCCTAACTTTTCTTCATCTGATAAACTAGATAATCCATCATCAGGAGTTCTATATAATACTTCACTAGGTACATTTAAATATTCTCCAATTTTTATTACTTCTTCTACTGTAAAATCTGCAATCGGAGATATATCATGTACAGAATCCCCACCTTTAGTAAAATATCCTACATAAAGTTCACATTTATTACTAGTTCCTGCTACTAAATAAGTTTTGTTATTTAAACTAGATAGTAATGCTGCCATATAATAGCAAGCACTCATTCTTAATCTAGGCTTAATATTAATATCACTATTTTTTAATTGTTCTTCATTAAAATTTCCTATAAGATTTATTTCATTTTTAAAAGTATCAAACACATTTGTTAAATCAATATTATATAACTTAAATCCATAAAAGTTACTTATTAATTCTGCATTACTTTTATCTATTTTTCTAGAATGACATGGTAATGTTAACCCTACAACATTTTCACTACCTAATGCTTTTACAAATAAAGCTGCAACAACTGCCGAATCTTTACCGCCACTTATTCCTAGTACTGCTCCACCTAAATTATATTTTTTGTAATAATCTCTAATAAAATTTATTACATTTTCTGTTTCCTTTTTTACATCAAATTTTTTCATATTTTCTTCCTCCTATTTTGTTAACTTTCTTACATTTTCTCTAACATCACTAATCATATTATTTCTAAACATTGTATATTCTAATGTACCATCAACATAATATTGATGTGGATTAACTATTCTTTTTATTTCTGGATATATTCTACTCATTTCATTATTACAATATTCTCTTTTTTCTAATATGTTAGGATCATTATATACTAATTTTCCATTTATAAATATTGGCTTTTGTAGTTCTACTAATTCAAAATCATTAATTATAGTCTTTTTAGTAATATCATTAATACAAACTATTGTTAAATTATTATTAGGTAAATTCTTGTTATATTCTGAAATTACATCTGCTAAAGCATATCCTGTTACTTTATCATATAATCTATATAGTTTTTTATATCCAGGATTTACTATTTTTAATGTATCATTACTTAATTTAATTTTAGGAACTAATGTGCCATTTTCAGTAATTGCTACTTCTTTGTAAACACACCCCATTCTTCCTTGTGGTTTAGATATATTATCTCCTACACCTAGTGAATTAAATTTTGCACCTTCTCTTACTAATGATTCAATTGTTTCAGCAGTAAGTCCATTACTAAGTAATATTTTTGCATTGCTGTATCCTGCATTATCTAACATTTTTCTTGCTTCTTTGGATAAATATGATAAATCTCCTGAATCAATTCTTATACCAATATTATTTGTACTTATATTATTTTCTTTCATATAATCAAATACTTTTATTGCGTTTATAACACCACTTCTTAATGTATCATATGTATCCACTAATAATATTGCATTATTTGGATAAGTTGTAGCATATGTTAGAAAAGCATCATATTCATTATCAAATGATTCAACATAACTATGTGCCATTGTACCCATTGCTTTCATTCCAAGCATTTTTGCTGCAATTACATTACTTGTACCTACACATCCTGCCATAATTCCATATATTGATGAATCAATCGCAGCTTCTGGACCATCTGCTCTTCTTGCACCAAATTCCATTACTCCAACTTCTTTTGGTGTACTTTCAATAATTCTTCTTGCAGCAGTTGCATGTTCCATTGCACCATTAATTATTGATAATAAACAAGTTTCAATTATTTGAGCTTCAATTACATTTGCTTTTACTGTAATAAGAGGTTCATTAGGAAATACTGGAGTTCCATCAGGTATAGCATAAATATTACCTGTAAACTTAAAATTTTCTAAATATTTAATAAAGTCTTCATCATAACCATTTTCTTTAAAATATTCTAAATCTTCTTTACTAAATTTAAGATTTTGAATATAAGATATAACTTTATTTAACCCTGCCATTATAGCATATCCTCCATTATTAGGAACTTTCCTAAAAAACACATCAAATATAGCCTCTTCATTCTTCTTGTTATTCTTAAAATATCCATAACTCATTGTAAATTCATAACCATCAGTCATCATCGTATAATTTCTTTTTAATAATTCATAATTATTCATATTACTATTCCTTTCTTTCTCTTATTAACATTTTGTTAATAAGAGTTTTTAACAATATAACAAGATTCCTTTCTTGTTATTAACATTATATTAAAAACAAATTAATTTGTCAACTACTTTTTTAAAAAAAATTAAAAAAAGATTCTACTTTTTAGATAGAACCTTATTAATATTATAAATTTCTATTATTAAATTTCTTTTCTAGCATCTTAATTGGACCACTTTTATCTTTTAATAATTCTGAAATAGATAAATCATTATGTAAATCGTATACTATTTCAGCCATCATTTTAGAACAATCACAAACATGTAACCAAGGTTTTTCTTGATAAGATTTAGGAATATATGAAAGATTTGTTGTATATACCCCATCAAACATATTATTATTATAATATTCATCAAATTTATCTATACCATTAGTAAACAAAGCAAATGTTGTAATTATGTAAAGATGGCTAACATTTCTTTCTTTTAAAGAGTTAATTACATCAAACATTGAACCACCACTTGAAATCATATCATCAATTACAATTGCAGTTTTACCTTCTAGATTTTGATTACCACTATACTCATGTTTAACTACTGGATATTTACCATTTACAAGAGTATTATAATTTCTTTCTTTGTAAAAACTTCCTGCTTCTTTATTAATATAATCTGAATTAAAGGAATTTAAGTAAACATTTCTTCTTCCTGTTGCTCCATTATCTGGGGCTACAAAAACTAGATTTCTTAATTCATCAATACTTAAATCATCAATAAATTGTTCTAGTATTGTATTAGTAGCATAGAAATTATCAAATTCCATATTATGTATTGCGTGTTCTACTCCTTGATCGTGAACATCAAATGTAATTAAACTTTTAATTCTATTAATTGAATCTATTTCTCTTAATGCCATACCACACATTAAGTTTTCTCTTGTATTTCTACGATGCTGTCTTCCTGCATATAACAATGGCATAATAATATTAATATTTGCAGCGTGACAATTACATGCTCCAATTCCATCTTTTAATTGAGCCATTAAATCATTTGGACTAGCATGATTAATTAATTCATGCATTTTATATGTTATTGAGTAATTTCCAATATCGGTTAATAAGAATAAATTCTTACCTCTTACTGTTTCATCTATTTCTACTTTTAGATGACCATCTGAAAAAAAGTTTTCTCTAATTGGTACAATAAAAGTATATTCATTACTATCTATACCATACCTATCAAGTAAATGTTTGTCTACTTTTTCTCCCAATTCTTTGGCACTTTCAAATACCATTAGCCTTAGCTTTTCATTCTCAATTTGTTTCTTGTTCATAAACTACCTACTTTCCTTAATTATTATATCATATATATTTTTTATTAAAATATATTTGACACCGATTTGTCATAAATTATATAAATACGGATAAAATATTACTAGGTGATTCAATTGAAATATATTAAAAAATATTTTCCTATTTTTCTTCCTTTAATTCTTGGTACTATTATAGGATTAATAATCAATACTGATAGTTATGCTACTATTAATAAACCTATATTAAGTCCTCCTTCTATAGTATTTCCTATTGTATGGTCTATTTTATATCTAATTATAGGATATTCTTACTATAAAAGTTCTAGGAGCAATGATATAAATAAAGTCTATTACATACAACTTATAATTAATTTAACTTGGTCTATTATTTTCTTTAATTTTAAATTATATTTTATTGCTATTATCTGGATAATGGTACTTATTTATTTTGTTATTAAAATGATTAAATTATTCTATAAAGATAACAAACTATTAGGATATATAAATATACCATACCTTATTTGGTTATTGTTTGCTTTATATTTAACTATTTCTGTATACCTATTAAATAAATAATTATTTATTTACTTCATTATAATAATGTCTTTCATATAATTTTTCTAATACTTCTTCTAAATCATCGATATCTCCCAAAGAAGACTCATTAATATAATTATCTATATCAAAAATTAATTCACTTAAACTAGAATACATCCTATAATCAAAATTATATCTATTTAATACTTCTATTTCATATTTATTTAGTAATAATCCCTTTTTATTATCTATTAAAAAATCTCCTAAAACTTTATTAATTTCTTTTTCTATAAATTCATTCATAAAATCACCATAATTATATTAATATATTTTTTTATAAATTACAATAAAAAGAATAATATTTTGCTATTATTCTTTATTTATTGTTTCACTATATATAGTTATTGTACCTACAAAAACACTTTCTTGATATTCATTAGTTATATCAGTATAATCTAACCATATACCAAGAGTTACATCTGCAGTTTTACCACTTTCCAATGTTCCAGTATATAATACATAAGTTTCTTTTGTTATTTTAGCATTATTTTCTAATATTGTTCCAATAGGTAATAAATTATCAAACTTTTTATTTTCAATATATGTTGAATTAACTACCATATTATATCTTAAATAAATTGGATTTAATAAAACGCTAGCATATTTTTTATAATTATCACTTACTTCGATTGTTACTAAATATTTAACATCATCATTACCTTTATTTTCAATTATAAAGTGATTGTCGGAAATAGATTTACTATCATCTTTAATATCATCTTCGCCAGTTATTCCTTTTATATTTCCATCTTTATCAAATACTATTTTATCTGTTGGCACTACTCTATATCCATTATCATCTTTAATAATTGAGTTACCATCTTCAAGATTTATTATTAATGCACCATTTGGAGTTTCTTTATGATTAATTTCTTTTATAGTTTTAATACTATCTAAAATATCACCATCTTTATCATATTTAATTTCGCTATTTTCATAAACATATTCAAATGTTCCATCTTTATTTTCTATTAATCCACCAGCATTATCTAAATATGTTACTTTTTTATCGTCAGTATTTCTTATTGAAGAAATATGAGCATATTTTGTATCTACTATTTCTATTACTCTTTCATCTGTATAAATTATATCTTTACTTTTTCTTACCATAATAGAAATATTATCTTTATTAATATATTCTGCTAATCCATCACTATAATAGATAAGTTTACTACCATCTTTTAAATCAATTGTTTTAATAATAGTGGCTTCATTATAGAATGGATATGTCATATTATTCATATTAATATCTTCATTATTTCTTACTACATAAGTATTCTTACCATCTTCAATTTTCATTGTACCATCTTCATAGTAAGTTATTTTATAATTAGACTTTTCTTCTGCTTTTAATTCTTTACTCACTCCACTTGGTTCAATTGTAATTAATCTATTATTTTTTATAACTAACCTATCACTATTTCTAACTAACATATCACTTCTTGTTGAAATCATTACACGGCAAGAATTATCTGAATAATATATAACTATAGTATTATCTTCGAGTATTTCTGTTTTTGTTATGCTTATTTCTTTTGTTTTAGCACCTACGATTATACTTCCATCTTCTTCTCTTATTCCAAAGTCACCATTTGGAAGCGAAGATATTCTTACTATTGCTCCATTAGATTTAATTAACATTGAAGAACCATCAGAAAATAAAATTAAATGGCCATTCTTAGTATCTATTTCTTTTATTACAAATATTACACCTTCACTTAAACCAATATTACCATATCTTGAATAAAATTCTTTATTTGCTTCTCCACCTGATATTGGCTTCATATTTACTGAACTAACTGTATTATCTTCATCAAAGTCTACCACTACATTATTTATATTTGTTACTACCTTTGTTCCTTCTTTTATACTAATTACTGCGTAATATATTGTAAGTATTATTGTTAATAAAATTAATAATCCTAATATTAATAATATTAATTTTTTATTTTTCTTTAAGAAAATGAGAAAAGGACCATCAGTGGTTTCTTCTTCAAGTACAATTTTATTCTTTTTTATTTTTTTAAAATTGAATATATTTGTTCTCATAATCTCACCTATCCTTTTCTATTTAATTCTCATCTTTTTATTTTCTGCCCTTTTACCAATTGTTTTAATAAGTTTGACTATATCATAAGATAATATTGCTAAACATGGTATTAGTATTACAATAATCCATCCACCTTTAGTAGCTAAGAATTTTTGTATATAACCTAGTTTTGGTATTTTAAATATTACTTTGCCTAATACTTTTTCTCCTTTAGTTAATGTAAAATCTGGTGATGGGTTATTATCTCCCATTGTTTCAAATGAGTATTTACCAGTTGCAGAATCTACATATACATTTTTTATTCTATGTGTTATTATTAATCCAGTAAACCTACTATCAGTTGATTGGAATGTAATAATATCATCTACTTTCAATTTAGCAGGATCTGTTAATTTTGTTACTACTACATCATTTATATTTATTGTAGGTATCATACTACCAGTAAGTACTACATATGCATTGTATTCATTATTTACTGGCTCACCTTTTGCTTCTTTTATTTTTGTTCTAACAACATACACTAAAAGTGTTGCACCAATTAATAATAATAGTATAAATATAGCATATGATAAAACACTTAATATATATTTTATAGGATTTTCTTTTGCTTTCTTAACCTTTACTTTATAGTGTTTAGCTGTCCCAAATAAACTCTTTTGTTCTTTCATTTTTCTTACCTCTTTACTAATAACCATATTGTTTTGATTGAATAACTATTCTTCCTGCTAATTTATTTCCTTGCTCTGTACTTTGATCTTCAGGAGTTTCCTGTAACCATAATATAAGAACGAAATCTCTTGATTCTACTTCTTTAAAATATAGATTATCAATTAGTGTTACCATTCCCTGATTTAAGTATCCTGTTGCTAATTTTGTACCATCACCATCATACAAAGCATATTTAATTGCATCTTTTGAAAATTCATTTCTAGATACTTGAAAGTTTATTGATATATTTTGTTCTAATGTTCCTTCACTGCTTACAGTAAATCTATTTTTATAAACATCTTTTTCTACATTAAAATTAGGTTCAGGTATTGGGTATAAAATATCTGCAATTACTTGACTACCTTCAATATAGTTTACATCCAATTTACCAGCATATACTTTAGTTGAATCTTCTTTTGCTCTATCTGCTAGTAAAAAGAATGAATAAGTAATCCCAGCACCTAAAATTAATATTACAAAAAGATATACTACTAATATTATTTTTTCCTTTTTGTTAAATTTAATATTCATATTTTTTTACCTTTCATATCTATTATAATAATAACAAAATTATAGATAAAAATCAATAGTTAAAAAAGAAAAAATATATACTTCACGTATATATTTACATTTTGTTTTATTGTCCAATAGTACCTGTGATTTTATCACTCGCACCAGATACTGTAACATTTACTACACCAGTATATGTTAATCCTTGCTCAACATCTTGATTTCCTTCGCCGTTATCTGTTGTTACATCATTTGACTTTTCATTAAGCCATATTAGGATTTCATAATATTTTTTTGTTCCTGCTGGAACCTTGACTTCAGTTGCCTGTAAACCTTCCATTGCATCGTGGGTAAACATATCAGTTTTTTCTCCAAATTTACCAAATTTTATATGATGATTCACATTTATCTCAGTTCTTGATGTAATTGTTGAAGGTTCATTTGGGTCTCCATATGCAACTTCATATATAGTATACATTAAGTTTTCAAATTCTCTTCCATCTTTATTACTTGCTACATCAGTAGCTGTTTCAATAGACCCTACTATTGCAGAATCATTTTTTCCAGCCTCATTGCTTACACTAAATCTATATATACCACATACTGTATATCCTTTAGCATCTTTACATTGTTTATCCTCTTCAATTTGTGTTTCTTGATCTTTTTCTATTCCTCTGTTATATGCCCATTCAGCTGCTTCAAATGATGATGGTATTAGATCTTTTGCTTCTAGATTTCTACCATTATCATAACTTATCGTTACAGTTGCAGCTTGTACAATAATTTTTTCTGGGTCTGTATCCATTGCAGTAGCAGTGAAGTACGCTAGTGATGCACCCATTATTGCTATAATTAAAGTTAATATTCCAAGTACCCCAAATATAATACCTTTTCCACTTTCTTGATTCATTTCTATAATCCTCCTTCTATAATCCTACTATATGTTACATTATAATAATATCAAATTTTTTTTAAAAATGCAATGTTTTTTTATTTTTTTTATTAACTTCTTATTGTAGAAGTTATACCACTTACAGTTGTTCCTGATGTACTATATCCATTAAATGTTACTGTTCCGGTAAAATTACCACTATCAGTTTGAGCTTCACCAGTTTCAGAAATCCAAACCACTATAAAATATGATTTTGAGGCACCGCCTGCTAATTCAACATTTGAAACAAGTGATGTATAGGTTTTTGGATGTACAGTTGTTGTTGAGGTTCCATCAAATCCTGCTGTTGCACTTGTACCTGTTGCCCATTTTAAATTTGGCATATTTGCTGCAACTAATGATAAAGTTCCTGTTACATAAAATTTAGTTGATGTTTTGTTAGTAACAGTTATTGTATAAACCTTACAAATTGTATTACCATTTGCATCAATACAACTTCCTTTACCTGTTGCACCAGTTACTGCTTTTTGCAAAATATTTGTTGTCCCTGTTTTTTCTAATTGTGGAACCAGTTTTCCAGTTGCCGCAGTACTTGATAATGTTACTTTTAATTCAAGATTATTTGCAACGTATGCAGATTCACCAGTAATATTATTATTAGTTGCAGTTACTTGAAAAAAAGCAAATGTTGCTCCAGCAATCGCGACAATTATCGTAAGAATTCCAACTGTTATAAGTGTAATTCCCTTACCATCATTATTTTGGCTTTTTATATTATCATTCATAAGTTTTCCTCCTCTATTATTCTATATATATGTTATCAAAAAAAAAGAAAAAAAGCAATACCTAGATTACTTTTTCTAAATTTAATTTCCGACTAGAACATTTTTGTTCATAGTACCTGTAATTCTTGCTCCAAGTGCTGAGTTATAACTTACTATTCCTGTAAATGTACCACCTTGTTCATAATCTTGAGGTCTATTTTGTTCAGATATCCAAAGAACTATAATTACTCTTTTTACCTGATTACTATCCATTTTAATGGATTCTCCTACTACTACATCTTCACTAGTTCCTTCAGTTGGCTCTTGCAATACTTTAGAAGTGTCATCACCATCTAACACTAAAAATTTTAAGTTTTGTATTTCTTCACTTTCATATTTAAATGTTAAATATCCTTCTTGTGGTTGGCCTATATTTTCTATATCAATTGTATAAGCGATGCAGGCACCATTTCCTGCATAATCTAAGCATTTGTTATTAAAAGCTTTATATATATCGCTATCATTGGTAGGAAGCAATTTTAATTCTGTATATAATGGTTCTATTTTTAGATTTACTACTAAATTAATTGAACTAACTGATACTGAATCTTTTTTAGAATTTGCCATTTGAGCATTAAAATATGCAAAAGATGATCCTATTCCCATAACCAATAAAGTTAAAATGCTAATTATACTATATGCATTGATTTTCAATCCTTTTTTTTCTTCCATATTAGTCTCCTTAATACTTCTTGTATTCTATTAATATAATAGCAAAAAAAAGAAAAAAAATCAAGAAAAAAGATCTCATTTCTGAAATCTCTTAACCTCTTATTGTTGAAGTAATACCATTAACAACTTGACTATCGTCACCTTGTATATAACCATTAAATGTTACCACTCCACTAAAAGCATTTTTGTCTTCTTGAGCAGTATTAGTTTCTGAAATCCATATTACAACATAGAATGTTTTATTATTATTTGCTGTATCTGCCATTGATGATAATGCAGTATCGGCAAGTGCTGTTGTTGATACTGTATTATATGTTCCTGTTGGTGTTGGAAATCCAGTTGTCGCCCCTGTGCCTTTTGTCCATCTTAAATTTGTCATATTTGTTGCAGTTAAAGTTAGTGTTCCTGATACATTTAATGCAACATTAGAATTATTTGTTATTTTTATTGAATAAACTTTACAAATTGTATTCCCATTTGCATCAATACAACTTCCCTTACCTGATGCTCCTTCTACAGCTTTTTGTATTGCACTATTAAGTTGTGGTACTAACTTTCCCTCTCCTGCACTTACTTGATTAACTTCTAACTTTAAAGCATTTGCATCATAAGCAGATTCACCTTTAATGACATTGTTATTTGTTGCAGTTGCAGAGAAATATGCATATGTTGCTCCAGCAATTGCAGTAATTAATGTTAACACACCTAGTAGTGAAAAAAACATTATTTTACTTTCTTTTTTTTCTAAATTATTATCCATTTTTTATTCCTCCTTGTATTTTATATATTAAGTTTATCAAAAATAAAATAAAAAATCAATAGTATAAAGCAGAAAAAAACACAAGTTATTTCTAACTTGTATTTTATTATTTCATTAAACTCCTGTATATGCTTCTGTGAATGTAGATGTAGCTCCTGAACCGTTAGAAGAGTTAAATGTTACTTGACCAGTAAATGTACCAAAGTCTTGTTGATTTTGTGCTTCAAGGTTTTCAGAAATCCATACTACTACATAATATACTTTTGTATCACCAGATTGACCATTAGCAGCTAAACGATATGCT
The DNA here is from genome assembly GCA_905211265.1 of uncultured Eubacteriales bacterium. Taxonomy (GTDB): domain Bacteria; phylum Bacillota_I; class Bacilli_A; order RF39; family UBA660; genus HGM10818. Next base: position 91,429 of record CAJMAC010000005.1, read on the forward strand.
CCTGATGTTGCAGAGGCATTAACTGTATATGTATTTGCCATTAAATCATCAGTTGGATCAATAAGGTCTGTATATGCTCCGTGTGCAGTTGTTATAATATTTGCTGTTGTAGGAGTGTCGCCTGTAAATACACCAAGAACATCTTTATATCCTTCAGCATTTTCAATTGCTCTAGCATATAAATATTGGTTAGTATTTGTTGCAACATACTTTCTTTGCGTTCCGTCTGGTAATGTATCATATACTTTTTCAGCTGAATATGTAGTTAAAGTATTTGGTATTGCTTTACTTGCTTTAGCTTGGTCATAAGTATATGTACCTAATTCAGTTGGATCATCCATTTTAGCCCATTTTAAGTGATTGAATAAACTTGCATTTTCTCCTGATACATCAGTTACTGTTTGATTATCATCACCATTTGGTGTTAAAGTAGTTTTATCAGTATTGTAGAAAGCAATACTACCACTTACGTCAATAGCAGCAGATCCAGTATTATGAACTAAAATCTTATAGATTGAACAAACTAATGAACCATTTGCATCAATACATGCCTTATCTCCTGTAACATTGCTTCCTCTAACAGCTTGACTAAGCCCTTTATCTAATTGAGGAACCATTACATATTTAGCTTGTGTTGCATCAGTAACTCCTTCACCAGCAGAGTAACCAGTTAATCTTTCAACAATTACTTCTAAACTTGCTGTTGCTGCTGTACCTGTTAAGTATTGACCACTTGCAGTTGTTGCAGTGAAGTATGCAAATGTTGCACCAATTATTGCTACAATAAGTGTTGCTACACCTATTACTCCATAAAATATTCCCTTTCCATTTTTATTTTCCATTTCTTTCTTATCCTCCTTTACTATATCAATGATATCAAATTTTTTTATCTTTTGCAATAGTTTTTGAATAGTTTTAAAAAAAAATTCAGGATTATCATCCTGAACTTTATTTTTATTATTTATTATCCACCGTAAGCTTCAGTAAATGTAGATGTAGCTCCTGAACCATTTGAAGAGTTGAATGTTACTTGGCCAGTAAATGTACCAAAGTCTTGTTCATTTTGTGCTTCAAGGTTTTCAGAAATCCATACTACTACGTAGAATACTTTTGTATCACCAACTTGATCTTTTGCAGCTAAACGATACGCTCCTGCTTTTGCATTAGTATTTACTGCAAAAGTACCAGCAATTAAATCATCAGTTGGGTCAATAAGGTCTGTGTATGCTCCATGTGCTGTTGTTATTGGTGTTTGATCCACACCAAGCAAATCCTTATAACCTTCTACTTCAGTAATTGCTCTAGCATATAAATATTGGTTTGTATTTGATGCAATATATTTTCTTGTTGTTCCATCTGGTAATGTATTATATACTTTTTCAGCTGAATATGTAGTTAAAGTATTTGGTATAGTTGTACTTGCATCAGCAGTTGCATAAGTATAACCTGTACCTAAATCAGTTGGGTCATCCATTTTAGCCCATTTTAAGTGATTAAATTTACTATCTGGGCTATCAACAACTGGTGTATTATCTTCACCATTTACAGTTAATGCATCTTTTGCAGAAGTATAGAATGCAATACTACCACTTACATCAATGGCAGCAGATCCAGTATTATGAACTAAAATCTTATAGATTGAACAAACTAATGAACCATTTGCATCAATACATGCCTTATCTCCTGTAACATTGCTTCCTCTAACAGCTTGACTAAGCCCTTTATCTAATTGAGGAACCATTACATATTTAGCTTGTGTTGCATCAGTAACTCCTTCACCAGCAGAGTAACCAGTTAATCTTTCAACAATTACTTCTAAACTTGCTGTTGCTGCTGTACCTGTTAAGTATTGACCACTTGCAGTTGTTGCAGTGAAGTATGCAAATGTTGCACCAATTATTGCTACAATAAGTGTTGCTACACCTATTACTCCATAAAATATTCCCTTTCCATTTTTATTTTCCATTTCTTTCTTATCCTCCTTTACTATATCAATGATATCAAATTTTTTTGTAAAAAGCAATAGTTTTTATGTAAGTTTTATATTTTTTTTAAGTGTTAAAAAAAGTCCTAATTTATAAGACTTTATTTAGTATTCTTTTCTTCTTTTGCTTCTTCAAACATATCTTTTGTATCAATAAATATATCATTTTGGTCATCTTTTAATCCATTTGTAGGTAGTACTACATCAGGTAATTTCTCTTCGGCTTTTTCTAATGATTCAAATACATTTACTGGTACTACTGAACCTATTTTATCTATTAAAGGCATTGAAGTTAAAATTTTATTTTCTTCTTCTTTATTGTCTTCTTTAACTTCTTCTATTTTGGGTTCTTCTATATGTTCTTCAACTTTTAATTCAGTTGCTTTAGGTTCTTCTTTGAATAAATCTTTTAATCTTTGTTCTTTTTTAGGTTCTTTTACTTCAACTAAAGAATCTTTTTCTATAGTATCTTTCTTTTCTAATATTTTACTTAAATCAATATCATTTACTTCTAAACTATCTATAAGGCAAAATTCATATAATAAATTTAAATATTCTTTTTTAAGTAATTTATTCTTTATTACTTTTATTTTTGTTTCATTTTTTTCTTTTCTAGCTTCTTCGATTAATGCTAATATTTTTACTACATTATTTAATCTTTCTCTATATTCTTTTAAATTATCTGAATATTTTAAATATGATAATTCAATTACTTCATCAGTTGCTTTTTTATATGAAGATATTAAATCTTTTTGTTCTTTTGATTTTAATTCTACAAAGTTAATTAAATTCTCTAATCTAGCTTCTTCTTTTTCTAATGTTGTAGTCATTGGAAACTTAGTATCTAATTCTAATTCATAATTTTTATTAAAGGCATAATCTAATTCAATTAATTTATTTTTTAAATCTTCTTTTAAATTTGGAGAATGATTTTTCATGTATTTATCTTTTATTTCATTATATTCTTTTTGTAGTGTATTTAAATCTTTCATATTTTCCACCTCACATTAATTTCTTAAAGTTTTCTACTGTTTTCATGATACTTTTTTCTGTTTTCTTTCTTCGTTCTTCATGTAGCATTTCTGCTTCTTTTTCATCTATTTTTTCTAGTGCTTGTTTTGTTATTTGACTTCTTAATACATTTTCTGCTGCTCTACTATTACATTCACTTATTCTTAATTGATAACATATATAAAATGTCAATAAACTTTTTAACATTTTTGTTACATCTGTTTCTTTTACAAAGTCTTCACCTTCATAATATGTTCCAGTGAATTCTATGGGAAATAGTTGTATTTTTTTAAATTCAAATGATGTTGAAGAATTGTAGTGATTGTAATATAGATTTATTTCACTATATGATAAATCTGTTAAGGCATCATTTATAGTACGCTCTATATCTTGAAATCTTTCATAAAAATGGTCTTTACCTATTTTTAATAATACTTTATCATCAGTATATGCTATTTTATTACCTATAATTATTTTATAATCATCTTTATCTTGTCTTATTTGTTTACCAATTACGGAGTTAAAGTTTCCACAAAATCCATAGTCATTAGCAAGATAAATATTAAGTTTAGGATTTTCTTTAATAGGAGTTAAAACATTTTTATCTAGTATCATATTTTTATTATATATTATTCTTCCTATTATATTGGTTATTTTTTCTCCAACATTCCTATATTTTTCTGCTTCTCTTCTTGCTTTATCTACTTTTAATAATGAATGGAAATTCATTACTTTAACAACATTTTTTATTCTCATAATATCACCTTACAAGCCATATTTTTCTTCTTTTATATGTTTATCTTTTACTATGATATTATTTAATGTTTTAAATAAGACAAAACTATAAAATAATACTGATAAAATTATTACAAATATTAAACATATTACTATAATTACACTATCTTGTTCCGTAACATAATTATATAATAAATTAGTTACAAATAAACTTAATATACTTATTAATTCATATACTATATTTAAAAATCCTTTTGGGTAATTTAACATTAATATATCACTTAATATTACAAGTACAAAGGAAATTACTATTACTATTAAGTTTACTTTTGAGAATGTAAGTAAGTTATATACTAAGAATAAATAGTTTAAACTTATAATTGAAAAAGATAATATTTGTTTATTGTTTAATCCTAAGAATAAACCATAAAATTTAATTTTAGCGTTATCTACACTATATTTTTTTAATAATATTTTAAATACTACTGCCACCCCTGACAAGAATATTATACCTACTACTAAAAAACTTATTAATGTATATAATATATCATTACTATCTAACATACTATCCCTCTCTTATCATTAAGTTAAATTCATTATTGCTATTCATATAGAAAGCTTTTATATCTTTTAAGTTAACTTCTTCAGTATCACTTTTTATATCCACATTGCCTTCTATTTCACCAATTATTGGTAAATAATCTTTCATGATAAGCAAATTATAGTCTTTACTTACTATTCTAACTATCTTTACATTTTCATATTCTTTCAATCCATCCAAGCTAAATACTCTTACTTTCATTTCATGTGATTCATTATTTTCTTTATTTGTTTCCATCAAAATTACACTTACCTATATATCTAAATTTTATTTCATCAACATTATCATATTTTCCATTTAATATATTTTCTACATCATCTAGAACATCTTTAATGTCAACGAATTGTCCTTTAATATTTGTGTATGACTCTGCTACAAACATTGGTTGAGAGAAATAGTATCTTAGTTTTCTTGAACGATAGAATATATTTTTATCTTCTTCGGATAATTCTTCAATACCTAATATGGCAATAATTTCTTCAAGTTCAGCATATCTTGTTAAATATCTTAATACTTCTTCAACTAAGTGGAAATGACGTTCTCCTATTTTTTCTACATCAATTAGTTTTGAAGTAGATTTGAATACATCAATCGCAGGATATAATCCTAACTCTGCTATTTTTCTATCTAGTACTATTTGTCCATCCATATAAGATATTATTGTTTGAACGGCTTCATCAGTAAAGTCATCGGCAGGTATATATATTGCTTGGAATGATGTTATTGAACCTTTATCTGTTGAACTAATTCTTTCTTCTATTTTACTTATATCAAGTGCCATATCTGCAGGATAACCATTACCTATTAACATTTGTTTTAATTCGGTTGCTATTTCTGCTTTTGCTTGAACAAAACGATAAATATTATCTATGAATATTAATACGTCTTGGTGTTTTTCATCTCTTAAATATTCTGCTAAAGTAAGTCCTGCATATATTGATTTACTTCTTGAAACTGGATTATCACCCATTTGTCCGAATACCATGGCCATTTTATCAAGCAAGTTAGATTCTCCCATTTCTAGGTATAATTCTTTACCTTCCCTAGAACGCTCTCCAACTCCACAGAATATGGCATTGGCATTTAACGATGAATAAACATTGTGAATTAATTCTTTTATTAATACTGATTTACCTACTCCGGCTCCTCCAAGTAATCCCATTTTAAATCCTTTTTGAAGTGGTGCAAAGAAATCAATTACTTTTATTCCTGTCCATAAAATATCAATGTTTACATCTATATCTTTTATTTTTACTGTATCATTATAAATTGTTTTATTACTGATTGACTCTAATTCTTTTTTATCAATTACATCTCCATACGAATTAAATAATCTTCCTAATATTTTATCTGAATATTCAATTTGTAAAGATGATGCTATTTTCTTGATATCAGAACCTTTTCTTAATCCATGAGTAGATCCTAAACTTACACAAGTAGCACTTATATTATTTATTTCTACTACTTCAAAGCGATATTCTTTTTTTCCGTCTTCTACTTCAAGAATATCTCCAATACTAACATCAGTATTAGATAGTATTACTTCAATACTTATATCAAAAATTGAAATAACTTTACCAACTACCATTTTTATTCACCTCTACTCTTTTGTATCTTTTAAAAAGTCATATTGACTTATCATTTCTTCTTTTGTTTTTGGACTATATTTATATTGTTTTAAGGTATCAAGTATTCTTTTACCATTTTTTAATCTTAATTGCAATTCTTCACTCATTTCATCTATGTTAGCAAGTTCATAAACACTACGAACATCTAGGTATGATAATAATCTACTTCTTACATCACTACCTACTTTTTTCATATCTTTTGATTGAACATTACCACCTAGACGTGAAACAGAAAGTCCATAATCAATCGCAGGTTTTTCACCTTTAGAAAAGTTTTTGGTAGACATAACTAATTGTCCATCGGTTATAGAAATTATATTTGTAGAAATATAGTCTGTTATATCTCCACCTTTTGTTTCTACAACTGGAAGTATTGTAACTGAACCTCCATTAATATGTTGACAACCACGTTCAAGCATTCTTGAATGTGTAAAGAAGATATCTGATGGATAAGCATCTCTACCTGGTGTTTTCTTACTATTTAAACTTATTTGTCTATAAATATCAGCATGTTTTTTTAAGTCATCTAGGACTACTAAAACATCAAATTTTTGCATCATTAATGCTTCTGCAAAAGATAATGCAGCATATGGAGTTAAATATGTTCTCGTAGGTAATTCATCATGGAATGAAGCAATAATTATTGTATAAGATGCTGCTCCTCTTTTAGTAAGTTCATAGTAAATATCTTTAACCTCTTTTTTAGTTTTACCTAAGGCTACATACATACATAATACATTTTTACCTTTTTGGTTTACTATCGCATCAAGACATAATTGAGTCTTACCTGTTTTTTTATCTCCGATTATTAATTGTCTTTGACCTTTACCTATTGGATATATTAAATCTATACCTGTAATTCCTGTTAAAAATTCACGCTTTACAAGTCCTCTATCCATTATAGATACTTGTTCTCCTTCAATAGGAAACTCTATTAATTTATCAAATTTTTTACCTGCTATTAAATCATTACCAAAAATATCTACAACTTTACCTACGGAATCTAGACTGAATAAACATTTAAATTCTTTCTTTAAAGCGTAGACTAAATCACCAGTTTTAATTTCACCGGTTACTTCAACTAAGGATATTAATACTTTATTAGATAAAATTGATAATACATATCCTTTTGCTACATTATTAATATTAACTTCTTCATAAAAACTAACATCATTTAGTCCACTGGCTTCAAGCATATAATTACTTACTTTTATAACTTTACCTGTTGAATAAACATTTTCATTATTTTTTATTTCAGTAATTTTATTATCTATTTTTTCATCCCATTTATTCTTCATAACTATGCATTCCTTTCACTTAGGCTAAAGTCATATACTTTGTCTTTATAGACAATTTTTATTCCACTATAAATATCATCACTTACAATGGTTTTTATATGCTTACTTAAATAATCATAATTTTCTTTTTTATTTGATACATATATTGTAATTGTAGGATTATTTAAATCTACTAATCTATCTAAATAATCTACAAAATCTTCAATAACAAATTTACCATTTAAGTCTTTGAATAATAGATAGATATTATATTCATTACTATCTAAAAGAATTTTCATATAATCATCTAATTCTTGATCAAGCAATGTTTTTACTTCATAAACAACACTTGGAGTAAATTTTTCTTTTAATCTTAAACAAAAATCATATCTATCAACATTCTTAACACATCTCAAAAAATCTTTGACTAATTTTTCATGGTCAAAATCAAATTTTTCTTCGATTAATCTTGTTATTTTTAATAGTTCTTTGTTTTGATATTCTGTTGAATTAAATAAATCTATTATATTATAATCAAAATCATATCCATCTTTTTTAACTATTTTTTCTTCGTCTTTTAACCCTAATTCTTTATTCTTTAATAATTCATCTATTTCATTTAATTTTTGTTCTTTTTCATCAATTAAACTATCATAAGCTTGTAATTTATCAACAAAGTATGTTTTAGTTTGAGAATTTACTACTTTTACTGTTTTCTTTAAAATTATAAACATGAAGAAAACAAGTAAAGTTATAATTCCACAGGCAATTATAAACAACCAAGTCATATTAAGCCACTAATGGATTAAAGAATAATAATAAGAAACAAAATGCAAATAAGAATAGTAAAAATGCAGATGTTATGATTAAAATAGTCATAACTGAATGTACAACATCATTCTTAGTTTCAGGATTTCTACCTACAGCTTCTGCTACTCTACTTCCTAAAATACCTACACCAATTCCAAGTCCTAAAAATGATAATCCTACCATAATTCCAATTGCTATCGCTGTTGCACTTAAAACACTTTCCATAATTTATCGCTCCTTCATAAGGGTAAAATACACCCTATATATTCTATATAAAATTATAACATTTATTAATTATGGTGTCAATAAGTGTTATTAAAATCTATTTGTTTTTTACAAGAATTTGTTGTTGACATAATTTAGAAACTACAATATAATAGAAAATAATACTTTAAAATATAGGATGTGAATTTATGAATGTTACATTAGAGGAATTAAATTTGCTATTTAGTAATTATGATTACATATTTAATAATAATTATATGATTTGTGAAAGCACTACCCCATACCAAGCAAAACATATTGATATAACAAAAGAATGGATAAATAGTGCTACTCCAAACAGTAACAAAGTACTAGATTTAAACTATTATGTTCACGAAGGAATTAAATATAGTGTGGATGGAAAATACATAGTACTAGATTATTCCAAAAAAGAAAAAGAAATTGCTGTTTGGCTTGAAAAAAACTTTGGTGGTGAAATATATATGATACCACGAATAAATATTCCAGAAAATATAAAAACGCCTGATTATATTTTTAGAGGTGAAAAATGAGATTTAAAAGTAATTAATGGTAAAAGCAATCAAGTTTTTTATCATGCAATATATAATAAATCAAATCAAAGTAATAATTTTATATTTGATATTACAAATTCTTCATTAACATTAGAACAATCAAAGATATTAATTACAAAATTATATTGCAGAACTGATGTTCCGTTTATAGATAAAATATTATTAAAAAAAGAAAATAGTTTTTTTATATATAAAAAATGTGACCGCACTGTAAGGTCAGCACGACCACATTTACTGAATATAAACACATTATAATAAATATAATATGATAACATTCACTACATATAATATACAATAAATTAATAATTATGTCAATCATTTTTAAAAAACAAAATCATGTTTAATATTACTTTTTTACTCTGTATATTGAGATGCTTGATATTCTACTGGTTCATATACTGTTCCAGTAAACCATACTTCACCAGAGTTTTTATCTCTAATTATAAACATATATGGATTATCAAATGTTAAATCTATTTTTTCTACTGGTACTTCATATAAATAATCAAATCCGCAATCATGAGCACCTGCTCCACCAATAGTAGTTGCTGCAGAAGCTTTAATTCCATCATTAGAAAATTCTATATTAGACTTATGTGCTACTTGATTAATATAAGCATTACTTGATGATAAATTAGATAAATCAGCCTTAGAAGAATTAAATACATTTGTTATACCTAATTTACTTAAATCATTAATTAAATCTAACTCATAATCAAATTTAAACATAGGTATATAACCATATATTTCTGTTATTACTCCATCTTTAAAACTATCTAATTCAACATTTTTTAAATTATTAATTAAATTATTAATATCTGAAGATTTAATATTTTTTATATAATTATTAAGACTATCATTTTTAGGCATAATACCAATATATTGTAATGTTGTTCCATCATACTCTTTTAAATCTTTAGCAAATACTTTAACATTGTCATCTGTATAAAATTTAAAATCAGTTGTACTACTAATATCTTTATACCCTTTATTAATTTCTTTTATATAATCATCAACATATGTTTTTACATCTTTATCATTTCCAGGATTACAACTTTGTAATTTATAATCTTCACTATTTAACCAGTCTTGATATTTTTTAGTAATATTATCTCTAATATTTTGTTCTCCTAAAGTACTTACAATGTCATATTTATTAGCAACCGCTCCAATTTCTACTGATTTTGCTTTTTTTGAATAATTACTAAATTCAAGGTCATGATAATAAGAAGTTTCTAATGAACCTACATATTTAAAATAATTTTCATGAGCATAATCTACAATAAACATTTTATTTTCACTTTGAATCTTATTAACCCATTCCATATCTATTGCTAAAGCATTAACTAAAATAAAATCTTGATTAGAAATATCATCAGCAATATTATTAATTAATTTAAATGTTTTATCACTTACCCAAGAATTAAGAACATTAGGAGTTTCAAATGAATCATAAATGACATTAGCATTATATTTACTTAATAAAGTATTAACATAAGAATCTTTTATTGAATCTTTAAAAGAATCTTTAATAAATAATGTATTTACAAAAGACATATTTGCGTTATTAGTATATTTTTTAGCATCATAAGTTCCTACAATATTAGATATTTGATCTTTTGATTCACCATTAGAGCCTTCTTTTAACATTTCTAAAGCATATTTAATTGATAAAGGACTATAAACTTTATTTTTCTCTTCATTTTCTAACTGAAGGAAATACAAATCAAAATCTTCTAATGAATTTCCTGATAAACGATATGCTAAATATTTATTATTATTTTGCGCTTCATTTTTACCTGTTGAATTATTTTTATCACTAAATTTAACAAAGTAAACAATTATAAAAGCTAAAATAACCAACAAAACTATAATAATAATTAAAGCTTTACTATTCTTTTTCTCCTTTAAAATATTTGTGTTATTATTTACACTTCTTTCCATTTTACTTTCACCTCTATTATAATCTTACCATTAATTTTTTTAAAAGTAAATATATTGTAATTAAATAACATAAGTTTTGAGATTATAAGCTCAAAACTCTTTTTAATAACTTTAGGTATTAAAAAGCCTTGGAATAACTTTTAAGTTATGAAAAGGAAAAAAGAAAACTAAAATTAATTAATTTTCTTTTAATAACATTAAATAATCTAAATTATTTGTAAATAACATAAAGTCATTAGATATTTCTAATTTTCCGTAGTTTACATTAACACTATAATAATTACTATATACTGTTAAGTTTTCTGTTTTATTTATAATATTATATGTATCATCTTTATAATTATAATAACTTATACTATCTGGTTTTGCTATTATATATGATAATGGACTTAATGTTATAGTTTCATTATTTATCTTAAATGTTACTTCATCACTAAATAGATATAAGTAATTACCATCATACATAATAAAGTGATCTATATTTTTATTATAATTATCATTAACTAATTTATAGATATTATTTATTTTTTCTATATAAGTAAATTCTGTTGTTTTATATTGATTTAATCTTTTTAAAGGAAGTATTATTGCCATATCTTTAGGTAATATTACTTTACTTTCTTCTTTAAAATATATTGGTGTTGAATCATAATTAATACTATATTCTTTTGGTACAAAACCTTTAATTACATTCTTTTTATTATATGATATTGTCGCAGTATATTCTATTTTATTGTTGGTAACATATTGATATAATTCTTTATCTTGTTTATCCCTATAATTATTTAATTTATACTCTCTTAAATATATAAATAACACTATTAATAATGCTAGTAATACAATTGCAGGAATAATTATTTTCATATTCTTTTTATCAAATATTTTCTTTATATTATTCATTGTTTTCTTCCTCCTTTGTAGTTTCTTTTAAAGAAGGTTCAGGCTCTGGTGTTGGCTCAGGTTCTGGTGTTGGGTCTGGTACACTAGTATTCTTTTCTATTTTATAAGACCAACTTATATTTTTATTTGTTCTTACTCCTGATACTGTAACACCCTCTAATTGTAATGTTATTATTGAATTATTTGGTAATATTAAATTAGAAATATTTATACTTCCTGTTAAATTACTATTATTTATAGGTAGTTCTATATTTTGTTTTTCTCCATTAACATATATTCTAAGCACTGCACTATCAATTGTATATGTAGATGTATCTATTTTATAATAAAGTGATTTAGAAGTTACTTTATTAACAGTTAATGTTATATTAGGGAATCTTGTTGTTACATTTTGTTTATCTATTACTTCTTCACGAACTAAGCCTTCTAACATATGAGTATATTTAAATGTTAATTCATAGTCTGTTCCCGGTAATAAGTTAGTTAAAGATATATTAGTACTTCCTTTAGATAGATATACTGTTTTTAATCCACTTTCACTTCTTATTTCTACGAATACTTTTAAATATTCATTATTTTTATCATATACTACATAATCTACTGAAATATCATTAATATTTGGAGTTATTTTAATAATGGAAGTATGTGCTGTTTCATTAATTATTTCTTGTTCTGATTTATTTGTTCCATCTTCATCAGTAGTTACTCCACTAGGATTAGTGTTAGTATTATTACCTTGATTGTTACCATTACCTCCATTTATATTATTTCCTCCATTATTTGGATTATTATCATTAGGATTACCATTACCATTAGTACTTGGATTGTTACTATCACTACCATTACCTTTACCACTATTTTGTTTATGTTCATTAGTAGTACCTAATATTTTCTTTAAATCAATAGTATCATTTTCAAATATTAATAATTCATTTGCGATATCAAAAGTATATGATGAAGTAACTATTTTTGTTTCTGAGAATGATTTTACATTTACTTCATTATTATATAATAGGGCATTACCTTGTTTATCTAATTCAATTACTAGATAATTAGAAGTTTTTAATAATTCATCTTCTGTTTTAATTGTAGAATCTGTAACTAAATATTTTCTATCTGCTACTTTATAAAATCTTGATATTCCTAAATTATTTAATTTAGTTTCTTCACTAGTTATATTTACTTCTTGTGATAATGTTACTTCATAAAATTCTCCATATAAACTTAATGATTTTTCACTATTATTGAATGCTATTACATGAGGCCCTATTTGATAATCTTCATTTTTATAAGTTAAGTAATAATTTTTATTCCATTTTTTTCTTATTACTCCGGTTTCATTTAGTAATATATTATTTTTATCTATATCAAATAATACTGTACTAGAATCTAATTCATACTTATTTTGTCTTAGTTTTATTTCTTTAATTAGAAAGTAAGAAAATATAATAGCAAATATTAAACATACTACTACTATTATTCCTATATTTCTTTTATTTTTACTATCATATTTTCTCATATTTATTCCTCCTAATTAGTTTCCTTTACCAAATTTTTGTGATTCTCTAGTAAATTGTACTAATGCACCATTTTGTTCTATATAGTAGATTGTTGTTAATAAGTAAGAACTACTATCTAATTTAAATGTTACATTTTCTGGTTTGATAATTAAACTATAAATACCTAGTTTTCCTGCTTCAAAGCCATAATATGAACCACTGGCAATTTGTCCTACTCCATCTTCGGAAATTGTATAATCGATTTTTTTAATTTTATTTAAGTTAATTGCACTATTATATGTTAGTGTAATTGCGGTGTTACTTGGTAAGTATGAAATTTTACCTATTGCTACACCATAGTCAGTTGAAGTTGTTACAACTTGTCTTAAATCTACTGTTCTATTTTTCTTTGTTTCATTTATATTATTTGTATAAATATCAGAGAATACTCTAAATACATATACTGTACCAGGTTCAAGATTTGTATATTCATACTCAACATTAATTTTTGGTTTTCCATCACTATCTACAATATCAAGTCCACATTTTACTGGGTAACCACTCATAGATAATTGGTCTATATCAAGTAATTCTACACAATATTTACCATCTTTTGCTACTTTATCTTGGTCATTAACTGTAACTTGGAATTTTAATTTCGAAGTTTCATAACCTACTCTATTAGCACTAAATGTTGGTTCTTTTAATTCTGGTAATGATACACTATCTTCTAAAACAAGTAATTCAGCTTTTTCTTCACTATCAAATACTTCTGTTTCAATGTATATTTTCCAACTATAATATCCAGAACCAAACACTATATCCATATCAGTTACATCTTTGGTAACACTTGAACGATTATAGTAATTTTTGTTAATTGGTGAAGGTCCAAAATTTCCACCATTTTCTTTATCAGAAGATTTAATTGATATTAATTTATTTCCATTTATATCATATAATTCAAATCTTGTATCATATTCACCAATTGTATTACTTGAATCCATATACATATACATCTCTCTATATGCATATACTCCATTTTTACTTGAATGATTTACTAATACTTTTGGTTTTGAACTTGATAACATAATTCCACTTGGTGCTAAAGTACTAAATTCATAGGTTGTTGATACATAATCGCTTGTGTTTCTTGCATCAAATAATAACGTTTCTTTATATCCATTATCTTTCTTTAACATTGCAGATACTTCAAAATAATATTTTGTATCTGGCATATATTTAGTTAATTCTATTGATGCAGAATCAACATTTATTTCTAATTTTGTTTCTTTATAAGTTTCAGTTTTTTCTTTATCTTTATATATTTTTATATAATAGTAATATTTTCCATCAGAATCTTTTTGAAATTCATTATTTAATATTTCTTCATCTAATCCTACTGGTTTTATTGTAATTATTGAACCATTTACTAATCCTTTAGTAGATACATTTATTTTAGGAATTATACTATTAAACTTAAATCTATTATTTGATGTATACATATCAACTTTATCTACTATCTTATTATTGATTGTCATATATTTATTATTTCTATGTTTAACATTATAAGCATCTGCTCCTGAAACAATTGATATTGGGGAAGTTGTATCATCTTCATTAAATGTATCATCTTTTGTATTTATTCTTTGTTTAATTTGTAATGTATATCCTACTGAAGTAGTAGTATTTTTACCATATTCAATTATTCCTGTCGGATATTTAGTAGTATCTACAATTATTTCACCTTTAGCATTTAATGTTAAATTATAATAATCTGCTTTTGTCAAACTATTTTTATAGTAATTATTTACTTGTAATAAATAACCTATTCCATTAGCTGGTAAATTAGTAAAATCATTATTTATTATACCTGTATCATAAAATGCTGTTACTTTAACTGTTACATCTTTTGTTTTAAAGTTTTTAATATCTGCATAATCAATAATTATACATTTATATTCTTTATCGTTTGATGTACATTTATTAATCTTACTAGTAGCAAATACCTTAGAATAATCTTCTTCACCTTGGGCAGATAATACTACGTGATATGCTGATATTCTATTAACATATTTAGCATTATCGTCATTTTCTAATATCATTATTCTTAATCTATTATCATTATCACTAGTAATATTTGCATAAGATACAGTATTAGCATTATAAGTAAATTTACCATCAAAGATATATTTTCCTAATTCTACAGTTTGTATTTCTCTTTCTCTTTTTATTAAAGCTTTTTTAAATGAAAGTGTATATACTGAATCAGTACTTAATCCATCGATTGTAAATTCTCCATCCCCGAAGTCAATTTCTTTAACTTCTGGTTTATATGGTTCTTCAGGTGTATCTTCACCTTGATTATCTTCAGAAGTATCTTCTCCTTCAGTTGGTTTTGAAGGTGTTGTTGGTTTTTGGTTTTTTATTGTATCATCAATTGTATAATAGAATTTTCTATCATATAATGCATTATCTATATCAGTAAATACATGACGATATGTAACTTGATTTTCTGTTGTATTAACTATATATACTTTATAACCCGGGCTTTCTTTTAAAGCACTTTTTGTTTCAGTTTTTATGTCACTATTTGGATATACCGCATCAATTTCTCCATCATTATTTGTATCCACATTAAATTTTACTTTAAATATGTAATTATGTCCTCTAGTTAATTCTTTATCTACTACATCATACTTTGTTCCGTTTTTCAAGAACATATATGTTTCAAGATTATCTGTTTGCATTAAATCTATTACTTTTGATTCAACTGCGTCTTCAACAGAGCAATTTGGTTTAGTGTTAGCATCACATGCATACACAACCATTTCTTTTACTGGTTTTGTTCCTGTTAATCCAAGAAATTCATTAATTCTTTCAATATTTGCTCCAACACTTATTTTATATCCCACTATTGTATCATTTAATAATTTACTTGAATATTTTGGTGCTCCATCAACTGTTGTTAATTGTTTTAAGTCAACATTTTTTATTTCATCTGCTATTATTGTTGGAGCATCATATTTATCTTCTAGTAATAATAGTTTAGATGTTTTAAATACATAGTAATTATTTTCTATTGGTAATTCATTCATTTGTGATGTATCTGAAATATCTGATATTACAATTGTATAATATTCTTTTAATTCACCGTTAGTTTTTTCTTTTAAAACATCAATTGCTTTCTTTATTGTAGTAATAACTTTTTCATTACCTTCTTCATCAGTAATTGTTTCTTCGATTGTTTGATCTTTTATCTCAAAAGTATCTAATGTATTAATTGTAAAATATTTATCATAATAATCATCTTTTAAGTTTCCACTTACAGTTCTAGTTGCTATTGGCTCAATTATTGAACCTAATTTTAATTGACTTGCTACATTATCAGCATATAAACTAAATGTAATATTATTAATTGAATTTGCCATTACTTCATTAGTTGAAGTTATTCTTGCCTTTACATTTACTACATCTTGTAATGTTGAATTTGAACCTGTTTTATCTTGTTCATCTTCTTTTGGATCCCACTCTACTGTTAAAATATCTATTTTTGTTGTAGAGGCTTGGAAGTTACCAATAAGATAACGTTTTCTAATTCCTTTTCCATCTAGTAAGTCAACATCTGCATATAATGAGAAATTATAATCAGTATTTGCAAGTAATGAATCTATTTCTAAGTTAGCATCTAATGTATATGGATTTATTGGAATATTTTCTATTTTATGTTCCCCTTGTGAATCATAATATACTAATATAAAATTATTTTTATATGATGGAATTGAAGAACAATTTCTTCCTGTCATAGGTATAGTACAACTTTCATCTTTTAAAATTAATTTACCTACTATTTTATTTATTGTTGTTTTTTCTTCATCTAGAATAAATTTATCTATTGATGGTTTACCTGATAATATTAAATTATCACTTAATTCAGTTTCGTATTCACCATACTTTTCATTATCAAAATATTCTGCAACTACTTTAAATTTATAATTAGTTTGAGCATGAATATCTACGCCATCAATGCTTATTGTTGTTTTAGTATCTTTATTTGCATCAATTACTTTAACTGGTTTTATTGTATTTATATTATCTAATGTTATGTCATCTGCTTTATAAATATAATAACTATATTTTGTAATGCTTTCATCTTCATCAATTACTGTTTGAACTCCAATAGAAAATGTATTTGTTACATCATCTACTTCACTAGTTAATCCTTGTAAATACGGTGTCTTCTTTAATGTTTTAGAAGTTTTATTTATTGTATAAACTTTATTATATTGCATATTTTCCATAATTACATCACTTAACTCAATATTATATGATGTATTATTTTTTAGTCCTTCGAATAATACAGTATTGCTATCTTTTGTTACTTCTACTATCATTTGTTCACAAGGAGTTTCTTCACTTGGAACACAATTATCTAAATAAATTGGAGAATATTTTTCATCATATAAAGCTATCTTCGCAGATTTAACTAATGTATCTTTTTCAAATACTGCTTCATATGCAATACTTGAAGTTGTAACATATTTTTTTACTAAGGTTACTCCAAGTTCATTTGTTTTAAATAATTTTTGAAAATATTGAGTATCATAATTACCATCAGTTTCTTCATTAATTGATATTATATAGTTGCTTTCTGGTGAAAGTGTAGATACATCAAGATTATATTTATCTTTGCTTTTATCTACTAACACACTATATACTTTTTTTCCTGTATCAGTATTTATTATATTTAATACTAAATCATTTTTAATTGATTGATCAGGGTCGCTTATAGTAAACTCTGCACTTATATTATTTACTCCTACTTCTGCTTTTACTAGTTCAATACTAGCAGTTCTTTTTGTATTATCACCTGTTTGATTTCCACCATTACCTTGATTACCTCCAGGATTATTATTTGGATTTTGATTATCTCCTCCATTTGGAGTATTAACAGGATTTTGACTATCTGTTGGACTTGGTGTTACATCTGAATCTTTTCCACCGTTACCATTATTATCTTCTTTATCAATTGAATCTATATTTATATTTTCATTTCCATCGATAGTCATTTGACTTAAGGACATTTTTTCTTCTTCGTTATAATAAACATTTTTTGTTCCTAAATCTATTCTTACATTATCATTTACTAAAATATAACTATTTTGTGCAGTAGTTTGATAACTAACTTCTTGATTTTCCACTCTTATGATACCATCTTTAATATATGTTACTTCAAAGTAATCTCCTGTTACAGGTTCGTTACTTCCTGATAAATTCAATTTTATATTTGTTCCTGCAAAAATATATTTATTATCACTTATTCTTCCTACTAAGTTATTAAATGCTAATGTTTTATCTAATGCTTCAATATAATAACTTTTATTACTATATTCTAAGATAGATTTATTAGTGATATTATAATATGGTACAATTTTAGAATCTAAACTTTCCAAATCCATAATTACACCATTTTTTAAAAATTTAATGCCACCATTTTTATAATGAAGAAAATTATTAGTTTCTACATTTACTTTTTCTCCACTTGTATCTTTAAATACTAATTCTAAATTAACATTTGTCTTATATGATGTTCCTTCATCAAAATAATATTTAGTACTATTTTCTTCTTCTTTACCTGAAGCAATAATATATCCTCCTTGAATAAATGTTTTAGTATTTTCTTTTGTTAAAAATATCATTGCAATAGTAAGTACTACTAATAATGTAATTGTACTTGCTAGTATTAGTATAAACTTTTTATTAAGTAATTTCTTCATTCTATCACCTATCCATATATTTTAATACTCTTTTATTCTAAATATAATTATATCATTATTAATAGAATATTGTCAATTGAAATAAGAAAAAATACCAGTAATTTCTGGTATATAATTTTAATCTTTTCGATATCCTTTTTTTACATATTCTTCATATAATTCTTTGAACCTATTAAAATGAATTATTTCTCTTTGTCTTAGATATAAAAGTGGTCCAATTACATCTGGGTCGTTAGTTAAATCTATTAAGTTTTCATATACTGCGCGTGCTTTTTGTTCTGCGGCCATATCTTCGGATAAGTCTGCTACAGGATCTCCAGTCGCTGCAAAATATGCTACGGTAAATGGTACACCTGAAGCATCTGTCGGATAAATTGACATTCCGTGTTCAGCGTAATTAGTATCTAATCCTGCTTTTTTTAGTTCTTCTAAGGTTGCACCTTTCATTAATTGATATACCATCGCAGATATCATTTCAACATGTGCAAGTTCTTCTGTATAACAACGATAGAGACGTAAAAAAGCCCTAATTAGAACTTAGGGT
>CAJMAC010000006.1 GCA_905211265.1 uncultured Eubacteriales bacterium
ATAGAAATACACCATATGAAAGAGATATGGCTAATCCTGATACAAATGAATTATTCTCTAATGAAATTGTAAGTAGGTATGATTTATGTGATGCAATGATCGATGGGTTATTACCAAAACCAATATATAAAACAGCATATACTAACCTTTTAGAAATTGAAGAACGTATTGAATCCAAAATAAGTAAATTACCTCAAGAAAGTACCGAATATAAAGAATATATGTTAATACTAAAGAATATTAAAAGAAGAATAAACAATGCCCCAAGTATACCAAATATTTTAAAGAAAACATTAAAACCAAATGGAAAATATATTTATTTTTGTCCTCCATATAGCGAAGAAGGTACAAATGATATAGAAACAATAAAATCTCAAACACTAGAATATTTAAAAACATTTATAGAGGAAAAAGATATAGAAATATATACAACTACAAGTGAAATGGGAGAATTAGGCACTAAAAACAGGGAAGCTTTCTATAATGATAAAGATTTAGATGGACAAAATGTAAAAAATAAATTAAGAATAATGTTTGCAATAAATCAATACAATGAAGGAGTTCATGCTCCAAATATTGATGGAGTAATCATGGGAAGAGGAACAACATCAGATATAGTATATTTTGAACAACTAGGTAGAGCCTTATCTGTAAGAGGCAATACTTTAGAAATGTATAATGAATATGAAAAATATTCTAAAGAAGAACTAATTGATTTATGTAGAGAAAAAGATATACCAGTAAAAGAAAATATAACTAAAGAAGAACTAATAGAAAAATTAATTGCACCAATAGTAATAGACTTAACAAATAATTATGAATATATTAAAGAATTAGAAAATAACTTGAAAGATAGAGTAAAAGAAATACAAAGACATAATAGTACAAGTACTAAAAGAAAAATAAAACTATTAGATACTTCTTTTGACATAGAAATAGAAAATGAAGATATATTTGAAATGTTAAAAAGATTAAATGAAAGAATAACTATGACATGGGAAGACTATTATGATTTAGCAAAAGTATATTATGAACATCATGGTGATTTAGAAATAAAAGCCAAATTTAAAACAAATAATGGTTATGAATATAGTGAATTTGGTAAAATAAATCTTGGGTATTGGATATTTTGTCAAAGAAGAAAATTATCACCAGAAGGTGAACGAGGCCAAAAATTATTACAAATAGGAATGCGATTTGAGAATATAAACTCTACATTAAGTTGGGAAAAGATGTATAATTATGCAAAAGCATATTATGAACATCATGGTGATTTAGAAGTACAACAAAAATTTAAAACTAGCAATGGCTATGAATATGATGAATTTGGTACAATAAATTTAGGTACTTGGATTTTCCGCCAAAGACAAAAAAATTCACCAGAAAGTGAACAAGGTCAAAAATTATTACAAATAGGGATGCGATTTGAGAATATAAGAAGTACTTTGAGTTGGGATGAAATGTATAATTATGCTAAAAAATATTATGAATATAATGGAGATTTAAAAGTAAAAGCTACCTTTAAAACAAACAATGGTTACGAATATAATGAAACTGGAAAAATTATTTTAGGACGTTGGATTTTTAATCAAAAGAGAATCACAACACCAGAAAGTGAGAAAGGTCAAAAATTATTAAAAATAGGGATGCGATTCGAAACAAAAAAAATTAACAAATTAAGTTGGGACGAAATGTATGATTATGCTAAAAAATATTATGAGCATCATGGCAATTTAGAAGTTCCATATAATTTTAAAACTAGCAATGGCTATGAATATGATGAATTTGGTACAATAAGTCTTGGACAATGGATTTATACTCAAAGAAAAAAATTAAAACAAAAAAGTGAGAAAGGTCAAAAATTATTAAAAATAGGGATGCGCTTTGAAGTAAGAGAAATTAATAGATTAGGCTGGGAAAAAATGTATGAATATGCCAAAAAATATTATGAACATTATGGAGATTTAGAAGTAAAAGCCAAATTTAAAACAAATAATGGTTATGAATATAGTGAATTTGGTAAAATAAATCTTGGAAAATGGATTAGTGTACAAAAAAAGAAAATAGCACCTGAAAGTGAACGTGGTCAAAAACTATTGCAAATAGGCATGTGTTTTGAAAACAAAAGAAATAATTGGGACGAAATGTATGAATATGCAAAAAAATATTATGAACATCATGGAGATTTAGAAGTTTCAGCTAGATTTAAAACCAATAACGGTTATGAGCAAAGTGAAAATGGAAAAATTACTTTAGGACAATGGATTTATACTCAAAGGAGAAGAACTAACTTAGAAAGTGAACGAGGCCAAAAATTATTACAGATTGGAATGAGATTTGATAATAAATTTTTAAACTGGGAAGAAACGTATGAATATGCCAAAAAATATTATGAATATTATGGTAATTTAGAGGTACAACGAAAATTTAAAACAAACAATGGTTATGAATACGATGAACATGGTACAATAAATCTTGGAAAATGGATTTTAAACCAAAGGCAAATAACACCACAAGATAGTGAAAAAGGCAGACTTCTTACTGAGATAGGTATGGTGTGGAGTGTAAAAAGTAATCGAAATCAAGTACAAGAAATATGTAATACAAATGGTATAAATATTAATATTAATAAAGATATTTTATCTCATATATCTACTCAAGAGTTAGTATCTAAAATAGAATATTTAAAAGCAAATAATATAAAATTAACAGATAGTTCAGGTAAGTTACATCAAATATTTAATATAAATAATGTTGATTTAGAAAAGCAATATGGTATATCATTCGAAGATTTGATATCAACTTATTATTTAGACAAAATTAAAGATAAAAAACTAGTTAGAAAACCAAAAGATAATTAATTTTATCTTTTTTTCTTTACTTTTTTCAAATTTATTATATAATTATTATGGAGGATATGAAAAATGAGTAAGATAAAAGATGTATATGCAAGAGAAATATTAGATTCAAGAGGAAATCCTACTATTGAAGTAGAAATAGAATTAAATTCAGGAATAAGAGCTACTGCAAGTGTACCAAGTGGAGCTTCAACTGGAGTACATGAAGCATTAGAATTAAGAGATAAAGATGAAAAAAGATATTTTGGTAAAGGAGTATTAAAAGCAGTAGATAACGTCAACACTATAATTAGAGATAACATTATCGGATTAGATTCCTTAAATCAAGAAGTATTAGATCATAGATTAATATCACTTGACGGTACTCCTAATAAAAGTAGATTAGGAGCAAATGCTATACTTGGAGTTAGTCTAGCTAACCTTAAAGCAGCAGCACTTTATAGCAAAAAAGAATTATATGAATATTTAGGTAATAAATACTCAATGCCAAGATGTATGATGAATATATTAAATGGTGGAGCACACGCAAGTAACAAATTAGACATTCAAGAATTTATGATTATACCATCACTTAAAAATTATAAAGAAAATTTAAGAATGGGTTCAGAAATATTCCATCATCTAAGTAACATTCTAAAAGAAAATAATTTAGCCTGTGGAGTAGGAGATGAAGGAGGTTTCGCACCAAATATATCTACTACTAAAGAAGCCTTAGACTTAATATGTAAAGCAATAAAAAGATCAGGCTATACCTTAGCTAAAGATGTATATCTAGGTTTAGATGTTGCAGCAAGCGAATTCTATAAAAATGGTAAATACTATTTTGAAGGTATGATACTATCTAGTAACCAACTAACAGACTTTTTAGTAAACTTAGTAAATAACTATCCAATAATATCAATCGAAGATGGAATGGCTGAAGACGACTATGAAGGATGGAAAATATTAACTAATAAATTATCTAATATTCAATTAGTCGGAGATGATTTATTCGTAACAAATAAAAAGTTACTAAAAAAAGGAATAGACTTAAAAATAGCAAACGCTATATTAATTAAACTAAATCAAATAGGAACAGTAACCGAAACATTAGAAACAATAGAACTAGCAAAAAAGAACAATTACAATACAATAATATCTCATCGTAGTGGTGAAACCGAAGATAATTATATCGCTGATTTCGCTGTAGGATTAAATTTAGGACAAATAAAAACAGGTAGTTTATCAAGAAGTGATAGAATAAGTAAATATAATAGATTATTAAGAATAAACGAAGATATAAAAAGATGAAGAAATTTTTAATAATTTCTATCACATTAATATTATGCTTAACTGGATGCAATAAAACTACTAAAATAGATCAAGAAAAAGATGACTATTTAGCAATTAAACAAGAATTATTAAATAGTAATAATTTTACCAACAAAGATGATTTACCTTTTGACTTAAATATATATGTAAATAGAATAAATGATGAAGAAATATCTTATAGAGCAATAATTGATAATGAAAAAGAAAACATGCATGACGTAAAAGCAATACTTATACATAATTATTTTACAAATGATATCTTTCCTTCAATTGGAATATTTGATGATGGAGTAGATTTATTAACAAATAGTGAAGAAGTTAAAGGAATATCATTAGTAGGATATATAAGTAGTACAAAAGATATTAATAATTTAGAATATAGAGTATATATTGAATATAAAACTGATAATGATGAAACAAATAAAATATATTATAAATCGACAATTTAAAGTATACATTTAGAGTATACTTTTTTTGGAGGCTATTTATATGAAAGTAAAAGTATTTGATGAATCACATGAAAAAGATTTAGAAGAAGACATAAATAATTTTTTATTGGATAGTGATATTGAAGTAGTAGATATAAAATTTAGTGTATCTGCAAGTTTATTTTCAGATGAACAAATATATTGTTTTTCAGCATTAGTTATGTATAATAAAGTAAAAAAATAAAATTAATATAAAACAACAAATATTGCTAAATAACCAACTATAAATGTTGCATATTTAGCAACATAAAATTAACAAAAAAAACTTTACAAAACATATTGCTTATTATATAATTAACTTGTTACATGAATAGTTGGTTATAAAGTTGTAACTATTAAATATTTAATTATATATTAAAAAGAAAAAATAGTAATGTTGTTAAAAAATAAGAAGTTAATTGTATATTAGTAAAACTATAATAAAAATAAATAAAATTTAAAATAACATAGCAAAGAATATAATTAAAGAAACAACATAAAATTAAAATATGTACGGTAGTACCTATCGGATTTTAAGTCTGTGGAGAAGTCTGGATACAGAGACTGTGAAACAGAAAAGGCATCAGTGCAAGGTGATAAAAGTGAGTTTTTTACTTTTGCCTTTCTTTTAGACACAAAAATAAACAAAAGTACTTGATTTTTCACCAAAAATAGTGTATATTTAATATGTTCCTTAGTTCTTGGTTTTTCGTACCTCTTACGTTTTACTAAGATTAAGGTGAAATTAAACAAAGGAGGAAAAATTATGGCATTAACAAAAGAAGTAAAAGCAAGAATCATCAAAGAAAACGCAAGAGACGAAAAAGACACTGGTAGTCCAGAAGTCCAAATTGCGTTATTAACTGAAGAAATCAACGCTTTAACAGAACATTTAAAGAATCATAAGCAAGATAAGCACTCAAAACGTGGACTTCTTATGAAAGTTGGTAAGAGAAGAAGTTTACTAAACTACCTAGTTGAAAATGATGTTAAAAGATATAGAGCAATCGTTGCTAAATTAGGATTAAGAAAATAATTAAATATTTAGAAAAAGTAGGCACTTGTTTTTTAAGTGCCTTTAAATTTGTCTAAAAACAAAACACATCAATTAACAAATAGCAAATAACAAAATAATAATTAACAAATAATAAATAACAAATAACTAATGTCAAACAAAAATTTGAAATAAAATAAATAAAAAAGTAAAGGAGTAGACAATGGAGAAAAAAGTATTCAAATTTAATTTCAGGGGAAAAGAAATCAGCGTAGAAAATGGCGCACTTGCCAAACAAGCAGATGGAGCAGTATTAGTAAGATATGGAGATACCCAAGTATTAGCAGCCGCAGTAATGAGCAAAAACGCCTCAACAGCAGATTTCTTCCCACTTACAATCAATTACCTAGAAAAATTATATTCAGTAGGTAAAATACCAGGAGGATTTATTAAAAGAGAAGGTCGTCCAACAGAACAAGCAACATTAGCATCAAGATTAATAGATAGACCAATAAGACCATTATTCGCTGACGGATTCAGAAACGAAGTACAAGTAGTAGCAATGCCACTTTCAGTAGACCAAGATTCCACAGTAGAAATGACAGCCTTACTTGCTTCAAGCCTATCATTAATGGTTAGTGATATCCCATTTGATGGACCAGTAGCAGGAGTAGTAGTAGGTAGAGTAGATGGTAAATTCATAATCAACCCATCAGCCGAAGAACTAGAAAAAACAGACATCACCCTATCTGTAGCAGGTACAAAAGACGCCATTAACATGGTTGAGTCTGGAAGCAAAGAAGTAAGCGAAGAAGACATGATTGAAGCATTAATGTTTGGTCATGAAGCAATCAAAGAATTATGTCAATTCGAAGAAGAAATAGCAAAAGAAATCGGCAAAGAAAAAATAAATGTAGAACTAAAAACATTAGACGAAGAACTAGTAAAAGAAGTAAACAACTTTGCTTGTTCAAAAATGTGTGAAGCAATTCAAATAAAAGACAAATTAGAAAAATATGCCCAAATAGATAAAGTAAAAGAAGACACAGTAAACGAATTTGCAATAAGATATCAAGATAAACCAGAAGAAGAATTAGAAGCATTACTAAAAGATGTTAAAACAATAGTAGACAACATCGAAGGAGAAGAAGTAAGAAGACTAATTACCGAAGAACACATTAGACCAGACGGAAGAAAAATGGACGAAATAAGAGACTTACACGCTGAAGTAGACCTATTAGCAAGAACACACGGATCAGCATTATTTACCCGTGGACAAACTCAAGTATTATCTATCACAACATTAGGAGCCCTAGGAGAACACCAAGTACTTGATGGACTAGGTATTGAAGACGAAAAAAGATTTATGCATCACTATAACTTCCCAGCATTCTCAGTAGGAGAAACAGGAAGATATGGTTCACCAGGTCGTAGAGAAATTGGACACGGAGCACTTGGAGAACGTGCATTATCACAAGTAATCCCATCAGAAGAAGAATTCCCATACACAATAAGAGTAGTAAGTGAAGTATTAGAAAGCAACGGTTCATCATCACAAGCCTCAATCTGTGCAGGATGTATGAGTTTAATGGCAGCCGGTGTACCAATCAAAACACCAGTCGCAGGTATCGCGATGGGACTTATAACAAAAGGAGATAAATACACAATACTTACAGATATACAAGGACTAGAAGACCACATGGGAGACATGGATTTCAAAGTAGCAGGAACAAAGAATGGTATCTGTGCCCTTCAAATGGATATAAAAATTAAAGGAGTAACCAAAGAAATCCTATCTGAAGCCCTAATGCAAGCTAAAAAAGCAAGATTTGAAATCCTTGATGTTATGACAAGTGCTATTCCAGAACCAAGAAAAGAACTATCTAAATATGCACCAAAAATAGAAACAATTAGAATTAACCCTGAAAAAATAAAAGATGTCATCGGTCGCGGTGGAGAAATGATTACCAAAATTATTCTTGAATGTAGCAACGTAACCGCAGTAAACGACAAAAACGCAGTAAAAGTAGACTTAGAAGACGACGGAAGAGTACTTATCTATCATACCGACCCTGAAATAATCAGAAAAACAAAAGAAATGATAGAAAACGTTGCCAGAGAAGTAGAATTCGGCAAAGTATACAACGTAAAAGTCACAGAAATAACTGACTTTGGAGCATTCGTTGAAGTTTGGCCTGGATGCGAAGGACTAATCCACATATCTCAACTTGACACCTCAAGAGTAGAAAAAGTAAGCGACGTAGTCAAAGTAGGAGACGAAATCCTAGCAGTAGCAACAGGTTACGACAAGAAAGGCAAATTAAATTTATCAAGAAAAGAACTCCTTAAAGAACAAGAAGCAAGAAAAACAAATAAAGATTAAGAGCATCCCTTTTAATCTTTTTCTTTGCCATTCGAGCCTTCGCTAAACCTAGTCTCTCATGGTGCAAGCAAGCCTAAGGTCTTCCTTGCAAACAATTAAGTAAACCATAAAATAGAATATGCCTATTTTTTAATGTTTTTATTTACATTTACATAATTATTTGATATAATTATTTCGATAATAAAGAGGTGATACAAATGAGTGACATTAACAAAAATGATAATGAAGAAAAAAATCGTACTGAAGAAATACAAGAAAGAATTAATGCATTACAAATTCAATTAAACAAAAAGAAACAAGAACTAGAAAAAATAAAAAAAGCAATAAAAAAAGTAAATGATTTATCATCTGGTAACATTTCTAAAGCCAAGGATTCTTTTAATTGGACAGCTAATAAAATGACACAATATTGGAATACCACAGAAAGTAGTGTTCGTGACAAAGTTCAAAAAACATTAAGAAAGATTAGCAATGAATTTGGTAGCAATGGCAAAATGACCTCTGAATTACCGGGCCTACTTGCAAAAGCAAATGAAAAGATCACAGAACTAGAAGAAGAAATAAGACAAATAGAAGCGGAAATTGAAAAATGTGAAGCAGAACTCCGTATGAGTGAAGTATAGAATGGAGATGACAATATGCCAGAATTATACAATTTAAATAATTCACCAAATAATAATGGTCAAAACAATGATTATAATAATGATAATCCAGATATAGAATATAGTTATGAAGATATTGGAAAAAATATTTTTAATACGAAATTACCTAACGATGGAAGTTTGTCCTTTTATCATTTAGGTCAAGTTCATATCGATTATGTAGAAATGAAAAGAGAAAGCAATCAGATTTCTACAAAAGGCATAGAAGCAGTTAAAGATATGAAAGAATTATCTAATGCAATGATTGAATTAGCAGGATTAGTAGAATATACCCTAAGTGCAAGTGATAGTTATGATAGTTATATCAATGAAATACAAGAAAGTTTTAGATATATAAGAAATGAAATGTATTCGCAAATAAATTTATATGTAAAACAAACTGAATTAACTGCAAGTGAAATTGAACAACTAAACGCTATGGTAAGACAGGTTATCAACAATCCTAATTTAACATACACAGATATTTATGGTGTTAAACAGTCAATTAGTTATAACGATGCATTAGAAAGTTATAAAAAAGAAGCACTTATATCTAAATATGGCGAAGTAAACATTGATTATTTGCTAGAAAACTGTAAAACATCAAATAAAATAGTTGATGTATATAGTTATATTGAAAATAATCTTCAAGATGAAATGAAGGCATTTGGAGTTACAACAGGAAAAGAATATTTGAATTTAATTTTAGAGTCTGCTGCTGAAGATGCAAAAACAAATAGAGAAAAAGCGGTTCGTAAAACTCTTGCTTTAAATAAATTTTTAGGGGAACACGGAATTGCTGCCAAGTATAAATCAGGTGCAGGACACAATGATTATTCAATTGATGATATAGCCACAGGAACTGATTGTTCTTCCTATGCTTCAGCACTTGCAAAATTAGGAAACTCAAACTTTGAAGCAGGTTACACTGGTGTACTTTATAATTCATCCAATACAACTGCATTAGATATAAACAATATACTTCCTGGCGATATTATAGTGTCACATGGTAATTCTATTTATGAACATGCTAGATTTGTAATAGCGGTAGATAAAGAAAATAACAGAATTATAACAACTGAGTGTGGTGGATATGGAGGGTCTGGTGGTCTTGATAATTACAATAACATAAATAGTAGAACACACGTAGATTCATTTGATATAGACACTTTGATTAAACAAGGATATATGACCAATCATGTCGACTATGGAGACGATAAATATGTTGGCACTAATGAAGTTCATGCAATTTAAAAATTTATAAAAAAGCAAATTTATACTTGCAAAAAACAACAATTTAGTGATATAATAAGTTACATGAAACAAATATTATACATATAATTATTTATTGAAAGAGTAATTATTCTAAGTGTATTTAGAGAGCTAATGGTTGGTGAAAATTAGTTACACATTATAATGAAGACATCAATATAAAAGTAATCGGTTAACTACCGTTATAAGTAAATAAGAATAGATAATTCTATAAATTAAGGTGGCACAGCGGTAACACGCCCTTATGTTTATAGAATTTTTATTTTAAAGAAAGGAATGATAAAATTATGAATAATATTTACAGAAATGTTTACTGTGGCGAAGTAACAAAAGAATATATAGGAAAGGAAGTAAGAATAGCAGGTTGGATAGATTCAATTAGAAACCTAGGAAGTTTAGTATTCATGGTTGTTAGAGACGAAACAGGTATAGTTCAATTAATCAGCAATGATGTAGAAAAACTAAGTAAACTAAATAAAGAGTCTACAATAACCGTAACAGGTATAGTTAATCCTAGAACACCAGATATGGTTAATCCTAATATGAAAACTGGAGAAATAGAAATAAAAGTTAAATCATACGAAGTATTAGGAGAATGCACTAATGTATTACCATTTGAAATTAAAAAATCAAAAGAGTCATTAGAAGACACAAGACTTAAATATAGATACCTAGACTTAAGAAATAAAGAAGTACATGATAACATTGTATTTAGAACTAATGTAATAGACTTTATTCGTAGTACAATGAAATCTATGAGATTTTTGGAAGTTCAAACCCCAATTATAACCTCATCAAGTCCAGAAGGCGCAAGAGACTTTATAATTCCATCAAGAAAATTTAAAGGTAAATTCTATGCTTTACCACAAGCACCACAAATATTTAAACAATTACTTATGGTATCAGGATTTGATAGATATTTCCAAATAGCACCATGTTTTAGAGATGAAGACCCAAGAAGTGATAGACTATATGGAGAATTCTATCAATTAGACTTTGAAATGTCTTTTGCCACTGAAGAAGATGTTTATGAAGTTGGAGAAAGAGTATTCTATGATACATTTACTAAATTTGGTAATAAAGAAGTTTCACCAAGACCTTTCAGAAGAATTGCTTATAATGATGCAATGTTAATGTATGGTTCTGATAAACCAGATTTAAGAAATCCATTAATAATTACTGAATTAACTGATATATTTAGTAACACATCATTCGCACCATTTAAAGACACAACAATTCGTGGAATAAAAGTAGACAAAGTAGAAAAATCTAATTCTTGGTATAAAGCTATGGAAGAATATGTTAAAACTATCGGAGGAAGCGGACTAGCATATATCAAAGTAAACGAAGATAACACGTTCAAGTCATCACTAGATAAATTCTTAACTGATGAAGAAAGACAAGCATTAACTAATAGATTAAACCTAAAAGGTGGTAACGTTCTATTCATTATCGCTGACAAAAAGAACTGTGCTAAATTAGCAGGTAATTTCAGAAATAAATTAGGTAACGAACTAGATTTAATAGATAAAAATAAATATGAATTTTGTATTATAAATGATTTCCCATTCTATGAAGAAGGAGATGAAGGAGAAATAGAATTCTCACATAATCCATTCAGT
The DNA here is from genome assembly GCA_905211265.1 of uncultured Eubacteriales bacterium. Taxonomy (GTDB): domain Bacteria; phylum Bacillota_I; class Bacilli_A; order RF39; family UBA660; genus HGM10818. Next base: position 11,549 of record CAJMAC010000006.1, read on the forward strand.
ATGCCACAAGGAGGATTAAAAGCATTAAACGAAATGAATCCATTTGATATCAAAGCATATCAATATGACTTCGTATGTAACGGATACGAAATGGCAAGTGGAGGAGTTAGAAATCATAGCCCAGAAATCTTAAGAAAAGCATTTGAAATAGCAGGTTACAATGAAGAAGTAGTTAAATCTAAATTCCCATCACTATATACAGCATTTAATTATGGTGCTCCACCACATGCTGGTATGGCTCCTGGTATTGATAGAATTCTTATGTTACTAAAAGATGAAGAAAATATAAGAGAAATGGTTGCGTTCCCACTTGGAGCAAATGGAGCAGATGCAATGATGGGTTGTCCTAACGAAGTATTCGAAAAACAATTAAGAGAAACTCATATTAAAATAAGAGACTAATCATTTAGGGGGATTTATGGAAGAAATAACAACTAGTATATCAAATAATGTACTCGATATGTATTATAATACTTACGGAAACGACACAAATATTGATATTATAAAATTAGCAAAAATGTTTGGCTTTAAAGTATATGAAGATAAAAATATGTCACCTTTAGCCTTAGCAACACTTGAAGTAACTAAAAATAAAAAAAGAATTGCAATTAATAGCAATTACACACCTGAAGCAAAAAAATATTATACTGCTTTAGAACTGTCATATTATCTTATAAATAAAAAAGATAATGCACCTTTTTCAGATATTTTATGTGAATATTCATTAGATTCAATGACATCAAAACTTGCTAGTGAAATACTTATGCCATCTGAAGAATTTATAAAAATATATAATGAAACTAGAACAGAACAAAAACATCATAGCAAAGTAATAGAAACATTATCAAAAGTATATAAATTACCAGAAAATATAATAGACAAAAGAGTACAAGAAATATTAATCATTAAAAATAAAGTTAAGAAAAGGACTAAATAAATTAGTTCTTTTTCTTCTATTAATAGACAATATCTTAAAAAATGTAGTATATTATATTTTTTGAATGACAAAATAATAAATATATGATAGAATTAAATTATAAGGTAAGGAGGTGAATTATGCCAAAGAAAATAAATAGATTTATTACAGGTTCAATTATATTATCTATAGTATTTGCTTTAATTGGCGGATGCATGATATTTTATCCAGAAGTATCACTTAATGTTATTGCATACACAATTTCAGCATTCTTTATAGCACTAGGTATATATTTACTTGTAATAGATTATAAAACAATATTCTTAATTGATACAATGTATTTTGGAGCATTAATTACATTACTTGGTATTATCTTATTAATTTATCCAGAATCATTAAGTATTCTTATTCCAATAGTACTTGGAGTTTGGTTCATTATGTTTAGTTTATTTAAAATAAGAATATCTTTAGCATTAAAGGATTATGAAGATACTCCTTGGGTATTATCATTACTTTTATCAATAGTATCATTAATATGTGGAGTATTATTTATTATTAATCCACTTACAAGTGCATCAGTTATTACATCTGCAGTAGGAATAGTAATTATTGTATATTCAATATCTAATATTATTGATATGATAATATTAAAGAAAAATATTAATGATATTGTTAAAGCATTAAAAGCACATTTTACAATACTTAGTAAATAATAATAAAGTAGCACTTAGCTACTTTTTAATTTTATTAAAAAACACTTGCATTATACAAACATTTGTGCTATAATACAAGCAATTATTTGAAAGGAGATATTATCTATGATTACATATACATTTATAAAACACCTAATTAAATTAATTAGATGGTTATTTTATATAGAATATTCTATAATAAAATTTATAATTCTTTCAATAATTAAAATATTTATTATATTAACTGCATTAATAACAATATAAAAATAAAAAGAAGGGGGAATAGTAATGGCATTATTAATAATAGCATATATATTTTTTAAAATCCTTGTATACGGTACTGCAAAAGCATGGGGATATAAAAGAAGAGATTAATTATATATAAGTATTACAAAAGATAAAAAGGGAAGAAAGTATGGAATATTCCATATTTTTTTCTTTTCTAATAATATTTAGTTGCAAAATATGTATTTTATGATAAAATTATTATGGAGGTTATGGTAAATGATAAACAAAATACTAGATAATTACAATATAAAAGGAAAATTAATTAATATAAAAGAAGATAATACTGGAAATATTAATAAAACATATATTATAACATTTATTAATAATGATATAGAATATAAATATTTAGTGCAACAAATAAATACAAATGTATTTAACGACCCATATATTTTAATGGAAAACATACTTGGAGTAACTAATTATTTAAAAGAACAAATGATATTAAATAATGATAATAATCATAAAGTATTAGAAATAATCAAAACAAAAGATAATAATCCAATGTGTTATATATATGATGATAAAAGAATAAAAAGATATTATCGTATTTATAAATATATAGATAATTCTATTTCTTATGATAAATCTTTTAATAAAGATATTGTATATAATACAGGAAAAGCCTTTGGTAATTTTCAAAAGTTACTTAATAATTATCCAATGAATAGTTTAAATGAAACAATTAAAGATTTTCATGACACTAAAAAAAGATATGATAAATTAATCAAAGATATAAATAACTTATCAAATGATAGAGTAAAAGAAGCATATCAAGAAATTGAATTTATTATAAAACATCAAACCATTTGTGATTTAATAATAAATAAACTTAATAATAATATTATTCCATATCGTGTTACCCATAATGATACCAAAGTAAATAATGTTTTGATGAATAAAGAAACATTAGATTATCTTGCAGTAATTGATTTAGATACAGTTATGCCTGGTAGTATGTTATTTGATTATGGTGACGGTATTAGATCAACCGCCTGTACATGTTTAGAAGATGAACATGATTTAACAAAAGTAAAAATAGATTTAGAATTATTTGAATCATACACTAGAGGATATTTAAGTGAAATAAGTGATTGTATAACACAAGAAGAATTAAACTTAATGGCAAAATCTATTGAAATAATTACACTTGAACTAGCCATAAGATTTTTAAATGATTATATAAATGGTGATACTTATTTTAAAGTAGAATATAATAAACAAAACTTATATAGAACAAAAGCACAATTAGCATTAGTTAAAGATATAGAAACAAAATTAGACTATATGGATAGTTTTATAAAAAAATGTTATAAACAAAATACAAATATAAAAAAACTTAAAAAATAATAATTAAAATATAGACTTAAAAAAATTAAATCTATATTTTATTTTATCTTTCTACCACAATTCTTACAATATACTGAATCACTATCTATTTCCTCACCACAATATTTGCAATATATAGTTTCATCAATTTCTTTAATATATTTGATTTTTTCAATATTATCTAGTGTTTTCTTTTTGATATTTTTATTCATTATTTTATTTTTAAACTTAGGACTAAAAAGTAATAAAAATGCAAAAGTTAATGATAAAATAAAGAATATAATAGTAAATACAAATAAGACATTGGTAATTGTATCCGCTTGTCCAAATATTTTATCTAAACCACTAGCATCATATACTATATCAGAATAATCACTCATAAATAATACCTCCTTAATATTCTAGTAAAATTATATCATATTCCAATAAATTTAACAATAAATTTTATTATTTTTATGATATACTATTAATGGATGTGATAATATGTTTGAAAGAGAAATAAAATTAATAGGAATAGATAATTTAAATAAAATAAAGTCTATTACAGTTGCAGTAATTGGAGTAGGTGGAGTAGGGGGATATGCAGTAGAATCCTTAGTTAGAGCAGGCATATCCAATATATTAGTAGTAGACTATGACACAGTAGATATAACTAACTTAAATAGACAAGTAATATCATTACAAAATAATATTGGCAAATATAAAGTAGATGTAATTGAAGAAAGAATTAAATTAATTAATCCAGAGTGTAATGTTATAAAAATATGTAAAAAACTAGATAAAGACAATTTAAATAAAATATTTGATTACAAAATAGATTATGTAATAGATGCTTGTGATACGTTAATAGTAAAAGAACAATTAATACTTGAATGTATAAAAAGAAAGATAAAATTAATAAGTAGTATGGGAACAGGAAATAAACTAAATCCTGAATTACTTAAAATAGTAGATATTAGAAAAACTAGTTATGATCCACTTGCCAAAAGAATTAGAAAGTTTGTTGTAGATAATAAAATAAAAGAAAAAGTTATGGTAGTATGTTCAACAGAACAACCCAAAAAAGTCGAAGGAAAGGTTAGTTCAATATCATTTGTACCACCAGTATCTGGATTACTTTGTTCTAGTTATGTAATTAATGACATTATAAAAGAAGGTTAACAGCCTTCTTTTTTCTACATTTTTGATAATTTATCCATAACATCTTTTAAAATTATTTCATTCTTATTAGGTTTTGGATAGTAATATGTACTATTTTTAATATTATCAGGTAAATATTGTTGTTTTACATAATCATTTTTATAATTATGAGGATATAAATAATCAGGATTACCATTATGTAAATGCTTAGGTACACTTCCTACATCTTTACTCCTTATTTCATTTAATGCTAAATCTATTGCCATTTCAGCAGAATTACTTTTTGGAGATAATGCAAGTTCGATAACTATTTCTGCCAAAGGAATTCTAGCTTCCGGCAATCCTAACATTTGTGCAGAACTAATCGCTGCCATTACTTTTGGTCCCATCATAGGGTTAGCAAGTCCAATATCTTCATACACAATAACTGCAAGACGTCTTAAAATAATATCTAAATTATCTGCTTCAATTAATCTTGCTAAATAATGCAAACTGGCATTAACATCACTACCACGAATAGATTTTTGAAAAGCACTTATTACATCATAATATCCATCTTCATTTTTATCAAAATATATTTTAGCTTTACCATTAATATTTTTAAGAACATCAATTGTAACATTACCATCACTAGTACTATAATAAGATACTTCAAGTAAATTATATGATGACCTTAAATCATTACCACTTACTCTTGCTATATATTTAATTGCTTCATCTTCAATTATTAAATTAGGTAATATATTCTTTTCTTTAACTTTATGTAATGCTTGTATTATATCGTCTTCCTTTAAAGGTAATAATTCAAATAATTGACATCTACTTCTTATCGCAGGATTAATTGAGTGATATGGATTTGAAGTAGTCATGCCAATTAAAGTAATTAATCCAGACTCTAAATAGGGTAGTAATAAATCTTGCTTATCTTTATTCATTCTATGAATTTCATCAAGTACTAAAACAATACCATTATACATTTTAGCTTCTTCAATTACAACATCAAAATCTTTTTTATTATTAATTACAGCATTTAATACACGATGTTTTAATCCTAATTCATTTACTATTGCAAGTGCTATACTTGTTTTTCCAATACCAGGATTACCATATAATATCATAGAAAATAACCTTTTATTCTTAACTAAATTATATATTATTTTATTTTCTCCTACTAAATGTTGTTGTCCAACTATATCACTAATTTTATTTGGTCTTAATTTTATTGCTAATAATTCTTCCATAACTTCACCTTAAATATATTGTACTATAAAATCTAATTTAAGTAAATTATTTTAAAAAAATAACACGATAAAGTGTTACTTATTATTTAATTAGTTTTTTCTTCTTTTCTTCAGGAGTAGGCAAATTATTATTATTTTTACTCTCAATTAATTCTCTAATTTTACCAAAAGTTGTACGAAATTCAATAACACATCCACTATTTTCACTCGTTAAATCCTTAGCGGTTGGTAATTCAAGAGGAGTATCACTTCTAACAAAGAAAAATCCTTTAAAATATTCAGGATATCCCTTATATGGATCATACCTAGTAAAAGCAATATCAACATTATCATTTTTAAACATATTGTATAATGTTTCGTAATTAAATTTAATCTCAGTATTATCTGATTTCTTATAAATTCCATACATGGAATCATGGTCATTAAAAGCAGATGTATCAATATAACAGTAGAGTGATAAATTACTAGCTACAACTTCTGGTACATCATTACTCCACGAGTCAGCGTCATAATATTGTGGGGGAACAAATTTTATTTGCTTTTGCGCCTTTTTTAATAGTACATCCCATATACTAGCATAAAGGTTAAGTGTTCCTTCTTCAACCGACTTTGATAGTTCAACTTTTACATTTTCATAAAAATCTATTGAAAAGAGGTCAGCCAATTTTTTTACACCATTTATTTTTGCAAACTCACTATCATTATTTATTTGTTCTATTGCCTTTTTTAATTTTGGTATATATGTGCTATAACTAACTTTAACTTCGTTATAATCATTTTTCAAATCTTCAATAGTTGGTAAATTCCATTCTAATTCTGTATATTCTTTTTTAGGGTTATTATTAGAAAATCCAACATTAACACCGCAACTCTTAAACATGTTAAGTAGTTTTTCATAACTAAATCTAATCTTTTGTCCATCAGAATATTTGTAAATTCCATATTTAACATTATAGTCTTCTCTTGCAACTGAATTGAAATAACTTCTAATTTCCATTATATCGTATATTCGAGAAACATAACCACCATATTTTTCCATTTTTTCAAACGCATCATAATCTTGTGGAGAAATATCTTTTAGTCGCTTTTTAGTTTCATTAGCAATCATACATAATATATCGTTAAAAATTTCTTTTGTTCCTTCATCAAGAAATCTTAAAAACATTTTTTTATCTTCTTCTAGAAAATCCATTAAAAGAATTTCACTCATTTTATTAGCATTATTTATTTTTTCTTCTTCAGAAGTAACTAAAGTATTTTTATGGCCTTTTTCCATTGCTTTCTTTAAATTTGATAAAGATGTGGAAAGTAAAACAATAACTATTTGTTCTTGCTCGTCACCAGTTGGCATGCCATATTGTATCATTGTCTTATAATTATTCTCTTTATCGTTAGTCTCTTTATCGAATCCAACAGTAATACCATTATCTTTTAGCATACAAAATAAAGCTCTATAGCTAAATACATATTCTTCACTCTTCTTCGAGTTTTTATCTGCATAAAAATGGCCGTGTAAAGTATTGTATACTTTTTCTTTTTGTGCAATTGTTTGCAATTCAGTCCTTACTACTACTTCTCCTAATTCTGGATTAGCATTTAAAAATTTTAAATCACTTCCTGCAAGATTAGCTAATTGTTGCAGTATCATATCATAAAATTCGCATGTTCTTTCGTAAAGTGCACTTAAATATTCATTCTTTTGTTCTGTGTAAAAATCTTTTGAAAATAACTTTTTAAATTTATTTATATTTTTTTCATCCATATATTTCATCCTTTCCTAATTGTTTTATATTATAATGCATAGCACAAAAAATATCAATAATATTGACATCTTTTTTACACAATTAGAGTGTTATTTATTATTTGTTTAATATTTTTTCTTTTGGAGTAGGCAAGTTATTTTTATTCTTACTATCTATTACTTTCTTTAAGTTTAATACAGATGTAGTAAATTTAATTACATACATTCCATTAATAGTAGGTACTTTCTCACTATAATCCTCAGGATTAATTTCACCAAAATTATGCCTTATAAATTCAATATCAAAATTACATTTTGCAAACTCAATATCAATATTATCTTTCTTAAACAAATTAATTAACGATTCAAAACTAAATTGAATTTCATGCATATCTTCTAAGTTAAATTTATAAATTCCATGTACAATATCATATTTCATATTTTTAGTTATATTAACTAGCAAAAATACTTTAAATGATAACTTTTTATTAATATATATTGGTTCAACATCACTTAATTGTTTTTTTACTTCATTAATCAAAGGATCATTCCACCATATGTTATAAACTTTAATTGCTCCTTCATCAAGCAACTTTAACAATTCATTTAATTCGTTTCTAGAAGTTATATCCATATATTTCATTCTTTTCTTAATTACCACATATTATAGTTTATAACTTATTAATTGTCAATATTTATAAATATCTTTTATATTGTTTAACCCAGTATTTCCTATATAAAACACGCTAATAGATAAACACTATTTTCACCATAATATTACATAATACAACAATAATATCAAAAGTAATTGACAAATCATATTATTAGTAGTACAATTAGATTGTATTATTTACAATAGTACAATTTAAATTTTTGAGGTGTGAAATGTTAAGAACAATAATTTATATATTATTTAGTTTATCAAGTCTATATGGAGCATATTATTTAATTACTGCGTCGGGCATATTAAAAAGAAAGAAAAAGAAAGTAATAAAGGAAGATAAATATAATAATTTTGCTATAATAATCGCTGCAAGAAATGAAGAAAATGTAATAGCAAACTTAGTTAAAAGTTTAAAGAAACAAAAGTATCCTAAAGAATATTACAACATTTATGTAATAGCAAATAATTGTACTGATAATACAAGCGAAGTTGCAAAAAAAGCTGGTGCCACAGTAATAGAATGCACTGATAAAGTAAAATCCAAAGGAGATGTATTAAAATTTACTTTTAATCATTTTAAAGATAATAAAGATATTGATGCCTATGTAATATTTGATGCAGATAATTTAGTACATCCTGAATTTCTATCTAAAATGAATGAAACAATAAATGAAGGATATACTGTAGCCCAGGGATTTAGAGAAACTAAAAATGTCGAAGATAATTGGTTAAGTTGTAGTTATGCAATGCTATATTACTTACAAAATTATTTCTTAAATAAATCAAGATACAATTTAGGTAAATCATCATTTTTAAATGGTACAGGATTTATGGTTAAGAAAAGTGTTATTGATAAACATGGATTTAATCCTAAAACAGTAACTGAAGATATAGAATTTACTGCAATGTGTGCAATTAATGGTGAAAAAATAGCTTTTGTCGAAGAAGCAATTACTTATGATGAGCAAGTTAACAATTTAAAAGTATCGCTTAAGCAAAGAAAAAGATGGTCATATGGTACAATACAATGTCTAAGAGCATATTTTAATGAGTTATTGAAAACAGGTTTTAAATCACATAGTTTTGAATGCTTTGATATAATATTATTTTATTCATCAATTATACTTCATGTAGTATTTAGTTTTGTTCCATTACTAATACTTGTATATGATATAGTTAATTTTAAATCTATAAATGAATACTTTATAATATATAATATAGTTTCAATAATTATTGGATATTTATTTGGAGTAATATTTAGAATGTTGCTTATTAAAAAATGTAATCGTAGTATTATAGATAACATCGGAGGAATATTATTATTTGATTTATTTATACTTACTTGGTTACCTGTTAATGTAATATGTTTATTTATTAAAGATTGTAAATGGGATCCAATTAAACATAATAGAAATGTAGATATAGAAAACGCATAAAGAAAGACAAAAATCTTTCTTTTTTACATATTTATGTTAAATATATGTAAAAAATGTAGAAAAATAGTAAATAATTTGTTATAATTATAATGTGATAATATGATAGAGATAGATAGATTACATATTAATACTAACAATAAAAATATACTCAATGACTATAAATATACTTTACTAAAAGAAGAATACCTCGAAGAATCTACAACTTGTAATTCTTATTTATATGATATATATAAGTATATGGAATATTTAGAAAGCATAAAAATAACTAATTATAGCAAAATAAATAAAGATGTAATCGAAGAATATTTAAAAAAATTAGATGATGAAGAATATAGTATATATTCAGTAGTTAGAAAAATTAGTTCTATTAAAAAATTTCATCATTATTTATCAAAGAAATATAATTATCAAGATATAAGTAATAAGATAGATATACCTAGGTTTTATAAGAAATTACCTAATGTATTATCTATCGAGGAAGTAGATAAATTACTAGATTTTAACCTTGAAGATGAATTTGATTTTAGAAATAAGGCAATGATAGAATTAATGTATGGAACAGGACTTAGAGTTAGTGAATTAGTTAATTTAAAGATGGACCAAGTAGATTTAGAAAATTGTTATGTAAGATGTTTTGGTAAAGGTAATAAAGAAAGAATCGTCCCAATCGGAGAAATTGCTATGAAATATTTAAAAATATATATTAATAATTATAGGGATAGTATGAAAAAAGGATACATAACAGATAATATATTCTTAAATAATCATGGTAAACCAATAAGTAGGCATGGATTTTTGTATATATTAAAAAATATTGCTAGAGATGTAGGAATAGATAAAGAAATTACTCCACATATGTTAAGGCATTCATTTGCTACCCATCTACTTAATAATGGCGCTGATTTAAGAAGTATACAAATAATGTTAGGACATGAAAATTTAACTACTACACAAATATATACACATGTTAATAATGAATATTTAAAAGAAAATTATGATATGTACCATCCTGGTATAAAGAAAGGAAATGAATAGATGAAAGTAAATAAGTTAATGTTCAGAGAATATGACATAAGAGGCATATATGGTGAAGATATTGATGAAGAAGTATCTTACTTAATAGGAAGAGCTTTTGCTTCAAAATTAACAAAATTAGGGCTAAATAAGACAGTTTTAGCACATGATAATAGATTGTCTTCCCCGGTCATTAAAGAAAATTTATTAAAGGGTTTAATAGATTCAGGAATTACGGTATATGATTTAGGATTAGCAAGTACTCCAATGTGTTACTTTGCTACTAATTATTATAATGTAAATACAAGTATGATGATTACTGCTAGTCACAATCCAAAAGAATATAATGGATTTAAATTTAGCTATAATGGAATACATAATGCTTTTGGAGATCAAGTTAGAGAAATATATGATATCATTGAAAGAAAAGACTTTGTAGATGGACAAGGCAAAGTAATACCAAAAGATATAAGAAGTGAATATATTAAGTTATTAACTTCAAATATTAAGTTAGGTAAAAGAAAAATTAAAGTTGTATATGATTGTGGTAATGGTACCACTAGTATTATTGCGGATGATATATTTAAACAACTTAATGTAGAAGCAATACCATTATATAATATATCTGATGGAAGTTTTCCAAATCATCATCCAGATCCGTGTGTCGAAGAAAATAATAGAGATTTAAAAGAAATGGTAATAAAAAATAAAGCCGATTTAGGTGTTGGATTTGATGGAGATGGTGATAGAGTAGGGGTAATTGATGAGAAAGGTAATATGATAGATATTGACAAATATATGATTATTATGTGGAGATATCTATACGATAAAGTTAATAAAAAAGAAGGATTCTTTGATGTTAAATGTACCAAAGCCCTAGAAGACGAACTGATTAAACTAGGAGTTAAACCAATAGAAACAAGAACCGGCAACTCATATACTAGAAAGATAAGTCATGATGGTAATTACCCACTTGGTGGAGAGTTATCTGGACATGTTTACTATAGAGATAAATTCCCAGGATATGATGATGGAATATATGCAGGACTTAGAATAGTCGAAAGATTATCTCATACTAATGAAAAATTAAGTGAATTATTAAATGGTATAAATAAATATTATTCCACTAAAGAATTAAAGATTCAAGTTGAAGATACCGAAAAGTTTAAAATAGTCAATAAAGTAAAAGAATATGCAATAAGTAAAAATTATAATATTGTTACTCTTGATGGGGTTAAAGTTAAATTTAATGATGGATTTGCTTTAGTAAGAGCATCAAACACTGGACCAAATATTACAATGAGGTATGAAGGAAATACTAAGATAAGATTAAAAGAAATTGAAGATGAATTTAATAATATAGTGGAGAAAATACTAAAAGAAACAAATACATAATATCTTTATATAGTTACAATTAACCAAATAAAAAGGAGTGATAAAATGGCTAATAATAGTGAAGAAAAAAATTATGCAACAAAAGATTATGGTAATTTAACATTAGTTGAATTAAAATTTCAAGAAATGCAAAGAGAAGTTATTAGAATTAGAGAAATAGTACAATCTGTTAAAGAAAAAATAACACCATTAGTTAATGCAATAAACAAACTTGCAGGTTTAGTTGAAGCTCCATCGGTATCTATTAATTCTCTTACAAAAAATATCGATACACAATTGGAGACAATAGAAAGTTTCGTTAATGAACAAATTTCCAGATATACCGAAATTAATGAATTCACAAAAGAACAAATTGATAAATTGATATCTTTAGTAGATGAATTATTCGATGAAGATGGACAACTTGTTACATATGAAATCAATGGAGAAGAAGTAACAGAAAACTTTACTGATTTATTAAATAGAAAAGAAAATGAAACAGCGCTTACTAATTGTTATGCAGAAGGATATAGAGTTTTTGATGGAAGTAAATGGATAAGTGATGAACTTAGTGTTTCTGAGGATAGATGGGAAAACTTTGAAGCAATGTATTTGTTTTTTATGAAAAAAGGACTAACAGATGAACAAATATCAGGAATAATGGCTAATGCAGCTGGAGAGAGTGGATTTAATAAAGACGCTAAAAATCCAACATCTACAGCAAAAGGCTTTTTCCAATGGCTTGATTTTAGATACCCAGAAGATTGGGATGTAGAAACACAACTAAATCATGCGTGGGATGAACTAGAAAATGGTCTAAATTGGGGAGGAATTTCAACTTTATCAAGAATGCAAAATTGTACAACTCCTGAACAAGCATCAAACACTTTTTTACAATTTTTTGAGGGAGCAGGAAGTCCAGTAGATGGACCATTCGCAGGACTTTACCCAGTAAGAGAACAATTTGCAAGAGATATATACAATTATATTCAAAAAATGAAGAGTCAAAGTATCAATACATAAAAAATCCCATGTAACAAAGAAAAGGTGATTAAATAATGAATTATACAAGTATAAAAGATTATGGTGATTTAACATTAGTTGAACTAAAATTTGAAGAAATGCATAGAGAAGTGGAAAACATTAATACTATTGTAAATGATGTAAAAAGCAATTTAGAAGAATTAATTAATGCAATAAATAAATTGGCTGGTTTGGTCGGAATATCTACAATACCAATTACTTCATCTACTAAAAAAATTGATATACAATTTAAAAAAATAGAAGATTTCGTTAATAAACAAATTTCTAGATATAGTGAAATTAATGAGTTTACATCAGAACAAATTAAAGAATTGATATCATTGTTAGAGCAATTATTTGATGAAGATGGACAACTTATTACATATGAAATTAATGGTAAAAAAGTAACAGAAAACTTTACTGATTTATTAAAGGCAAAAGAAAACGAAGCAGTACTTACTAATCGCTATGCAAAAGGATATAGAGTTACTGACAACAAAGACTTGAATTCAAATATTTCACAAGAAGGATGGGAAAATCTTGAAACAATATATACATATTTTATGAAAAAAGGATTAACAGATGAACAAATATCTGGAATACTTGCAAATGCAGCAGGCGAGAGTTGGTTCGATGCTGATGCGAAAAATTCAACATCTACAGCAAAAGGATTATTTCAGTGGTTAGATAATAGATACCCAGAAAGTTGGGATATTGAGTCACAATTAGATCATGCATGGGATGAAATGGAAAATGTTTTAATATATAATGGTAAAACAACATTATCAAGAATACAAAATTGTACAACTCCTGAAGAAGCATCAAATGTGTTTTTAGAATATTTTGGAGGTGCTGGCTCAGAAAATTACAAAAATAATCCAGAGTTTGCATCATTATACCCAAAAAGAAGAACTTTTGCCAAATCATTTTATAATTATATTCAAAAAATGAAAGCCGAAAGTACATACTAATATAAAGTTTAAAAATAAAAAAGGAGTGATAAAATGGCTAATAATAGTGAAGAAAAAAATTATGCAACAAAAGATTACGGCAATTTAACATTAGTAGAACTAAAATTTGAAGAAATGAATAGGGAAGTTATTAGAATTAGAGAAATAGTACAATCTGTTAAAGAACAAATGACTCCATTAGTTAATGCAATAAACAAACTTGCAGGTTTAGTTGAAGCACCAACAGTGTCTATTGACTCTCTTACTAAAAATATTGATACGCAACTGGAAGCAATAGAAAACTTTGTTAATGAACAAATTTCTAGATATACTGAAATTAATAAATTTACAGAAGAACAAGTCGATAAACTAATATCATTGTTAGATGAATTATTTGATGAAGATGGACAACTTATTACATATGAAACTAATGGAAAAGAAGTAACAGAAAGTTTCACAGCATTATTAAATAGTAAAGAAAAAGAAGAAGAAATTAAAAATGGAATAGCACTAGTAAATATGATAATATTTTTTGAAGGTTCTACTGAAGTAGTAGGGGATAAATATAAGGTTCAAGGAGATCCAGGTGCAAAAGATTATTTGGCAGTAGGTAATGGATTATTATTATCAACTAACGCAAATACATTTGCAGAATTTGGCATTGATGTTAGTAAACTTAAATATGGAGATTTAGTAGATAAAGCGACCGTTGATGCTGTAAGAGATCAAGTAATCAATGATGCCAAAAATTATGTAGTAGACATTCTTGAGAAAAACGATATTGTTTTGAATGATTACCAAATTGATGCACTTGTATCTAGAAAATATAATCTTGGTAATATAAGTGGTTTTGTAGATGCATATAAAAAGTATGGTAATACTGAAGATTTATATAATAATTGGTTTTATAAAGGAGAATATACAGCAGATGGTGATTATTCATCAGCATTAGCAAAAAGAAGATTACAAGAATGGAATTTGTTTCATTATGGTACATATCCTAATGAGCAATAATTCTCTTTCTTCTTCTTTTATACAACTTAACATAATATTAATTATAGGAACTTAATATATAATAAAAAAATAATACATATTATTATTAAAATATAATTCTTTAATAAATATATTTTTACTACATTATCATTTATATATTTATCTAATTTATATTAATTAAATTATTATTTAAAACTTATTAATATTTATTTTAGATTTAATCTTATTATTTAATTATATATTAATTAATTATATTCTAGATGGATAATTATACCTAAAATATATTCTCGATTCAAATTTAAGCCTTATATTAAATTTAAACTATATTACTCCCCTACTTAACTTGAAATATAAAATAGGGGGAATATCAATTTTAAATCGAGGTGGATAATTATATTACTTTTAATATCTCAAATTAAATTTCAGTTATTAAAATTTGAATCGAGATAAACTAAGATGGATGATTATACATCTGGAATTAAATTTAGAATAGCAATTAAATTTATATAATATAAAATTAAAACTATGATTATAAACTTAACTTAAACTTAAATATATATAATTGAATAGATATTACATTACAAATACAACTGTTAAACAAAATATAAAAAAAGAGTAGTCATACCCCTTTTAAAAATAATATTCCCCCTACTCTTACATAATCTTAAAGTAGGGGGCTTATATTAAATTTTACTTAACATAATAATTAGATAAAACTATTTTATTATTTATTATTTCAAACTCATAAGTAAAAATTTTTAATTTAGATTCTAGTTCACTATAATTATTTTTAATATAACTAATTGCATCAAACTGATTATACATAGCTAATTCATTTTTATTGTTATTAAAAGTTTTAATTGATTTACCATCAAATAAATCTGAAACTGTATAATAAATGTCTGTATCTTCCTTATCCATTAAACTTCCACCATTGTAGAATATATAATTATATTCTAATACATACTTACCATCTTGATATTTATAATCAATTAACTTTTTATAAATTATACCTTCAGTTACTCCACCATGTCCTAACTCTCCATTATAAGTATATGTTTCGTTATTTTTATCATACTTATACCCTACTTTACTATTATCTATAGTATATATTCCATACATATTACAAATATTATCATATGTAATATCTATATTGGCTAAACTACTATTTTCTTTTAATTGTTCTAAATCATTTTTCTTAAATGTTTCTGATGTATTCTTATTATTCTTTTTATATAAATTATATAGTAAAATAAGTTTATTTTCATTTGAAACTTCACTTAATGAATTAAAGGCTTCAATACCAGATAATTCATTTTCTATAATTTTCTCAAACTGACTTAACTTTACATTATCAGTATATACAGCATTATCTTTCTTGTTATTATTAGCATTTACATTTCCATTATTTACTATATTATTTGTACTTTCATTAATAAATTTGTCATATACAATAAATCCTCCAAATGCTACTACTAAAATAGATAACACAATAATTACAATATTTTTACTCATTAAATATCCCCTTTTGTTTATTCAATTAACTTATCTTCCTAGATTGTATTTCTGCAATCTTATCAAATACTTCACTAGCATTCTTTTCATTTATTTCAGTATATCCAAGTTCTTTTAAAGCTTGCACCTTAGCAGTATTTAATTCTTGTGTTCTACTTAATTTTTCTTCACTTTTTTTAGCAAGTTCAGCTTCCCATCTACGGTGTGACTCTGCTAATTTAGTTCTTGATGCACCACCATTTGAATATAGTGTCATTGCAGAATACATTATGCTTTCAAAGATAAATTGTTTTTCTTCTTCAAATGCATAAACATTTGGTTTTACAAATCCTGCAGCTTTTGAAATATATCCAAGCAAATATTTTAACTCTTTCATATTACCCATTGCTTGTAAAAAGTGATAGTAATAATTAATTGTATCATAACACGTTCTAGTCTTATCCTCATTAAACATTTCTTTCAACAAGAATACAATATCACTAACTAATTCTTGTTCATCTTTTCTAAGTCCTGATAATTCGATTATTTCATTCTTTTTTGGAGTACTTTTCTTAGAGTTATATATCTTATTACCAACACTTTGAATATATTCATTATCTATTTCTATTTCATCAATTTCTTTTTCTGATTTTACATCTAATAATTTTAATAATAATTGACATTTCTCATTAGGTAATTTAGATAAATCATCACCATCTAGATAATTATATACCATTTGTCTTGACACTCCAAGATATTTAGCTAAATTTACCTTTGAAATATTTGCCTGTTTTAAAATTAAATTTATTTTCTCAATAGTATTCATACTATCCCTCCATATCTCTAATTATATTGTACTTGTTTTACACTAATATGTCAAGTAATTTTAAAAAAATGTAAAGAAAATGTACTATAATAAGTAATACAATAAGCTAAATTTATAGTAAATAAAAAGAACAATTAAAGTTATTTAAAAGTTTCTTTAATTATTCCTCCACCTAAACATACATCATTATCATATAAGACACAAAATTGTCCTGGGGTAACTGCCTTAACATTAGTATAAGATACTTTAATCATATTATCTTCTAGATATTCAACATTAACTGAAACATCTTTTTGACGATATCTAAACTTACAATTACATTGACTAGGTCTATCATCGGTTAAGAAATTAAAGTTTTCAACTAAAGCAGAAGTAGTAAATAAATATTTATTCTCATCACCATTAGCAACATATAAAATATTATTTTTTAAATCTTTTTCACATACATAGTGTTTTAATTCATTACCTCCAAGATTTAATCCTCTTCGTTGACCTAAAGTATAATACATTAATCCAATATGTTTACCAAGAACTTCTTTTGTTTCAATATCTACTATATCACCAGGCATATTTGGTAAATAATTCTTTAAGAAATTACGAAAGTTTCTTTCTCCAATAAAACATATCCCAGTAGAATCTTTTTTTCTAGCAGTAACTAAATCTAATTCTACCGCAATTTTTCTTACCATCGGTTTAGTTAATTCTCCAATAGGAAATAATACTTCCTTAAATTTATTCTTATCTACATACGCTAAGAAATAAGATTGATCCTTATTATCATCAACTGCTTTACATAACTTACCATCAATAACCCTTGCATAGTGTCCTGTAGCAATATAGTCTGCCCCTAATTCTTTGGCTTTTTTAAAGAAAGCATCAAACTTAATATACTTATTACACATAACATCAGGATTTGGAGTTCTCCCCTTATTTAATTCATCTAAAAAGTAAGTAAACACATTATCCCAATATTCTTTAACAAAATCTACTCTATGAAGTGGTATATCTAATTTCTTACATACTTCCACTGCATCATTATAATCTACTTCTTGAGGACATATGTCATTATCTAAATTAGGATTACCTAAATAATCATTATTTATAACACTATCCCAATTTCTCATGAATAGTCCAATTACATTATATCCTTCTTTTTTTAATAAGTATGCTGCGACTGAAGAATCTACTCCCCCAGACATACCAATTACTACTGTTTTCATAAATATCACTTCCTAAAAATATATCTAGTGATATTATATCATAAATTTAGATATTTTAGTAATTAAAATAATATTATTTTATTAATTTACACAAATAACTTAATAATTAATTTAAATAATGCTGGCGTTACAAAAGATTCAAATAATGAAGATATTAATGTAATACCCAAAGATATCAAAAGAATAAAGAAATATTTCTTTAAAAATACTCTAATATTTATAGTCTTATCCCCTGAAACTATTCTAAATAAATATTTAGTTAACATTACTGAATAAATAAATACTAAAAGTATAGCCATTATATTTAATAATTGATGAGGAAATATATATATGAATGATGCAAGTAATCCTTTAATTCCATATACATAAATTAATGATGTAATAGAAAACCCTAAGATAAATCCTTTAATATAAGTAGCAAAGATATTAATTAGTATTCCTATTATAGACATACCTAATATCCATATTAATAATATATAAGTAATATTAGATATTAAACTATTTTTTAATGCTTGTACACTATTAATACTATTAGTATTAATATTAGACATAAATTCATTAATTTGAGTAGTTATAGTTATCTTATCATTTTGATTAATAACTACTAGAAATATAGCACCAGAGATTATTCCTAAACTAAGTAAAAATAATCCAATATAATTAATTTTCTTACTAGGTATAATTGTAGATATAAGCTTGTTTATTTTCACATTCATTAGTATCACCACTAAATTATATTATTTATACTTGAAAATATTACAAATATTAGATATAATTATATTAGTAATATGAATTACATAAGTAGAAAGGAATTATTATGAGTAAAAACAAGAAGAAAAAGAAAGTAAAGAATTTAGGTTCTAAAATATTAGTAATAGGAATGCTTGTATTGATGATAGCTTCTGCGGTAATTGCAATATTAGCATATTTATAAAAAAAGAAGTAAATATCTAATTATATTTATTTCTTTTTATTTTATTTATGCACACCAATTACCTTCATTTTTAAGTTTATTTATAGTATTAAAGTGTCCAGTAGAATTACTATTTAAATATACTTTACCATTACAATCTGCGACAAAGTAATAATAATTATGTTCTTTAGGATTAATTGTAGCAAGTAATGATTCCATACCAGGATTACATATTGGCCCAACAGGTAATCCTATAAAACTAGTACATCTTGTATTATAAGCATTATCACATTTATATAAACCTAATTCTTCGGTTAATGATACATGAAAATCATCTATTTTTAAAGCATAGTAAGTTGTAACATCACTACCTAAACTCCATTTAGAATTAATTCTATTATAAAATACTCCAGCGACTGATGCTCTATCATCCGCTTTAGCACCTTCTAATTCTACAATAGAAGCCAAAGTAAATAATTCATGAATAGTTAGTTTACTTATCTCAATTTTATCTTTATATGGAGTTAATTTCTTATCTGTTTCATCTAACATAGTTTCAAGTATCTTTTCTACACTTACATCTTTATTAGCAAAATTATATGTATCAGGGAATAAATAACCTTCTAAATCATAATATATTTTACTATTTTTAATATCATTAGTTAAGAACCAATACTTATTAATTAATGTATCAATATATTTTTCATCATTTACTTTTTCAATTACTGAATCATAAGAATTATTAGTATTTTCTGCGATAACATTAGCAATATATCTAATATTTTTTCCTTCCTTAAAAGTAATTCTAATTGAATCAGGATTATAACTATTACCCTTAGTTAATATATCTACAATTTGAGGTAATGTCATTGTCTCATTTAAACTATAAGTTGAAGCTTTCATATTATTTATTTTATTTAATTTAATATATATTTTAAATATTAATTCATTTCTAATTAAATTATTTTCTTTTAAAGTTTTAGCTATTTGTGTTGCAGTACCAGTTATTTCTACATTTTTTGCAGTATTATCATTAGATACACTAGTTAAGTTATATTTATAAAAACAAAACATAAAAATAATCACACTAATACCTAAAATAATTAATGCTATTAAAATATTTCTTACTCTCTTTTTACTACTTTTATTACGTCTCATTAGTTGCCTTCTTTTTTACTTTCCTCTTGAATTGAACTAAGTATAGTTTCTACTATTTTCCATTCTCTTTCTGAATTAATTGGTTCTAGTTCAACACCTTTATCTTTTTGATTATATATTGAAGCATATACTCTTACATTTCCTTCATGATCTAATGTGTTATCAGTGTATACAATATAATTCTTTTTAGTTTCATCACTTTCAAATGTAAATAATACTTCACATTGTCTTTCTTTTCCCTTATTATCTATTATTGTAAATATGTTTTCTTTTTCCATTTTAAATTCTCCTATCTAAGTAACTTTGTAATATTAAACTTGCGGCTATTGAATCAACTTTCTTTTTTCTTTTCTTTCTAGACATATCTGCTTTAATCATTATATTATTAGATATTACTGTAGTTAATCTTTCATCTTCTAGTATTACTTCAATATTAAGATTATCTTCGAGTAATTTTTTAAAACTATATGATATTTCTGCACGAGGTCCTAAAGTATTATTCATATTTTTAGGTAGTCCTAATACAATTTTAGATATATTATATTCATTAACTAATTCTCTAATTGGTTCAATTAATGAATTATAATCATCTTCTTTAAAGAAAATTGTTTTAAGTGAACTTGCTATTGTATTAGTAGTATCAGATAAAGCTACACCTAAGGTTTTACTTCCTAAATCTAATCCCAAATATCTCATGATAAAAACTTCTTTAAAAGTACCTCAGTAAGCATACTGCGATCTAACTCTGACATCATTTTTCTTGAATTTTTATAACTAGATATATATCCTAAATCTCCACTTAAAATGTATCCAACAATTTGATTAACTGGATTATATCCTCTTTCTTCAAGATTATCATATATTAATCTTAATTTATCATATGCTTCTTTTTCACTAATACTATCTACATCAAATACCATCGTTTTATCTTCGTCCATATATTCACCTCTTAGTTTTACTTACATATATATTTTATCATAATTAGAAATATTTAACAATATCATTTATTGATTAATTTTATTATTTTATTCCTTTTCATAACTTAAAAGTTATAAAAAGGAAAAAACTACAATTAAGTAGTTAATTTTCTTCGTATTCACAATTAGAACATTTTATCTTATCTTTATGCTCTACTAATAGACTTTTACATTCAGGACATAACTTACCTGTTGGCTTATCCCAGGTAGCGACTTTACATTTAGGATAATTAGAACATCCATAAAATATTTTACCACGTTTGGTTTTTCTTTCTACTATTTTACCAGAACATTTAGGACAATCCATTATCTCTACAACTTCTTTTTTCTCATTGTTTTGCTTTATATATTTACATTCTGGATAATTAGAACAAGCCACAAACTTACCATATTTACTTTGTTTAATAACAAGTGGACTATTACAATTAGGACATAATTCACCAGTTTCAACGGGAGCTTTCTTTTCCATAGTTTTAAATGCGCTTTCTACTTTTGGTTCGAAATCATTATAAAATCTACTTAAAAGAGTTGTATTTTCTAATTTGCCATCTGCTATTTTATCTAAGTCATCTTCCATTTCTTTGGTATATTTAACATTGATAATACTAGAAAAACATTCTTGTAATTTATCAGTAATTTCTATACCAATTTCCGTTGGAACAAACTTTTTATCTACAATATTAACATAGCCTCTTTCAGATAATATTCCTACTGTAGTAGCATAAGTTGAAGGTCTACCTATGCCTAACTCTTCCATTTCTTTGATTAATTTACTTTCGGTATATCTTGCTGGTGGTTTAGTAGTATGCATAGTATATTCAATATTATTTGCTATTACTACTTTGCTATTATCTTTATTTAAGTCTGGTAATATTTTATCATTATTTTCTTCATAATCACTATATACTTTTAAATAACCATCAAATATAAGTATTTGTCCTGTTGCTTTAAATTGATAATTATTATTATCTAATATTATAGTAGTAGCCATAACTTTAGCATCTTTCATTAAAGAAGATAATGCTCTATAATAAATTAATCTATATAATTTATATTCATCATTAGTTAGATATTCTTTAATACTTTCTGGAGTTCTTGCTATAGAAGTAGGTCTTATTGCTTCATGGGCATCTTGAACATTTTCTGTCTTTTTGCTTTGTTTAACATATCCGACATATTCACTACCATAATTATCTTTTATATATCCATAAGTTGACTTAATAAATTCATCACTTAATCTAACTGAGTCTGTTCTCATATAAGTAATTAATCCGACTGGACCATTACTTAAATTAATTCCTTCATATAATTTTTGAGCAAGCATCATAGTTTTCTTCGAAGTAAAGTTAAGTTTATTTGAAGACTCTTGTTGTAATGTTGAAGTAATGAAAGGATATTTAGCCTTTTTAGCTTTTTCTTTTTTATCTATACTAACTATATCAAAACTATTAGATAGTTTATTTAATATTTCTTTGGCTTCAGTTTCAGTTTTAATTTCTATTTCTTTATTATTATAGGTATCTAGTTTAGCATCAAAATCTTTAAAATGTGCTTCAATTTCGTAATAATCTTCCGGTATAAAAGCCTCAATTTCTCTTTCTTTATCTACGACTAATTTTAAAGCAACGCTTTGTACTCTACCTGCAGACTTTCCATCAGTTTTAGATTGCATTAATTTACTTAATCTAAATCCTATTATTCTATCTAATATTCTTCTTGTTTCTTGTGATTTAACTAAATCATAATCTATATCTCTAGCATTATTAAAACTATTTAATATAACATCTTTTGTTATTTCATTAAATACTATTCTTTTATAATTATCTTTTAATCCTAAGGTATCGTATAAGTGCCAAGATATTGCTTCCCCTTCTCTATCTGGGTCTGTTGCAAGATATACAAACGAAGAATCTTTTACATCTTTTTTTAAGGCTGTTACTAGTTTATTTTTACCTTTAATTATACCATAACTAGGTTCAAAGTTATTTTCTACATCTACACCAAGTCCAAACTTACCAGTAGTCTTTAAATCTCTTATATGTCCTAAGGAACTAACTACTTTATAGTCACTTCCTAAATATTTTTCAATGGTATGACTTTTACTTGGGGATTCTACAATTACTAATTTCTTTTTCATGATAATTTCTCCCTCCATTACAAATATATACTAATTTTTTTAATATTTGTCAAGCATTTTTTGAAAATATGTTAAAATATGTTAAAGAAGTAAAAAAAAGACCCCAAAGGATCGACTCTATGAAGATAAAACCCGCGCGTTATTCACACAGGTGGTAGAACACCATATACTAATCAGGATTCTTAAAGAATTATTCAAGCATTCAACACATAGTATATTTTAGTTCCCCTAAATATATCTTTAGTCGGTTTTATACTAAAGATATCGAGTCCCTCAGGTATTTTAATTATATCATAGATAATTTTATTTTTCAATAATATTAACTATAAAGTAACTTATTTTACATTATTATTATCATTATATTTTGTTATAACCCTTGTAGTATTAGGGTTTACATTAAACATAGAATTAAATATATTTATATCAGCATTCGGATTATTTTCTAATAAAGTATATATTAATTGTTTTACTTCTTTTCTTTTACCACTATTCTTTTTAGTAACACTACAAGCACAATCTAAAAAAGTTAACTCAGAAAATTTAACCCAAGAAATAATATCTTTTTCTTTAACATAATATAATGGTCTAATTAATTCCATATTAGAATAATTATCCGAAGGTAATATAGGTAACATTCCAGAAAAGTTACCATTATAAAGTAAATTTAACATAATAGTTTCTATTACATCATTAAAGTGGTGTCCTAAAGCTATTTTATTGCATCCTAGTTCTTTTGCTTTACTATATAAAGCACCACGTCTCATTCTTGCACATAAATAACATGGACTTTTACCTAAAGAATTATCTGATACCTCAAAAATATTTGTTTCAAACATTTGAATTGGTATATTAAGTATTTTAGCATTTTCTTTTATTTTATTTACATTTTCTGGATTATAGCCTGGATTCATAACAAGAAAAGTTAATTCAAATTTATATTTACTATGTTTTTTTAATTCTTGCATGCATTTTGCTAGTAAAAAGGAATCTTTACCTCCACTTATACAAACTGCAATATGATCTCCTTCTTTTATTAAATCAAAGTCTTTGACTGCTCTTACAAATCTAGAATATATCTCTTTACGATATTTCTTTATTATGCTTTTTTCTATTTCCTTTAATTCTTTCATATTATTACTTCCTTAATTTATTTCTTTAATATATATTTTTTAGGATCAGTAACAGTATCTTTAGAGATAGTAAGTTCATTGTAATTTTCTTCATCATCGCTTAAATTAAACATAATATCACTAAACATTTCATTTACAATACTACTTATTGCTCTAGCACCAATCTTTTTATCTTTGGCAATTTTAGCTATAGTTTCAATTATTTCATCATGATTTTCCTCAATATATTTTACATTAGATTTTTTTATTAAATTAACTTTATCATTATAAGCACTCTTTTTAGAGTCTGTTATTATTTTTTTCAAAGTGTCTATATCTAAATCGTTCAATCTAATTATTTTACCCATTCTACCTACTAATTCTGCTTTTAATCCTAGTTTTTCTACTAAATCATCAGCATTAATTTTACCAGTAGTAATAACTTTATCTTTTATATCACTAGTAAAACCTGCTTGTTTATTTATTTTCTTAGTTAAAATATCAGTACATGCTCCAACACCAATAAAAGTAATATGTTCAGTATTTAAAATCATTCTACTTCCATGATTATAATCTATTCCAAAAGTACCATCTTCAACTATTTTTAAAAGTTCATTTTGTACTCCATTAGTAGATATATCACCTTTATTACCACGAGTAGCTATTTTATCAAATTCATCAAGTACTACAATAGCACGTTCTGCCTTACTTATATCACCTTTAGTTAATGTAAGTAAATCTTTAAGTATTTCATCAGTACCTCTACCAATATATCCTGCTTGACTCATACCAGTAACACTAGTTAACAAAAGTGGAATATTAAGTAATTTAGATACTTGTCTTATTATTTCAGTTTTACCACTTCCAGAAGGTCCTAATATAATCATATTATTAGTAGTATCTCCATAAAAATTCTCCCATATTGTAGTTACAATTTGTTTAATTGCATCATCTTGTCCTATTACTGTTTTTCTTATTTCTTTATATAGTTTACGTGGACTAATTTTTATTTCAGTATTACTTAAAGTATCACTTTCATTATGTTCAATCTTTTTTTCATCTTGTGAGATATCTTCTATATCTTCATTTAATTCTCTATTCATTTGTTCTTCAAATTCTTTTATATCTTCAATATTGTTAAAGAAAAACATACATCTATCAATACTATCTTGATCTAATATTACTGTGGCTTTACTATTATCACTATCAATAGGTTTTCTCATTAATATAACTTGACAATCATATAATCTTGCAGTATATTCATATTTTCTTAAATTTTCTAAGTATTCTTTCTTTATTTCACTTAAACTTTTATCAGGATTATTCTTATATGCTTTTAGTATACTACCTCTTAAAGCAAAACTTTTACCATTTTGAAAATCCATGAAATGATCATATGAATATAGATTCTCATCTATAAATTTTTCACTTATTTCATCATAAAATCCTTCGACTATTTCTACCGGATAATAAGTTCTTATTCCTTCGTTATCTACAACAGGTTCAAATATAACCGCTAAATCTTCAATATCTATATCAACCATAAATACCTCCTATATATAAATTATTATATAATTATTTTTGTAAATTACCTTTATATCTATCTAAGAATTCTTTTTTATATTCTAAGAATCTATCTTCTTTAATACTTTCTCTAATATTTTCACATATTTTAATTAAGAATCTTAAATTATGAATAGAAAGCAATCTTTGTCCTAATGTTTCTTGTGCTACAATTAAATGTCTTATATATGCTTTTGTATAATTTTTACAGCAATAACAATCACAATTACTATCTACTGGTGTAAAATCTTCCTTGTATTTAGCATTCTTAATATTTATTTTACCATCCAAGGTAAATGCATGTGCATGTCTTGCAAGTCTAGTTGGAAGTACACAATCAAACATATCAATTCCGCGTTCTACTCCTTCGAAAATATCTGAGGGCTCTCCTACACCCATTAAATATCTTGGTTTATCAGTAGGTAAATATTTTATTCCATAATCAATCATTTTATACATTGTCTCTTTATCTTCACCTACCGAAGTTCCACCAATTGAATAACCATCAAAATCTAATTTTACAGTTTCTTTAGCACTATATTCTCTTAAATCTTCAAATTCTCCACCTTGAACTATACCAAATAAACTTTGCATTTCATTTTTATGATTATCTTTACATCTTTTAGCCCATCTTATTGTTCTTTCAACACTATTTTTCATATATTCGTAAGTTACAGGATAAGGAGGACATTCATCAAAACTCATAGCAATATCACTATCAAGTTTATTTTGTATTTCTATTGATTTTTCTGGTGTTAAAAATATTCTTTTACCATCAATATGACTATTAAAATAAACTCCTTCTTCACTTATGTCTTTCTTTTTAGCCAAAGAAAATACTTGGAAGCCTCCACAATCTGTTAAAATTGGACCATTCCAGTTCATAAATTTATGAAGTCCTCCAGCTTTTGCTACTATATCTTCACCTGGTCTAAGCCATAAATGATAAGTATTAGATAATATTACTCCTGAATTAATATCGTGTAATTCTTCAACTGATAATGTTTTAACGGTAGCTTGGGTACCTACTGGCATAAACATTGGAGTTTCATAAGTTCCATAATTTGTTTCTAATGTTCCATACCTTGCATTAGTAAATTTATCTTTATGTATTAGGTTATATTTTACTTTCATATTACTTCCTCATTTCTTATTTATTATATCAAATGTATAGTTATCTATCAATAGAATTTTTTATATTTGTTAAATAAAATTCAAAGTTCCTGAAGTTTTGCTTTTGGGAACTAAGTCTTGAACAAAAATTATACATTATAATATAATTAATTTATCACTTGGAGGATATAGCGATGTTTTGATGAAAACAATCAGAGCACTAAGTAGTGTTATACAATAATGAAGATAGGTCAACTTTTTTAACAAAAGTTATTTATGTTTTTTTTATGACAACTAATAAATTTAACAAGGGAAAGTATTTTGACAAAAATAATAAAAAATAGTATAATTATTTTGGTGGTTATATGTATTTATACAATAAATTGTTAAGCAATGAAACATTTTTAAATGCTGTAAAAAAAATAGAAAATATTCATTTTGTAACAAATGGTAAATGGGATTGGGAACATGGTCTAGGACATTACAAACGAGTAGCTGAATATGTAAAAATAATTTTATTACAATTAGGAGCTGATGAAAGAACAATTGATTTAGGAATGACCGCGGCTCTTTTACATGATATTGGTTTATTAAAAGGAGATAAAGTTAACCATGCTATAGAAAGTAGTAAAATATTTATTAATTTTATCGATAAAAACGATATCACACAGGATGAGGAAGAGACTTTAAGACAGGCAATTATGGATCATTCTAAAGGGAATAACATTAAATCTTCAATAGGCTTAAGTTTAGTTTTAGCAGATAAATTAGATGTAAACTATCATAGAACAAAAAATTCTAGTATTCAAGATAAAATGAATAAAGAAATCCAAAAAATTCAAAATGTTGATATAAGTATTACAGATAAAGATCTTATAGTACAATATACTACTGATAATAACTTTGATATTAATATCTTAGAAAATTGGCCCAAAGCAATTACAGTTCCATACAAAGTGTCTAAATATTTGAAAAGAAATTATAGATTTATAGTTAATAATATACAAATTGATATTTCAAAGTTTATAAATTAAAAGTTGGACATATAAAATTAAAAACTAATTATTTAGAAATTAGTTCTTTTTGTCTTTTCATTAAATCTTTCATATTTTCTATAGATATAGCTTGTACTAAACCTAAACTAATAAATAAAGTTAAGGTAAAACTGCCACCATATGATAAGAATGGAAGAGGTACTCCAGTTAATGGTAATAATCCTGTTACTCCACCAAGGTTAACCACTATATGAATTGTAATATAAGTAAATATTCCGAAAGCCATTAAAGCACTACTTATTCTTCGGCTCTTTTTAGCAATTACAAATATTCTAAATAGAAGTATACCATAAAAAATTATAACTACTATTCCTATTAAATATCCCCATTCTTCCACTATAATTGGAAAGATAAAGTCAGTATATGAATCTGGTAAATATAAATATTTTTGAGTACTTTCTCCGATTCCACTTCCTTTTAATCCTCCATTATGAAATGCTATATAACTATTACATAGTTGATAACCTTCTTCACTTTGATAATTTTCACATGGATTATTCATAAAACTAAATAATCTTTGTAATTGATAATCTTTAAGTATTTTACCTTTAGTACTAATAAATACTAAAAGAATTAAGCCAATAAAAGCAAATAATATTTTATTTATATTCTTCCTATTTTCTTTAGGTATTGGTGCCAAGAAAAATATAGATAATGCTATCATAGCAATAATGGCAGATGTTCCTAAATCTGGCTGAAGTGCTACTAAAACACATATTATTACAATTGGTATCATAGGCTTAATTATTGTCCAATAATCATCTAGATTATCTTTATGTTTTTCATAATAGCTAGATAGATAAATTATTGTAAATAATTTTGCAAACTCACTTGGTTGTATTTTTATTGGTCCTAATTTAAACCAACTTACTACTTCCCTTGTAGATTTACCATATATAATTAAGACTGTCATTGCTATTATTATTGCTATAATTAAGAAAGTACTTAGTTTTTTATAAAAGCTTATTGGTATTAAATGCATAATAAAATATATTAAGAATCCTATTCCTACGAACATCAATTGTCTAATGAAATAGAAATATGGACTTTTATCATATCTCATATATGATTCCATTGAAGAAGCACTTAAAACCATAATAAGACCAAATATAGAAAAAAGAATAATTATTGTAAGTAATATTTTATCTATTTTTGATTTTGGTGTTTTCTTCATAATTATTCTCCTTTCTTTAGCTTATTATCTTGCTAATCTAAAAATTTACAATGTTTACATAGTTCTTCAACTTTTTTATTATTTTTAAAATTATTTATCATATTAATACATCTATTACTATTTAATACTTCATTAATATTATCATTAAATATATTACCTAGATTAATTATTCCTTCACTATCTAAACAACATGGAATTATTGTACCATCTACAAGTATTCCAAAATGTGTTATTAGTCCATAACATTTACCTAGTTCATTATAATAATTGTTATTTAAGTCTGGCCAAATAAAATTTTTATTAAAGTCCAAATATAAATTCTTTTTTATTGTACATTTTTCTAGTTTAATATTTGTATGATAATACTCATTTATTTGTTTAATTATATCGTTATTATATTTATTGTTAACCCATAATCTTAAGTTAACTAAAGTATTATTATTTATTAAGTTATCTACTACTTTAAATATATTACTTAAATAAGAATCTAATGGTATATTATATTTTTCATTATAACTATGCAAAGATATATTAATCATATTAATATTTTTATTATCTATAATTTTATCTATTAAATATCCATTAGTAGTTATATTTATTTTATATCCATAGCTTGTAGCCAAATCAATTAATTCATTAATTTTAGGATGAAGTAAAGGTTCTCCTAAAATATGAAAATATAAATAATTAGTTAATCCTTTTAATTTTTTTAATATTATTTCAAACTCATTTATAGACATAAACTTATTATTTCTTTTATTTTTAATACAAAAATCACATGATAGATTACAAGTATTAGTTATTTCTATATATACTTTTTTATACATTATTTTAAACACTCTAATTCTAGATAGTCTTCTAAATTAGAACTTCCTCCAATTTTATAATATAGTTTATTTGTTTCTTCATTTTTAGTCTTACTAGTTATAACTACAGTATTACTAGGTAAGTAAGCATTACACGTACTACCATTGTAATTAAAAGTATATAACCCATTAGAGGATGTTGTATATTTATAATTATCTTCATTATCAGCAAAATTATAAGTTTCTTTTTTTAATTCAAGATTTTCATAAACACTTTTTTCTAATTCATCTATTCTTCTATTTTTACCTACTAAAATTGATAAGAATGAAGTTAATGCTAGAATAAATATTAACATTAATCCATAAAGTATTCCTGTTATCGCAAAACCTTTATTGTTCATTGTTACCTCCTTAATAAGTTATAACTTCTAAAGTATTGTCTTGACTGATTAAATTTTTTGAACTCTCTGGTACAGTTATTGTTTTTACATTACCATCAGATATATATTTATTATTTTTTAAATTATTAAATACCATTGTTATATCAAATTCTTTACCATTATTATCATATGCTCTACATCTTTTTAAGAATGTTTTATCAAAATCCTTATTAAAACATGATACTTCTGGTTCCCAACCTACTCTTAAGGCCGCCTCTGTTTCATATGATTTATTATTATATGTTGTATTTAATACATATTTAAAGTTTTCATGTGTTTTAACGTAAGGACTACCAAATGGTAAAGCAATTATTTTAACGTATTTATTAGGAATAATTCTTTCTAATTCATCATAAACATATGCTATTTCTTTTTGAACTCTTTCACCTGATGATTTTTTTATATCTAAATGTGTTTGAGTATGATTACCTATATCATAACCATTATCTATCATCCAGTTAAGTATTTTTTCATTATATTCACTTTGATTGAATATTCCTCCATTAACAAAGAATGTTGCAGTTACTTTAGCATCTTTATGATTAGCTTTAAATTCTTCGAAGATACCTACAGCACTATTTTTATCAATTAAAATATTACCATCACTATCTAATCCTGTTACTTTAATATTATCTTCATTACCATCATCAAATGTTAAGATAATTGGACTTTTACCATATGATACGTCTACTATACCATTTATATAGTCTTCTAAGCGTATCATTTCATAACCATTTTCATAATAAAACTCTAAATCTTTTCTAAATGCTTCAGGAGTCCTATTGTAGCCATCTTTATCTACATTTCCTCCAACTTTACCAGTACTATTACTAGTTTTTTCTCTTATTCCATGATACATCATAATAGGAACTTTACCTAATTCATTTATTTTATCACTTGCTAATTTTTCTTTATCGATTTTACCTAAAGATACTGTTATATTTAATTTGTCATTATCTTTTATTATAGTATCTTTATTAATACTTTGAGTAATAACTTTGTCTTTTTCTACTTCTTCAGAGTAAACATATTCAATATTTAATTCTAAGTTATGCTTAGTAGAATATTCTTGCACTACACTTATATCTTGATTTATAAAATCTTCCATTAAAGTATCTTTTACTTCTATATCTTTTGATTTATTAGTTAACTTAAATATTAAAAATACTACAAATATTAAAATAATTAATATAATTATTATAGGAAGTATTTTAAATTTTTTCTTTTTTTTCATATTATCACCTTTCATAAGTTTTATTATCTATTTACATATAATTTAATTATAAAATAAATAATGCATTTTTTCAATAAAATAAAGAAAAAAAGTAAACTATTTTTAATAGTTTACACATTTTTAATATTTATTCAAATAGTTTACCTTGATCACCTTGGCAATATGCTCCACCAATTTTTTCTCCTTCGACATATTCCTTACCACTAATTTGGCAACTCATTTTAGTAATGGCATCAGTTAAGTAACCTCCGAATATTTTAACTAGTGCTATTGCTACTACTGTTATAAGTGAAATAATTAAAACATACTCTACTAGTGTTTGACCTTTTCTATTCAATTTAAACATATTTATTCCTCCATACCTTACAATAATTATATAATATATATTTTTTTTAGTCAATAATTTTTACTTTTATTATTAAAATAATCTTAATATATCATTAAATGTAACATATATCATAAGTAACATAAGTAATAAGAATCCTATATTATTAATAATGTTTTCTACTTTTGTAGGAATTGCTTTTCCTGTTATTTTTTCAATTATTAAAAATAACACTCTACCACCATCAAATGCTGGAAATGGTAATAAATTAATTACTCCAACATTCATTGATAAGAAGGCAATTAAATATAAAATACTTTCTAATCCATTTTTTGCTTGTTCTCCGACAACAGTATATATTCCTACTGGTCCAGATAATTCTTTAACTGCTACATGTCCTGTAAATAATTGTTTTAAAGTAGTAAACATTAACTTAAATAATGAGCCTAATGTATTAACAGCATATTTAAGTGAAGCCATAAAGCCTTTTTCTACTTTACCTCCCATACCAACTCCTAATTTATAAGATTCAGATCCATCTTCATTTTTAGTTAATACAGGAGTTATTTTAACAGTTTTTTTAACATTATCTTTAGTTTTAAATTCTACGGTTAGTTCACTATCTTCAGCAGTTTGAATTAATAATTGTACTTCACTCCAACTAGCAACTTTCTCTCCGTTTATTTTAGTAATTGTATCTCCTTCACGTATTCCTACTTGATATGCTGGATATTCTTCACTTACCGAAGATACTACTGGCTTTTGAGAAACGCTTCCATAAATTAAGGCTCCAAGGAAAAGTAAAATAAAACATAAAATAAAGTTATTCATTGCACCTGCGATCATAATCATAAATCTTTGAATAAAGTTTTTATTATATAGTTTACGATTCTTACCTATTTTCTTGTCATCATCTACTTCTTCACCTGCTAAAGAGACAAATCCACCTATAGGTATTACTCTAATACA
Organism: uncultured Eubacteriales bacterium; assembly: GCA_905211265.1. Taxonomy (GTDB): domain Bacteria; phylum Bacillota_I; class Bacilli_A; order RF39; family UBA660; genus HGM10818. The sequence continues at coordinate 44,860 of CAJMAC010000006.1, forward strand.
ATATTCTGTTTCTCCTTTTTTATCTTTCTTACCAAATATTTTTGGACCCATACCTATTGAAAATTCATATACATATACTCCTGCCCACTTAGCAAAGATAAAATGTCCAAATTCATGAACTAATACTATTAATCCTAATATTAAAACGAAATAAATAATTGTCATTATAATCCTCCTTATCAATATTTATTTATAATACATTAAGTATTAACTTTAACAATAATGTTACAAAAATAACACTATCTAATCTATCTAATATTCCACCATGTCCTGGTATAAGATTTGAATAATCTTTTTTATCAAAATGTCTTTTTATACTACTAAAGAATAAATCTCCACATTGACTTATTATTGAAAGTAATAAACTTACCAATAATGGCATAAATAAACTCATATCAGATATTAACATATTATAAAATACTGCTCCTACTACTGAACCCATAACTGTACCTACAATACTACCTTCAATTGTTTTTTTAGGACTTATACTAGTTAATTTATTCTTTCCTATTAACATTCCTCCAATATAAGCATAAGTATCAGTCATGAATGAAATTATAAAGATATATATACATAAGTAAATGTTTTCATTTCTAAATAAAATTAAACTATTAAAAGCTACTCCAAGTATTAAAATACTGCCTAAATAATACATAAAGTCATATATATTATATTTTTCTTTATCATTTATTATTACTAATGGTACACCAAGTCCTAATATTATAAAAGATATTAAACTAAATGCATCTAAATTATAAAATGTATTATTAAGAGTAATAAATATAAGAGCCATATAACTTATTAAACTTATTCCTTCGACTTTTTTATTTTTACCTCTTAAATTAATAAATTCATGTAAGCCACATATTGCACACGCTATCATTAATATAGAAAATAGATTACCACCACGTACTATACATATTCCAAGTATTAAGACTATGAATAATCCACTTATAATTCTTTTTTTCATATTCACCAATTCTTTCTAAATTACTTTCTAAAATAATTATAATATAAATTGGTATATTTAACAATATTTTTATGTATTATTTACACTATTTTAACAAAATTAAGTAAAAGTTAAAAAAACTAGTTATATTAACTAGCATTTTTTATTACATATATTTATTCATTTGTTTCATCATTTGATTTATTTGTTTTTGAGTAGGAGTTCTTCCCATTCCACTCATCATTGTTTTAATCATTTGTTCATTAATCGGTGGATTTTTCTTCAAATATTTTTTCATTACATTTCTTGCTACAAAAAATCCTATAGCAAATCCTGCGATTAATCCTACAACTAAATATAATATATCTTTAAGCATAATATACCTCCATTTCATTATTGTACTTTAATTTTATTATTTTGTCCATCTTTTTTTATTATTTTTTCTAACCAGAAGTAATCTTTATTAATAAAATCACATACAAAGATATTATCTGAATAATTAACTATATCTTTAAAAAATATTGGATTATTAATATTTGTTTTAATTTTAAGGTTAGAATTATTTATTACTAATTTTGTATATTCATTATTATCACTATATATATGACTTGATTTATTAGTTAAATAGTAATTACAAGTACTATAATTATTTTTAATATATTTATTTAATTCGTTCTTATCAAATGTTATTGCTACTTGTTCATATATTTTATAGGATAATATCATATCATAATCATTTACATGAAATATTTCTTCGAGCATTTTATATAATTTATATGGTTTATTATTATAAATATAGGAAAAGTACTTATTAATTTTAAAAATATAATATGTTCTCAATTTAATCACCATATAAAGTATACTATATATTTTTAATTATAATGTCGAACTATAAACTATTTTTAATTCTTATTACTAAATTTTGTATATCTAGTTCATTATCTTGAAGTAATTCTTCTTTTGAAGCACTTTTTAAGTATTTATTTACATTTATAAAGTCTTCTTTAGAATCAATAAATCTAAAATAGTTTGGATCATTTGAAAATTCAAGAGCCATTTTTTTGTATCCTTTTGGAAATACTTGTTCTAGGTAACCTCTTTCTTGATTAGCAAATGTTATTATATTAGGTACACTTACTACGCGTACTTCAATAAAACTTTTTAATAGTTCATCTTTTAATTTCATAGCTAGATTTAATTCTTCACCAGAAGATATTAAAATTAAATCTAATTTTGTTTTAACTTCGCTTACTATGTATCCCCCATATTTAACCCCTTTAATACTAGTGTGTTCTAAGGTATCCACATGATTTCTTGGTAAAACTATAACACTTGGTTTACCACTTGTTAAGATTAGATTCCAACTTCCTATTAACTCTTTATAGTCTGCAGGACGATATACACTTAAATTAGGTATATTTCTTAGAGCTCCTAATTGTTCTATTGGCTGATGCGTTGGACCATCCTCTCCAATAGTAAAGTTATCATGAGTAAATATATAGGTTACTGGTAAATTCATCATAGCACTCATTCTAATTGAAGGTAACATATAATTAGAAAATGCTAGGAATGTTGAGCCAAATACTCTTAAATTAGATAATGCCAAGCCATTAAGTATTCCTCCCATAGCGTGTTCTCTAACTCCAAAAGCAATATTTTTACCAGTATAATTATCTTTTGAGAAATCTCCTTGCTTTTTTAAATATGTTTTAGTAGAACTTACTAAGTCTGCTGATCCTCCGATAAAGTTTGGTACAAAAGCACTTATTACATTCATTATTTGATAATTTATATCTCTTAATGTTTTATCTTCAAATATTTTTGAGGTATCTACTACTTTATCTAATTGTAATACTATATCTTCATTTTTAATAATTGAGTCTAAGGCTTCAACTTCTTCTTCAGTATGCGTTTCTTTATATGTTTCATATTCCATAAACCATTTTGAATAATTTTCTTTGGTTCTTTCTTTAATCATACTTCGTAAGTAATGCATATTATCTTCATCATAAGTAAATGGACTATTACATTCCAATCTTCTTCTTATTGATTCAATATCATCATCATCTAATGGTCCACCATGAACTTTATTTGTGCCTTCATATTTAGAATATTTTCCTAAGACAGTGTCTACTCCAATTAATACTGGTTTTTTACTCTTTTTAGCTTTTTCTATTACTTTATTTAATTCTTTAATAGATTCACCATTTTTTACTTCAAAGACTTCAAAGTTCATTGCTTCAAATCTTTCAATAACACTTTCATTAAATGTATTATCAATTGAACCATCTAATGTTACTCTATTGGCATCATATATAAGTATTAAGTTATTTAATTCTAATGTACCTGCTAATGAACAAGCTTCATAGGAAATTCCTTCCATTAAGTCACCTTCACCACATAAACAATATACTTTATAGTCAAATAATGTATTCTTTTTAGAATTAAATCTTGCTTCTAAATATTTTTCTGCCATAGCCATACCTACTGCATTAGCAATTCCTTGACCAAGTGGACCAGTAGTAGCTTCAATTCTATGACTTATATCATATTCAGGATGTCCTGGACAAGGACTATTTAGTTTTCTAAATCTTTTTAAGTCATCTATATCAAATGTATTTGTGCATGCAAATAAAGTTGAATAAAGCAATGCTGAACCATGACCTGCACTTAAAATAAATCTATCTCTATTACAATAATCAGGTCTATCTAAATCATAATTTAAGTGATTAGCAAATAATGTGTACATAATTGTTCCTGAAGATAATACAATACCAGGATGACCACTTTTAGCATTATTTATCATATCTAGTGCTAACATCATTATTTCATTTCTCATTTTGTTTTCATTTAATTTTAACATACTTTTTTACCTACCTTTATTTCTTAATAAAATTGAGTATTCATTGATGATATTTACTTGATAATATCAATGTAATCATATTTTAAATGTCTAACTATATTAATTATAACATTAAATGTAAGTTTTTACTAGAATTTTAAATAATATTTTACAATTTGTGACATTTTTATTGCTAAATTATAAATTATTACTTTGTTAAAGTATCTTCGATTAATAGAGTTATTATTTTTTTATATTTAATTTTGTCATATTCTAATAATTTTGGATACATACTTATATTAGTGAAACCTGGTAATGTATTTATTTCGATTAAATAAATATTATTCGTTTTTTCTTCATATAAGAAATCTATTCTAGATAATCCTTTTATGTTTAAAACTTTTACTATTGTTTTTACATATTCTTTTATTTTATTAGATATTATTTCATCAATACTAGAAGGTATTATTAGTTTAGAGTCGTTTACATACTTGGCATTATAATCATAAAATAATGAATCGTATTTTATTTCTCCAATTGTAGATATATGTAATTTATTATTTATATTCAAAATAGCACATTCTAATTCTCTTGCTTTAATAAATTTTTCTATTAATACTTTTTTAGAATATTTAAATGCTTCATCAACGTATTTATTTAATTCTTTTTTATTGTTAGCAACATTTATTCCAATCGAACTACCAGAAGTACACGGTTTAATTATAACTGGATATGTAATATTAATAATCGAGAGTTCTTTTTTATTGTGTAACACATGATATGGTACAGTTGGAATATTATATTTTTCTAATATTACTTTGGTATATTCTTTATCATAACAAATGGCATTAGTTAATAAATTACTGCCTACATACTTGATATTAAATAATTCAAATAATCCTTGAAGCATACCATCTTCAGAGGTATTACCATGAATTATATTAAATACTACATCTATATTAGATAAGTATTCAATGATGTTATCTATTTTTATAATTTTGTTACTAGTCCAATTATCTAATTTTTCTATATCATCATTATAAAAATACCAATTGTTATTTTTATCTATTCCTATTGGTATTACTTCATACCTAGATTTATCTATATTTTTTAATATACTCTTAGCAGAACTAATAGATATTTCATGTTCAAATGAATTACCTCCGAATAAAACTACTACTTTTTTCAAAATTTATCATTCCTTTCTTTTTTAACATATTATAGATAAAGTATATGTTTTTTTATAGAAAAAAAGAAGCTTATTTGCTTCCTTTCATTACATCAATTGCTTTTCTCATATTAAGTTCATATTTTAATACATCAAGACTACCTAGTTGTTTAATAAATTCTTCTTTTGTAGTATTATATTTTTTAGCATAATCTTCAGCTTCTTTTTCTGCTTCTTTGTCTGTTGTTTTAATCTTTTCTGATTTAATTACTGCTTCAAGTAAATAACGATATTTTACTCTTTTTTCTGCCTCTGGATGCATTTCTTTTAAGATGTCTTCTTTTGTAGTATTAGCATATTTTAAATAAATATCTTCAGTTAATCCTTGCATTGCAAGTTTATCTAAGAAATCTTCATACATTCTGTTTTCTTCTTCAGCAGTTAATTCTTCATCCAATTCAACAGTCATATTTTTTGCAGCTGCTTCAAGTATATCATCTACATATTTGTTTTCAGCATGCATTTCTTTATCTGATTTAATTCGTTCTTCCATCATTTTAGCAAGTTCTTCTTTGTTAGTAACGCCTTCCATATTTAAGTCATCAAAGAATTCTTTATTAAGTTCTGGAATAACTCTTGTTTTAACATCATTAATTTTAACTTTAAATACAACTTTTTGTCCTTTTAATTCTTCAGACATATAGTTTTCTGGGAATGTTAATTCGAGATCTTTTTCTTCACCTTTAGATAAACCGATTAAGCCTTCTTCAAAACCTGGAATAAATGAATTGCTTCCTATTTCAAGTGGATAGTTTTCTCCTTTTCCGCCTTCGAATGCAACACCATCTTTAAAACCTTCAAAGTTAATAATTGCAGTGTCTCCAAATTCAATTTTGCCATCTTTTTCTTCAATTTCAGCATAGTGTTCTAGTAAGTGTTCAATTTCGTGTTCTACTTCTTCTTTTGTTACTTTTACTGCATCTTTTTTAATTTTAAGATCTTTATATTCGCCTAATTTTACTTCTGATTTTACAACAAAAGTAAAGTTAACTTCCATAGCATCTTTAGTAATGCTTACTGGTTCAACTTTTGGTTCTACTACTGGCATAATTTTATCTTTAACTATTATGTCAGAATATTTTTCTTTGATTAGTTCATCTGCTGCTTCTAATAATATTTCTTGTTCACCATATTTTTTAATAAAAATATTTTTTGGTGCATGTCCTGGTCTAAAACCATCGATTTTAGCAGTTTTATTTAATTTTTCAAACGCTTTATCTTGAGCATTAGTCCATTGTTCCCCTTCGACTTTGTAATTAATTACTTTTTTCATATATAAACCTCCTACATTATATCTACAATTTTTACATCGTATTTGCCATTTGGACTTTCAACTGAACAAACTTCGCCTTTTTTTCTTCCCATAATTGCTTTTGCAAGTGGACTTTCATTAGAAATTTTATTGTTTGATGGATCTGCTTCTTTGCTTCCAACAATTCTATATTCATCGATTTCATCATCATCATCAATATATTCAATTTTAACAGTAACTCCAAGATTTACTTCATCAGTATTCTTCTTTTCAATTACATGTGCTTTTTCTAACATTTTTTCTAATTCTAAAATTCTTCCTTCAATTTGAGCTTGTTCATCTCTTGCTGCATCATAGTCAGCATTTTCAGATAAATCTCCAAGTGCTCTTGCATCTTTTAAGGCTTTTATTACTTCAGGTCTTTTTACATCTCTTAAATGTGCTAGTTCTTCTTCTAGTTCAAGAAGTCCTTCAGCAGTTAAATATACTTTATCCTCGTTATTCATTTTCTTTCACCTCTAACATTTCAAAATTGTACTATTTTTTTTAATTTTTGTCAATATCTTTTACTCTTTTTTTAGTTTTATTTTTTTCTTCACTACAATTACTACGTAATTTATTTTCTAATTCTTCAATTTCATTCAACATTTCATTGTAAACTACTAATTTTTTAAAATCAGAAGAACTAACCATTTCTCTAACACCAGTCCTTAATGATAACGAATGTCCTACTTTAATAATAAGTTTCTTTTCACCATTATCTTTCATAATAAACCCTTAATATATCATCTTTATATATTTCTTTATCTATTTTTATTTTTAATATCTGTTCAGGATGATTAGCTATTTCAATTATATTATTATCTGTATCATACATTTCTTCAATCTTGTATTTAAAAGGTTTGATATTAGGACCAAATATTTCTACTATGTCTCCTTTTTTAAAATAATTTCTTTGAGTAATAGTAGCAAGTTTAGTTTCTTTATCATAATCCAAAACTAATCCTAAATAGTCTTGGTTAGATACTTCCATTCTACCTAAAAAATATTGTTCATTTACTCCAGGAAATTTATTAAAAAATTGGCATACACTATCTCTATTTGCTACTCTATCTAGTACACTTTTATAATATGATATTTTATCTCTTGTTAAATTATTACTATAATAATCATCAATTGCGGATCTATAAGTATTTATTACTGTAGCAATATAGTAGCTGCTACGCATTCTACCTTCAACTTTAAGTGAAGTTATGCCTATATCTATCATATCTGGTAAATATTCAATCATTGATAAATCTTTACAACTCATAGTGAATTTAGTATCACTTTCAACTAATTCATCTTCATTATATAAATCAAAATCCCATCTACAAATTTGAGCACATCCTCCACGATTAGCATCCCTATTAGTAAAATAATTTGATAGTATGCATCTACCTGAATATGATGAGCACATTGCACCATGTAAAAATACTTCAACATCAATATTACATTTATCTATTATTTCTTTTATTTCATTTTTAGACAATTCTCTTGATAATACTACTCTTTCACATCCTAAAGATTTAAAGAAACTAACTACTTCAGTATTCGAACTAGAATACTGTGTAGATATATGAATATTTAAATTAATATTATTATTTTTAACTATTTCTATTACACTTGGATCTGATACAATAATTGCATCAACTTTTGCATTTGCTAATTCTTTTAAATATTCTACCAAATTAGTAAAATCATCATTTTGAAATACTATATTAACTGTAACATATACTTTTTTATTCATTTTATGTGCTATGTCACATGCTTCTTTTATTTCTTCAATACTAAAGTTTGTAGCATTTGCTCTTAGACTAAAATTTCTTCCTCCAATATAACAAGCATCTGCGCCATAAAGATAAGCAAACTTTAATCTTTCTATGTCTCCAGCCGGAGCTAATAATTCTACTTTTTTCATAATACTACTTAACTAACCTTTTTGTTTGTTTTTTATCTTTTAGTATTTCGCTTAATCCATTTAAATATAAAAGTTCATCTTTAGATAAGAGTTTATTAAATTTATTATTCATAAATGTTAAAATATCTTTTTTATTTTCATTAGATAAATTATTATTGTTACTAACAAATTCAATTAGATTATTTATTACATCATATACTATAGTATAATTTTTATTTTCTAAATTGTTAATTTCACTTTCTATTTCAGTTAATTTAGTATTCCTCTTTCTTAAAGTATCGCCATATATTAAGTTAAAATAATATCTTTCTTCTGAAAATCTATATCTATATAATTTCACTAATTTTAAATAATTATCATGATATTTATCAATAAGTTCTAAAAACTTATTATATTTATCAGTAGGTATTATTTCATATAAATTATTGTGGCTAGGTTCGAAGTATGATTTAGCAAGTGCTTCAGAATCAATTTTGTTTATTACACTTGCAACATAACTTTCAAATGGGAAAAAACTTTTATCTTTAGTAATTTTCTTATTATAAAAATCAGTTATTCCATAATTTAATCCATAACCAATATTATTTTGAATTATACCAGATCTATTTTTAAATCTATCAGTACTTGCTACATTAAGTAATGCAAATACATCTATTCTTGAATCACTTGAATATAAAGTGTTAGAATTACTATCATAGTTAAATAAGCATTTGCCATTTGATTCTTTTGTTACTGTTAAATTAAAGATATTTTTATAAAAATTATCTGTTAAAAATTTGCAATCATAATTAGAACAAATAAAATTATTAACTAAATAAAATGGATTCTGTCCTAATATGTTACCTTTGTTTTCTATTATGCTAATCTTATATCTTTTGTCATGATATTTTTTTATATTACTTTCCATTATTTCACCTTAAACGTTGTTTTGGTATTATAAAACCCTAAATACAAACCCTCTCTATATTTTCTATTATTGATAAAATCATCTAATATATTATAATTATCTATATTATTAAAATCTAATACTTTATAGTCAATTAATGATGTATCTTCGTTAATCAAGTTAACTATATCACTATATACAATTGTAGCATTGTCTTCTTCAGATATATATAGTTTGTTATCTTTATTTTTTATATAATAGTTACCTTTATTATAGTTATTATTTATGTATTTAAAATAATTGCTAAGTAGATATCTCCTTGAACAAAATAAAGGTATTCTTCCATAAACTAAATAAAATAATTTCATATTAGTTTTTCCTTTTATTTGCTTTATTTCTTCATAAGTAATATCACTTGATATATAACTATAATTAATGCCTAAATTATTATAAAAATTATTTGAATTTATGCTACGATTTAGGTGTTCTTGATATATAACTAATTCTTTATCAATGTTTAATTTCTTACACAAAGTGTAAACACTTAAATCATAAAACATTATTTTTGATATATCGCTTGTTTTAACTTTGTTTAACACAATAGATAATTCTTCTAAATCATTATTATGCATAATTTTATTAATTAATACTATTTTTTCTTTGGAGGTTTTTAAATTTATTACTTCATCAATATCAATAAAGAATGAACTTTCAACAGATAAATTTTCTATTGGAAAAATAATTCCATCAATATTTTGATTAAGTAACATAGAAATATCTTGAAGTTTATTTGGTTTAACTACTATTTTACTCATGATGTACCTTCTTTGAAATAGATATTTTATCGCCTACCGGAACATATGTTGTGGTAAAGTCTTTGTTATTAGATAAAAAGTCTATATATAGTTTTATTTTTTTAACGATACCTTTCTGGTTTTTAGTCTTAATTAATGTTTCATCTTCGACTAGACCATGAAATGATAAATTATCTGTAACAATTGCTCCATTTTTGGCTAAATTATCTTTATATTTATTAAAAAAGTTAATATTATTTCCTTTGCTTGCATCAATGAATATTAAATCATAATACCCTGTAATATTGCTTTCTAAGGCATCTTCGTTTAATATAGTAATTCTAGAAGATAAGTTAAATTTATTAATATTAGCTACTGCTATATTATACCTATTTGCATCTTTTTCTATTGTAGTTACCTTGATGTCGTTATCTACTGATGCCATCATAATGCTTGAATATCCAATTGCACTGCCTATTTCTAGTATTGTCTTAACATTATTATTTTTAATATAGTCACATAAATAAGTAATGCCATCTTTCATCATTATGGGAACATTGTTATCTCTAGCATATTCTTCAATTTCACTAATCATAATTCCTCCATACGAGTTATATTATAATATAAATAACGATTTTAATCAATAGTTTTTTTCTGCTTCATTGACCCTGTACTCAGACTTCTCCACAGACTTAAAATCCGATAAATACTACCGTACTAAATTTTATAATAAAGAAATTTTATTTATTATTTTTTGAGCTCCTATTATTTAATCTTTTATTTAGCATAATTTTTCATATATAACTTTAATCCTTCGAACATGATATTTATACTTGCATTTAAGTCTCTATCTAGTGCTTGCCCACATTTTTTACAGATATACTCTCTTTTACTTAAATCTTTATATGTTTTATCTTGATTATCACACCTACTGCAAACTTGACTTGATGGATAATAAGAATTTATTTGATAGAATCTTTTTCCTTTAAATTTTGCTTTATATGAGAGTTGTCTTAATATTTCTGCAAATGTGGTATCAATTAATTTACTAGATAGATTGCTGTTTTTACCTTTAATTATCATTTCTTCAGTTTTTAATTTTTCACAAGTAATAATATCATATTCGTTTGTTATGTCCTTTGTTATTTTGTGTATATAAGATTTTCTTAGATTAGTTAATTTATTATAAAGTATTGCTAATTCTTTTTTGCATTTATAATAATTTTTGCTACCTTTTATTTTTCTAGATAACTCTTTTTGTTTTCTTTTTATTCTTTTTTCAAATTTTTCTTGTGCATGAATGTTATCTATTGTTGTTCCATCAGATAAGGTTAATAGTTCTTTTATTCCTAAATCAATTCCTACGATATTTTTAGGATTAGTTATAGCATTAACATTTTGTATTTCGTATGAAACTGATACGTAATAATTAACTGTTGGTTCTTTGGATATAGTTGCGTTTATTATTCTTCCTTTTATTTCTTTTAATTTTTTATATCCTTTTATTTTTACGTTTTCTAAGTTTGGTAAAGTTATTGTTCTTCTTTTTAAATCTAATATTATATTAGGATTATTTATATTTTTATTAAATAAAACTGTATAACTATTTCGATTGTATTTACTTTTAAATTTCATTGTTTCTAAGTTGTTTATTTTTTTATAGGTTTCTTCGATTGAATATAATGCTTTATAAACTATATTCATATCTAATGTTTGTAAAAATTGATTAGATAATTTTAGTTTTTTATTGTAATCGTAGATATTTTGTTTGGTATTAACTTGGTTAGAATTTTTTGCTTTATCTAGGTAATAATTATAAATAAATCTTTTGTTATCAAGGTTCATGTTAATTATTTTTTCTTGTTCAATAGTAGGATACATTCTAAACTTAAATGCTTTATACATTATTTTATTCCCCCCTTACGTTTTTAATGTACTACCAAGATACCATAGTATTTTAATTATGTCAATAGAAAAATTGAATATTTTAAAAGTAATACATTTGTTTGCTTTTAAGGTATAGAATGTTTGCAAATTTTTGGGTTTATAAGTATTTAAAAAACTACTTTATCATTAATATTTAAAAGTAGTTTTAGTTGTTTTTTTATTTTACATATTATTTTATTAAATTAATGTCTTGGTTTAAATATTAAAGCAAAGATAAATCCTAAGAATAATGCTACACTTATACCTGCACTAGTTAAATTAAATACTCCGTAGCTTAATCCAAGTGGTCCGATTTGTCCTGCCATATCCATTGCACCATGAATAAGTAAATGTCCAAAAGATGTTATAGGCACTATTGCTCCTGCCCCAGCATAAAGAACTATCTTATCATAAATACCAAAGACATCTAAAAATGCTCCAATTACTACAAATAAACTTGTAACATGTCCTGGTGTAAGTTTAGTATTATCTAATATTAATTGACTTATCATACATACTGTTCCGCAGAATAAAAATGCATATAAATAATTCATTATATAACCTCCAAACTTACTGCATGTGCAATACTTGGAATAGATTCTTTTTGATTAGTCCATGTTGGAGAAAATATTGCTCCAGTAGGTACAATTAATACTCTCTTTAATTTACCTGAAGTCATTTGTTTTAAAATGTAGCCGAAATTAACCAAAGCACTACATACTGGGCCCGATCCTCCAGCAAAAACAGGTTGACTATCTATATCATATAACATTGTACCACAATCATTATAATTATTTCCTAATTTTATATTATATTCTTTATCCAAATATTCTACTAAGATCTTCTTACCATAAACTCCTAAATCTCCCGTTAAAATTAAATCATAATAACTTGGTTCTCTTTTTAAATCAGTTAAGTGCCTATATATTGTATCTGCTGCTGCAGGAGCCATAACTGCACCCATATTGTTTACATCAGTTACTCCTAAATCCATTACTCTACCTATTGTAGAACTTTCTACTTTTATATTAGTTTTACTGCCAGTTAATAATAAACTAGCACTACCTGTTGCAGTAAATGTAGCATATTTCTTTTTAGGAGCACCATATTCACTAGGATTTCTAAATTGTTTTTCAGATGCTGTGTTATGACTCGAAGTACATATAATGGCATTCTTAATTTTCTTACTATCTATAAAAGTTGATGCTATAATCATTGCTTCACTACTAATAGCACAGGCATTATATACTCCTAAAAATGGAATATTAAAGTTTCTTATTGTATAATCTGATGAAGCAATTTGATTTTGCAAATCACCACTTACTATTAAATTAATATCCGTATCCTTTAATTTGTTTTTAGAAAGCAAATTAGTAATATTATCTATTAATAGTTTACTTTCAGCTTGTTCAAATGTAGGACATCCATAATATAAATCATCAGTATAACATTTATCAAAATATTTTCTTAAAGGTCCATCTGATTCATACATTCCTGCGATAGTATAACTATCTTTTATATATACATTATTATATTTATAAGTCATTACATACCTCCTAAAATAAGTCTAAGTAATCCAAATATATATACACTAACTACACCATATAATATAACAGTACCTGCTAATTTAAAAATATTTGCTCCTATTCCTACAACTAAACCTTCTTTTCTATAATCTAATGCAGCACTTGTAATTGAGTGAGCAAATCCCGTTATTGGAATAATTAATGCACTTTTAAGTTTACTTACACATACATCAAACACTCCACATGCAGTAAGAATCGAAGAAATAAATATCAAAGTTAAAATTACTAATACACCACTTTCTTTTCTAGGAAGATTTAACCAAGTACTATAACACACTAATAATAATTCACTTAATGCACCAATTGTACCTCCTGCTAAAAAAGTAATAATAGCATCTTTTAATATATCTTCTTTTGGAGTATATTTCTTTACTATTTCATCATACATTTCATTTTTCATAATATCACCATTTATATTATTGTTAATATTTGTAAATTTATACAAAAAAATATAGACATTAATCTATATTTTCTTTACTTCTTTTTCATCTTGATTATCCTTAAAGAATTTTTTTCTATCTATTTCATCAAGTCCATCAAACATATCACTAAAATTTCTATTCAATGCTTTTGATAAGAAATAAATAGTTTCCAATGAAAAAGTTTTCTTAACATGAGGAGCTTCAATTCTTCGAATGAATTGATGCGTATAATTTGCTTTCTCCGCTAAATCTTCTTGTGTCATATTAGCTTCTATACGATATTTTTTAATATTGTTAGAAATAACATCATATATACAAGTATCTTTAATTTTACTTCCCATAAGCATCACCTGATAATATTATCTCATACTTTTTAATATTTTTCTGTTGCCAAATACGCAACATTGCCACTTTTTTAAGCAATTTTTGATGTATTTTGGTAGGAATCGGATAATTTTCTTAATATTTTTTGTTCATTTCTAGAAACTTTTACTTGACTAATACCCATTTCATTTGCAACTTCACTTTGTGTTTTATCTAAAAAATATCTATTCTTTAATAATAATAATTCCTCTTTAGATAATTTATCTAATTCCTCATACAAACAAATATTATCTGTATTATCTTTATATTCTCCTACAACATCATATAAAAATACTTTTTTACCATCTTCAGTTATTTCTTTATCTAAGCTATCAATAGTTTGATTAATATCCATTACTTCATTGATTATTTTTTCATCTATTTCTAAAAATAATGATAATTCATAATTACTTGGTTCTTTCATCAGTCTCTGTGTTAAAATAGTTTTTGCTTCATTTATTTTCTTGTATAAACTTCTATTTTCTTTACTAACTTTAAATGCTTTATTATCATTTATAAATTTAATTATTTCTCCCATTATATAAGTATAAGCATAACTAGTAAATTTAGTATTATAACTATTATTATAATTATTGTATGCTTTAATCATTCCCATTACTCCAACTTGATATAAATCATCAATATCGTAATATGTAGAATACTTACTTATAATCTTATAAATTAAATTCTCATTTTCTAGTATTATATTAGTAAGATTATCCATATCGCTCCTTTCATACAATATTAAATGCTTTTATCTCACTATCTATCACTGGAATATTCTTGAATAAACTAGTAAATACATTATAATTCTTATTACATATTATAAGTTTACCATTATTTTTAGTTATTTCATTATTATAATCAATTATATCTTTAATTGCTTCACTATCAATAGAAAGCAAATTATCAAAATTTAATACTACATATTTAAAATCATTTACAAATACATTATCTATATTTAATTTATCTACTTCACCATTTAATCTAATAAACATTATTCCTTTTCTAAATTCAGTATTAATTTTTAACATAATATCACCTATTAATAATTTAACATATTTTTTATTATTTAGTTATTATTTTTAGTCGACTTATTTTGCATATGTTTTATTAAAATTAATGCTATTAAAATTAAAGTAAGTACATAGATAACTAAATATTTATAATCTTTTTCTTTAAATATACCAGTTTTAACAGGTATAGTATCATTATTTATCGGAGTTACTATAATATTGTTCTCTTCATTTTCTAACTCTTCTAAAGTCTTATATCTATAATATATCTTATAATCATTTAGATCTTTCTTATACATATCATAAGACTCCTCTGGTATACCAAGTTCACTTACATCTTTATAATAATTATCATCAAAATATACTTTTAATATATTATAATAATATTTTTTTACATATCTATACCTACATACATTATAAGTATTACTTATATTATAATATCTTTCAAAACTAATATTATAATCAGTAATAGGATCAGTGAAATTTCTATATAATTTAAAATCATTATTATATTTATAAGACTTATTATTAGAGTTTCCCTTCAATGAAGAAACTAATTTTTTATTACTAAATGTTTCATCATTACTTAATATAATATTGTATTCTAAATCACTACCTTCAATATCTATATCAAATTTTATATCTCCAACTTTTATTTCACTTGAAAATTGATAAACCATGTAGCCATTTTTATAAATAGTATCTTTATTATTATTACAATTAACACATGAATATAATGAATCATTCAAAACATTATCTTTGTTATATATTTTAACTTTATTTATCTTTAATTCTGTATTATTGTTATTTTCTATTTTAAGATAATTAATAGGAATAATCTCATTATAAATAAATTTAAGTCCTCTTTGAATATCTATATTATCTCCAGTAGAGCAATAACTTTTCCATTCAGAATATTCTCCATATATATTTCTACTTTCATCATTATATTCATATTTTTTGTTATTATTATTTTCTAAATATTCTCCTTCCTCAACTTCTTCATAAAAACGATATCTATATTCACTAACTACATTATCTCCCTTTAATTCTTCTTCAGTCCATATTTCTTCAGCATATACTAATTTAGTTACACTAAGGAATATGGTAAATATTAATAAACTAAATTTTTTCATATAATTTTCTCCTTTGAATATTTATACCCTTTTTATTCCATGCTTAGTTTTATAATTATATTATAATTGATTGGGAAATTAATAAATATAATTATAACTCTCTTATTTACCTCCCTTCATATACATTATTATAAAAAAAATCGCAAAGTACTTCTTTTTTTTGTAAAAATGTGTATTTTGGTGAAAATTGTACCAGTGATGCATTAATTTTGAGTAAAAAACAATTAACTACCAAGCACTAGTTTGCTATCTTTTGTTAAAAAAGGTATAGAAAGAAAATAAATGTAAGACAAAAAAATATACTAAAAAAGAAGATTATACCTATTTAATATAATCTTCCTTAATAATCTATTTCTATTTTTCATTATCCAATTATTTGTCTACGTTTTGATACAATATTATTTATAACTATAAATATAATTGCAAATATTACTAACACTATCATATTTAGTAGTATTGGTTTTAAATTAACTATATTAATTACTTCAATAGTACTAAGTAAATCATTAGAATTATTATACCAATAAGCAGGTAATATTTTAGAGTATTTAATTATATTTTCTCCAAGAAACTCTGATGGTATAAATGCTCCACATAAGAAAGCTTGTCCTAAAGCAATTACATTTACTATACCACTAATGGCGCCTTTACTCTTAATTAAATTACTAATTAGTAAAGCAAGAGTTAAAGCAACAAAACTAAATATAAAAGTATTTAATATATATATTAATCCTCTTAAAGAAAACATAGAACTACCTATTATTATAAAACTTAATATAACATATAAAATCCATATTATACTAGAATATATAAAACTAGATAAAAGAATATATTTATTATATTTCTTATAATTCATACTACTAATTATAGTACGTTTTTTTACAACATCTTTATTAAAACTACTTATTACCAAACATATTATATAAATAATAACAGCCATAATACTATAACTAGCAAAATTAAAGAATCTACTTATTTTAGTTAATTTAGAAGTATCTAACTTTGAAGTTATTTCTATATTAGTTTTATAACTTAAATTATTATTAATACTATTTATTAATTCATTTTCATTATTAGTATATTTTAAATAAGTATTTTGTACATTTAAATATCTAGTTAATAGCATACTTGTATATGCTGAATCATAATCATTAGCACTTTTTATATCAATAGTAGGATTTAATTTATTTAATGTATCTACTCTATAATTCTTAGGTATATAAATTACATAATTAACTTCCCTATAAAATATAGCATCATTTATTTTTTCTTCATCATTTTCTATATCTAACACATTAGCATTTTCTTTTAAATAATTAATTAAATTCTTAGTTAACCCTACTTCTTCATCATTATTTATAATTAGTATATCCGGTAATCTATTACTAAAAGTCATATTTTCATTATTCGTAGCATAGTTAATACTACCAAAAGAAATTAACATAACAGTATATAAAATAATTACACCAATATATTTTTTAACTACCTTAAAGAATGCATTAAATACTATCATATTGTTGCCTCCTTAATGCTAAGTAAGATATAATTATCATTATAACAGAAAATATAACTAAACTTATTATATTAAAGTAATATCTATTAAATGATGAATAATAATATAAACTATATAATCCATCTGTTATCATATTAACAGGATTAATCTTATTAAGTAATGGAACATTCTTATCAATTACATACTTCATAGTTACTCCCATCATACCTGCTAAAAAAGAACCAAACATACTAATAGCAATTAACATTCCCATTTTAGCATTTTCATTTACTTTTAAAGCACTTGCTAACATCATACCTAAACTTAATCCTGCCATAGAACCTAGTAAAGCAAGTAAAATTACATAAATTAAATTACTACCATAATCAACATTTAAAACTAGTATTGTATAAATAAACAAAATAATAAGTCCAATTAATTGTACAACATAACCAGATAATAAACTACTAAGTAGCATCTTACCTTTAGATAATTTAGATACTGCTACTCTTTTACCTACCACGTCCATATTAGGTAACATCTTATTTATAATAGTCATAGATATCATACCACCATACATACAAGCCATTGCTATTAAAGAATAATATTCTATCATAGTATAACTCATATTTTTATTAGATACATCATTTAATTTAATATTATCTACATTTATAAGATTCTTAATTTCATTTACATAACTATCATAATCAATAATAACATTATAATTACCATTTGCCATTTCTTTTTTTATAATAGACTCCATCATCATTTTATTACTTTTAACTTCATCCATTACATATCTTAATACAGTTTCATTAATACCATTACTATTTACATATATTGTAACTTCATCAACATCATTAAATAATAAATATCCTGTAATATCATTATTTTCTAAATCTTTTTTAGCTTCTTCCAAAGAAGTATACTTCGTATTAAATAATCTATCACTACTTTCTTCGTCACTCAATATCTTAATAGTTTCATTATAAGAAATACTTTTATTAAAATTATTATCATTAACTACATCAATATTAATTATATCTAATTTTTCTTTATTTTCTATATTAGAAAAAGCTAAACTAAATAGTGTTCCCAGTAATATTGGAAAAATATATGTCCAAAATACTAATGCCCTATTTCTAAATAAAATCTTTAAATTATACTTAAAATTATGATAAAACATTAGTCTCTTAAATCCTTTCCTGTTAACTCTAAAAATACATCATTTAATGTAGGACGCTCAGAAAATATTTTACTATATGAAACATTATTATTTTCTAAATATTTTGTTATTTCTCCAAGATTATTCTTACCTTTCTTATATGTTAATACCAAAGTATTCATATTTAATTTAACACTATCTATATTTTTTAATTCCTTAATTTTTTCTATATCAATATTCTTTTTATTAAGTAATTCCACAGTAATTTTTTCTTCAATATTAGCTTTCTTCTTTAATTCATCACTTGTACCACTTGCTAAAATTCTACCCTTATCCATAATAATTATATTATCACATAATATTTCTGCTTCCTCCATATAATGTGTAGTATAAATAATAGTAGCACCTTCATCTCTTAAATGTTCTATACCTTCCAAAATATTATTTCTACTTTGAGGATCTACTGCTACCGTAGGTTCATCTAAAAATATTAAACTTGGTTTATGTGCAATGCCACAAGCAATATTAAGTCTGCGAAGAAGTCCGCCAGATAATTGTTTAGGATAAAACTTTTTATAATTATCTAATCCTACTAATTTAATTGCATCATTTACATACTTTTCTCTTTTTTTCTTATCAGTAATATATAATCCACAAAAATAATCAATATTTTCTATTACAGTAAGTTCTTCAAATACTGCAACATCTTGAAATATTACACCAATTTTTTTCTTTATATCATAAGAATTAGGTTTCATAACACTACCAAATATCTTAATATCACCACTATAATTTAATAATGATAATATAGAATTAATTGTAGTAGTCTTACCACTTCCATTTGGACCAAGTAATCCTAATATTTCTCCTTTCTTAACGTCAAAACTCAAATTATTAACTGCTACTATATCTTTATATTTCTTAGTTAAATTTCTTACTTCAATTACATTTTCCATACTTAATTCCTTTCTATAATTACATATTTTTCTTTAATAGATATCTTTTTTACTACATATCCATAATTTATTAATTCACTCTTATATTTTAAAAAAGAATGATCTACATCAAAACCTAATATTTCTTTTATCTTATCATAAGATAACTTATAACAATCTAAATTATTTTCTTTTACATAATTCCATAATTTATCATATTTACTCATTACTACTCCTTATTATTTATAATTTTTCATATCAATTACAGTTATATTGTATCACATGATACATTATTTGTAAATAACTTTTACATTATTTTATATAAAAAGAAAAATAGTCATACCTATGACTTATAAAATTAATATATTTCTTTATTATTTTTACTATATTCCTTAAATAATTCTAAACACTCGTCATGTTCTATATTTGTTAAATTAATTAAATCTTTATTATTGCCCTTTAAATATTCATAAATAAAATCATCCCTAAACCCTATTTTTTCTGCATCTAATAAATTAGTACCATAATAAACATCTTTTATATTAGCCCATATAATAGCACTCATACACATAGGACAAGGATAGCCTGTTGCATATATTTTACATCCAGATAAATCATGAGTTTTAAGTTTTTCTCCTGCTTTTCTAATAGCATTAATTTCTGCATGCGCAGTAGGATCATGACTACCCAAAACAGTATTAGATGCTACTGCAATTACATTATTATCTTTATCAGTAATTACTGCACCAAAAGGTCCTCCTATATTATTATTCATTGTCTTTCTTGCTTCTTTAATTCCAAGTTCCATCATTTTTATCACATCCTTAAATATTTTTATAATTAATAAACGCTACTACTATACCTACAATTACTATTATCAACGCTATTACAGATACAATAGTATATAGTGTTTCTTTCTTTTTTTCATTCATATTATCACCTTTATTCTCATAAATAAATTATACTAAAAATACGTTATTTTAGCAAGTATATTTTAACAAATTTAAAATTATATGATAGCATCATACATGTAATATAAATATTAACCACTTCTAGGTGGTGTGTTCTATAAGTGATCCTAGTAGTAAATGTTTTAGAAAATTCTACTAAAATTTGGTAGAGTTTTCTTTTATTGTATGTTATACTAATTATGGTGATATTATGAATAGAAAGAAAAAATATAAATTTAAAAAAGGCAGAATATTTATAGCATTATTATTACTTACTATTATTATTGTTTTTACTTTAAATATTGGTAATATTATAACAGTAATTAAACTTAAGAATTTAAAATACACTAGTGAATCAATAAGTATTATTAATAAAAATGATATTAAAATAGATAAATATTCTAAAACATTAGATAAGATAATAAATACTAATTATTTTATACTTGATAATACTAAATATTATATAGATATTGATTATAAAGAAAGTAATAATTTCTTTGAAAATATTAATAAATTGATATCTATTGGTTATAGTGCTAAAGAAATAAATATAATTAATAATAAATTAGATAATATAGATTTAATATTAAATAATGAATATAATAAAAATTTATATAATATATTAAATAGTGATTATTTTTATAAAGATAATTTAGAAAGATATTTAAAATATGATAAAGATAATATAGTACTTAATGTAAATATGAATTTAGATTATGAATTTTATACTCATGATATTGAAGTTACTACAAAAGATAGCACTATGTTAGTTAATAAATATTATAAATTAGATAAAACTTATATACCTACTCTTACTACATTAGATAGAGCATATGCTGTTAATGATAAACAACAAGTAACTCCTGAAACTAAAGAAGCTTTTCAAAAAATGTGTGATGATGCTAAAAAAGATAATATTTATATTTATTCTGGAAGTGCATATCGTAGTTATAGTTATCAAAATACTTTATTTAATAATAGAGCTAAAATGGAAGGATTAGATTATGCTAATAAAACTGCTGCTAAGGCAGGATACTCTGAACACCAAACCGGTTTATCAATGGATTTAATGAATAAAAATTATGATTATATTAGTGCAGAAGATGAGGAATATGAATGGTTAATTAATAATAGTTATAAGTATGGATTTATTTTAAGATTTCCAAAAGATATGGATAATATTACAGGTTATACTTACGAACCATGGCATTTTAGATATATAAATATTGAAATAGCAACTTATTTAAAAGAAAATAATTTAACTTATGAAGAATATTATGGTATGAATTTAAATAAATAGTTAATAATATTATTGGTGATATAATGAATAATATTGATATAAGAAAATATATCGTAGAAAACTTTAAAGATGACTCCATTAATGATATAAGAAGTTCAATAGATAAATCTATTACTTCACACGAAGATGAACCATTAATTGGTCTTGGAGTATTCTTTGAATTATTATGGAATGTATCTGATGAAGAAACTAAATTACTTATATTAAATAGTATTAAAAGAGGACTTTAATCCTCTTTTTTTATTCCTATTTTATCTCCCATATTAATAATAGTTTCATAGCCTTTTTTAGTATTATTAATTAAATAATTATCTATTTTAACATTATCTTTTTTTACCAGTAATATAATTGTAGAGCCTCCATATTTAAAGAATCCTTTTTCTTCGCCTTTGGTAAAGAAATAGTTTTTATGTTCATTTTTTATTTTTCCTACCATTAAGGCTCCTACTTCTACTTGGATTACTTTACCAAAATTATCGGTATCGAGTATGGTATAACTTCTTTGATTAGTTACATATACTTTTTTATTTTCTACGGCAATTGGTCTTACTGTATTTAATACTCCTTTTATTTTTTTATTTATACCATGATATCCTGAATCTATATAACAATATCTATGATAATTATCCGGAGTTAATCTACATATTACTACATAATCATTTTTATATTCTTTAGCTAATTCACTATTTTTAAGTAAACTATCTAAACTATAATTTACATGTTTTATTCTAAAAGTTTCATCACTTGCTTTGTATACACTTAATTTACAATCACAAGGACTAATAAATGCTTCCCTATCCTCATCAATATTTATTTCTTTTTTATTTCTTGTAAAATAATCATTAAATGATTTATATTTTCTATCTTCATATAGTGATGTATCTATATTATTCTTTTTTATAAATGGTTTTATAAATATTACTGAAATCCTGCAATCAAGTAACCATGTAACAAGTTTAGAAAATGTTGCTCTTGTTATAAATAATAAAAGTATTCTCCCTATAATTGTTTCATACAAAAATTTTAATACTATAGATTCATCTTCATATTTAATTACTTCTTTCATTATAAATACCATATAAGAAGCAAGGTAAGTATAATTATACCTAGAATAGTCATTATTATCATACCTCTATTTTTTAATTTAAACATTTTAAATTTAGTAATAAATAATATTGATAAAATTAATAAAACTACTCCATATACATATACAAAATTATTCTTTATTATATTTTTTATTAAATATATAATAGGTACCACTATTGCACTTGTAGTAACAGGTAGTCCTAAGTATTCATGTCTTACTTCAGTTGTTTTAGAACTTCTTACTTCTTCATCTACATTAAAATATGCTAATCTAATTAAAGCACATAAAGGTATTAGATACAAAGTAAAGCATAATATTGTTTTATCTAATCCTAAACCTATACCAATTGCACTAGGAAGTAATCCAAATGCTACTAAATCACTTAGACTATCTATTTGAATACCAAACTTTTTACTAGTTTCTGTTCTATTTTTCTTTGTTCTAGCAACCTTACCATCAAACATATCAAATAGTCCACTTATCATTATACAAATAATTCCAATAAAAGGATTATTATTAAGCGAAAAATATATTCCAGTAAGTCCAGATAAAAAACTTAAATAAGTAAGAATAACTGTATAATCATATATTCCTATCATAAACTTCTTCCTTTCAAAACAGTAATAAGTATATCATTAATCTACTATTTTGTCAAAAATTGATATACTTAAATATATTAAATTACTTATAGTTTATACTTCCAAATCTACGATCTCTTGAAGTATATTCAACGATTGCCTTATCAAATTCCTTCTTTGTAAAATCAGGAAAATAAGTTTTAGGAAAATAAAATTCTGCATAACTATTTTGCCATAGTAAGAAATTACTTAATCTTAATTCTCCACTTGTTCTAATCATTAAGTCTACATCAGGTAAATCTTGATACAAATATTTATGATACATTTCTTCATTTATTTCATCAATATTTAATTTACCAATTTCCACTTCATTTACTATTTTTTTAGTAGCATCAATTATTTCACTACGAGAGCCATAATTTAAACATATATTAAGTATACCTTTAGTATTATCTTTAGTATCACTTACTATTTTATCCATTGCCTCAAGTACATCTTGTCTTAATGGTTCTTTTCTTCCTGAAAATACTACTTTAATATTTTCTTTTAAATAGAATTTATCTTTTTTAAATCCATTAACAAATAAATTCATTAAATGATCAACTTCTTCTTTACTTCTTTTAAAGTTTTCAGTTGAAAATACATAAACACTAACTACTTTAATACCTTTATTAAAAGCATAACTAGTTATTTCTTTTAATCTTTTAAATCCTGCATCATGTCCCATACTTCTAGGTAATCCTTTTTCTTTGGCCCATCTACCATTACCATCTACTATAATTGCAACATGGTTAGGTATTTTTAAATTACTATAATCCATTTTTACCTCCATTACTTTTCATACTTTAATTATATCAAATATTTACACTATTGTCTAATATTTTTTCATTTTGCTGCATAAAATATTAATATACTATATTGACTTTCTTTTAAAAGTATAGTATATTAGTATTACGTTTCAAGAAAATGTTTCTCGCTCCCGGATGGTGCGAGTAATAAATTATTCCGGACGGCAATGTTTCTCGCTCTCGGATGGTGCGAGTAATAAATTATTCCGATAGAAAATTAAGAAATTCTACTTTTACGGTAGAATTTTCTTTTGACACATGATATAATTATTTAGCAATTAGAAATATAGAAATAAGGTAAAAAAAGACCAACCTACTTTGGAAAAATATATAGACCATGTACATTTCAGAAATGGTATACCTGCAAGAGTTAGTGATGTATTAAAAAATGAAATCCTAGATAATTTTAATGAATTAATGAAATTAAAATCTAAAGGAATTAATTTGTTTTTTACTAATAAAGATAAAATAAAATCAATGATAGAACAAGAATTAAATGAAATAAAAAAATAATATGTAAACTACAAGTTAAGAATATAGACAATTCTTAATTTTTTTAATATAATGATATTAAGTATACTATTAGGAAGGAGTAGAAAATAGATACTGAGCGTAAGGTCATAAAATGAATACGAGGTTAGTAGTTATCGAAACTATCTTGCGGATGCTACTACGGTTAATATAAATCGTTAGATATATAACAAAAAGTAAAATCAATATTACAACAAAATATATATCATAAGAAAGGAAAATTAATATGTGTGGAATCGTAGGATATGTAGGAAAGAAAAATGCTGTTCCTATCCTATTAGATGGTTTAAAACAATTAGAATATCGCGGATATGACTCTGCAGGTATTGCTATAATTGATAATAACCAAATAGATATAATTAAAGAAAAAGGAAAAATTGTAAACTTAGAAAATATTATAGACAAAGACTTATACTCAAATATTGGTATAGGTCATACAAGATGGGCTACTCATGGAGTACCTAGTAATACTAATGCTCATCCTCATAATGTAGGAAAAATAACATTAGTACATAATGGGATAATAGAAAATTACCAAGAATTAAAAGAAGAATTAACTAAAAACAAATATACTTTTAAAACTGAAACAGATACTGAAATAGCATGTGCTTATATAGACTATTTATATAATAAAGAAAAAAATATGTTAAAAGTATTAAATAAAATAAAAGATATATTTAAAGGTAGCTATGCTTTTGGTATACTTAATATTGATGAACCAAATACAATATATGCAATTAGAAAAGATAGTCCATTAATTGTAGCAACAAATAATGAAGGTAACTTTATTGCATCAGATGTACCTGCTATATTAAAACATACTAATAAATATATATTACTAGACAATTATGAAATAGTTAAATTAACTGATAAAATAGAAATATATAAAGATAATAAATTAATTAATAAAGAAATAAAAACATTTGAATTTGACATAAATGCAGCAATGAAAGATGGATATGATCATTATATGTTAAAAGAAATAAATGAAGAAGATATTGTTATTAATAATTTATTAAATAAATATAACACCAAAGAAAAAATACTAGCTAATATTCCAAATATATCTAAATATAAAAAGATAGATATAGTAGCCTGTGGAAGTGCTTATCATGCAGGACTTGTAGGAAAATATTTAATCGAAGAATTTGGCAATACTTTAGTTAATGTAGAAATAGCAAGTGAATATAGATATAAAAAATTATTTATAGATAAAAATACTCTAGTAATTATAATATCTCAATCAGGTGAAACTGCTGATTCATTAGCATGTCTAAGAATAGCAAAAGAACACAAAGCCAAAACATTAGGTATAGTTAATGTTGTAGGATCTTCCATTGCTCGTGAAGTAGATGATGTTATATATATAAATGCTGGTGTAGAAATAGCAGTAGCAACAACAAAAGCATACTTATTACAATGTTTTATATTATCATTAATAGCAATAAAATTAGGTATAGAAAAAAATATATTAGATGAACAAATAATATTTGATGACATGAATAAACTACCTACCCTAATTAGAAATACAATAAATAATACAAGTTATAAAAAAATTGCCAAGAAAATATATAAAAATGAAGATGTATTCTACTTAGGAAGAAATATAGATTATGCTACTTCAATGGAAGGTAGTTTAAAATTAAAAGAAATATCCTATATTCATTCAGAAAATTACCCTGCTGGAGAACTAAAACATGGAACAATTTCATTAATCGAAGAAAATACTCCAGTAATTTCAGTAGTAACAAAAGAAATGATTAGTGAAAAAACTATATCTAACATAAAAGAAGTTAAAGCTCGTGGAGCATATACAGTAATATTAACAAATAAATCACTAGATAAAAATTATGATTGTTGTGATGATAAAATAGTCGTAGATAATATTCATGATATATTTAAACCATTAATAAATATCATACCACTTCAATTACTATCTTATGAAATAGCTAAATTAAGAGGTTGTGATATAGATAAACCTAGAAATCTAGCTAAATCAGTAACTGTAGAATAAAGAAAAAGCATAGGACACAAAGTCTTATGTTTTTTATATTTCTACTATTTTTTAACAAATACAATTACCATTTTCATCAAAGAATTCTGGACATCTTGATTTGAAATTTCTATCAGCAGTCTTAATTACATTCATAAGTTCTTTTCTTATATCCAAGTCCTCTATTTTACCATCAATTGTAGTAATTATATCAAGTAATTCATTGAATTCTTTTTTGTTTTTTTCTACTCCACCTTTTTTTGAAAGATACATAGATATTTCTGTCATCGCCCAAAACATAGAAGCCCTTTTTGTTTTTCTAATGTTTTTCTTTAACTCGGGATAAATCTCCTTTAAGTTATAGTCTAGGTAATTTTGAACCATGCTTTTAATATCATTTCTGCCGGTATCATACCAATGCCAGTAATAACAATTCTCTTTTATTTTAAGTTCAGTATACGGAATAAATTCATCCTTTGGTAAATTTGTAATTGGATAATTTCCTAAATAATGCCAATTATCAGGAATGTTTTTTCTACCATCAATCAATATTGCAGCAAGATATATTTTTAAGAAGTACAACTCATCTGGATAATACTTCATATTGCATCTTTCTTTAATAGTTTGATTACAATCCAAATTATGTAAATCCGTTGAAAACCATCTTTCATACCAATATAATTGTGATGTTTGAACGTGTTCTAAATTATTTACTTCTTCAAATGAAGCTGGTAGTTTATTATCCTTAGTTATTAATACTCTAAATACAGGAAATTTTTTATCATACCATTGTGTATCATCAACTTTTACAAACAAAAGATATCTATTATTTATTATTTCATTTTCACTTTCTATCCTATAATAAAATGTATCCCACTTCTTCCATGTTTTTCTTTTACTCACTTTTAATCCTCCAACAATATTTAAAATTATTTATCACTATACTTCTTACTCAAAAGTATAACATTGTTTATTTATTTAGTCAATTTCTTTAATTTCCTTTTTATTAATAATTTGATATAATAATATTGAAAGGAGAACTCTTATGTATAACTTAAATTTACTAAATAATGAAAAAATTAATTTTATATCAGATACTTCAAAAATATTAGAAAGCAATAATTATAATGAATATACTGTTATAATTACTAATCTTAGATTCCTTATTTTAAATTATCCAAATGATTCAAAAAATTCAATGGAAGATTTAAAATGTTCAAGAAATTTATATTACATACCAAAGAAAGAAATAGTTTATGAAATTAATATAAATGATATTATTAAAATTAATATAGAAAATAATAATAAAATTAAACTATATATTTCAGAATATAATTACATATTATTACAAGATAAATCACTACTAGAATATTTAAAGAAAGAATTCAAAAATAAATTTTAGTAATATAAAAATTCATCACTATAACTATCTTCACTAAAAGTTAAAAGAGCATTAACATTAATTAATGTTCTTTACTTTCTTAATAAATTCACAATATTACACAAATAATTCTAGATAATATAATCGTTTTTCTGATTTATTATATATTAAAAATAAAGTTGACATTTTATCGCAATCATCAACCATAACATAATATTGATTTTCTGGATTATTTAAATCTACTATCATTTTTTCATTAATACTATTAATCTTATTTAAGTCTTCTATTAAATAATTAAATTTTTCTATATCACTATCAGACATACTTTCTTGCCAATTTAGCATTTTATCAAGTTTTTTTGTATTACTATAATAGAAAACACCATAAGTTATTCCATCACCATTAAAACTAGCACCATCATCTACATAATATAATTCTTTAGTAGCTACTGGAAAATCAATATTCCAATTTAATTTGAATCCTAAGATGTAAGAATAATAGTCATAAATTTTAGCAAGAATAAATATAAACAATAAAATTATTATAATTTTTAATATACTTTTTTTCATAATTTAAGCACTCCTTATATTAATTAAAAATAAATGCAATTGCCATTTTCATCAAAATCTTCTGGATTATTATTTTTAAGTTCTCTTTCGGCAACTTTAGATACAATAAGAAGTTCTTTTCTTATATCCAAATCCTCAACTTTACCATCAATTGTAGTAATCATATCAAGTAGTTCATTTAATATCTTTTCATTTTCTTCTTTCTCTATTCCACCAGTCTTTAAAAAATACACAGATATTTGTGTTATCGCCCAAAACATAGAAGCCTTTTTTGTTTTTTTAATATTTTTCTTTAATTCAGGATAAATACCTTTTAAGTTATAATCTAAATAGTTTTGAACCATTCTTTTTATATCGTTTCTACCAGTACTACGCCAGTAATAACTATTTTCTTGTATTTTACTTTCAGTATATGGAATAAATTCATCCTTTGGTAAATTTGTAATCGGATAATTTCCTAAATAATACCAATTATCAGGAATGCTTTTTCTACCATCAATCCATATTGCAGCAAGGTATATTTTTAAGAAATTCAATTCATCTGGATAGTACTTCATGTTACATCTTTCTTTAATAATTTGATAATAATTATCGCCAAAAGGCTCAGGTGAATCCCATCTTTTATACCAATAAATTTGTGATGTTTGAACGTGTTCTAAATTATTTACTTCTTCAAATGATGTTGGTAATTTATCATTCTTAGTTATTAATACCCTAAATATTGGATATGAATATTTTTCATACCATTGTGCTTCATCGACTTTTACAAACAAAAGATATCTATTATTTATTATTTCATTTTCACTTTCTATCTTATAATAAAATGTATCCCACTTCTTCCATGTTTTTCTTTTACTCATTTTTAATCCTCCGACATATTTTAATTTTTCTAATAACCATTATTTTTTAACTAGTCTTTGTAATATGGATAATTAAAATCATTATTTCTTATTATTTCATATTTCTTATTATCTATAATTACAGCATAATCACTTATTTTATCACTAACAATTGTATAATATTTAATACTACTGTTATATTCAACTTGTTCAAATTTTGAATCAACAGAATCTTCTATATTTTTATCTTTATCAAACGTTGTTATTTCAATTAATTTTGTATTATTGCTTGTAAAATATACTCTTAAACTGCAATGTGGTATTTGATTAATTTCTAGGGTTCTATTATTTCTGTAATTAATTTTTTCAAACATCCATTTCTCATTAGTCTTTTTTAAATACGCAATGTTATTTTTAGTAACAACAAAAGCCTTATCTTCATCATTATAAATTGTATTAATTATTTCTTCATTGTTTGTATATGCATACTTAAACAATTTAACTGGATTGCTAAACTTTACTATATACATTTCTGGCAGTAAAGAGAACATAAAATTTAATAAAATTACCAAAATTAACACTGTAAATATATTTGCTATTTTTTTCATACTTGTTACTTTATCAAAAACTCTTTCAAATAAAAGTAAATGTAACACTAATAATATAGAAATTCGAGGAATATTCATGTTTATTGTCCAATTAGATATCATAATATTGTATATTATCAAAAATACATATATAAATATTCCTAAAATATAATATTTTTTATTGTTATACTTTTTAGAAATATAGTAATATGCTACATACATTACTATCAATATAATTAATATTATTAAATTTATCATTATAAAACACCTCACTTATGTTACCCTTCTTACTTAAAAGTATAGCATTGTTTATTTATTTTATCAATATATTTTTATAAGATAAAGAAAAAATATTGAAACTATTTTTATAGGTTCAATATTTCTTTTAAATGACTAATATTTTAGGCATTTAAAACCTTGGAATAACGTAAGTTATGGAAAGGCATATAATAATTAAAATCCACTTTCTAATTTAATTATCTTACAAAATATTTTTCTTAATATATCTATAATTAATACACTGAATGAAATAATAATAGTAATAAATAATTCATACATAGTAAGTCCTGATGTTCTAAACAAACTACCTCCATAGTATATTAGATAAAGTTGTACTGTAAATACCATTATGATTATAAAGATAAATACTTTATTTTTAAATAAATTATCAAATATATTAACTCTACTAGTTCTAGCATTAAAAGAATTTAATATTGTAGTAAAGATAAATAAGGCAAAGAATGCTGTTAATAAATGATTATTATCTACATATAATTTGTTTATTATAGGTAATTTTAAGAATAATACAAACATAACTGAAGAATATAATCCTGTAAATAATATTTCATTAAACATATATTTATTTATTATATGTTCATCTTTTCTTTTAGGTAATTCATTCATATAATCTATTCTAGGGGCTTCATAAGAAAATGCTAAGCCTGCTAAAGTATCCATAACCATATTTATCCATAGCATTTGAATAACTGTAACAGGATAACTTATTCCAATAAAAGGTCCTACAATAGAAATAAATACTGCACAAAAATTAACAGTAAGTTGAAAGACAATAAACTTTCTAATACTTTTAAATATTGTCCTACCATAAAGTATAGCGTTAGCAATAGATTTAATATTATCATCAAGTATTACTATATCTGAAGCTTCCTTAGCAACCTCAGTACCACTTCCCATAGCAAATCCTACATCTGCTTTTTTTAAAGCAATTGAATCATTCACACCATCCCCAGTCATACCTACTACTAAATTGTTTTTCTTGCAAATACTAACTAACCTACTTTTATCTGTGGGTAAGGCTCTTGCTACTACTTTTAATTTAGGTAAGATTAATTTTAATTTATCATCAGACATATTATTTAATTCATCACTTGTTAATACTATATCATCTTTATTTTTAATTATACCAACTTCCTTAGCAATTGAATAGGCTGTATTTTTATTATCTCCAGTTATCATTACAGTTTGAATATTAGCATTATTAATTAATTCTATTCCCTCATATGCTTCTTTTCTTATTTCATCACTTACTAAAATAACTCCTACTAAAGTAGAACTTCTTAAATTAGATAAAGCAATCCTCTCATCAGATATAGCTACTGCTAAAGCTCTATAACCATTACTAGTTAAATTAGTAATATAATTATTTAGTTTGTCTTTTTCTTTTAATAATTGTTTTACTCCATTTTCATCATAATAATAATTACAATAATTAAGTACTATTTCATAGGCTCCTTTAATTAATTTTATTTTCTTATTATTATAATTAACCAAAGATACAGAATATTTATTCTTACTATTAAAAGGTATTTTATCTAATTCAATAACATTATTACTTTTAACTTTCTTAACAAAATTAAGTAATGCTTTATCAGTAATATTACCTCCGATTACTTTATTTTCATATTTATCATAAATTCCTTGATTATTATAAATAATGGAAGTAGATAATAATTCATCATATTTAGGATATGCACTTACTTCCATCATACTATTAAAACTTTTATTATTTCCTAATACTACATTTATAACTTCTAAATTTCCTTTAGTTAAAGTACCTGTTTTATCTGTAAATAATATATTTAAACTACCTGCAGTTTCTATACCTACTAATTTTCTTACTAAAACATTATCCTTTAACATTTTCTTCATATTGGTAGATAATACCAAGGTAATCATCATAGGTAATCCTTCAGGTACTGCTACTACGATTATAGTTACACATAAAGTTAAGGCATTTAAAATATAAGCGAAAATTAATTTATAGTTAGTAATGGTATTAATTATTAAATTATAGTTAAAGTTATTTTTAATTACTATCATATTAAATAAGTAACTTACTGCTACTAAGAAAGCTGCAATATAACCAATTCTTGATATTGTTTTAGCTAAATCTGTTAATTTTAATTTAAGTGGAGAGGGTTCACTTTTTTCTTGTAATTTTAAAGCCATTTTACCATACATTGTATTATTTCCAACATTAGTTACTAACATATATCCATCATTATCATAGACTATTGTACCACGATATAATTTATTAGAATTACTAATGTTATTTATATTATTAGTACTTTCTTTATACATCTCTCTTGCTTCACCATTTATCATTGATTCATCTACGGTAATATTACCTTTAATTAAGATACCATCCGCAGGTATTTTATCTCCACTAGTTAGATAAACTATATCATTATAAACAATATCTTCAATATTTATTTCTTCTAAGGTATTATTTCTTTTTACTTTACATTTTATTTTAGAACTTTCATTTTGTAATCTTTCAAAAGCTTTATTAGATCCATACTCTGAAACACTTGATATTAAAGATGCTATTAATATAGCAAGTACTATACCTATTGTTTCAAAATAATCAAAATCTTTAAACAAAAATAAAGTTTTAACTGCTAAGGCTATTAATAATATTTTAATTATAGGGTCTCCTAATGACTCAATAAATAATTTAATAAATGTATCTTCTTTTTTATTAGTAATTTTATTATTGCCATATTTCTTTCTATTAGTTACTACCTCTTCATTATTTAATCCATTAGTATTCATGAGTTTATCACCTAATAAATATTATTAAGTAATTAAATAATTAGGAATGTATTCAAACGACAAAAAAAGCAAAAATTTATATAAAAAAAAGTGAGAATTAACTCACCTGACTAGATAATCTTTTAGCTAGTTTTTTTACCTCTTCAACTGGTACATCAGATACTTCACTTATTAACTCATAAGGCATATTTTTTCTTAACATATTATTTACTATATTTTCTTTTGTTTCTATAGTCCCAATAGAAATTCCTTGTTCTTTCCCAATAGAAATCCCTTGTTCTTTCCCAATAGCAATATTAGATTCTTTTTCATTCATCCGTATATAGTTATCCCACATTTCATGTTTCCATGCATGTAAATTATAATCTATTCCATTCATTTCAATTACTCCTTTCATTACTTCATCTAACTTATCTTTCTTTAAGATATTTGATAAAACTTTGTAGAATTCAACATATCTTTCACTTGTAAGTAATGTACATAAAACTACTTCTGGTGTTCTTATACCTAAAGTATAATACAAGTAACGATAGTATGCAAGATACTTTAAGACAATTTTTTTATTTCTTTGATATATTTTGCTCGTTTTTTCACCAGTTTCGTATATAACATCTTGCTTATATCTATTATGATTAGTTTCTTTTGGATTAAAATTCAACTATATTATTTTATACTTACTTAATTCTTTATATTTATCTCCGACTTCAAAAATAGTGCCATATAATTTATCTACATATGCAAAATTTCTAATCATACAATTATTAAAATCAGTTGAATTACATTCAATATCAATTAATAGATATTCATTAGGACTTATTAATATATCTACATATTTTTGTTGTTCCATTTTAGTATCCTTAATTATTTCTTTATCTATAAAATGACTACTTTTAACATTAATATTTAAACCTAATGTACTTTTAAGTAGTTTTGATAAAAGGAAAGGATACCTTTTAAAGAAACTTTTAAAGAACCAATCAGTAGTTAAACTAATAAAATGTACATTCTCATCTTCATCTAATTCTTCAAGATATTCTATAGTAATTTCTTTGCTCATAAAACTTCACCTCCTTCATAAAAAAACATTAACATATTTATATGTTTTTTACAAATAGGTGTTTTTCTTTTTTAAGAAGAAAAAAATAAACAAAAAAAGTTTTTCTCCCTAAGGACAAAATCCCTTTTTGTTATAACATATGTGTTATAATTGCCGCTTTAAAAACCTTTTTTACCCTTTTTATCAATTTTACACAAATTTGACACATTTTTGCTTTTATATTCTTTGAAACAGAAAAATATAACTTTATTTATTATTATTAAAATTAGTACTTTTTTGACTTTGACACTTAAAATGAGCAATCCCTTATACAATATGGGTTTGCTCACTTTTTTACTGCTGTATATCTGATATTATTTAAATAAATTAATAGTTTTTCGCCAAAACTTCTTTTGTTCTAATTACAGCATAAGTTATTTCTTTTTAGTAAGTATTTTTCTTATTTCATTTTCTCTTGCATTATAACTAGCATTTTCTTGTTGTAATCTTTGATTTTCCTTCTTTAATTCTGAATTTTCTTGATTTATTTGTTCACTACTTCTGACTAGTTCATTATATTTTTCTTGAAGTTCCATAAACTCCATACGTAATTTATCACGTTCCATTTTTGTCTTTTTAGCATATGTATTTGTTACTGAAACAGATGTATCATTTCCTAATGATAAATTATATTCTTTAATCATATTAACTACACTATCAGGTAAACTTACTCCCTTATTTAATAATTCTGTTAAATTTACAACACTTTTTTTTCTCATTGCATTAGTAACATAAGTTAATATATTATCTAAGTTTCTATTAAGATCATATAGCTTACATAGTTTTTCTAAAATAAATACAAAATCTTTGTCTATTTCTACTCTTGCATCAAATTCTTCACTATATGTACGAAGTATTTTTACTTTCTTTAATTTTTCCTCATTATCATAAAATATTTTTTTACTATCACTACTACCATTATTTAATGTTATCGAAGACACCATAGTTATATGTTGATTAGTAAGTAATTGTCCCAAAAACTCTTTAAAATTATCATCTTCAAAATCAAAAAAATAATTTGTCATTGGATGATAATATCTTCCTTCTTTTTTAAGTCCTAAAATTAATAATCCATTAGATTTTCTATAACATATATAATAATCTCCTTCTAATTGTTGCTTACCTGTTATAAAACTATATTCTTTAATGTATGGGCAAACAAACTCTATACTATTAATATCATTTATTCCACAATTATTAATAAAATTATCTGTTTTATCTTGAGCATATGGAGAAATAAATGAATTATATTTTAAATGTCCTCCAAGAATCATCTTATATATTTTATATGGATCATTGCATACTTCTTTTAATATTTCATAACTATTTTTACCATTTAATAAACTAGTAGATTTTAAATATTCTGTTTTTATTCCAAATAAATGTGCAATTGTTTTCTTAGGAAACACTACTTCGATTACTTCACCATTTGCTAAAAATATTTTATATATCTTTTCATCAAAATTTCTTTTATCGTACCAACTTAAACATTCATTAATTTTTTCACATAACTCATCAAATTCAGATTTACTACTTATTTCTTTTTTCATATTATCCCTTCTTTTGCTTTGATATTCTAACACAAGTAAACATATTTTGTCAAATTAAACATTAAAAAAACAACTAAAAAGTTATTAATTTATTTATCATATTTAGTAATATCAAGTACAATATCATTAATATTTACTTTATTATCTTTTAAACTTAATCTAGGATAATATTCATAATTATCTTTTTTATAAGTAAATTCTAATAATATATTAGACATAGTATCATTAGTATAACTTTTAATAATAAAAGGCTTATTTATTGTTTTAATTAATTCTTCTTTAGATATTTCACCATTATCATTTAATTTAACTCTATATATATTTATATCCATTACATACTTAGGAATAATTAAAAATAATTCTTCACTATCTAAAGTATTCTCTTCCTCATACTCTATTACACTAACATTATCTATTATATTATTATATAATGAAGTTACTTCTAGTTCATTACTTAAATATGCTACTGCAAGTAAAGTATTATTAGTAAAATTAATATTCTTATAACTAGTATTATTTTCTTTCTTAGGAAACATAATTGAAATAAACAAAATAACTATTGCTATAAATAATATTATTGTTATTATTAAACTAGATTTCTTCATTATTATCACATTCCTTTATATAATTATATACCTCATTTATAGTATTATTAAAATTATCAAAATCAACATTAAACCATTTAACATTCATTTGATTATTAAAGAAAGTATATTGTCTTTTTGCATAATGTCTAGAATTCTTTTTTATTAAATCAATAGATTCTTCAAGTGATATTTCATTATTAAAATATTTATATAATTCTTTATACCCTATTCCATTTATTAAAGGCTTAGTAAATACATTATTATCATAGAAATATTTTGCTTCATCAATTAATCCATTATCTATCATTTCATCTACTCTTGAATTTATTATACTATATAATTTATCTCTTGAAGTAGTAAGTCCTATTACAATTACATCATATAATAATTTATTTGTTTTATTATCATTAATTGACTTATTATTTTCTTTATAATAATTTAATGCTCTAATTAATCTTCGTTTATTATTTTTATCTATTACTATATTCTTATCTAATTTAATTAATTCATTATATAGTTCTTCACAAGATAAATTATCATAATTATCATTAATATTTTCTTTGTTTAATTTATAATCATATAAAGCACTTTTAATATATAGTCCTGTACCTCCCACAAAAATAATTCTTTTATTCCTTGAAGTAATATCTTTTATTTTATTTCTAGCATCAATTTGATAATCATATATAGAATAATCTTCATTAACATTTTTTATATCAAATAAATGATGGGGAATACCTTCTTTTTCTTCTTCAGTTATTTTAGCAGTTCCTATATTTAAGTCTTTATATATTTGCATACTATCAGCATTAATTATTTCAGCATTTGATTTCTTAGCAAGACTAACTGATAACTTTGTTTTACCTACACCAGTAGGACCTGTTATTACTATTATTTTTTCCATATACATCACAAATTAATTATATAATATTTTAATGTTTTAGTAAAGAATATTTATTTACTTTTAAATACTAATGTGTTAGAATATAAACTATTAAAAGAAAGAAGTGTGAATACATAATGTTTATCGAAGACTTGTTTGTAGTATCTCTTGATACTAAAAGTAATATAGAAAATACTAATTTGCATAGTCCAAAATATACTATTGTAAAACTTAAAAATCAAAAAAAAGCAATAGATATTTTTACTAAATTAACATATAAAATATATGGAAAAGATAAGTTTATTGAAATTGGTGAAATATGTTGTTATAATCCTACTCCACTTAGTTCAGCAATTAAAGAAGTATTTACTAATTATGATGAAGTATTAATTACTGGCAAAATTAGCGATATAGATTTAATAGCAGTATATGATTACTTAAATGATAAAAATGATGCTAAAAATAATATTAACACAAGTAATAGTTATAATGACTCTAATAGAAATAATAGCAGCAATAATTCAAATACTGGAAGAAATAGTTCTGGTAAATATAAAATATTAACTGAAAAAAGATTTAAAACGGAACCAATTATAGGAAGAGGAAATGAATTAAAAGAATTAATGATTGCACTTGCTAGTAATAATAAAAGTGCTATTCTAGTAGGACCTTCCGGTGTAGGTAAAAGTGTTATTGTTAATGAATTAGCATATTTAATACAAAATGGTAATGTTCCACAATTTCTTAAAGATAAAAAAGTTTTTAAAGTAAATGTCGCAGAGTTTACCGCAG
This sequence comes from uncultured Eubacteriales bacterium, assembly GCA_905211265.1. Classification (GTDB taxonomy): domain Bacteria; phylum Bacillota_I; class Bacilli_A; order RF39; family UBA660; genus HGM10818. Next base: position 83,459 of record CAJMAC010000006.1, read on the forward strand.
GAACAAGATATCGCGGTGATATGGAAGAAAAATTTAATTCATTAATTGATATAGTAAGAAAAGAAAATGCAATTTTATTTATTGATGAAATACATACTATTGTTGGCGCAGGAACAACTGATGGAGATAAATTAAATGTATCTGAAATGTTAAAACCAGTATTAGATGATGAAAATATTAAAGTTATTGGTACTACTACTAACGAAGAATATAATAAATTCTTTGAAACAACTGCTTTAAAAAGAAGATTTGAAAAAATAAGTATTAATGAACCAGATAATATATTACTTAGTAATATTATTAGAAAAACATTTATAGATTATTTCAATATCACTAATATTTCAGCATTAGAAATAGAACAATATCTAGATAGTATAATCGAAGAATTGATTAAATTAACTTCTAAAAAGAATAGAACTTATAACGATATAGAAAATAATCCATCATTAGTAATAAGTATAATAGATAAAGCATTCGCGGAAAGCAAATTATTAGATAATGAATATTTAGAAATTGATAATATAATTTACGGAATTAAATCTTGTAATAGATTATATAATACTTCGAAAGAAACTACTATAAATAATATAATTAATTTAAATAAAACAAAGCCTAAAACATTATCAAAAGTAATAGAACTTAAAAATCATATGTAATTAGTGTATGATTTTTTCTTTACAAATATGAAAAAATAAGGTACAATTATATATGTGATAGCATGAGAAAAATACTAATTAGTTTAATTAATTTATATCAAAGTATTCCTGGTAATTTTCATAATTATTGTAGATATACTCCATCTTGTTCAGAATATATGAAACAAGCAATTATTAATTATGGAGTATGTAAAGGATTACTATTAGGAATAAAAAGAATATTAAGGTGTAATCCCTTTGGATCATATGGTTATGACCCAGTAATTAAGGAGGAAAAAAATGAAAATTAAAAAACTATTTATATTAGGAATATCTACCCTACTTTTAACAGGCTGCTTTTTTAAAAGAGATTCAATGGAAAATATAGATATATATACTACAATATATCCCATAAATTACTTAACAACTTATTTATATGGAGATTATTCTAAAGTTCATAGTATATATCCTTCCGGAGTTAATATAAATGAATTTAACTTATCTGATAAAAAAATAAGTGAATACTCTAAAAGTGATTTATTTATCTTTAATGGTCAGGATAAAGATAGAGATTATGCAGTAAGTATGATTAATAAAAATAACAATTTAAAAATTATAGATACTTCACTTAGTATAACTTATGATTATTCAGTTACAGAATTATGGATTAATCCAAACAACTATTTAATGATGGCACAAAATATTAAAAATGGCTTAAATGAATATATAAGCGATCCTTATATAAATAAGGAAATAGATAAAAAATATGAAGAATTAAATAAATCATTATCTAAATTAGATGCTTATCTTAAAGAAACATTAAAAGATGCCGAATACAATACTATCGTTACAGATAGTGATGAATTAAGATTTTTAGAAAACTTACTTACTGATAAATCATTTACAGTAATATCATTAGATAAAACTGATGAAGTAAATATAACATATACTGTAAAAGATGGCGACACACTTGATACCATTGCTAAAGAAAATAATATAACAAAAGATAGTATTATTAAATTAAATAATTTAGAAAATGGAAAAATAACTACTGGTCAAAAATTAGATTTAACAATTAAAATAGTATCTAATAATAATATAGCAAAAGCAAAGAAACTAATTGCAGATAAAAAGATAAAATATATTTATACTACTTCTGATACAAATGGTGAAATAGTTAAAGAATTAACTAATGATTATGATATTGAAATAATTAAATTAAATAATATGTCTACAATTGATGGTGGTGTTACTAATACTAATGAAAATTATTTAACTATAATGAATAGTAATATTGAATTATTAAGAAAAGAATTATATAAATAATATTAAAAGAATCTACTATAAAGTAAATTCTTTTTTATAGTCTAAAGAAAAAAATGTACATTTTCGTACATTATTTATTTTTCTTATCTTTTAAATCTTCGAAAATAGTAGCAATTGATGCAACACTAGATAATTCACTTGGTATAATTATTTTAGTAGACTGGCCATCCGCAACTTTTTCTAAAGCTTCTAATGATTTTAAGGCAATTACTGATTTATCAGCATTAGCTTTTCTTAATAATTCTATGCCTTTGGCTTCTGCTTCTTTTAATTTAAGTAGGGCTTCTGCTTCACCTTCAGCAATCTTAATTTGTGATTCTTTCTTAGCTTCTGCTTTTAAAATAGCACTTTCTTTTTCACCTTCAGCAAGTAAGATACTAGATTTTTTTTCACCTTCTGCTTGAAGTATTTTTTCTCTTCTTTCACGTTCTGCACGCATTTGTTTTTCCATAGCTTCTTGAATATCATGTGGAGGTAAAATATTTTTAACTTCTACTCTATTTACTTTAATTCCCCACGGATCTGTTGCTTCATCTAAAATAACTCTCATTTTAGAATTAATTATATCTCTTGAAGTTAAAGTTTGATCTAATTCTAATTCTCCAATTAAGTTTCTTAAAGTAGTTGCAGTTAATGTTTCAATTGCCCCGATTGGTCGTTCTACTCCATAAGTATATAATTTAGCATCTGTTACTTGTAAATATACAACAGTATCTATTTGCATAGTAACATTATCTTTAGTAATTACTGGTTGAGGTGCAAAGTCTAAAACTTGTTCTTTTATACTAACAACATTAGCAATTCTATCTATAAAAGGAACTTTAAAATGTAATCCATTCTCCCAAGTTGTATAATAACTTCCTAATCTTTCTACTACATATCTTTTAGCTTGTGGTACAATTTTAATATTTGGTAGTACCAATACCAATACAATAACTAATATAACTATTAATACAGGCATTATTTATCACTCCATTTCTCTACCTTTAATTTAACACTATTAATTTCTAGTATTTTTACATAATCATTAACTTTTAATTCTTCATTAGAATAAGCACTCCACACTTTACCATCTACTTTTACCTCATAAATTGAATTATCAAGAATATTTGTTACTATTCCTTTCATACCAATAATTCTATCTATGTTAGTTTTAGTATTTTTTACTTTAAATAATTTTAACAAATACTTTCTAGTAGTAATCATAAGTATAGTACCTAATATTACAAAAACTCCAAAACATATTATAAAGTCTACATTAAATAATGATAATATTAAACTAACTATACCTGACGCTATAAACCAAATAGATACTAATCCTACAGTTAAAGCTTCCCATATACTAAGTATAACAATTATACCTAACCAAATCCATACTTCCATAACTATTCCTTTCTAATTAAATTATACCAAAAATACGTATTATTGTCTATAAAATTAAATATTTTTTCCCTTTGCATAACATTTTATGTTATTCCAAGACTTTTTAAAACCTAAAGTTATTAAAAGAGTTCTGAGTATATAATCTCAAAACTTAGTATTTTATAATAATTATATATTAAATTAGATTTAAAGAAGTTGCTATCTTCTTTATTTCTTGAACTGGTTTATTAATAGCTAGAGATATTTGTTTAAATGTAAATTTGTTCTTTATCATATTTGTTATCATTTCGTTTGTATTATTTTCTATTCCTTGCTCGATGCCTTGTTCAATTCCACGTTCAAAGAAAAGTTTCTTATTTTCTTCCATCTGCATCTCATCAATTTCTTTTCTTTCTTCATCGGTTAATATTTGGCCTAATATATCATATGTTTTAACGTAGTTATCACATCCAAAAAACTTTACTAAAATAGTTTTATAACTTCTATCACCATTATAATATAACTTATCATACTTTTCAAGTGATATTAAGACAATAATAAAGTTTTCGAATAATACATCGCTCATTTTTTCACCAATTACTTTGTATATTTCATCTTTATTTTTATCTTTATAATAAACATCTTCTTTTTTATTAGCATTTATATTTAATTGTACTACTACTCTTTCACTCATTTTAGAAACCTTACTACCCTTTTTTTCTATAATACTATTCATTTTACAAATATATAAGAAATTCTTATATTTTACTTCTTCAAAATTACTACTATTTATTTCTAAATCAATATAATATTTATTATCTAATAATACTATAAAATCAGTATATTTTTTTCTTTCATTATAACTATCTAATAATAATTCATTATTTAGTATTACTAATTCTACATTATATGGATCTAGTTTTAAATCTAATGCATATATTAAAAGTTTTTTTAATAGTATTATGTTCTTACATAATAAAGTTTTAACAAATCTATCATTAAATAAAGATATAAACTTTCTTATTTCTTTCTTTACTTCTTCATCTAGTTCTAGCATGTATTCTCTATTTATTACTTGTTCTGTAACCATTGTGCCCCTCCTTTGTATAATAATTATTACCCAAATTATTCTTTAATTAATTTAAGTCCATGTCATCTTTTCTTACCTCCCTACATTATAATTATTATAAAAATATTTGCGTTTTACTTCTTTTTTTATAAAAAAAATACATCTTGGTACAAATATTACCAATAATGTATTAAAATTAAACAAAAAAGAAAGAACCTCATAATTGAGATTCTAATTAAATAAACTTCTTATATAATCTTTTACATCTTGTAAATCAGTACTTAGATTATCTATTTTAGTACCTCCACCTTGGGCAAATACTTTACTTCCTCCACCATTACCAGAACATTTTAAAGCAAGTTCTTTAATAATTGGACCACAATTTATTTTATCACTATTAGTTTTTGCTACAAAGTTAACGTTATTATCTTTAACATTAGCAAGTAATATAAAGTATTCATTGTATTTATTACCTAGTGCATCTACTAAACCTTTTAATACAGGTATTTCATAATCACTAGTTATTGCTACAATCATAGATAAATCATTAACTTTAATTACACTATCTAAGAATGCTGATAAATCACTTACAGAAAGTTCACTCTTTTTATTTAAGAATTCTTTTTCTAATTCTTTTACTCTTAATTTCATATCATTTACAGAATTTCTTAATCCTATAACATCACTATAACTATCTAATACATCTTTATAAACATTAAAATCAAAGTCAAGTTTAATATTAAGTTTAGATGATTCTAATAAGATTTTCTTTGCTTTTTCTAATAATTTAGATATTTCATCACGATATGGAGATACTTCGATTGACATCATTTTTTCTATATGAGTATCTGTACTTCCTAGTATTCTATAAACATTTGATCCTTTATTTTCTATGGATAATATAGCAATTCTATTGATATCTTTAGAATTTTTAACATGAGTTCCTGCGCATAACTCTTTTGAATCTCCAATAGTAACTACTCTTACATTACTTCCATATTTATCTTCAAATAAAGCCATTGCACCAAGTTTAATTGCATCATTTAATGGCATTATTTCTATTTTGGTATCTACTGCCATATTAACTCTTTCATTAGCACGTCTTTCTACATCAAGTATTATTTCATCACTTAATTTTCCTTGATAAGTAAAGTCAAATCTAAAGGTATTTTCATCTACTTTTGAACCTGCTTGATGAACTGAGTCAGTTAATAATTCTTGTAATGTTTTTTGAATTATATGAACACTACTATGATTTTTACAAGTATCTAATCTTTTTTGTTTATCTACGCTTGTTTTTACTTCCATACCAGTACTTAATGTACCATTTATTACTTCAATGAACATTAAATGTTGTCCATTTGGAGCTTTAATTACATCAAGAACTTTAGCATTCATTATATCAGTCATAATATAACCTGTATCTGCTACTTGTCCACCTGACTCAGCATAAAATGGTGTTTCTTCTAAAACAACATAACCATTATCAGTAATACTATCTACAAATTTATTATCTTTAATTAATGTTATAATCTTAGTAGTATTTTCTAATACATCATAACCTACAAATTTACTTTCTTCTTTATAATTAATTAATAATTCATTTTGGATATTCATTGAATTATCTACTTTTCTATTATTTCTTGCTAATTCTTTTTGACCTTTCATGTATTTTTCAAAATCACTTTTATTTACACTAAATCCTTTTTCTTCAGCTATTTCAATAGTAAGTTCAATTGGAAAACCATAAGTATCATATAGTTTGAAAGCATCTTCACCACTAATTTCTTTAACATTAGAATTAAATAATTCCTCTAATCTTTTTTCTCCTGATAATAATGTTCTTTGGAATAGTTCTTCTTCTTTGGTAATTAATTTTTTTATTTCAGAAATATTATTATTTAAATTACGATATACTCCAATATATTTATCTACTACTACATCTACTAAGTCTGCTAAGAAACTTTTATTTATTCCTAATTTCTTACCCATTCTAACAGATCTACGTAGTAATCTTTTAAGTACATAACCTCTACCATAATTATCAAATACTGCACCATCACTTAGGGCAAATACTAATGTTCTTATATGATCTGCTATTACTTTAAATTCCATTTGTCCTTTATATAAAACTTTAGATATTTCTTCTATTTTATTTATAATTGGCATAAATAAATCTGTTTCATAGTTAGTTTCTGTTTCTTGCATAATACAAGCCATTCTTTCTACACCCATACCAGTATCTATATTTTTATGAGGTAATTCTTTATATTCACTTCTTGGAATACCTTCTTCAGCATTATATTGGCTAAATACATTATTCCATATTTCAATATATCTATCATTTTCTATTTCTTCTTGAAGTAACTTAATACCTAGTTTCTTTTTATCATATTTTTCTCCACGATCATAAAATATTTCAGAATCTGGTCCACTAGGTCCTTCGCCTATTTCCCAGTAATTACCTTCTAATTTTATAATATGGGAAGGTTCTACTCCTACTTTAACCCATGTATCATATGCTTCAGTATCATCAGGATATACTGTCATATAAAGTTTATCTTTTGGTATACCATAATATTTATCACTAGTTAATAATTCAAAAGCCATTGTAATTGCTTCTTTTTTAAAATAATCTCCAATAGAAAAGTTACCTAACATTTGAAAGAAGGTATGATGTCTAGCAGTCTTACCTACACTTTCAATATCTCCAGTTCTTATACATTTTTGTACACTAACTAATCTTTTATTTTCTGGTACTACTCTACCATCAAAATATTTTTTTAATGGAGTAACACCAGCATTTATCCATAATATACTTGGATCATCTTTTGGTATTAATGGAGCACTTTCTATTACAGTATGTCCATGAGATTTAAAATAATCAAAATAAGTATTTATTATTTGTTCTCCAGTTAATTTCTTCATCTTAATCATTCCTTTCTAGTATTTCTTCTAATCTAGTTTTATATTCTTCAATTGTACCATTATTTAATATATAATAGTCTGCCATTGCAATTGGAGGAGCTTTAGCAATATTCTCTACTTCTGCTATATCTCTTGCACTTGCTTCTTCATTAGTTAATGGTCTTACTTCTCTTATACTTAATCTATCATATCTAATATCTTTATCACATACTATGGCAATAATTTTTAATTCAGGAAAATTCTCTTTTAATATTTTAACTTCATCATAAGAATATACTCCATCTAAAACAGTATTACCATTATTAAAACATTCTTTTATTTTTGGTAATAAGACAATAGCAAATGCTCCCATACCAAGTTCACTTCTTAATTTTTCTCTCATCATCTTTTCGTTTTCAGGATTTACTTCAAGATTAGCTTCTTTTAACTTATCCATAGTAACTCCTCCAAAATAAACTTTATTAAATCCTTTACTAACTAAATAATCTGACGCTATAGATTTACCACTTCCACACATTCCTACTATTGCATATAATTTATTCATAATTTCATTCCTTTCTTATAGAAAAAGAATGATACCTAAGGAGCATAAATATGCGGTACCATCCTTTTATTACTTAATTTACATAACGGCTTTTAACCGGCAGGTATTAACTGCACTAAAAAGTAGCTTCAATTAACATTTATATTCATTTACACCAACCATGAACTCTCTAAGATAAATAATTAATTTACTAATCTTTTTTAAGTTTTATCGATAATTAATATATCATATTTTTTATTTAAAATCAATATCATTTTATATTATTTATTGAATTATTAAAAATATCTTTAACTTTATTTAATAATTCTTTTTCATCTATTTTATTTACACTTGTACCATTAGTAGCATTATTCCAATCTACATTAAAATTAAATGATGAATTAGTAGATAAAGTTTGTCCTATTAACATAAAGAAATTACCCACAGCATTTTGTTCAGTTGCAGTAAGTTCATCAATTAAAACATATCCAATTGTAAAAGCAGTAATAGTTAATAATCTATGTAATTCTTTAGCATTCATACTAAATTATATAAAATTTTTATAAAATAATACTTAAATATTATATAATTTCTTCCATAACTTTTATTTCACTACCTACATAAATCATATAATAAATATTATTTTTTAACAATACTAATTAATATATATTTAATCAAATATTCATAATATTTATTATCATTATAACTTACTTTTTTTACAATATCTAAATTATTTAAAACAATATAATTAATATTAAATTTATCAATATTATAATAATTGATATCAAATAACTTACATATCTTTTCATCATTATTAAATACATAATATTTATTCTTTTTTAAAATAAATATTATATATTCCTTATATATTTTCTTTATAAATTCATATCTATTTTTCATAATAATAATTAATTATTATTATAGTTATAGGAATAAAACGTATTTTATTCCATCTATAATTTTTATTTTGCATAAAGCAAGGATAATTTATGTAATTTATCCTATATCTTATTTAGCCTTAACATAAATAAGCAAACAAAGATAAATTGCTCTAAAAGTGGTATAGCCATTGTTAGCGTTATTGTTATTAAGATTCGCCGTGTTGTTAAGATTGAACGAATTGTTCGAAGAAGCACTAAACACTTTTATGAAAAATTACCCTAATTAATTAATACCAATACTTATTAATAATATTTTCTATATCAATCCTTCGTGCAAATTTATAACTAGTTTTAAGTACATTTATACTAGTAAAAGCACTACTAAAACTTATTAAATCATTATCATATTGATATTTAATTTTCTTAACCTTTTTCTTTAATTTTTTCTTATTAGAATTACTAATTCTAATAATAGTTTTTTTATTAATTACTTTAAAATTATATCCTAAAAAAGATATACCACAAGTATTAGATTTAATCATAGTTTTATTCTTATTAACTTTTAAATGATATATATCATTTAAAATATTAATTATCTTATCCCTAACAAATTCTAAATATTCCTTATCATGATGTATTAAAATATAGTCATCCATATATACAATAAAATCTTTTATATGTAAATTGTGTACAATATAATGATGTAATTTATATAAATAAAATATACCAAGAAACTGACTAGTCATTAATCCTAAAGCAAGACCTTTACCTTTTTCATACAGAATAATATCAGAATACTTATCTATATATTTACTAATATATGAATTAATATAACTATAATTAGTACTATCAATAATATTACAAATAATATTATATTCCCTACTATCTAATTTATCAATTAATAAACTTTTTAATACATTATGGTCTATACTATAAAAATATTTATAAATATCAAGTTTTAAAAAATAAAATTTCTCATATTTTTTATTTCTTTCAATCATTTTCTTTAATAATTTAATTCCATAATCTAATCCCATATTCTTTCTAGTAGCAACATTATTATTAATTAAATATTTATTTAATTTATTATATAAAATATATCTAGCAACATAATGATTAATAATCTTATCAATAATATTTTCACTCATTATTAATCTAACCTTAGGATCCTTAATTAAAAATAAATAATAATATCCACCCTTATAACTATCAGTATTTAGTATATTATAAATATATACCAAATACTCCATCTTAAATCTCTCAAACTTTATTATCTTATCTTTATTTCTAACATTAACTCTAACCTCATTATATATATCTATTAATTCTTTAAACTTAACCATGAATTCACCATTAAATGTATTTGATTAAGTAAATTAATAGACTTAAATAATTGTTTTTCACTAATATATTTCTTAAAATAAAATCTATTCAAATAACTATTTAATAAACTAATATATACAATTATTTCAGTTAAACACTCTTGTTTAACTGAAATACTATCTACATTATTAGCACGCATAATATACTCTAATAACTTATAACTATTATCTATTATTTTATCCTTATAATAATATTCTCTTCTTGGAACATTACTAATTAAATTATCAAGATTATCTATAAATAATAAAGTCTTATCTAATATCTTAAAATCTCTATTTAAAATACTCATAAATAATATAGAAAATTCTTTCTAAATCACTCTTATTACATTTCTTAATCTTATCAATAATCATATTAACCTTATTATCTATATCAATTTTATCTAATGCTCTATCCTTAAATTTTAAATAATTATTCCTATTCTTAAAATCCTTTATAATATTATCTTTATCCCTAAATATAACATTATAATTAATAGTATTATCCTCCAAAGTATTTATAATCTTATTATAAACACTATCAGGAAAACCTACCTTATTATTATCCATTATTTTATAACCAAATAATAAATTAAATATATAAGCATCTATTTCATATACATTATAAAATTTATTATTAGTCTTAATTATATTAATACTTTCTTTCATAATCACAATATTAATATTATATTTATATACTAGTATCGGCTAGACAAATCTAGCACGATACATCTAACTAGCTAACTTTATTTGATATGGCTTACTAATTGAACCGTCTCCTGCATATACTTGTACATTAGATTTAAGATACAAGACTGGACGAGTGACATAGCCATTGTTAGCGTCAAAGCTATTAAGAGCCGCCGTGTAGTTAAGATTGAAGGAATAACCCGAAGAAGCACTACAATGTGTAACTGTCCGTTCGTAAGTTTCTTTTTTTAGCCAAGATGAGCCACCACAAGCACTAGTACTATAACTACCTAGATTAGTTGTTCTAGCACAACTAGATGATAATACAGAATATCCATAATCAGATGCATACATTAATCCAATATACCCTGTTGTAGTTGATGCTGTATTACCACTATAAATAGAATCTCTTTCACCTGTATAAAACGCTTCTGCTGTATAACTAGCACTGTCTTTTCCACCAAGATACCAAGTTACATTTTCTACCATAGCCCTATATTCACTTTGTATTCCAGTTTCTGTATAATCACAATTACCTGTAATAGAAGTACTATCCTGATAGCAATTACCACCGCTTGTTCCATCAGTTGCATTATAATAATTTGTATTTAATAAATTATATAGTGATGATGTTGCCCAATTGTTTTTATTTGATTTATCCCAAGCATATCCTCCAAGAGAGTCATTTCTTATTATTTTAGTTAGATACTCTCCTGTTTTACCATGAGAAGATGCATCAAATACTCCGATTATCCTCCATAGTTCATTATTAAAATATATATAATTATTTGGATTCTTTCCTTCATATCGATAACCAATACTTACATTTTGAATATTTTCATTATATGTTCCAGTTTGAAAGTAAAACACAACATTATCAGGTTGAGTAGAAGCACTACTATCTTTACTATAACTTATTGTTATAGTATTAGATGTTGTTAAGTTACCTAAATAAAAACATTCATAAGAAGAATTAGAAATTCCTTTTAATGATTTTATTTGTGTATTATCCTTTTTTATAGTTGTATAATCATAATTCTTTTCAGATTGTTGCATATAACACATTTGGTAATACCCATTTGTTGATACATTAAATGATATTGTGCTTGTTTTACTATCAGTATGATTTGTACTTGTCCAAGTTTTATCTGTATCACTCCAAGTGAATGGATAAGTTGCATCATTTGATAAATTTGAATAAGAACTTTGTGCTAATTTATTTCCACTAGCAGTAAATGTAGAATTATCAATTGAGGCCATTTCATTAACCAGTTGTCCTGTTCCTTGTGTAGTACCTGCTAAACCTTTAATATAATTATTTATGTTTGTTGGTGTTTTACTAGTAAAAGATATATTACATGATACTTTACCTGTTATATTATTTATTCTTGCTACCCATTTACTATAATTCCATGAACCTTTAGCATTAGTACAATTAACTTCTACTTCATAATCTCCTTTTGAAGGAAAAGAATCAATAGAATTACCATCTAATGAAGTAGAATACTTTACTCCATTAACTGTAAAAGATTTACTATCTTTTTTTTGATTAATGATAACTAATGTTATCATTAATATAACTATTAGTATATAAATATAACTTTTCTTCATATTCTATATCCTTTCTAAATATTTTAATAATTTTTTTAATTTTATATCTTCCAATTTATTAATAACATAGCTCTTTCATTTTCTTTATTAACTTTATTTAATAACTCTTTATAACTAGTTACTCTACCTATATATTTAGTTAATTCTTTACTAGTTTTAACTATATAACTTACATTCATACTTCTTAATCTAGATAATACTAAATCAATAGATTTATCTGTAAATGAAGTACACATAATACCATTATTATTATATAATTTATATTTAGTTAAATTATGAATAATAATAGCATCTTCATTATAAGTATTATAGAATAATCCTATTTTAATTAATATAATACTATTTTTATATTCATTTTTTAAATTATAATAATCTTTCATAGTTAACCTCCTTTCTTTATTAATGAAAAGATATCTTATGTTTTTCCATCAATAAAGAATATATCATAGTTAACTATCAGTTTACTTATTATCTTTTGATATATATATATATATATATATTGAACAAATGTTTGAATTCATTAAAATCACTATCTTTCTTATTTTTATTATTGTCGGTCGGATAAATCCGACATTGACATTTTAATATCCTATTTTATATGGGTCTGTTATAGTACCTGATCCACTTATTTTTTGGACAATAGAATTAAGATATAAGACTGGACGAGTGGTACAACCAACGCTAGCGCTATAGTTATTAAGATTCGCCGTGTTGAAAAGATTGAACGAAAAATTCGAAGAAGCACTATTGTGAGTAACTGTCCATTCGTAAGTTTCTTTTTTTAACCAAGATGAACCACCACAAGCACTAGTATTATAACTACCTAGATTAGTTGTTCTAGCACAACTAGATGATAATACAGAATATCCATAATCAGATGCATACATTAATCCAATATACCCTGTTGTAGTTGATGCTGTATTACCACTATAAATAGAATCTCTTTCACCTGTATAAAACGCTTCTGCTGTATAACTAGCACTGTCTTTTCCACCAAGATACCAAGTTACATTTTCTACCATAGCCCTATATTCACTTTGTATTCCAGTTTCTGTATAATCACAATTACCTGTAATAGAAGTACTATCCTGATAGCAATTACCACCGCTTGTTCCATCAGTTGCATTATAATAATTTGTATTTAATAAATTATATAGTGATGATGTTGCCCAATTGTTTTTATTTGATTTATCCCAAGCATATCCTCCAAGAGAGTCATTTCTTATTATTTTAGTTAGATACTCTCCTGCTGTACTTACATCAAATACTCCAATTATCCTCCATAGTTCATTATTAAAATATATATAATTATCGGGATTCTTTCCTTCATAGCGATAACCGGTTTCATTTACTACTTGTCCTGTTCCTTGTGTAGTACCTGCTAAGCCTTTAATATAATTATTTAAATAAGTTTTATTAGTTTTAGTGGTATATGTTATACCACATTTTGCTTTATTTTTTGTTATATTGGATATTTCATAACTTTGAGATTTATAATCAAATGTTATTGTTGCATCACTACAAGTAGTATCTATATCATAACCACTAGATAAAGGAAATGTTGTTGTTTCTACGCCATCTACTTTAAAACTATTTATTTCAATATCTCCTCCTTCTATACACATTTCTACATTACCTGTTAAACTACCATTTTGCATAGAAATAGGATTTTCCATATTACCATCTATATAGATAATTAATTTATAATATGTTGTTTTAGTAATAACTTTATCTTTGATTAAGTCAATTGAACTTCCACTACTTATATTAGAAAAATCTCCTTTTAATATTTCTGTATAATTAGTTTTATCTGTACTAGACATTAATGCATACTTAAATGAAGTTTCTTTTAAATTATTAGTTATTGTACTAATATTAAAACTTACATTTAAGGGAGTAGTATTAGAACTTGCTGCTACTGCTCTAAAGGCAATTACTTCTCCATCTTTTTCATAATCAAATACTGGTCCTATATTAGATACAGTTATATCTTCTCCACTTTTACAAGTAATTCCTTCGGTAGAATATTCTCCTATTCTAAAAGTTAATTCAGTATTATTTGTACTAGTCCATAATTTTAAAGCAAAAGTACCTACTAAAGTTATTGCAATAATACAAGCAAATATTATTGCAATATCTAAATACTTCTTTTTATCTATTTTTAACTCTTTTATTTTATTCATATAAAGTACCTCTATTCTTTTTACCAATGGGTATTTTATTATTTTTATAATCTAATAAAATAATATCATATTTTTATAATTTATACAAGTAATTTAAGAAAATAAAATTAAAAAATTATATAATTATACAAACATTTGTTACTTTTTTATTAGTTATTAGTTAATTTTATTTACAAACTATTTTTAATATGTTATTATAAACATTAAGGAAATATCTAGTGTTGGTACTAACCGTTTTTTCAAGGGGGTTTTGACCTTTTTGAAAGGTGGTGATGCTTATGAGAAAATTAGAGAAGAAGTTTTTTAATTTTATTGTAATGCAATTTATTATAAATGTATTATTAGTTTCACTAATTATATATTTATACATAACAAAAGTACCAACCTGTTTAGGCTAGTACTATACAGAAAATCTGGCTAGTATCTAACTTAGGCAAACTAGATACTTCCTTTTTTAATATATGTAGGTTTTATCTACATATACATTATACAATATTTTTTCATTTTATGCAAGTATCAAACATTTGTTACTTTTTTATTAGTTATTAGTTAATTTTATTTACAAACTATTT